>NZ_DATJTA010000022.1:0-124306 GCF_035503875.1 Nocardioides sp.
CATCCACCGCCCCCGACCCGTGGAGGTCCCCGTGCACGACTGGTTCGATCCCGACCCCTATCCCCGCGCCGGCGTCGCCCTCGACGAGCGCGTCACCCACCTCGTCTTCGTCGGCGGCCGGCTCGTCGACACGTGGCACGAGCGCGCCGCCGGCACCGAGTGGGCGGCGTACGTCGAACGCCCGGCGCCTCCTCCCCCGGCTCCGCCGCCGCCTCACCACGTGCAGGTGCTCGACTGGCTCACGGAGGTCTGCGGCGGGCGGGCGGCGGTGGACGCGCTCGACGCGGAGCCGCTGACCGACGACGCGACCGACCTCCCCACGGACTGTCCCGACGAGGACTCCCGGGAGCGTCTCCAGGCCGCCGCGACGCTGCTCGACATCGTGGCCGAGCGGTGGTTCGACGACGAGACCGCCCATGCCTTCCGGCACGCCCTGCTCGCCCTGTGGGTCGAGGACCGGGTGCGGATCACCCGGCCGAGATCCGCTGCCCACCTGGCCGGCGGCATCTGCTGGGCGGTCGGCAAGGCCAACGGGCTGTTCCACCCGGCCGGCCCCCGCCGGGTCGGCACCGTGCAGGACACCCTCGGCCTGCCGGGCTCGCTGTCGTCGTCGGGTCGCGAGGTGTCCGGCGCGCTCCACGGCTTCCGCGGTCACCCGTTGCAGCGCCGGCCGGACGGCGTGCCCGACCTGCTCCCGCTGTACCGGTCCGACGTCCTGCTCGGCGCCACGCGCGAGCAGCTGGTGTCGCTGCGCGACCGCGCCCGAGCTGCCGAGTGACCCCGGCGCGCGCACGATCAGGCCGGCTCGAGGAAGCCCTCCGCGACCAGCTCGCGGACCACGAGGAGGTACGCCGTCCGGGTCTCGGCCGCGTCCCGGTCCAGGAGCTGGGCCAGCGCGTCCAGGATCTGGCCGACGGCGAGCTCACCGTCGCAGGCCCCGACCAGCCCCGCCTCCACGGTGTCGACCTGCCGCGCCCGGCGCAGCCCCCGCTGCTGGCGCAGCACGACGACCTCCGGGTCCTCGGCTCCAGGCGCGCCGACGGTCTCCTGGCGCACGTCGGTCCGGACGCTCAGCCGGGAGTCGAGTCCGACCCCGTCGGCGAGCGCCTCGACCGCGTCGCCCCAGGCGCCGATCGCCGGAGCGATCGGCTGCTCGACGTCGTAGGGCCACTCGAGCAGCTCCCGGGCCGGCGTACCGGAGTCGGGACGCTTGCGCAGGTTGACCCAGCCGAACCCGACCGCCTCGATGCCCTGCTCGTCGAACCACGAGAGCCAGGTGTCGTAGCGGTGCGCGTAGTCCGGCGCGCCGTGGTGACCGGCGTCCTTGAGCCAGAGCTCGACGTACTGCGCGGGGTCGACGACCTCGCGCTGCACGACGAACGCGTCGCAGTCGTCGGCCAGCCAGCCGGCCAGCCGCTCGTCCCACGGACGGTCCCGCTCGATCACCCAGTTGGCGAGCACCTGGCACCAGCCGCCGGGGTTCAGGTGGTCCGGCGCCGCGCGCACGATGTCCTCGACCACCCGATCGCCCGGCAGACCGGAGTCGCGGTAGACCAGCCGCTCCCCCGTGGCCGGC
Organism: Nocardioides sp.; assembly: GCF_035503875.1. Taxonomy (GTDB): domain Bacteria; phylum Actinomycetota; class Actinomycetes; order Propionibacteriales; family Nocardioidaceae; genus Nocardioides. Next base: position 1,577 of record NZ_DATJTA010000022.1, read on the forward strand.
GAGATGACGAACGGCGGGTTGGTGGCGATCAGGTCGTAGCGCTCTCCCCGGACCGGCTCGAAGAACGACCCGTCCCGCACCTCGACCCGGTCGGCGACGCCGTTGAGCGCGGTGTTGAACCGGGTGATCCACAGCGCGCGCGGGTTGACGTCGGTCGCCACCACGGAGGTGCTGTGCGCGGCCAGGTGCAGCGCCTGCACCCCACAGCCGGTGCCGAGGTCGAGGGCACGGGCGACGGGGTCGCGCAGCGTGAGCTGGGCCAGGGACGTCGAGGCCGAGCTGATCCCCAGCACGTGCTGCGGTCCGACCCGCTGCGGTCCGCCGTCGAGGCCGGGGGTCAGGTCGCTGACCACCCACAGGTCCTCGCCGGCGTCCGTCGCGTAGGGCCGCACGTCCAGCCGCGCGGCGACCTCACCGATCGACTGCTCGAGGATCCCCTCGTTGGCCAGCCGGTCGACCAGACCCGGGAGCGCCGCCTCGGCGCGATCCGCCGGCACCGGCTGCTGCAGCAGGAACAGTCGCACCAGCGTCTCGAGCGGCGACCCCCCGGTGGTGCGGCGTACCCCCGGCCGGGTCTCGTTGCGGGCCAGCGCGCCGTGGGCCAGCGGACCCAGCAGGTCGGCGACCGCGTCGTAGGTGAAGTTCGCGGTCGTCAGGGCCTCGCGGAGCCGCTGCGGCAGGTCGCTGGTGGTCACCGGCACAGCCTAGGAGGCGGACCCGCGGACAGTCGGCGCTGGATCGCAGCACGGCCCGCCCGGAGATCCGGGCGGGCCGCGTTACGTCGTACGTCGGGCGCTACCTCTGCACCGTCGGCGTCGGGTCGACCTGGGTCGTCGGCGGCGCCGCGGGCGGGGCGGGCGGTACGTCGTCGCCGAGCGTGACCTCCCGCTGCTTCGAGACGTAGACGGCCGCGGCGATGATCGCCACCGCCACGACCGAGATCACGCCGCGGAGGATGTTGTTCTGGTCGTCGCCCACGCTCAGCGAGACGACCGCGCCCGCGATCAGCAGCGAGACCAGGTTCATCACCTTGATCAGCGGGTTGATGGCCGGGCCGGCGGTGTCCTTGAACGGGTCGCCGACGGTGTCGCCGATGACGGTCGCCGCGTGCGCGTCGGAGCCCTTGCCGCCGTGGTGGCCGTCCTCGACCAGCTTCTTGGCGTTGTCCCACGCGCCGCCGGCGTTGGCGAGGAAGACCGCCATCAGCGTGCCGGTGCCGATCGCACCGGCGAGGAAGCCCGCCAGCGCCGTCACGCCGAGCCCGAAGCCGACCGCGATCGGAGCCAGCACCGCCAGGATGCCCGGCGTGATCAGCTCGCGCAGCGAGTCCTTGGTGACGATGTCGACGACCTTGCCGTACTCCGGTCGGCCGGTGCCCTCCATGATCCCGGCGATCTCGCGGAACTGACGACGTACCTCGTAGACCACCGCGCCTGCCGCCCGGGCCACGGCGTTGATCGCCAGGCCCGAGAAGAGGAACACCACGGCCGCACCGAGCAGGACGCCGACGATGACCGCCGGGTTGAAGACGCTGAAGTCGAGCAGGTACGCCTCGTCCGGCCTCACGTTGGCGTCGGCGAGCTCCTCGAAGACCGAGGTGGCGTACGACCCGAACAGGGCGGTGGCCGCCAGCACGGCCGTCGCGATCGCGATGCCCTTGGTGATCGCCTTGGTGGTGTTCCCGACCGCGTCCAGCTCGGTGAGGATCTGCGCGCCGCCGGGGCTGACGTCGCCCGACATCTCGGCGATGCCCTGGGCGTTGTCGGAGACCGGCCCGAAGGTGTCCATGGCGACGATCACGCCGACGGTGGTGAGCAGTCCGCAGCCCGCCAGGGCGACCGCGAACAGCGAGACGGTCAGGGCCGCGCCACCGAGGAGGTACGCCCCGAACACGGCGGCCCCGATCACGAGGGTCGTGTAGACGGCCGACTCGAACCCGACCGAGAGGCCGGAGAGGATCACCGTCGCGGCGCCGGTCAGCGACGTCTTGCCGACGTCCTTGACCGGGCGGTGCTCGGTGCCGGTGTAGTAGCCCGTCAGCGCCAGGATGCCCGCCGACATGACGATGCCGATCACGACCGCGGCGGCGGCGATGAAGCGCGGGTCGCCGTCGGCGCCCACGAGGCCGGCGTCGATGTTGTCGAACTCCGAGAAGCTGCCCGGGAGGTAGACGTAGGCCAGCACCACGCTGGCCACCGCCGCGATGGCCGAGGAGAGGTAGAAGGACCGGTTGATGGTCGTCAGGCCGTTCTCGCCGGCCTTGGGCCGGGTCAGGTAGACGCCGGCGACGGCGGTCAGCGCACCGATCGCGGGGATCAGCAGCGGGAAGACCAGGCCGGCGTCGCCGAAGGCCTGCGAGCCGAGGATCAGCGCGGCGACCAGGGTGACGGCGTACGACTCGAAGAGGTCGGCGGCCATGCCGGCGCAGTCACCGACGTTGTCGCCGACGTTGTCGGCGATGGTGGCGGCGTTGCGCGGGTCGTCCTCGGGGATGTTGTTCTCGACCTTGCCGACCAGGTCGGCCCCGACGTCGGCGGCTTTGGTGAAGATGCCTCCGCCGACCCGCATGAACATCGCGAGTAGGGCGGCACCGAAGCCGAAGCCCTCCAGCACGTGCGGGGCCTCGTCCTGGAAGAACAGGACCACGAGGCTGGCCCCGAGCAGTCCCAGACCGACGGTGAGCATGCCGACCATCGCCCCGGTCCGCAGACCGATCCGCATGGCGGGCTCGCGGCCCGTGCTCTCGGCTGCCGCCGCGACCCGGAGGTTCGCGCGGACGGCGAGGTTCATGCCCAGGTAGCCGACGGTCGCGGAGAAGCCCGCGCCGACGATGAAGAACACCGACCGGAAGATCCGCACCATGGCGTCGTCGGCCGGAAGCACCAGGAGCGCGAAGAACGCGATCCCGGCGAAGATCGCGAGCGTCCGGAACTGGCGGGTCAGGTAGGCGTTGGCGCCCTCCTGCACCGCCTGGGCGATGGCCTTCATGTTGTCGGTGCCTTCGCCGGCGGCTAGGACCTCCTGGCGGAACATCGCTGCCATGGCGAGCGCGCCGAGCGCGATCAGGGCGACGACGATGACCAGGACGAGATTGCCGCCGGAGACTTCCACCACAGCGGGCGCGATTCCCGTCATGCGTTTCCTCCTGCGATAGCTGGGAGTGACTCAGGTCTGAGAACGAGCCGGAGTCTACGCAGACGAGATCTACGTCACGCGCGTTTGAGTGATGCGCGTCACATCTTGACCGGCGATTCGTGCTCTCCGAGCGTCGCGGAACGACCGGTGAGCGGGAACGACGACGCCCCGGTGTCCCTGAGGGACGACCGGGGCGTACAGATGCGCGGAGGGCCGCGCAGGCGGAATCAGCTGCCGGCGAGAGCGGCGTCGGCGGAGTCGTGGATCACGAACACCTTCGCCAAGCCGGTGATGCGGAAGATCTTGAGGAGCCGGTCCTGGGTGCACACGAGGTGCAGCGAGCCGTCGTGGGCGCGCACCTTCTTCAGCCCGCCGACCAGCACGCCGAGCCCGGTGGAGTCGAGGAACTCGACGGCTTCCATGTCGATCACGATGTCGTAGACCCCGGCTGCGACGAGCTCGGTGATCTTGTCGCGCAGCTTCGGCGCGGTGTAGACGTCGATCTCGCCACCGACGGCAACGATGGTCTTCCCATCGACGTCGCGCGTTGCAAGAGTGAGGTCCACGTGTACTCCCCTGGAGGATTTTTCTGACCGGTTCCCGAGTCCGGAACGACACGCGCCCGATACCCGGCCTGGACAATGAAACCATGCCGGACGCCCGTGCGCACAAAGAAGTAAACAGGGCCACACCACGGACGGCCACCACGACCCGACGCTGTCGGTGCCGTTTGTCAGGATCGGGAGCGTGACGACGACGACCATCCCGCGCAGCGAACCCGCGCTCCCGGGGCCGATCGAGCGTCTCGCCGCCCGGCCCGAGCGCGAGGACCGGCTCACCCACGTCGAGGTGCTTCCCGCCCGCGCCGGAGTCCGCGCCGACTGGCCGGCCTGGGCCGCCCCCGACGTCGTCGATGCGTTCCGCCGACGCGGCGTCTCGACCCCGTGGCGGCACCAGGCGGTCGCCGCCGACGCCGCGCACGAGGGTCAGCACGTCGTGCTCGCCACCGGCACCGCGTCGGGCAAGTCCCTGGCCTACCAGCTGCCCGCGCTCTCCCGGATCCGTGACAGCCGCCGCCCCCGGGGCCAGCGCGGCGCCACCGTGCTCTACGTCGCCCCGACGAAGGCGCTCGCCCAGGACCAGCTGACCTCCCTGTCGGGTCTCGGCCTCGACGTCCGGGTCACCACCCACGACGGCGACAGCTCCCGCGACCAGCGCGACTGGTCCCGCGACCACGCCGAGTACGTCCTGACCAACCCCGACATGCTGCACCGCTCCCTGCTGCCCGGTCACGCCCGCTGGGCGGCGTTCCTCGGCTCGCTGAGCTACGTCGTGGTGGACGAGTGTCACCACTACCGCGGCGTCTTCGGCGCCCACGTCTCCCACGTGCTGCGGCGGCTGCGCCGGGTGTGCGCGTCGTACGGCGCCCGTCCGACGTTCGTGCTCGCCTCGGCCACCGTGGCCGAGGCGGAGGTCGCCGCCCACCGGCTCACCGGTCTCGACGTCCTCGCCGTCACCGGCGACGACTCGCCGCGCGGCCAGGTGTCGCTGGCGCTCTGGGAGCCCCCGTTCACCCCCCACACCGGCGAGAACGGCGCGCCGGTGCGCCGGGCCGCGTCCTCGGAGACCGCCGACCTGCTGACCGACCTGGTGCTGGAGGGGGTGCGCACCCTCGCCTTCGTCCGCTCCCGGCGCGGGGTGGAGCACGTCGCGTCGACGGCGGCCGGACTGCTCGCCGAGGTCGACCCGTCCCTGCCGGGGCGAGTGGCGGCCTACCGCGGTGGCTACCTCCCCGAGGAGCGGCGCGCGATCGAGGCCGCGCTGCGGCGGGGCGACCTGCTCGGCCTCGCCGCGACGAACGCGCTCGAGCTCGGCATCGACGTCGCCGGCCTGGACGCCGTGTTGATGGCGGGCTTCCCCGGCACGCGCGCTGCGATGTGGCAGCAGCTCGGCCGCGCCGGCCGGGACGGCCAGGACGCGCTGGGCGTGCTCGTCGCCCGGGACGACCCGCTCGACACCTACCTCGTCCACCACCCGGAGGCCCTGCTCGGCCGCCCGGTCGAGGCGACCGTCTTCGACCCGGGCAACCCCTACGTCCTCGGCCCGCACCTGTGCGCCGCCGCCCAGGAGGCACCGCTCACCGAGGCCGACCTCCCGCTCTTCGGTCCCGGCGCCCGCGACGTGCTCGACGCCCTGACCGAGGCCGGCCTGCTGCGACGCCGCCCCCGCGGCTGGTTCTGGACCGACCGACGCCGCGCCGCCGACCTCGCGGACATCCGCTCTGCGGGTGGCGCGCCCGTGCAGCTGGTCGAGGCGGGCACCGGCCGGGTGATCGGCACGGTCGACGCCTCCAGTGCCCACTCCACGGCCCACGCCGGCGCGGTCTACGTCCACCGCGGCGAGACGTGGCTGGTCGACTCGCTCGACCTCGACGAGCACGTGGCCGAGATCCGTCGCGCCGACCCGGACTACTCGACCTCCGCCCGCGAGGTCACCGAGATCACCATCGTCGGCGAGCGCGAGCACCGTGACTGGGGCGGCTGCCGCCTCTCGTTCGGCGACGTCGACGTGAGTCACCAGGTGGTCTCCTTCCTCAAGCGCCGCCAGCCCAGCGGAGAGGTGATCGCCGAGGAGCCCCTGGACCTGCCGGTGCGGACGCTGCGGACCGCCTCGGTGTGGTGGACCGTGCCCGACCACGTCCTCGCCGAGAGCGGCCTGGCCGCGGCGGACCTGCCCGGCTCCGCCCACGCGGCCGAGCACTGCTCGATCGGCCTGCTCCCCCTCTTCGCCACCTGCGACCGGTGGGACATCGGCGGCGTCTCGACCGCGGTGCATCCCGACACCGGCGTGCTCACCGTCTTCGTCTACGACGGCCATCCCGGGGGCGCCGGATTCGCCGAGCGCGGCTTCCGCGCGGCCCGTGCCTGGCTGTCCGCCACCCGCGAGGCGATCGCCGCGTGCACCTGCCTGGACGGGTGTCCCTCGTGCATCCAGTCGCCGAAGTGCGGCAACCAGAACAACCCGCTCGACAAGGCCGGCGCGCAGGCCCTCCTCGACGTCCTGCTCGCGGGCGCCCCGACGGACCCTGCGGAGCAGTAGCCTCGGCCCCATGGTGCTTCTGGGCTTCGTCCTCATCGGTGCCGGCGCGCTCGTCATCGTGTCGGCCGTGTTCACCGCCGAGATGAACGGGACGACGCTCGAGGTGGTCGGCCTCGGCGTCAGCCCGCTCGGGCTCTTCCTGCTCGGCGTCGGCGCCGGGCTGGCGATCCTGTGGGGCTTCGGGATCCTGAAGTACGGCACCAAGCGCACCCTGCGCCAGCGACGCGAGTCCAAGAGACTCGAGGAGCTCTCCGAGAAGCTGGAGGTCGCCGACCGCGAGCGGCGCCGAGACAACGACGACGCGGACCAGGACCGGCGCTGAGCGGATCGCCGACGGTCGACCTCAGGCCGGCCCGGCGCGCGCCTCGGCCTCCGGGTCGACGTCCAGCATCCGCCACCGCGGCCCCGCGACCCGCACACTGATCCGCGCCTCCCGCCCGGAGAGCACACACCGGGTGACCTCCGCGTCGTTGGCGCCGGCCACCGATGCCGCTGCCCCGCAGCCGTCGCCACCCTCGGCCAGCGCCGTCGCCGCGGCGAGGGCGGCGAGGTCGGCCGCGGACTGCGCCGAGCGGTGAGCGACGACCACAGCCGCCACGGCGCCCAGCGCGACTCCCAGGAGCAGCAGCACGCCGAGGAACGCCACCGCCGGAACGGTCGCCGAACCCCGGTCGTCGGCGCTCACGGCGTCACTCCCCCAGCCCCGCCCTCTCCCTCGGCGGCGGCGACGGCCTCCGCTCGGACGGTGACCCCCGGCAGGAAGCGGAAGAGACCGCCGGGACCACCCACCTCCCCCGACGCGACCACGCGGACCTGGTCGCCCGAGCGGCTCAGGACGACCGCGGCTCCCGCCGGGGCCACCTGTTCCCCCCGCGCCACCGCCGCGGCGTCGTCGTCGCCCCGGGCAGCGGCCCGGGCTGACTCGCGCGCCGCGTCGACGACCCGGATCTGAGCGGCCCCGACCGCCAGCAGCCAGACCAGTCCGATGGTCACCGCGACCAGGATCGGCAGCGCCATCGCCAGCTCGGCCGTGGCCGCGCCGCTCTCGGGGCGAGCTCCTCCGCGACCTCCGCGATCTCCGCGGACAGCACGGGTGCGTCGGGGGCGGCGGGTCATCCGATGCCCAGCAGGCCGAGCACGTGGTCGAACAGCGTCGAGAGCAGCTCGTTGCCGAAGCCGCCGGTGAGCATCTTGTAGAGCAGACCCGCGAGCCCCGCGCCCGCGGCCGTGCCGACGGCGTACTCGGCGGTGGTGATGCCCCGTTCCTCGCGGCGCTCGCGCGCGGGCTGCTGGAGCTGCTCGGGGGTCGGGTCCTGCCGGTGGTCGTGCATGAGGTCTCCTCCTCGTCAGGGCCACGGGTGCGGCCTGGTGCATCGAGCCTGCGGCGTCCTGCGGTCCGGCCGCCGGTCCCGATCCCCGCCCTGTGGAAGGCGATGACGGGCACCGATCGGTGGACGGCTCGTGGCGCGTCCGAGACCCGGCCTCACAGCCCGACCGTCCCGAGCATCCCGGCGACCAGCGGGACGATGCCGATCAGCACGAACGCCGGGAGCAGGCAGAGCCCGAGCGGCAGCGCGGCCTTGACACCGACCGCACGCGCCCGGTCCTCGACCTCGGCGCGCGCACCGGCCGCCAGGTCCTCGGCGAGCCGCTCGACGGAGCGGACGACCGGAGCGCCGGTGGCCTGCGCCCGGGCCAGGGCTCGGCCGAGCGGACCGAGTGCGTCGTCGGCCGCGAGCTGCTCCCAGACCCGGATCGGATCCACACCAAGAGCGAGCCTGGCGGCGACCGGAGCCAGCCGGTCGCCGGCCGCGCCCGGCAAGGCCTCGCACACGACCCCGACGGCTTCCCCCGTGGCCGCGCCCGCCCGCAGCGCGGACGCCAGCAGCCCCACCACGTGGGGGAGGTCGGCCCGGGTCTGCTCGCGCCGCCGGCGTACGGACGGGGGTTCGGCACGGCCGATCACGAGCCACAGGGCTCCCGCGGCGGCGACTCCGGCCACCGGCCCGGCGGTCCCGCCGACGAAGACTGCTCCGGCCATGCCGGCGAGCAGGCACCACAACGGTCGGAACCGCATCATCCAGCCGGTCCCACCCTCAGCCGGGTCGGGCATCGGTCTGACCGGGCCGTCGCGAAGGCGCGGACGCCCGGGCACCAGGAGGAGCACGACGAGAGCCGCGGCGACGGCGGCGAGGACGGCCGGCCAGGTCACCATTTTCACCCGGCCCGGTCGACGTCGCGGGCCAGCGCCTCGATCCAGGCGAGACCCGCCATCGCGAAACCGAGCCCGCCGGTGAGGCAGGCGAGGCCGACCGGATGACCGAGCAGGAACCCGATCGGGTCACCGCCGGCGCCGGACCCCATGAGCAGCGCGACGACCGGGAGCCCGGCGACGAGCCGTGCGGTGGCGCGGGCCGACGCCAGCTCGCCGCGCACCACCCGGCGGGTGGCCTGCCCGGCGCGGAGGCGCGCGGAGACGCGGTCGACCGCCTCGGCGAGCCCCTGCCCCGTGCGGTGGGAGACCTGCCAGGCGGCCGCCAGGTGGCGCAGGTCCGCGGCGCCGGGCCGGGTCGCGACCTCCCGCCAGGCGGCGGGGACGTCCGCGCCGACCGTGAAGGCCCGCGCCACGGGATCGAGGTCGGACCAGGCCGCCGCGGCGCGGGCGAGGGCGGGACCGGGCGGTTGTCCGACCGCGAGGTCACCGGCCAGCTGCTCGCAGGTCTCCAGGACGCGGACCGTCGTCCGCTCGGCCTCCAGTCGCGCCCGGCGTTGTCGCCACAGGGCGGAGCCGGCCAGCCAACCGGCGGCCGCCAGCCCGACGACCACCAGCACCCGGGGTGACGTGCCCGCCACCAGGAGCGCCGGCGGGACGAGTCCGAGCGGCAGCAGGTGCCGGCCCGGACGTCGCCGCACGGGCGAGCCCCGCAGACGTGGCGGTCGACCGAGCGCCAGCCCGGCGGCCAGCGCGGCCGCGAGGACGGCGAGCGCCGTCATGACGCGTCCAGCGCGCGCTCGAGCCGGGCGGCCGCAGGCCCGGTGACCTCCCCGCCGTCCGGAGTGAATCGCACGGCCGTCTCCATGCGCACCAGGCCGGTGTCGTCGCGGATCGGCACCGCGACCTCGCGCAACCGCCGGGTCCCGTCGCGATCGCGGGTCAGGTGGAGCACCAGGTCGACGCCGGAGGCCAGCTGGCTGTGGGCGGCGTGCCGGCCGAGCCCGGCGGCCAGGGCCAGCGACTCGACCCGGGCGGGGACGTCGGCGGCCGAGTTGGCGTGCAGCGTGCCGCAGCCTCCCTCGTGGCCGGTGTTGAGGGCGGCGAGCAGGTCGACGACCTCCGCGCCCCTGACCTCCCCGACCACCAGCCGGTCGGGGCGCATCCGCAGCGCCTGACGGACCAGCGTGCGGACGTCGATCGCTCCGGCGCCCTCGATGTTGGGCGGCCGACCCTCCAGGCCGACGACGTGCGGATGGTCGGGCCGGAGCTCGGAGGCGTCCTCGACCAGGACCAGACGCTCCTCGGGAGGGACGGTGGCGAGCAGTGCCGCCAGCAGCGTGGTCTTGCCGCTGCCGGTGCCGCCGCTGATCAGGAACGCCAGACGGGCGGCCACCACGGCGGCGAGCAGCCGGGCCGCGCCCGCACCGATCATCCCCGCACCGACCAGACCGGTGATCGAGAACTGCCGCGCGCTCGGGACGCGGAGCGAGACGACCGTGCCCGGTCTCGCCACCGGGGCGAGCACGGCGTGGAACCGGGTGCCGTCGGCGAGGCGGAGGTCGGCGTACGGAGTGGCGTCGTCGAGACGACGACCGGCGGTGGCGGCGAGCCGCTGGGCCAGCCGGCGAACCGCCTCGTCGTCCGGGAACCGGACATCGGTCAGCTCGAGCCCGTCACCACGATCCAGGTGGACGGCGTCCGGGCCGTTGACGAGCACGTCGGTCACGCCGGGCAGCCGGAGCAGCGGCTCGAGCGGACCCGCGCCGAGGACGTCGCGCCGCAGCACGTCGTGCACGGCCAGGACCGTCGCGTCGCCGACCGGCCGGCCCGCCCGGCGCAGCGCCTCCGCGACCCGGTGCGGGGTGAGGTCGCCCGGTCTGGTGACGAGGTCGTCGCGGACCGCCTCGACCACTCCCGCGGGCAGCTCGGCACTCACGCCGCGGCCCGGCTGAGCGCCAGACGGTCGAGGACGGCGCCGGCGCCGCGACCGAGCGGCCCGCGCCACGACCGGACCGGACCGAGCCCCAGGTCGATGGCCTCGTCGAGCCCTCGCTGGTGACCCACCTGGGCCAGCACGGGCAACCCGGTCACGCGCGCGACCTCGTCGGCGTCGAGCCCGCTCCCCCGCACCACGAGGCGGGCGCCGTCCGGGTCCGGCAGCCGACCGCACACCCGGCCGGCCGAGGCGACCCCGGTCACCGTGGGCGCGACGAGCACGAGGACGAGGTCGCACCTGGCCACAATCTCCTCGACGACCGGGTCGGCACCGCGCGGCAGGTCGACCACCACCGTGTCGTGTCCGCGCTGGGCTGCCGAGAGCGCCTCGCGCACCGCGAACGCCTGCAGGGCGCCACGGGCGCCTGGATCCCAGGTCAGCGCGCCGACGCCGTCCCGGCGAGGCAGTGCCTCGCGCAGCGACCGTGCGCTGAGTCGTCCGGTGGTCTGGCAGAGCGCGTCCCACCGGATGCCGTCCCGGGTCTCGACGCCGAGCATCCGGTCGACGCCGGGACCGAGCGGGTCGGTGTCGACGACGACGGCGGGGCCGGTCCGGCCGGCCACCTGTCCCAGGGCGCACGCGAACGTCGTCGCCCCGACGCCGCCGGACCCACCGACGACGCCCACGACCAGCCCTCGGGTGGGTCGTTCGTCGCCGAGGTCGGTCAGCGTCTCGACGAGCCACGCGTCGGACCGCGGGAGATCGGTGACGCTCTCCGCGCGGAGGTCGAGCGCCACCCGGAACAGCCCGTCGGGCGAGGCGCCCCAGCTCATCAGGTGGACGCCGGCACGTCGCGGTGGGCACAGTCGCGCCATCTCCGCGGCGAGGTCCGACCCGAGCAGGACGAGCGGGGCGGCGGTCCACGACCGCAGCGCGGCTCCGACGTCGGCCGCCACCTCGGGGGTGATCCCGGCCGCGGCGGCCAGCCGGAGCAGCTCGTCGAGCAGGGTCTCGTCGCGGGTGACGAAGAGGGGTGGGTTCATGACCCGGACGCTCCCCTGCCGCACCGACCGACGATGCCTGGCGCGGTGGCGCCTGGGGACGAGCCGCGACGCGGGTGCACCTGTGGACGGTTCCCGGCGCGGTCCTCGGCAGGGGTCCCTACGATGAGGACATGACGGCTCCGGCGCTACGTCCCACCGCCGCCTTCTTCGACCTCGACAAGACGATCATCGCCAAGTCGAGCACGCTGGCGTTCAGCAAGCCGTTCCAGGCGGGCGGCCTGATCTCGCGGCGCGCGGTGCTGCGCTCGGCGTACGCGCAGTTCGTCTACCTCGTCGGCGGGGCGGACCACGACCAGATGGAGAAGATGCGGCAGTTCATGTCGCAGCTGTGCGCCGGGTGGGACGTCGCCACGGTCCGCGAGATCGTCGCGGACACCTTGCACAACATCGTCGACCCGCTGGTGTACGACGAGGCCGTCTCCCTGATCGAGGCGCACCGGGCCGCCGGTCGCGACGTGGTCGTCGTCTCCGCGAGCGGGGCCGAGGTCGTCGAGCCGATCGCGGAGATGCTCGGTGCTGACCTGGTCATCGCGACGCGCATGGAGATCGCGGACGGCAAGTACACCGGCGAGATCGCGTACTACGCCTACGCCGAGGAGAAGGCGCGAGCGGTCCGCGAGCTCGCCGAGCAGCGGGACTACGACCTGGCCGAGTGCTACGCCTACAGCGACTCGGTGACGGACACGCCCATGCTCGAGGCGGTCGGCCACGCCTTCGCCGTCAACCCCGACCGGGAGCTGCGCAAGGTCGCGGCGACCCACGACTGGCCGGTCCTGGTCTTCACCAGACCGGTCACCCTGCGCGGCCGAGCACTGCCTCCCGCCGGTCCCACGCTGGCCGCCCTGGCCGTCGGCGGCGCCGTCGCGGTCGGCGGTGTGCTGTGGGCCAGCGCCCGCAAGCGCCGCCCCGACGCCTGACCCAGCGGGGTCGGTGCCTCCCCTCAATAGGGGAGAAAGTCAAGGGTTGAACCCCCGGGGGAAGCGGCGTAGACAGGGACTCAACAACTCCACAGACGTACACGTGAGCCGGGTACCCACGCGGCGACCGACCCTTCCTACAGGGTGCTGACCCAACCGGATCTGCCGGTGGCAGCGATTCGAATCTGCACGCCTGGTAGCCCGAGGCCCACGTGTCAGCGGTGGCGCCCGAGTCCTTCGAGACTGGGGCGCCACCTGCATGTGGAGCCGGGCGCGCGGATTCACCGGTCCACCGGGGAATCTGGACGTTCTGCGCCGAAACTTCCACCCAGAACGTCGGGCTCTCCCCGAGAACTCCTACTCGGCGGCCCGGCGCAGCGGGCTCGCCTCGGCGGCGGCGGCGTACGCCTCGGCGGCGTACAGCAGCCACGCGTGGACGCCGGGCTGGGTGCCGGCGGCGTACCCGCGCAGGTTGGACTCGTACTCGGCGCGCAGGGCGAGGTGGGCGGCCTCCGGTACCACCAGCGACTTCTCGTCGACGCCGCGGGCGGCGAGCACCAGCCGCTCGGCGGCGCGGGCGATGATGCCGTTGTGGGAGGCGAACGGCGCCGTCGTGACAAGGCCCGCGTGCACGACGGCGGCCACCACCAGCGCAGGCACCTCGGTGCGGGCGGTCAGCAGCCCCGCCAGGTCGCGCAGCCGGTCCGCCGACTCGGCGTCGCGCGGGCGGCCGAGTCGCTCGGGCTCCACCGAGCCGGACGCGGCCACGGCGTGCAGCCGGGCCAGCGCCTGCAGCGGCGCGGTCCGCAGGGTCGGGACCAGGCCCAGCAGCTCGGTCGAGAGCCGGACCGCGTCGCACGCGACGTCGTCGCCCCGGCCCTCGCGGACCTCGGTGAGCGAGGAAGCCGAGCCCTCCAGGACCGCGCTCGCGTGCGCGCCGCGCAGCAGTGACTCCGCCGTCGTCTCGGGAGAGGTACGGCGCAGGCCGCGGTCGCGCAGCACCGCGTCGATCCCGTCGCGTGCCGCCGCGAACGCGCTGGGCACCCCTTCGAGGGAAACCAACCAGGCAAGGGGGTCCGCGGTCACGGACGCGAGGCTACTCGGGCGTTAGCCTGGGACAGATGAGTGACCTCCACGCCCGCTCCTTCGGCTCCGTGGCCGACGCCTACGACCGCGGCCGGCCGAGCTACCCGCTCGAGGCGGCGCGGTGGCTGACCGGGGAGCGACCGGCGACCGTCCTGGAGCTGGGCGCCGGGACCGGGAAGCTCACCCGGCAGCTGGTCGAGCTGGGCCACGACGTGCACGCCACCGACCCCGACGAGGCGATGCTGGCCATCCTGCAGCGCGACCTGCCCGACGTACGCACGGCCGTCGGCGGGGCCGAGGAGATCGCCGCACCGGACGCGTCGTACGACGTGGTGGTGAGCGCGCAGGCCTTCCACTGGTTCGACCTGGACCGGGCGCTGCCCGAGATGGCGCGGGTGCTGAAGCCGGGCGGGCGGCTGGCCCTGGTGTGGAACGAGCGCGACGAGCGGATCCCGTGGGTGCGCAAGCTGGGCCGGATCATCGGCACCCAGGAGCAGGACGTCGACCCGACGGAGCCGGTGTCGACCTGCGGCCACTTCGGGTTCGTCGACGACGCCGTCTTCAAGCACTGGCAGGGCGTGGACCGCGAGTCGATCCTCGACCTGGTGCGCTCGCGGTCCAACGTGGCCGTCCTCGACGAGGAGGAGCGCTCGGCCAAGCTCGCCGAGGTGCGCGCCTTCTACGACGACTACGGCCGCGGCATGGACGGCATGCAGCTGCCGTACGTCGTCCGCTGCTTCCGCTCGGTCGTCGCCGACAAGATCGTGCGGCACGCCCCGGCGACCGCCGAGGAGCAGCGGACCGCCGAGGACCGGCTCGACGAGCCGACGCCGATGGAGACCACCTCCGACGGCACCGCCACCGACCTGCTGCTGATCGACTTCAAGTGAGCCGCGCCACCCGACGGTGAGGTTGGCGGCATGATGACGCCATGGGTCGGGCCTGGCGTCGTACGCACCTCGGGACCGAGGCCGACCGCGCGACCTTCCGGACCCTGCACACCGCGTCGCTGGCCAGCCCGGCGTTGCGCGAGGGACTGACGGCCACCAGCGCCGAGCGCTCCATCAAGCACCTGCGCGCGCTGCTCGGCACGCCCGCGCTCGCCCTGACCGACACCGCGGGACCGCTGGCCTGGGACGGCACCGGCCAGCACCACGAGCGGCAGGCGGTCGATCTCACGGCCGCCACCCTGGAGGCCAGCGGCACCCGCAGCTTCGACCGCGCCGACCTGCGCTGCGACGAGGCGGGCTGCCCGGTGCGGACCGCCATCGCCAGCCCGCTGGTCGTGGACGAGCGGGTGGTCGGGACGCTGCAGGCGTTCGCGCCGTACCCCACCGCCGGGCTCGCCCGCGCCACCGACGAGGTCGCCCAGTGGGTCTCGGGGCAGCTGGAGCTGGCGGAGCTGGACGCGTCACGGACCCGGCTGATGGAGGCGGAGGTGCGGGCGCTGCGCGCCCAGATCAGTCCGCACTTCATCTACAACTCCCTCGGCGCGATCGCCAGCTTCGTCCGCACCGACCCGGACCGAGCGCGCAGCTGCTGCTGGAGTTCGCCGACTTCACCCGCTACTCCTTCCGCCGGCACGGCGACTTCACCACGCTCGCCGAGGAGCTGCGCTCCATCGAGCGCTACCTGCTGCTCGAGGAGGCGCGGTTCGGCGACCGGCTGCGGGTGACGCTCAACGTCGCCCCCGAGGTGCTTCCCGTCGCGGTGCCGTTCCTGTGCATCCAGCCGCTCGTCGAGAACGCCGTACGCCACGGGCTCGAGGGCCGCGGCGAGGGCGGGCACATCCGGATCATCGCGCGCGACCAGGGCCAGGAGGCGGTCATCGAGGTGGAGGACGACGGGATCGGCGAGGACCCGGAGAAGGTACGGCGCGCGCTCGCCGGCGACACGGCGCTCGACTCCGTCGGGCTGGGGAACGTGGACGCCCGGCTGCGCAACGCGTACGGCGACGAGCACGGGCTCGTCGTCGAGACGGCGCCGGGAGCGGGTACGCGGGTGATCGTGCGGGTACCCAAATTCGCACCGGGGGTGCAGGTGTGAAGGTCCCGCTGACCGTGCTGGTGGTCGACGACGAGCGGCCCACGCTCGACGAGCTCTCCTACCTGCTCGGCCGGGACCCGCGGGTCGCCGAGGTGCTGACCTGCGACAGCGCGACCGAGACCCTGCGGATGCTGCGGGAGATCGAGGTCGACGCGGTGTTCCTCGACGTCCAGATGCCCGGCCTGACCGGTCTCGAGCTCGCGCAGGTGCTGGCCCGCTTCCGGGAGCCGCCGCCGATCGTGTTCGTCACCGCCCACGACCAGCACGCGGTGAAGGCCTTCGAGCTGCAGGCCGTCGACTACGTGCTCAAGCCGGTGCGGGACGACCGGCTCGCCGAGGCGGTACGACGGGTGGTGGGTGTGGTCGAGGGCGTCGCCGACCGCGGGCCGGCCGGTGACCTGCAGGTGCCGGTCGAGCTGGGCGGAGTGACCCGCTTCGTGGCCCGCTCCGCGATCTCGTACGTCGAGGCGCAGGGCGACTACGCCCGGTTGCACACCGACGACGGCTCGCACCTGGTGCGGACGCCGCTGTCCCAGCTGGAGGACGAGTGGGGGCCGGCCGGGTTCGTGCGGATCCACCGCTCGCTGCTGGTCTCGCTCGCCCACGTCGCCGAGGTGCGGATGGACGCGGGCCGCTGCACGGTCGTCGTCGGGCGGTCCGGGGCGAGCGTCGAGCTCGGCGTCAGCCGGCGGCACACCCGGCAGCTGCGCGATCTGCTGCTGAAGCGGGCCGGCTCGTGAGGACGGAGCCGTGACCGAGCGTGTCCGGGTGACCGGGCCGCCGCGGCGGCGTACCACCGTCCGGTCGCGGGCGCGCGACATCGACGCGGACACCCGTCTGGGCGGGATCTACCTGCGCTCCCTGCTGCGCGAGCAGCTGCGGCTGGCGGCGCGCGTGCTCGCCGTACTCGTCGTCGCGGTGGGGTCGTGGCCGCTGCTGTTCCACCTCTGGCCGGGGCTGGCCGACGTCGACGTGGCCGGCGTACCGGTGGCGTGGGTGCTGCTCGGCGTGCTGGTCTACCCGCTGCTGCTGGGCCTGGGCTGGTGGTACGTCCGCCGGGCCGAGCGGGTCGAGCACGACTTCGCGGAGCTGCTCGACGAGGTCGGCGAGTGAGCTCGGCCCCGGGGATCATCGCCATCGTGCTGGTCACCCTGACCACGCTGGCGATCGGCGCCTGGGGGCTGCGCTTCTCCCGCACGACCAGCGACTTCTTCGTCGCGTCCCGCTCGGTCAACCCGCGGCTGAACGCGACCGCGATCGGCGGCGAGTACCTCTCGGCCGCGTCCTTCCTCGGCGTCGCCGGCCTGGTGCTGACCTTCGGCGCGGACATGCTCTGGTACCCGATCGGCTGGACCGCGGGCTACCTGGTGCTGCTCGTCCTGGTGGCCGCGCCGCTGCGCCGTTCGGGGGCGTACACCCTGCCCGACTTCGCCGAGGCCCGGCTCGGCTCGCGCGCGGTCCGGGCGGTCTGCTCGGTGCTGGTCGTGGGGATCGGGTGGCTCTACCTGCTGCCACAGTTCCAGGGTGCCGGGCTGACCCTGCGCTCGGCGGTCGGGGCGCCGGTGTGGCTCGGCCCGCTGATCGTCGGGCTCGTCGTCCTGATGAACGTGACGGCGGGCGGGATGCGGAGCATCACGTTCGTCCAGGCGTTCCAGTACTGGTTGAAGCTCACCGCGCTGCTGCTCCCGCTGATGGTGCTGCTCGTCGCGTGGGCCGGCGACGGCGCGCCGGGCAGCCGGGTGGTCGGCGAGGCCGCATCCGGGTGGTCGGTCCCGCTCGCCGACGGGGGCGGGCAGGGGCTCTACCTGACCTACTCGCTGATCGTCGCGACCTTCCTCGGCACCATGGGGCTGCCGCACGTGGTGGTCCGCTTCTACACCAACCCCGACGGCCGCGCGGCCCGTCGTACGACGCTGGTGGTGCTGGCGCTCCTCGGCGCCTTCTACCTGCTGCCCACGGCGTACGGCGCGCTCGGGCGGGTGTACGCCCCCGAGCTGGCCGAGTCGGGGCGCTCGGACGTGCTCGTGCTGGAGCTGCCGAGGCTGATCGTGCCGGGGCCACTCGGCGAGGTGCTGACAGGACTGGTGACGGCCGGTGCGTTCGCCGCGTTCCTTTCCACGTCCTCGGGACTGGCAATCGCGGTGTCCGGGGTGCTGACCCAGGACGTCACCGGTCGGGTGTACGGCGAGCGGCGGCTCGGCGGCGTGACCGCCTTCCGGCTGGCGGCTGTCGTGGCCGTCCTGGTGCCCGTGCTCGTGGCGCTCGCGATCCCGAACGTCGGCGTCGCCCGCGCGGTCGGACTCGCCTTCGCGGTGGCGGCCTCGACGTTCTGCCCGCTGCTGCTGCTCGGGATCTGGTGGAGCCGGCTCACCGACGTCGGCGCGATCGCCGGCCTCGTCGTAGGCGGGCTCGGCTCCGGTACGGCGGTCGCGTGGACGCTGGCGCCGTACTCCGCCTCCGGCTGGGCCGGCGTACTGCTGGAGCAGCCGGCCGCCTGGTCGGTCCCGCTGGCCGTCGCGACGATGGTCGGCGTCAGCCTGCTGACGCCCGGGCGGGTCCCCGCCCACACGCGCCGGGTGATGGTGCGGCTGCACACGCCAGAGGCGGTGGAGCTGGATCGGGGGTGACGCGACGCTGATTGAGGTGCCCCGAACCTCCGGAGCCCGACCAGCAGGCTGGGGTGAGGGCCGACCGTCGGCTCACCAGGTTTCGAGGCTCGCTCCGCTCGCACCTCAACCAGCGTCCAGGCAGGCGCTGACACGACGCTGATTGAGGTGCCCCGAAGCGACGCAGGAGCGCAGGGGCCTCGAAACCCCCGCAGCCCGACCAGCAGGCTGGGGTGAGGGCCGACGGCCGGCTCACCAGGTTTCGAGGCTCGCTCCGCTCGCACCTCAACCAACGTCAGGCAGGCGCTGACACGACGCTGGTTGAGGTGCCCCGAAGCGACGCAGGAGCGAAGGGGCCTCGAAACCCCCGCAGCCCGACCAGCAGGCTGAGGTGAGGGCCGATCGTCGGCTCACCAGGTTTCGAGGCTCGCTCCGCTCGCACCTCAACCAGCGTGCCGCTGGCCCCGCTCGCACCTCAACCAGCGTGCCGCCGGCCCCGCTCGCACCTCAACCAGCGTGCCGCCGGCCCCGCTCGCACCTCAACCAGCGTGCCGGCTCGCTCCGCTCGCACCTCAACCAGCGTGCGTCAGGGCGCCCAACAACGCCGTCGCCCGCTGCACGACCAGATCCACGACGAGCGGGTGCGGTCCGAGCACGTCGGCGACGACGGAGGCTCCGACCGACTCGCGGCGGGTGCGGTCGGCGAAGTACCCCTCGGCGAGCAGGTACGGCGAGACCGCGTCGCCGGGGCGGACCACGGCGGCCGGGCGGAGTCCCAGTCCGGCGAGGGTGGCGAGCGAGACGGGGCCGCCCCAGGCGCCGGCGAGCAGGTCGCGGGCGCGGTGCAGGTCGCGCAGGGCGAGCGGGTCGTTCGACCCGGCGGCCACCATCGTCACCGGCTGGCCGGGCCGCGCGCCGCCGGCCAGCAGCCGGTCGACCTGGGCGGAGGCGAGCAGCGGGTCGGGGCCGAGCGGGCGGGCGCCGCCGAGGTCCTCGCGCACGTGGTAGCCGGTCGACAGCAGCAGCGGTACGACGACCGACGGCTCGGCCGGGAGCGACGCGTAGAGGGGCGAGCAGAGCTCGACGTACGACGCGACCGCGGGGAGGCCGAGCCGGGAGCCGGCGGCGGCCGTCAGGGCCCGCGCGACCTCGTTGCCGGTCGCGTGCCGGGTGCCGTGGGCGACCGTCACGAGCCTCACGAGGGGGTCACCGCCAGCCGGTAGCCGCGCTTGACGACCGTCTGCACCGCCTTGGTGCCGAGCGCGGCGCGCAGCCGGGCAACGGCCATCTCGACGGCGTGCTCGGAGCCGGCGGTGCCCGAGGGCAGCATGGCGAGCAGGGCGCGGCGGGAGACGACGTTGCCGGGGTTGGCGACCAGCGCGTGCAGGACGGCAGTCGGGGCCGGCGACAGCTTCACCTCGACGCCGTCGAGCAGCACGTCGTCGCCGTGCAGGAGCAGCAGCGCGCCGCTGTCGAGCTCGATCGAGAGGCCCTCACGCCGCGAGGGCAGCTCGACCTCCAGCTGCTTGATCATCGCCGCGAGCCGCGAGCGCTCGGGCCAGATCGTCGGCACGCCCCACATCTCGAACGCGGCCGCGGTGACCGGGCCGACGCACGAGGCCACGACGTCGGCCTGGAAGGCGGTGACGACGTCCTCGCGGCGCCCGGTCACGCCCGCGGCCTCCATCAGCGCCGCGACCGCGGGGGCGGAGGTGAAGGTGACCGCGTCGAGCTCGCGGTCGGCGATCAGGTCGATCATCCGGAACATCGGCTCGGGGTCCTCGGCACCCGCGACGCGATAGACGGTCACGACCGTGACGTCGGCACCCCGGCGGCGCAGGGCGTGGGCGACCATCGAGAGCGACTGCCCATGCTCCTGGACGACGATCCGCAGGCCCGCCAGGTCGCGGCCGCGCAGGTGCTCCAGCACGTCCTCGAAGCACTCCGACTCGGGCGCCCACATCTCGCGCAGCCCGCGCCGGCGCAGCGCGCCCACCGACTTGGGTCCGCGCGCGAGGATCTCGGCCGACGACAGGACGGCGACCAGCGGATCGGCGAGCCCCCAGTCGTCGGCGGCGGAGAACCAGGTCCGCATGCCGATCCCGGTCGTCGCGAGGAACATGTCGACCGGCCGGGCGAGCACCTCCTCGGTCGCCGCGCGCAGTGACGCGTCGTCGACCTGGTTGGGGTCCTGCGAGAGCGCGGGCGCCCACTCGACGGTCGCGCCGCGTCTTTCGAGCAGGGCGATCTGCTCCTCCACCTTGCGCGCGGCGGTCACGCCGACGCGGAAGCCGGCGAGGGGCTGGTCGCTCACGCGGGGCTCTCCCTCCTGCGACCGACGAGCACCATGCCCTCGGACACCTCGACCACGTACGACGCGACCCGGACCGCCGCGTCGTCGAGGCACTGCCCGGTGCGCAGGTCGAACGCCTGCTTGTGCATGGGCGACGCCACGAACGGGATGTCTCCCCGCGTCCCGACGATGCCGCGGGCCAGCACCGAGGCCCGTGAGAAGGGATCGTAGTTGGAGATCGCGAGGACCTCGTCGTCGTACGTCCGGAACACGGCCACGGCCTCGCCGTCGACGAGCGCCGTCACCCCGCCCTCCACCTCGATCTGATCGAGGCGGCACACAGGGGTCATCGGGGCGCCCCCACCGGGATCGTGCTCCCGAGCGAGACCGGACCGTCGGAGTCGGCGGGCGCGATCTGCTCGCGCTCGGCGCGGAACGAGATGTGCGGGTCCGGCGTTTCCGGGGCGTTGACGAAGGAGACGAACCGGGCCAGCTTGTCGGGGTCCTCGATGGTCGCCCGCCACTCGTCGACGTAGGAGTCGACGTGGCGCGCCATGGCCGCCTCCAGCTCCGAGCCGAGCCCGAGCACGTCGTCGACGACGACCTCCTTCACCCGGTCCAGGCCGCCGTCGAGGGAGTCCACCCAGGGCGCCGTGCGCTGCAGGCGGTCGGCGGTGCGGATGTAGTACATGAGGAAGCGGTCGAGGTAGCGGACCAGGGTGTCGGTGTCGAGGTCGCCGGCCAGCAGCCGGGCGTGGGCGGGGGTGGCGCCGCCGTTGCCGCCGACGTACAGGTTCCAGCCCTTCTCGGTCGCGATCACGCCGAAGTCCTTGCCGCGGGCCTCGGCGCACTCGCGCGCGCAGCCGCTGACCCCGCCCTTGAGCTTGTGCGGCGAGCGCAGCCCGCGGTAGCGCAGCTCCAGGTCGATGGCCAGCTGCACGGAGTCCTGCACGCCGTAGCGGCACCAGGTCGAGCCGACGCACGACTTCACCGTCCGCAGGGACTTGCCGTAGGCGTGGCCGGACTCGAAGCCGGCGTCGACCAGCCGGGTCCAGATGGCCGGCAGCTGCTCCATCCGGGCGCCGAACAGGTCGATCCGCTGCCCGCCGGTGATCTTGGTGTAGAGCCCGAAGTCGCGGGCCACCTCGCCGATCACGATCAGCTTCTCGGGCGTGATCTCGCCGCCGGGGATCCGCGGGACGACGGAGTAGGTGCCGTTGCGCTGGATGTTGGCGAGGTAGGCGTCGTTGGTGTCCTGGAGCGTACGGCGATCGCTCGCAAGCACGTGGTCGTTCAGCTGGCTGGCCAGGATCGAGGCCACCGTGGGCTTGCAGACGTCGCAGCCGCGGCCGGTGCCGTGCGCCTCGACGACCTGGTCGAAGCGGGTGTACCCGTGCACCGCGACGACGTCGAAGAGCTCCTGGCGGGTGAGCGGGAAGTGCTCGCACAGGCTCCGGTCGACGACCTTGCCCACCGACTCGAAGTAGTCCTCGATGATCTTCTTCGTCTGCACCTTGCAGGAGCCGCAGGTCGTGCCGGCGCGGGTGGTCTCCCCCGCCGCCGCAGCCGCGACGATGTCGCCCTTGGTCACGTCGTTGCAGGAGCAGACCTGGGCCTCGTCCGGGAGGGTCACCGCAGTGCCGGAGGAGACCGGCAGGATCAGCTCCTCCGGGTTGGCCGGCAGCTCGATGCCGGAGGCGACCATCGGCCGCAGCACGCCGTACGCCGACGCGTCGCCGACCAGGATCCCGCCCAGCAGCTGCTTGCCGTCCTCGGAGACGACCAGCTTCTTGTAGACGCCGGCGACGGCGTCGGAGTAGACGAGCTCGAGGCAGTCGGGCGTGGTCGCGAACGCGTCGCCGAAGCTCGCGACGTCGACGCCCATCAGCTTCAGCTTGGTGGACATGTCGGCGCCGGTGAACGACCCCGGGCCGCCGAGCAGCGCGTCCACGACGACCTCGGCCATCGTGTAGCCCGGCGCGACCAGGCCGTACATCCGCCCGCCCGGCGCCGCGCACTCGCCGATCGCCCACACGTGCGGGTCGGAGGTCCGGCACTGCTCGTCGACGAGCACGCCGCCACGCTCGGCGAGGTCGAGCCCGGCGGCCCGCGCGAGCGCATCGCGCGGGCGGATGCCGGCGGAGAAGACGAGGACCTCGGCCTCGACCGGGTCGGCCACGCCCTTCAGCGCGATCCCGGCCGCCCGGCCGTCGCGCTCGACGACCGCCGACGTCATCGCGCCGGCATGGATGGTCAGGCCCAGCCGCTCCAGGTGCCGGGTCAGCGTGGCCCCGCCGGCGTCGTCGACCTGGACCGCCATCGGCCGCGGCGCCATCTCGACCACATGGGTCTCCAGGCCGAGCTGGCGCAGCGCGTTGGCCGCCTCGAGACCGAGCAGCCCGCCGCCGACGACCGCACCGACTTTGGCGGTGGCCGCAGCCACCCGGATCGCTTCGAGGTCCTCGATCGTGCGGTAGACGAAGCAGCCCGGCAGGTCGTGGCCGGGGATCGGCGGCACGAAGGGCGCGGCGCCGGTCGCCAGCACCAGCTCGTCGTAGACCAGCACCTCGCCCCCGGCGAGCAGCACGGTCCGGGTCTCGGGGTCGATGCCCTCGACGGCGGTGCCGAGCACGAGCCGGACCCGCGGGTCGTCGTACGCGCCCTCGGGGAGGAACGACAGCTCGTCGGCCCCGCGCTCGAAGAACGAGGTCAGCGCGACCCGGTCGTACGCCGGCCGCGGCTCCTCGCCCACGACGACGACGTCGTGCGTCTCGGTCAGGCCGCGCTCGATCGCGGCCTGCACGAACCGGTGGCCGACCATCCCGTGGCCGACGACGACGAGCTTCTTCCTCAGGTGCGGGCTCATGCCAGTGCTCCTTCCGTGACGAGTGAGGCGACCACGGCGGCACAGCCGCCGCAGCCGGTGGTGGCGCGGGTGGTGGTGCGGGCGTCGTCGTACGACGCGCAGGCGCGGATCCGGCCGGCGCTGACGCCCGCGCAGGCGCAGACCTCGGCGTCGTCGGCGAGCACGGCGGGGGCCGCGGTCCGCTCGGGCATCAGCAGGCGACCGGGCTCGCCGGTGCCGAGCACGGTGCCGCGGTCGAAGTGCTGGGTGATCAGGCCGACGCGCGAGAGGTCGCCGACCAGGGTCCCCGCGACGATCCGGCCGCCGTGGACCACCAGCCGCCGGTGCGACCCGACCACCGGGTTGGTCACCTCGACGACCTCGCCCTCGGCGGTGGTGGGGTCGCCGAGCACGGCCACGTCCAGCCCGGTCGCGCGCAGGCGGGCGACGCTGCGGGTCCCGGCGTACGCGACCTGCTCGCCGGCGAGGTGCGCGGCCGCGAGGCCTGCCTGCTCCCACGCCGGCGGGACGAAGCCGGTCGTCCGCCCGCGGTGCTGGGCGCAGTCGCCGATCGCGAGGATGCGCTCGTCGCTGGTGCGGAGCTGGTCGTCGACCACCACGCCCCGGCGTACGTCGAGGCCGGCGCGGCGGGCGAGCGCCGTGCTGGGCCGGCCGCCGGCGGTGAGCACCACCAGGTCGGTGTCGAGCGTGAACCCGTTGTCGAGGACCAGCCCCGCGTCGGTGAGGCGTACGGCGCGGGCGCCGGTGTAGACGGTCGCGCCCAGCCGCTTCAGGTCCCGCGCGATGATCCGCCCGGCCTTCTCGTCCACCTGGCTGCGCAGCAGGTGCTCGCCTCCCTCGACGACCTCGACCTCGAGGCCGCGCACGCTCAGCGCGCGGGCGACCTGCAGGCCCAGCAGGCCGCCGCCGACGACGACGGCCGTTCGCGCGTCCGGCACCGCGGCGTCGAGTCGACGGCAGTCGGCCAGCGACCGGAACGCGTGCACCTTCTGGTGCAGCCTCCCGTCGACCTGCACGAGCCCACGGATCGGCGGCAGCGTCGGGATGGCGCCGGTGGCCAGGACGAGCGTGTCGTACGGCATCCGGCTGCGGTCGGCGAGCTCGATCTCGCGCTCCGCGCGGTGGATCTCGACGACCCGATTGCCGAGCCGCAGGTCGACGTCGTCGCGCAGCCCGAGCTCAAGCGCCGCGGGGTCGTGGGTGCCCTCCAGGACGGCCGAGAGCAGGATCCGGTTGTACGGCGCGTGCGGCTCGTCGCCGATCAGCGCGACGCGACCGCCGCGGCCCGCCACCTCGTCGGCCAGCCGGGCCGCCGCCATCCCCGCGCCCACCACGACGACGCGCTCGGAGGTCTGGGTGGCTGACATGTCCCCAGCCTCGGCAACCGGCGTAACAGCGACGACATGTCGCCGTACCGCCGTCGTCAACTCTTCCTCACGGCCTCACACCGGAGGTCGCGACGCCCCCGGTGGTCGAGCAGAGAAGGACGAAGTCCTGAACGCCCGTCGAGACCCGTCTTGCCAACCACCCACCCCGACCACCCTCACCTGCACGCTGCGGGGGTCTCGACGGGCACTCGTCGCTAGCGCTCCTCACTGCTCGACCACCGGGCACCGGAGGTCGAGCAGCGAACGGACGAAGTCCTGAGCGACCGTCGAGACCCGTCTCGCCGACCACCCACCCAGACCACCGTCACCTGCACGCTGCGGGGGTCTCGACGGACATTCGTCGCTGGCGCTCCTCACTGCTCGACCACCAGCCCCGGGGGCCGAGCAGCGAACGGACGAAGTCCCGCCGTACGCCGACCTAGACCACCCTCACCTGCACGCTGCGGGAGTCTCGACGTTCGACCACCGCGGAAACCGCGGCGGCGCAGACCTTGAACTCCGGCATCCGGCTGGCGGGGTCGAGGGCGTCGTTGGTGAGCCGGTTCGCGCCGACCCAGTGGAAGGGCACGAAGACCGTGTCGGGGCGGATCGTGGTGACGACCCGGGCGGGCGCCTTCAGCTCGCCGCGGCGGGTGGCGACGACGATCGGGTCGCCGTCGCGGGCGCCGATCCGGTCGGCCAACATGGGGTGCAGCTCGACGAACGTGCCGTCGTCGGGGAGGTCGCGGACGCGGCGGGTCTGCGCGCCGGACTGGTACTGCGCGAGCACCCGGCCCGTCGTCAGGTGCACCGGGTACGACGCGTCCGGCTGCTCGGCGGCGCCGAGGTGGTCGACGTCGACGAAGCGCGCCCGACCGTCGGGGGTGGCGAAGCGGTCGGCGAAGAGCCGCGGCGTACCCGGGTGCTCCGGCGTCGGGCACGGCCAGAAGACGCCGTCCTCGGCGCGGATCCGCTCGTAGCTGATGCCGGCGTAGTCGGCTCGCCCGCCCGCGGACGCCCGCCGCAGCTCGGCGAAGACCTCCTCGGGGTCGGTCGGGAACGCGGCGGTCGAGCCGAGCCGCTCGGCCAGGCCGGCCATCACGTCGAGGTCGCTGCGCACCCCCTCGGGTGGCGCGACGGCCCGCTCGCGCAGGATCACCCGTCCCTCGAGGTTGGTCATGGTGCCGGACTCCTCGGCCCACTGCGTGACCGGGAGTACGACGTCCGCCAGCGCGGCCGTCTCGCTCAGCACGATGTCGGCCACGACGAGCAGCTCGAGCGCGGCCAGCCGCTCCGTGACGTGGGTGGCGTTCGGCGCGGAGACGACGATGTTGCTGCCGAAGACGAGCAACGCGGACGACCCGTCCTCGCGGCCCAGCGAGTCGAGGAGCTCGTACGCCGAGAGCCCCTTGCCCGGCAGCGTCTCCGGCTCGACGCCCCAGACCCGGGCGACGTGCTCGCGGGCGGCCGGGTCGTCGATCATCCGGTAGCCGGGGAGCTGGTCGGACTTCTGGCCGTGCTCGCGTCCGCCCTGCCCGTTGCCCTGGCCGGTCAGGCAGCCGTAGCCCGCGTGCGGGCGTCCCGGCATGCCCAGCGCGAGCGCCACGTTCAGCCAGCCCAGCACGGTCGCGGTGCCCTGGCGGTGCTGCTCGGCGCCCCGGGCGGTCAGGACGGTGACCGTCCCCGCGCCGGCGAGCAGCTCGCCCAATCGCCGCAATTGCGGCGCTTCGACACCGGTCACCCGCTCGACCCGCTCCGGCCACCACGCCGCGGCGGTCCGCCGTACGTCGTCGAAGCCGGTCGTGCGCGAGGCGAGGTACTCCTCGTCGACGGCGCCCGCCGCGTCGAGCAGGTGCAGGACACCGAGGGCGAGCGCGAGGTCGGTGCCGGGCACCGGCTGCAGGAAGGTGTCGGCTCGGTCCGCGGTCGGCGTACGACGCGGGTCGATCACCACGACGTGTCCGCCGCGCTCGCGCAGCCGGTCCAGGTGCCGCGCGGCCGGCGGCATGGTCTCGGCGAGGTTGGAGCCGACCAGCACCAGTACGTCGGTGCCCTCGATGTCGGCCAGCGGGAACGGCAGCCCCCGGTCGATCCCGAACGCCTGGTTGCCGGCCGTCGCGGCCGACGACATGCACCAGCGGCCGTTGTAGTCGATCCGGCTGGTGCCCAGCGCGGCGCGGGCGAGCTTGCCGAGCAGGTAGGCCTTCTCGTTGGTCAGCCCGCCACCGCCGAAGATCGCGACCGTGTCCCGACCGCGCTCGGCCTGCAGCCGTCGTACGCCGTCGGCGACGACGTCGAGCGCCTCGTCCCACGACGCGGCCCGCAGCTCGCCCGTCGCCTGGTCGCGCAGCAGCGGCGTGGTCAGTCGTTCCCGGCTGCCGCGCAGGCCGGTCGCCGTCCAGCCCTTGCGACACAGCGCGCCCTCGTTGACCGGGAAGTCGCGCGCCCGCACCTCGAGCGCGCGGCCCTCACGGGCGAGGGTCATGCCGCACTGCAGGGAGCAGTAGGGGCAGTGGGTGTCGGTCAACGTCGCTCAGATCCCGGCGTTGGCAAGGCTGGTCGCCGCCTTGGCGGGCGCCGGCTTGCGGAGGAAGACCGCCCAGGTCACGACCGCGCAGACGACGTAGAAGCCGGTGAAGATCACGAACGCGCCCTTGGTCGCCTCCATCGGCTGCTCCACCCACGGGGAGCTGAAGGCGATCGGGATCAGGAAGCCGCCGACCGCACCGACGGCGCCGATGACGCCGATCGCGGCCGAGGACTTCTTGGTGCCGGCGTGCAGGGCGGCCGCCCGCTCCGGGGTGCCGGCCGTCGTGGCGCGCTCGGCCTGGGTGCGGAAGATCGCCGGGATCATCTTGTACGTCGACCCGTTGCCGATGCCGGTCGCGGCGAAGATGCACAGGAAGAAGGCCAGGAACCACGGGAACCAGGACTGATTGTCGTCGGCGATCGCGGGGCTCTGCGTGGGGTTCGGGGTCAGCTGGGTGAGCGTCCACAGGACCGCCAGGGTGGCGACGATCATCCCGGCGAACGCGCCGAGGGTGACCCGCGCGCCGCCGTACTTGTCGGCCAACCAGCCGCCGAACGGTCGGGTCGCGGAGCCGACGAGCGCGCCGAGGAAGGCGAAGTACGCGAAGTAGATGCCGGTACCGAGCGGCGCCGGCTCGGGCACCCAGAAGTTGAGCTTGATCAGCAGCGGCATCGCGGCCGAGTAGCCGATGAACGAGCCGAACGTGCCGATGTAGAGGAACGCCATCACCCAGGTCTGCCTCTCGCGGACGACCGCCAGCTGCTCGCGCGGCTTCGACTGCGCGGAGGTGAGGTTGTCCATGCAGAGGTACGCCGCGAGCGTCGCCACCACCGCGAGGGCGGCGTACACGTAGGCGGCCCGCTCCAGGTGGATCCCGCCGTCGCTGGCCTGGACCATGCCGAAGATGCCCGCGCCGCCGACGATGACCGGCAGGAAGAGCTGGATCAGCGCGACGCCCAGGTTGCCGCCGGCGGCGTTGAGGCCGAGGGCGGCGCCCTTCTTCGCGGCGGGGTAGAAGAAGTTGATGTTGGCCATCGAGCTGGCGAAGTTGCCCCCGCCGAGGCCGGCCGTCGCGGCGATCAGGCAGAACAGCCAGAACGGCGTGTCCGGGTTCTGCACCGCGACCGCGAAGCCGAGCGTCGGGATCAGCAGCAGCGCGGCGCTGGCCATCGTCCAGTTGCGCCCGCCGAACTTCGGCACGGCGAAGGTGTACGGCAGCCGCAGCAGCGACCCCACCAGGTTGGGCAGCGCGATGAGCAGGAACAGCTGCTGCGGGCTGTAGCTGAAGCCCATCGACACCAGGAACGCCGAGCTCACGCTCCAGATCAGCCACACCGAGAACCCGAGATGCTCGGCGAAGATCGACCAGACCAGGTTGCGCCGGGCCACCCTCCGCCCGGTCGTCTCCCAGAACTCCGGCTCCTCGGGGCGCCAGTCGTCGATCCAACGTCCGGTACGGCGGGCGGGCGCCGCCGACGTCGCGGACGTCACGGGGCGGCTGTCGGTCACGGTCATGTCGAGGCTCCCTGAGAGGTCGAGGTGTCCTCAGCCTCGGAGCCGGGCGTAACACCGGCGGCCTGTCGCCGTACCGATGTCGTCAACTTCTCCTCACGGCCTCACACCCCACGCTGGTTGAGGTGCGAGCGGAGCGAGCCTCGAAACCCGGTGAGACACACGTCGGCCTCGGCTCGGGCTGCTTCTCTGCTCACCGGGTTTCGAGGCTCAGGACTTCGTCCTTCGCACCTCGACCAGCGTTCGGGGCCGCGACCGCTCGTCGTACGAGATCGACCGCTGGGCGACGTACGCCGTCCGCTGGGCGACGTGCGCGCGCACACCTCTCACGACGCGGATGCGCCCGCTCCTACCGTGACGGCGATCACATCGCTTCTCGGAGAGGGGAACCTCGTGACGACCCACGACCACGACCCGGACCAGGCCGCGCGCCACGATCCGGTGTACGACGAGCTGCACGCGCGTCCGGAGTTCACCGAGCTGCGGCGTCTCTACCGCGGCTTCGTGTTCCCCGCGACGGTGGCCTTCCTGTCCTGGTACCTGCTGTACGTCGTCATGTCGAACTGGGCGGGCGACTTCATGAGCAAGCAGGTCTTCGGCAACATCAACGTCGCCCTGATCTTCGGGCTGCTGCAGTTCGTGACCACGTTCCTGCTGGCCTGGCTCTACTCCCGCTACTCCACCTCCAAGCTCGACCCGCTCGCCAAGGTGATCGACGACGAGTACCGCGCGACGAAGGCGAAGGGGCACTGACATGGACCACCAGGTGCTCACCACCGTCCTGTTCCTCGCCGTCGTCGCGCTGACCGTCGGCATCACCTTCTGGGCCAGCCGGCAGACATCCGGCACCGCCGACTTCTACGCCGGCGGCCGCTCCTTCTCCGGGATCCAGAACGGCCTGGCGATCGGCGGCGACTACATGTCGGCGGCGTCGTTCCTCGGCATCTCCGGCGCCATCGCGCTCTCCGGGTACGACGGCTTCCTCTACTCGATCGGCTTCCTGGTCGCCTGGCTGGTGGCCCTGCTGCTCGTCGCGGAGATGCTGCGCAACTCGGGTCGCTACACGATGGCCGACCAGCTGGCGTACCGGATGAGGCAGCGCCCGGTCCGGATGGCGGCGGCGACCTCGACCGTGGTCGTCTCGATCTTCTACCTGCTGGCGCAGATGGTCGGCGCGGGTGCGCTGGTCACCCTGCTGCTCGACGTCGACAGCCAGGCCACCAAGAACCTCGTGATCGTCGCCGTCGGCGCCCTGATGGTCTTCTACGTGACCGTCGGCGGCATGAAGGGCACGACGTGGGTGCAGATCGTCAAGGCCGTGCTGCTGATGACCGGCTCGGCGCTGATCGTCGTCCTGGTGCTCGCGAAGTTCGACTTCAACCTCTCCGAGCTACTCGGCACGGCGGCCGACAACTCCGGTGCCGGTCAGGCGTTCCTCGAGCCCGGACTGAAGTACGGCGCCACGCTGACCAGCAAGATCGACTTCCTCAGCCTCGGCATCGCCCTGGTCCTCGGTACGGCGGGCCTCCCGCACATCCTGATCCGCTTCTACACCGTCCCGACCTCGCGTGACGCGCGGAAGTCGGTGCTCTGGGCGATCGGCCTGATCGGCGTGTTCTACCTGTTCACGCTGGTGCTCGGCTTCGGTGCGGCCGCCCTGCTCGACACCTCCACGCTGGACGCGGCCGGCAACCTGGCCTCGCCGAAGCTCGCCGAGGAGGTCGGCGGAGGCGCCGGCTCGACCGGAGGGGCCATCCTGCTGGCGCTGATCGCGGCCGTGGCGTTCGCGACCATCCTCGCGGTGGTCGCCGGACTCGTGCTGACGTCGTCGGCCTCGGTGGCGCACGACATCTACAACAACGTCATCAAGAAGGGGAAGGCCACCGAGCAGGAGGAGATCCGGATGACGCGGTTCGCCGCCGCCGGCATCGGCCTGGTGGCGATCCTGCTGGCCATCCCGGCGCAGAACCTGAACATCGCGTTCCTGGTGGCCCTGGCCTTCGCCATCGCGGCGTCGGCCAACCTGCCGGCGATCGTCTACAACATGTTCTGGCGGCGCTTCAACACCCGCGGCGCCACGTGGAGCATCTACGGCGGCCTGGGCTCGGCGCTGATCCTGGTGTTCTTCTCTCCGGTCGTCTCCGGCAAGGGCGAGGACGCCGCGGGCAAGAACCTGTCGCTGCTGCCCACCAGCATCGACATCTCGTGGTTCCCGCTGGAGAACCCCGGCATCATCTCGATCCCGCTGGGCTTCCTCGCCGGCTACCTCGGCACCATCTCGAGCCGCGAGCCGACGGCCGAGGAGCGCTACACCGAGCTCGAGGTCCGCGCCCTGTCCGGGGCGGGCGCCGAGCAAGCCATCACCCACTGACCGACCCTGGCCCCCGCCACTAGTGTGGCGGGGGCCACCCCATTTCTGCCGATCCCGTGACGATCCAGGAGCGAACGTGAGCGACGAGACCCTGTCGAACCTGCTGAAGGAGGACCGGCGGTTCGAGCCGCCGGCCGAGCTGGCAGCCAACGCCAACCTCACCGAGGAGGCCTACGCGCGGGCGGCCGCGGACCGTGAGGGGTTCTGGGCCGAGCAGGCCGAGCGGCTGTCCTGGGACCGGAAGTGGGACACCGTCCTGGACTGGACCAACCCCCCGTTCGCGAAGTGGTTCGTCGGCGGCCGACTGAACGCGGCGTACAACTGCGTCGACCGCCACGTCGAGGCCGGCAACGGCGACAAGGTCGCCTTCCACTGGGTCGGCGAGCCGGTCGACGACAAGCGCACCATCACCTACGCCCAGCTCAAGGACGAGGTCAGCCAGGCCGCGAACGCGCTCACCTCGTTGGGCGTGCGTGCCGGGGACCGGGTCGCGATCTACCTGCCGATGATCCCCGAGACCGTCGTCGCGATGCTGGCCTGCGCCCGCATCGGCGCCCCCCACACCGTGGTCTTCGGCGGGTTCTCCTCCGACGCGCTCGCCTCCCGGCTCACCGACTGCCACGCCAAGGTCGTCATCACCGCCGACGGCGGCTACCGCCGCGGCGCCCCCTCCGCGCTCAAGCCCGCCGTCGACGAGGCGCGGACCAAGACCGACGTAGTGGAGAGGGTCCTCGTCGTACGACGCACCGGCCAGGACGTCGAGTGGGACGACTCCGTCGACGTGTGGTGGCACGAGTCGGTGGAGCAGGCCTCGACCGAGCACGAGCTGGAGTTCTTCGACGCCGAGCACCCGCTCTACGTCATGTACACCTCCGGCACCACCGGCAAGCCCAAGGGCATCCTGCACACCACCGGCGGCTACCTCGCCGGCAGCGCCTACACGCACTGGGCCGTCTTCGACCTCAAGCCCGAGACCGACGTCTACTGGTGCACCGCCGACATCGGCTGGGTCACCGGCCACTCCTACATCGTCTACGGCCCCCTCGCCAACGGCACCACCCAGGTGCTCTACGAGGGCACTCCGGACTCCCCCGAACGGGGCCGGTGGTGGCAGATCATCGAGGAGTACGGCGTCACGATCTTCTACACCGCCCCGACCGCGATCCGCTCGTTCATGAAGCAGGGCCGCGAGATCCCCGACCAGCGCGACATGTCCTCACTGCGGCTCCTGGGCTCGGTCGGCGAGCCCATCAACCCCGAGGCCTACGTCTGGTACCGCGAGGTGATCGGCGGAGGCCGCACCCCCGTGGTCGACACCTGGTGGCAGACCGAGACCGGCGCGATCATGATCAGCCCCCTGCCCGGCGTCACCCACGGCAAGCCCGGCTCCGCGATGATCCCCATCCCCGGTGTCGCCGCCGACGTCGTCACCGAGGAGGGCGAGTCGGTGCCCAACGGCTCCGGCGGCTACCTCGTCCTCACCGAACCCTGGCCCTCCATGCTGCGCACCATCTGGGGCGACGACGACCGCTTCAAGGACACCTACTGGTCCCGCTACGCCAAGCAGGGGTGGTACTTCGCCGGCGACGGCGCCAAGAAGGACGACGACGGCGACCTGTGGGTCCTCGGCCGCGTCGACGACGTCATGAACGTCTCCGGCCACCGCCTCTCCACCACCGAGATCGAGTCCGCCCTCGTCTCCCACCCCAAGGTCGCCGAAGCCGCCGTCGTCGGCGCCAAGGACGAAGACACCGGCCAGGCCGTCTGCGCCTTCGTCATCCTGCGCGACGAGGCCGGTGACGGCGGCGCCGACATCGTCGAGGAACTGCGCAACCACGTCCGCAAGGAGATCGGCGCGATCGCCAAGCCCCGACAGATCATGATCGTCCCCGAGCTCCCCAAGACCCGCTCCGGCAAGATCATGCGCCGCCTGCTCCGCGACGTCGCCGAGCACCGCGAGATCGGCGACGTCACCACCCTCGCCGACAGCTCCGTCATGAACCTCATCTCCGACGGCCTGGCCACCAAGCCCGAGGACTGACACCCCACCCCCATCCCCATCCCCACGCCGAGCCGGCGTGAGTTTGGTGCCGAGCCGGCGCGAGTTCGCGCCGGCTCGGCACCGAACTCACGCCGGCTCGGCGGTAGGGTCAGGGGTGGTGTGCCGGGAAGTCTGGTCGGCTTCTCTGTCGCCGACCCCTCAGGAGCACCGTGTCCCCCACCCGTCGCCTGTTCAGCCGCGGCT
The DNA here is from genome assembly GCF_035503875.1 of Nocardioides sp. Lineage (GTDB taxonomy): Bacteria > Actinomycetota > Actinomycetes > Propionibacteriales > Nocardioidaceae > Nocardioides. Next base: position 34,865 of record NZ_DATJTA010000022.1, read on the forward strand.
CGTTCCCCGAAGCCTCGCGCATCACCGAGATCCTGCGCGCCGAGACCACCGGCGGCCTGCTGCTGATCGTCGGCGCGCTGATCGCGATCGTCTGGTCGAACACCGCCTTCTCCGAGGCGTACGAGAACCTCCGCGACCTGCGGATCGGCCCGGAGGCCCTCCATCTGAACCTCACCCTCGGCACCTGGGCGGCCGACGGGCTGCTGGCCATCTTCTTCTTCGTCGCCGGACTGGAGCTGAAGCGCGAGTTCGTCGCGGGTGACCTGCGCGATCCCCGCCGCGCCGCACTGCCCGTAGTCGCGGCGGTCGGCGGGATGGCGATGCCTGCCGTGGTCTACGTCCTGTGGAACCTCGGCTCCAGCGGCGACCTCGCCGGCTGGGCGATCCCGACCGCCACCGACATCGCGTTCGCCGTCGCGATCCTGGCCGTGATCAGCACGCACCTCCCGAGCGGGCTGCGGACGTTCCTGCTGACCCTCGCCGTCGTCGACGACCTGCTGGCCATCACCATCATCGCGATCTTCTACACCGACCACCTGCGGCCGTCGTACCTCCTCCTCGCGCTGGTGCCGATCGCGCTCTTCGCCGTCCTGGTGCAGCGGCGGATCCGCTCCGGGTGGCTGCTGATCCCGCTGGCCGTCCTGGCCTGGGTGCTGGTGCACGAGTCGGGCGTGCACGCCACGGTCGCCGGGGTGCTGCTGGGCTTCACCGTGCCGGTGCTGCGCAGCGAGTCGGCCGGCGGGCCGGAGGCGGGTCCCGGCCTGGCCGAGCACTTCGAGCACCTGGTCAGGCCGATCTCGGCGGGGGTCGCCGTACCCGTCTTCGCGTTCTTCGCCGCCGGCGTCGACGTGGGCGGGCTCGACGGGCTGAGAAGTGCGCTCACCGACCCGATCGCCCTCGGCATCGTGACCGGGCTGGTCGTGGGCAAGACCCTCGGCATCGCCGGCTCGACCTGGCTGCTCGCGACCTTCACCCGCGCGGACCTCGACGAGGACCTGTCCTGGGTCGACGTCATCGGCATGGCGATGCTCGCCGGCATCGGGTTCACCGTCTCCCTGCTCATCGGCGAGCTCGCGTTCGGGAGCGGTACGCCGCAGGACGAGCACGCGAAGGTCGGCGTACTCGTCGGGTCGCTGGTCGCGACGCTGCTCGCGACCGTGGTGCTGCGCAGCCGCAACCGGGTCTACCGTCGACTGCACGAGGAGGAGATGCTGGATCTGGACGCGGACGGGGTACCCGACGTCTACCAGCGCGACGAACGCCGGGAGCAGCCCGGCTTGTAGGGTCTGCACGACCAGCGCAACCGCACCAGCAGGGGGACTGCCCGCATGGCCACCGAACCCGTCCAGGCACCCAGCAAGGACGACCCCACCATCGGTCGCCTCGTCGCCGACGCGAGCCGCGACATCTCGACGCTGATCTCCAAGGAGATCGAGCTCGCGAAGTCCGAGCTGAAGGTCAGCGTCAAGGCCGGCGGCCTGGGCGTCGCGATGTTCGCCGCGGCCGCCTTCGTCGCCGTGCTCGCCATCATCATGTTCTCGGTGGCGCTCGCCTACTTCATCAACTGGAACGGCCAGGGGCTCAGCCTGCACTGGGCGTTCCTGATCGTCTTCGCCCTCTACCTCGGGATCGCCGCGCTGCTGGTCTTCATCGGCGTGAAGAAGGTCAAGCAGGTCGGGCCGCCCGAGAAGGCGATCGAACAGGGCCGCGAGATCCCCAAGGCGTTCAAGGGCATGGCCTGACGTACGACGGACCCGGTGGGGGCTGCTTGTCGGCTCACGGGGTTTCGAGGCTCACCCGCTAGCGCGGCTTCGCACCTCAACCAGCGTGGGGCCACCCGCTAGCGCGGCTTCGCACCTCAACCAGCGTCAGCCGGCGCACTCGCCGGTCGAGACCTCGCTGCTGCGGGCGCGGCCCTCGGCCGCGGTGTCGGCGACCTGCGCAGCGGTGAGGGCGTAGCCGGTGTCCTTGTCGGTGACCGAGGCGGCGAACACCACGCCGACGACGTCGCCGTCGCGCTCGACGATCGGACCGCCGGAGTTGCCGGGACGGACGAGCCCGCGCAGGGAGAAGACCTCGCGGATGACCGAGCCGCGGCCGTAGATGTCGGGGGACCGCAGCCGCTGCTCGGCCCGGATCCGGGCGGCCTGCGCGTCGTACGGGCCGTCCTGGGGGTAGCCCAGGATCACGACCGGGTCGCCCGCCTGGGCACCCTGGTCGAAGCGGAGCGTGGCCCGGCCCTGCGCGTCGAGCTGCAGCACGGCGAGGTCGAGCTGCGGGTCGTAGAGCACGACCGTGGCGGGGACCGACTCCTCGCCGAGCAGCACCTCGGGATCGTCGACGCCGGCGACCACGTGGGCGTTGGTGATCAGCCGGTCCTCGGCGTACAGGAAGCCGGTGCCCTCGACGCCGCGGCCGCAGCGGTTCGTGGCCCGGACCTTCAGCACGCTCTCCTGGGCGACGCGCACGCGGCGCTTCTCCAGCAGCTTGCTGTCGCCCGGCGCGACCTCGACGATCCGCTCGGGGGCGAACGGCTCGAGGTAGCGCGGGAAGAAGCTGGTGCCGACGACGTCGTTGAAGGTGCTCAGCACGCCGGGCGCCGACTGCGGCAGCACGCTGTTGACCTTGGCGAGCACCGTCGACTCGCGGACCATCGGGGTGACCTGGCCGATCCGGCTGCCGGAGACGGCGACGCCGAGCGCCCACGCGACGAGCAGCACGGCGGCCGCGCTGAGCAACGCACCGCCGACGGCGTCGATGGCCCGGATCGGCTGCCAGGTGATCCGGTTGCGGATCCTCGCGCCGACGAACTGGAACAGCGCCTGGCCGAGCGACGCCGCGAGGATCACGATGAACAGCGCGCCCAGCGAGACCCACGTCGAGGGAGAGGCCTCCCCCAGCGCGACCGGCGCGAGCCAGACCCCGAACAGGCCTCCGAGCAGCAGCCCCGCAGTCGCGAAGGCGCCTGTGATGAAGCCCTGCCAGTAGCCGGAGAGGGCGTAGGCGACGACCAGGGCCACCAGCAGCCAGTCCAGCAGGTTCATGCCGGCTCCTCGCCGTCGTCCTCGTCGTGCTCGATGTCCAGCATCCCGGCGCGGGCGTTGCGCTGGGCGCGCGAGTCACCGGCCAGCATGTACGCCGGGAGGTCGCGGACGCGCGCATCGTCCCACGGGCGCGACCACCCGAGGTAGTCGAACAGACGCGTGATGATCCCGCCCGTGAAACCCCAGAGGATGACGTCCTTGTCTGGACCGATCATGAAGCCGGGGCTGACGTAGCCGCTGGGGTGGCGCACGGAGACCCGGTGCTCGGGGTCGAGGAGCTCGCTGATCGGGGCATGGTGGATCGCGTGCACCTCGGCGCGGCTGACCACCTCGGCACCGCCGGGCTCGCGCCACCAGCCGAGGACCGGCGTGACGGCGAAGTTGCTCGGCGGCAGCCACAGCTCGGGCAGCAGGCCGAAGACCTCGACCGACGACGGCGCGACACCGACCTCCTCCTCGGCCTCGCGCAGCGCGGCCTCGACGACCCCCTCGCCCGGGTCGAGGGAACCGCCCGGGAAGGACACCTGGCCCGGATGGGAACGCATGTCGTGGGCGCGCTCGGTCAGCAGCAGCTCGGCTCCCGTCGGGCCCTCGCTGAACAGCATGAGTACGGCGCCGCGCCGGGCGTCGGATCCCTCGGGCGGCACGAACCGGGTCAGGTGGCTCGCCTCGATCGTCTCAGCCGCCTCCCGCACGGGGACCAGCCAGTCGGGAAGGGTCACAGCTTGATCCCCAGCTTCGCGTCGACCAGCTCGACCAGCTCCTCGACCGAGTCGATGCCGCCCGCCGTCATCTCCACCTCGCCGTCGGCGGTGAGGAAGGCGAAGGCGGGATAGCCACGGGGGCGGATCTCGGTGCCGCTGATGTCGTCACCGGGGTCGGCCAGCTGCGGGTACGTGGCTCCGGTCGTCCGAGCCAGCTCGAGGGCGAACTCGGGGTAGATGTCCTTCGTGACGCCGACGACCGGCACCTGGTCGCCGTACCGCTCGTGGAACTCCTGGATGGCCGGCATCTCCTCGCGGCACGGCCCGCACGCGGCGTACCAGAAGTTGACGATCAGCGGCCCCTGCAGCGAGGCCAGGTCGACGTCGGGTCCGCCACCCAGGCAGGCCAGGGTGAGCTCCGGCAGTGCGCCGTCGGTGCCCTCGCCCGGCACGCAGGTCTCGACGCCGATCTCCTGCTTCAGCGCGCGCAGCTCGGGGGTGTCGACATCGACGCGCGACGGCCCCGCGGAGCCCGCCGGGCCGGAGTCGTCGTCCGTGCACCCGGTCGCCAGGAGCAGCAGCACCGCCGCCCCGGCCAGCAGCCGCCTCATGCACGGCCCTCGGTCTTGACGAGCTTGGCCGCGACCTCCGGATCGGTGGGGCCGGCGCCGTACGCCGGGCACCAGCGCGCGACCGGGCACGCCCCACAGGCCGGCTTCTGGCTGTGGCAGCGGCGCCGGCCGTGCCAGATCAGGTGGTGGCTGAGCATCGTCCAGTCGCGCTTGGGGAACAGCGCGCCGACGGCGTGCTCGACCTTGACCGGGTCGGTCTCCTCGGTCCAGCCGAAGCGTCGGGCCAGGCGGCCGAAGTGGGTGTCGACGGTGATGCCGGGGACGTCGAAGGCGTTGCCGAGCACGACGTTGGCGGTCTTGCGGCCGACGCCGGGCAGCTTGACCAGGTCGGCGAGGCGCGGCGGTACCTGGCCGTCGTGGTCCTCGACCAGCGCGGCGCTCAGCTTGAGCAGCGACTCGGTCTTGGCGCGGAAGAACCCGAGCGGCCCGACGATGCCCTCCAGCGTCGTGCGGTCGGCGGCCGCCATCGCCTTCGCGTCGGGGTACGCGGCGAACAGGGTCGGCCGCACCGCGTTGACCCGCTTGTCGGTCGTCTGCGCCGAGAGGACGGTCACGACCAGCAGCTGGAACGGGTCGTCGAAGTCGAGCTCGCAGCGGGCGTCGGGATAGGTCTCCGCGAGCACCCGGTCGATCTTGCGCGCCCGGCGGACCAGGCTCGTGTCGGGCTTCACGGGCAGGGGGGTCGCGGGCACGGGTTCAGGGTACGGCGACCCACCGACGGTGCCGTCGTCCCCGCGCACCGCCGACTCGCGGCCCCGGTGTCGCCTGTGAGATAAACCACTGGCTAGGATCTACCGCTGGAACGCCTTTGCGCAGGTGAGGGCCGCCGTACCCGTCAACCAGGAGGACCCGTGGACAACGACGTACTGCGTCAGGCGCCGCTGTTCAGCGCCCTCGACGACGAGGCCGCCACCGCGCTGCGTGCGTCGATGGCCGAGAACCGGCTGCGGCGCGGCGACGTGCTGTTCCACGAGGGCGACTCGGGCGACAAGCTCTACATCGTCCTCGACGGCAAGGTGAAGCTCGGCCGCACCTCGTCCGACGGCCGCGAGAACCTGCTCGCGATCCTCGGCCCCGGCCAGATGTTCGGCGAGCTGTCGCTCTTCGACCCGGGTCCGCGCTCCGCGACCGTCACCGCCGTCACCGACGCCGCCTTCGCCTCGCTCTCCCACGAGGACCTGCTGCGCTGGCTCGAGGGCCGGCCCGTCGTGGCCCGCGGTCTCCTCGCCCAGCTCGCCGGCCGGCTCCGCAAGGCCAACGACGTCGTCGCCGACCTGGTCTTCTCCGACGTCCCCGGCCGCGTCGCCAAGGCGCTGCTCGACCTCGCCGACCGCTTCGGCCGCACCGCCGACGACGGCGTGCACGTGCACCACGACCTGACTCAGGAGGAGCTGGCCCAGCTGGTCGGCGCCTCCCGTGAGACGGTCAACAAGGCGCTCGCCGACTTCGCCTCGCGGGGTTGGCTGCGGCTGGAGCCGCGCTCGGTCGTGATCATGGACGTCGAGCGGTTGGCGCGCCGGGCTCGCTGAGGCTCGCGCGGGCGAACCTGTCCGACGGCCGCAGTTGCGGCCCTGGGACACGCCGCAGCCGTACGGCGACCCACGGGCCGGCGCGACCTAGCGCCAGAACACCCACCACAGCACCGGCAGCGCCGAGGCCGGGACCGCGAGTACGCCGATGACCCAGTCGCGGCGGGTGGCGGCGTCCCAGTCGGGGACGGGCTCGCGCTCGGCGACAGCCACGTCGCCCGCTGACGCAACCGGCTGGGTCCGCGTGCCGGGCTCGCAGAGCAGCGGCAGGCCGCAGTCGCCGGGCTCGCCGACGACCTCGGCGACCGCGAGCGGCTCGCCCTCGCCGGTGATGGACGACGCGCGGGTGCCCCACGAGGTGTTGCGCTGGGTCAGCATCGCCCAGTAGATCTGCCAGCTGATCACCGCCGAGTAGGCGAACGCGAAGGCGATGCCGCCCCACCAGTGCGGGCTGCGCTTCACGCCGGCGTACAGCAGCCCGTAGAGGACGGCGACGACCTGCAGGCCGATCAGGTACAGCCAGGGCGAGCCACCGAGGAACACCGGCCGGATCACCAGCAGGTGCAGCGCGACGAGCGGACCGAGGAGCTGGAAGGCGACGCTGGCGTACACGGCGAACGACGCGAGCAGCGGCCACCGCCAGGCGAAGCGGACGACGTAGAGGGTCTCGCGCAGCCAGGACTTCTTCCAGCGCAGCTGCTGGCGCAGGAAGGCCCGCCACCGGTCGGGCACGAGCGTCGCGCTGACCGCGGTCGACTGGTAGCGCACCTCGAGCCCGCGGCGCAGCAGCGCGTTGGTGAGCGCGCGGTCGTCGCCGAAGGTCGCCTCCTGGCCGAGGAAGCGCTGGTTCTCCCACTCGGGGAGGACGTCGAGCAGGTCGGAGCGGCGGTACGCCGAGAAGCAGCCCGACGCGCAGGTGACCGCGCCGTACCGCGACTCGGCCGCCTTGATGACGCGGAACGCCGCGAAGTAGCGGACCTGCTGCAGCCGGGTGAGCAGGTTGGTGCCGGGGTTCTGGACGTCGGCCTGCCCGGTCACCGCGCCGACCCGGCCGGCCGCGTCGCCGAGGAACGGCTTGACCAGCTCGCGCAGCGCCTGCGGCTCCAGGACGGAGTCGGAGTCGACGAAGACGACCAGGTCGGCGCCGTCGGCGGCGCGTACGGCGGCGGCCATCGCCGCGCGCTTGCCCCGGTTGCGGGAGAACCGGATGCCGTCCAGGAGCGGGTGCCGGACCGCGCTGGCGCGGATCCGCGCCCAGGTCTGGTCGGTGGAGCCGTCGTCCACGACGACCACCCGCAGCTTCTCGGCCGGGTAGTCGACCCGGAACAGCGCGTCGATGGTGTCCTCGACGTGTGCCTCCTCGTTGAACGCGGGCACGGCGATCACCAGCGTCGGGAGGTCGGCGTCGGGCACCGTCGTGCGGTCCGGGCGGTAGAGCGCGGCGAGCCCCACCCGGGTGAGCAGGTACGCCGCCAGCACGTAGGCGTAGACCCGCAGCACCATGCTCGTCGCCAGCGCGTCGCCGACCTTCAGCGACAGCACGAAGACGAGCAGCGCGGCGGCGTACCCGACGACGGTCAGCCGCCACAGCACGTGCGCCCCACGGACCCGCCCGGACGACGGCGGCGACGACGGCGCGGCCGGCGCCGGGACGGCCGAGGCGACCTCGGGCTCGAGGATGGCGGTCACGAGGCACTCCCCTGCAGCTCGGCGAGACTCCAGATGCTCTGGTCCTCGCGGCCCAGCCGCCAGAACCCGAGACTCCAGCCGGCCGACGCGGCGAGCGCGGCACGCTGCTGGATGGTGCGCCGGTCGACGTACCAGAGCACCCGCTGGGCGCCCGGCGCGACCGGGTCGTCGACGGTCAGGACGTTCTCGGCCGACTCCTCGTCGAAGACGTTCGAGGTGAACTCGCCGAAGGCGGAGACAACCTGCTGGTGCTCACGCGTGGTAGCAGCGCGGTTCAGGCAGACCCAGTCCACGACGAGGGTGCCCGATCCGGGAACCCCCTCGTACGACGTCCGCGCGCGGGCGGTGCGCGAGGGCACCGGGCAGACCGGCGCGGTCGGGTACGCCGATCCCGGCCAGGCGATCCGGTCGGTGCGGACCACGGTCTCCGACCAGTCCATCGCGTACAGGTTGGTGCCGAGCGTCAGCTTCTCGACGAGCTCGGGGCGGTCCGCCAGCAGGTCGTGGTAGTAGTCGACGACCGCGGAGAGCCAGCGCAGGTCGGCCACCGGGCCGGACTCGCTGGTCGACCAGTGCAGGCCCCAGGCCATCACCCAGAGCTCGTCGGCGGCGGCCAGCAGCCGCGGGTAGTCGAAGAGGTACGCCCGCGGCCGGACCGTGCTCCGCGAGCCCGAGTCGGAGCAGTAGACCGTCGCTCGGGTGAGCGGGTCGGTCGCGGTGCACCAGTTCGCGGAGACCGCGACGGAGACCAGGCCGCCGTCGGCGTGCACGAGCTCGGAGATCCGCTCGACGTAGGCGCTGTAGCCGTCGCGGATCGCGTCCCAGCGCTCCTGCTTGGTCAGCGTGCCGGTGCCGACGGTCGGCATGCTCATCTCGAGGTCGAGGCTGGCGCCGTCGTACCCGCCCTCGCGGACGATGGCGGCGACCTGCTCGGCGCCCCGGTTGCGACGCACGGGGTCGGTCAGCAGCGCCTCGATGACGCCCGGGTCCTCGGAGTGGAAGCGCGGCATGACGCGCACCCCGCGGTCCTGGAACCAGGTCGTGAGCGCGGGCCGGCCGGTCCCGGAGACGTCGCCGTGACGGGTCAGCTCGAAGAAGGTCGGGAAGACGCGGTCCAGCTGCCGGTAGTGGCGCTGCGCGTCGGCGAAGGACGCGTCGTCGGTGGTGAGCACGAACGAGCGGTTGTCGCCGGTCGACTGCGGGGGCAGGGTCGTGGCGACGCGGAGGGTGACCGGCGCCGACAGGTTGCCCGCGCGGTCGCGGGCCCGGACGGAGAACGTGTACGTCGTGCTGGCGCGCAGGTTGCGGGCGACGTACGCCCTGCCGGTCGCGCCGCCGAGCACGACGCCGTCGCGGTAGACGAGGTAGCCGGTGACGCCGACCTTGTCGCGCGCGGGCTTCCAGGCGAGCCCGACCTCGCTGCCGGTGCGGGAGGTGGCGACCAGCCCGGTGGGCGCGGTCGGCGGGGTCTTGTCGAGGCAGGCGCGGGTACGCAGCCGGGCGCTCGGCGACGGGGTGGAGCGGCGGCCGCGGCGGTCGACGGCCACGGCGCTCAGGACGTAGGTGCGGCCGCAGGCGAGCGACACCGGCACCCGAGAGGTACGGCGGCTGCGCGCGACCGTCTTGCCGCCCGCCTTGATCCGATAGCTGACCCGGCCGGAGCCCTTCGAGCGGCCGAAGTCGACCACGGCGCCGGACTGCGTCACGGTCGCAACGGTGAGCGGACCCGGTCGGGCGGGCCGTGCGGACCGCGCGGCCTCGGCCGGAGCGGTCAGGCCCGGCAGCAGGCTGACGACGAGGGCGGCGACCACGGAGGCGACCCCGGTGACGGCGAAGGAGGGCACGAGCGAGCTCCTGGGAGTGGGTCTGCCCCGGGGGTTCGCACCCCCGGGGCAGCCGGGACGGACGAGTGGGTCGCTCAGCGCTTGCGCGCCGGCTTCTTCACGTTGACGGTGAACTTGACCGGCTTGCCGGTCGAGACACCGTCGGTCGGCCGCAGGGTGAAGGTGTCCTTGCCGGAGAAGCCCTTCTTGGCGACGTAGGTCCACTTGCCGCCCTTGGAGACGAGCTTGCCCTTCTTGGGCTTGGCGGCCACGACCACCTTGACGGCGTCACGGTCGCCGTCGGTGCAGGTGAGCTTGAAGGGGACCTTGGTCGCCTTGGAGCGGCCGGCGGAGCGGGCGCTCAGCTTGACCTTGGCCTTGCAGGACGGGATGGCGTTGGTGACCTGGACGGCGAAGGCGGCCGGCGCGGAGGCGACGAGGCCGTCGGTCGCGCCGAGGGAGAACACGTCCTTGCCGACGTAGCCCGCGGCCGGGCGGTAGGTGGCCGTGGTGCCGGCGACGGTGACGGTGCCGTGCTGGGCCTTCGCCACGACCGACCGGGTCAGCGTGTCGCCGTCGACGTCGACGCAGGAGACCGGGAAGGACACGGCGCGGCCGTGGGTGGTCCGGACGGCGCCGGGAGCGCACGTCGGCGCGGCGTTGGTCACGGTGACCGCGACGGCGGCCGGCTCGGACAGCAGGTCGCCGTCGGTGGCGACCAGGGTGAAGGCGTCCGCGCCGGTGTAGCCCGGGGCGGGGGTGTAGACGGCCTTGCCGGCGACGATCGCGACGTTGCCGTGCGCGGCGCCCGTCGTACCCGTCTGGATCTGCAGGGTGTCGCCGTCGGGGTCGGAGCACACGAGCGGGACGGTCAGGGTGGCGTTGTGCCGGACCGACTGCGGGGCCACGGTCGCGCAGACCGGCCGGTCGTTCTCGATGGTGACGACGGCGGTGGTGACCGGGCTCTCGGCGAGGTCCTCGACGACCGCCTTGAAGGTGAACGTGTCGGTGCCGACGGCGTTCGCCTTCGGCTGGTAGGTCACCTCGCCCGTGGCGGCGTCGAGGTCGAAGGTCTCGGCCTTCGTCGGTGCGGAGACCACGACGTACTCGTCGACGGCGTCGCCGTTCGAGTCCTCGCAGTGCAGCTGGTGGGTGGTCTCCTGGGTGCGGGAGGCCTCGAACTGGGCGGACGAGCAGATGATCGAGTACGACGGGCTGGCCGCCAGGGCGGGGGTACCCGCGGCGAGCAGACCGAGCACGGTCACGGCGGTGGTGCCGAGTCCGATGCGACGAGCCGAGACTGAAGTCATGGGAGTTCTCTCCTGGGAATGGGGGTTCCCCGGTGTTGTCGGCCCGAGCGGCGTGCGCCTGAGGAGATCGGCGGATTCGCTCAGGACCGGTCCGGCAGGACCGATGCCGTAGCCATGTCGCAGACCCAGGAGCGTCCCACCGCTGCCGCCGCACCCGTGGCGGCCGGCCCTCGGACCGACAGCGCCACGCTCGGCGTCGTCGGCCTGGGGTACGTCGGCCTGCCGACCGCCCTCGCGTACGTCGCGGGCGGCGGGCGGGTCATCGGGTACGACGTCAGCGAGCCGCGGCGTACCGCGATCGCGCACGGCGAGGTCGACCTGCTCCCCCGCGACCTCGACCGGCTGGCCGCGCTGCAGGGCGACGACCGGCTGGTCGTGACGGGCGACGCCGAGCGGCTCGCCGAGGCCGACGCGATCATCGTCTGCGTGCCGACCCCGGTCGACCACCACCTGACCCCCGACCTGACCGCGCTGCGTGCCGCCTGCCGGGTCGTCGTCGAGCGCGCCCGTCCCGGTCAGCTGCTGGTCCTGACGTCGACGACGTACGTCGGCACCACCCGCGACCTGCTCGACGGCCCGCTGCGCGAGCGCGGTCTGGTGCCCGGCGTGGACGTGCACGTGGCGTTCTCGCCCGAGCGCATCGACCCCGCCAACGTCGACTTCCCGGTCGAGGCCACGCCGCGGGTCGTCGGCGGGCTCACTCCGGCCTGCACCCGGAGCGCGGCGGACGTGCTGCGTCGTACGGCGCCGGTCGTGCACGAGGTCAGCTCGCCCGAGGTCGCGGAGATGACCAAGCTGCACGAGAACACCTTCCGCGCGGTCAACATCGCCTACGTCAACGAGATGGCCGACGTGTGCCAGCGCCTCGGCCTCGACGTCACCGAGGTGATCGGGGCGGCGGCGACCAAGCCGTACGGCTTCATGCCGTTCAACCCCGGCCCCGGCGTCGGCGGGCACTGCATCCCCTGCGACCCGCACTACCTGCTGTGGCAGCTGCGCGCGGACCGGGCCGAGGCACCGGTCGTGGACGCCACCATGCGCGCCATCGCCGCCCGTCCCGGCCGGGTCGTGCAGCGCGGCCGCGAGGTGCTGGCCGAGGCGGGCATCCCGCTGGCCGGCGCGCAGGTGCTGGTCGTCGGCGTCTCGTACAAGCCGGGCGTCGCCGACGTCCGCGAGTCCCCCGCGCTGGAGATCATCGAGCGGTTCCGGCGCGGCGGCGCCGAGGTGTCGTACGTCGACCCGTACGTCGACCACGTCGCCCTCGAGGACGGCCTGCTGGCGGGCACCGACCACCCGTGGCGCCGCGCCTGGGACCTCGTCCTCGTGCACACCCTGCACCCGGGCGAGGACGTCCACTGGCTCTCCCACGCGAGCCGGGTCCTGGACGCGACGTACCGCCTCCCCACCGGGGTCGGCACCCGCGTCTGACCGTCCCCCGCCGGTTGAGGTGCGAAGGACGAAGTCCTGAGCCTCGAAACCCGGCGAGTCAACCGACAGCCTCGATCAGCGCCACCTCTCGGCAAGACCGGTTTCGAGGCTCGCTCCGCTCACACCTCAACCAGCGTCGATGACCGCTGGTTGAGGCGCGAAGGACGAAGTCCTGAGCCTCGAAACCCGCTCCAACCGGCAAGACGGGTTTCGAGGCTCGCTCCGCTCGCACCTCAACCAGCGTCCCTCGACGCTGGTTGAGGTGCGAGGAGCGCTAGCGACGAGCCTCGAAACCCGGTGAGCCGGCGAGATACGCCAACTGGGCGCGGACGGACATCTCGGCGGCGAACCACACCGACTGGTCGACGTCGGCGTACACGACCTCGACGACGCGGCGGGGCAGGGTGTCGTCCTCGGCGAGCTCGGGGGTGAGGGGTACGGCGAGCTCGCGGAGCGCGGACTCGACCTGGCCGAGCCGCTCGCGGCGGTGCACCAGGTAGTGGTCGAGCACGGCGCCGGCGTCGTCGAGCACGGGACCGTGCGCGGGCCAGATCGCCTCGACCTCGCCGGCGGCGACCAGCGCGCGCATCTTCTCGATCGAGTCGAAGTAGGGACCGAGCTGGCCGTCGGGGTGGGCGACGACCGTCGTACCGCGGCCGAGGACCATGTCGCCGGAGAGCAGCGCCTTCTGCGCCGGCAGCACGAGCGAGATGGAGTCGGCGGTGTGGCCGGGCGTCGTGACGACCCGCAGCGCCAGTCCGTCGACGTCGAGGAGCTCGCCGTCGGCGACCGGGTCCGCGCGGAAGCAGTACGCCGGGTCGAACGCGCGGACCGCGCAGCCCTTGGCCTCGGCGAACGCGACCGCCACCTCGGAGTGGTCGAAGTGGTGGTGGGTGAGCAGCACCAGGCCGACCTCGCCGGTCTCCTCGACCAGCCGGTCGAGGTGTCCGTCCTCGACCGGACCGGGGTCGATCACGATGGCGCGGGCGGCGCCGTCGGAGGAGGGCTCGCGCAGCACCCAGGTGTTGGTGCCGTCGAGCGTCATCACGCCGGGGTTGGGCGCGAGCAGGCACTCCGCGCGCGGCGGGAATTCGCCGCCCGACCAGGGGGTCACCCGCGGCGTTCCTTCAGCAGCGGCCGGAGCCGGTCGGGCATGGAGAGGGTCCAACCGTCGCCGAGCGGCTCGACGCTCGGCGTGAACATCTCCACGCTCCGCCCGGCCGCCACGTCGAGCACCTCCGCCGGGGAGGCGTGGGTGCCGATCTCGAGGCTGGTGAGGTACGTCGGCGGCATCAGCGCGAGCTCGCCCGCCTCGGCCTGGTCGGCGGCGACCCGGGCCGGGAGCCAGGTCACCGAGGACGACTCCGTCGACACGTCGCGGGTGCGCTGGCCCTCGGGCAGCAGGGCGACGAAGAACCAGGTGCGGAACCGCTTCGGCTCGAAGATCGGCGTCAGCCAGGCGTCCCAGACGCCGAGCAGGTCGGTGCGCAGCACCAGCCCGCGACGGTTCAGGAAGTCGGTCATCGCCAGCTCGCGCGACTCCAGGGCGACCCGGTCGGCCTCCCAGTCGGGGCCGGTGGTGTCGGCCACGACGGTCGTCGCGGAGGTGCCGGCGAGCAGCACCCCGGACTCCTCGAAGGTCTCCCGCACCGCTGCGGCGACCAGGGCGCGGGCGGTCTCCTCGTCGCAGTGCAGGCGCGCGGCCCACTCGGCGGGCGATGGTCCCGCCCAGCCGACGGTGGCGTCGAAGTCGCGCGGGTCCACGCCGCCGCCCGGGTAGACGCACATGCCCCCGGCGAAGTCCATCGTCACGTGGCGACGCATGTAGTAGACCTCGGGTCCCTGCTCCGAGGGACGCATGAGGACGACGGTCGCGGCGTCGCGCGGCTCGACCGGCGTACGGCGGCCGTCGTCGTACTCCTGCGCGACGGCGACGATCTTCTCGGGCAGCGGGACGGGGGGCAGCGGGATGCGCACCCTCAGACTTCTACCAGGATCTCCACCTCGACGGGGGCGTCGAGTGGGAGCGCCGGGACTCCGACCGCGGAGCGGGCGTGGACGCCCGCGTCGCCGAAGACCTTGCCGAGCAGCTCGGAGGCGCCGTTGGCGACGCCGGGCTGGCCGGTGAAGTCGGGCGTGGAGGCCACGAACGCGACCACCTTCACCACGCGCTTCACCTGCGACAGGTCGCCGAGGACGCTGCGCACGGCCGCGATCGCGTTGAGCGCGCACTGCTGGGCGCACGCGTAGGCCTCCTCCGCGGAGACCTCGCCGCCGACCTTGCCGACCGTCATCAGCTCGCCCGAGCGCATCGGCAGCTGGCCCGAGGTGAAGACCTGGTTGCCCGAGCGGACCGCCGGGACGTACGCCGCCACCGGGGCCGGCACCTCGGGGATGCTCAGGCCCAGCTCGGCCAGGCGCTCCTCCGGGGTGGGCATCTCAGCCCTCCAGCGGGCGCTTGAAGTAGCCCACGAGGTTCTCCGGGCTCATGCCGGGCGCGATCTGCACCAGCTCCCACCCGTCGGAGCCGAAGTTGTCGAGGATCTGCTTGGCCGCGTGCGTGAGGATCGGCGCGGTGAGGTACTCCCACTTGGTCATGGCGCCGACCCTACTCCGGGCCGATGCCGCCCTCCCCGCACGTCATCCCCCGGTCTGACGCGCCGGCCGGACCCGCCCCTCTACCGTGGTCCTCGTGGATCCGGAGCGGCAGCCGTGGCGGCTGGACGAGCGCCGCCGGCGCTGGTTCGACCTGGGCCTGGTCGGCGTCCTGCTGCTGCCGGTGCCGCCGCTCGGCGTCTCCGTCGGGCTCGTGAGCGCCGGCCTCTCCCTGCTCCAGATCGCGCCCCTGGTCGTACGCCGGCGCTGGCCGGTCGCGGTCTTCGCCGCGGTGGCCGTCGCCAGCCTGCTCCAGGCGGTCGTCGTCGACGAGCCCGTGTGGGGCCAGGTCGCGTTCCCGGTCGCGGTCTACTCGGTGGCCCGGTTCTCGCGCGCGCTCCCCGCGGCCGTCGCCCTGGCGGTCGGCATCTGCGGGGCGCTGGTGGCGTCGTACGACTGGCTGCAGGAGTTCGACCAGCTCACGCCGTCGGCGTACGTCTCCTACGTGCTGTTCATCTCCGCGATCGTCGCCACCGCGTGGGCGCTGGGCACGCTCGGGCGCACCCGGGCGGCGTACGTCGCCGCACTGGTCGAGCGCGGCGAGCAGATCCGGCGCGAGGCCGCCCAGCAGGTCGAGCTCGCCGCCGGGGAGGAGCGGTCCCGGATCGCCCGCGAGATGCACGACGTGGTCGCGCACGGGCTGTCGGTGATCGTCGTCCAGGCCGACGGCGCGCGGTACGCCGCCGCCCGGGACCCCGACATCGCGGCACGCACCCTCGAGACGGTCGCCGCGACCGGACGCGAGGCGCTGACCGAGATGCGGCGGATGCTGGGGCTGCTCCGCGCCGGCGACACCGGCACCCGGCCACAGCCGCGGCTCGACGACGTGGCCGTGCTGGTCGCGGAGGCGCAGACCGCCGGCGAGGACGTCGAGGCGACGCTGCCGCCGCCCGACGCGGCCGCGACGGTGCCCGCGGGCGTCGCGCTGACGGCGTACCGCGTGGTCCAGGAAGCGCTCACCAACGTCCGCAAGCACGCCGGGCCCGGTGCGCGGACCCGGGTCGTGGTCAGCGTCGGGCCGGCCATCGAGGTGCTGGTCGAGGACGACGGCCGCGGCGCCGCGAGCGCCGACGACGGCCGCGGGCTCGGGCTGGTCGGCATGCGCGAACGGGTCGCCGTCCACGACGGGACCTTGACGGCCGGACCCCGGCCCGGGGGCGGCTTCCGGGTGTCGGCGAGGCTGCCCCTGTGACTGGAACCGTGAGCGAGCCGATCCGCGTCTTCCTCGTCGACGACCAGCAGATGGTCCGTGCCGGGTTCACGATGCTCGTCGACAGCCAGCCCGACCTGCTGGTGGTCGGCGAGGCGGGCGACGGCGCGGAGGCGCTCGAGCGCCTGGCCGTCACCCGCGCGGACGTCGTACTCATGGACGTGCGGATGCCCCGGATGGACGGCGTCGAGGCGACCCGTCAGCTGGCCGCCCGGCCGGACGCGCCGCGGGTGATCGTGCTGACGACCTTCGACCTCGACGAGTACGCCTTCGCCGCGATCAAGGCCGGCGCCGCGGCGTTCCTGCTCAAGGACGCCGCTCCGCCCGACCTGCTCAACGCGATCCGCTCCGTGTACGCCGGCGACGCCGTCGTCGCGCCCAGCACCACCCGGCGGCTGCTGGAGCACTTCGCCGCCACCCTCCCCGACCCGACTTCCGCCGCCACCGAGGACCAGCGCCTGGCCGGACTCACCGAGCGCGAGCGCGAGGTGCTGGTCCTGATCGGCCGCGGCCTCTCCAACACCGAGCTCGCCGCCCACCTGGTCGTCGCCGAGGCGACCGTGAAGACGCACGTCAGCCGGCTGCTCGCCAAGACCGGCTCGCGCGACCGGGTGCAGCTCGTCGTCCTGGCGTACGAGTCGGGGCTGGTCGGGTAGCGAGTCCGGCCCGATCGACGCCGACTCTCGGCCCACCGGGTTTCGAGGCTCGTCGCTAGCGCTCCTCACACCTCAACCAGCGTGGACGCCGACGACGCTGGTTGAGGTGCGAGGGCCTCCAGGCCCGAGCCTCGAAACCCGTCTTGCCGACCGACGACCACGACCGACGCCGACTCTCGGCCCACCGGGTTTCGAGGCTCGTCGCTGGCGCTCCTCACACCTCAACCAGCGTGGATCTCCTCGTCGCTGGCGCTCCTCACACCTCAACCAGCGTGGACGCCGAGGACGCTGGTTGAGGTGCGAGGGCCGCCAGGCCCGAGCCTCGAAACCCGTCTTGCCGACCGACGGCCCCGATCGACGCAGACTCTCCACCCACCGGGTTTCGAGGCTCGTCGCTAGCGCTCCTCACACCTCAACCAGCGTGGATCTCCTCGTCGCTGGCGCTCCTCACACCTCAACCAGCGTGGACGCCGAGGACTCTGGTTGAGGTGCGAGGGCCGCCAGGCCCGAGCCTCGAAACCCGTCTTGCCGACCGACGACCTCGACCGCTGTCATCCCTGGGTCGTACGACGGACCAGTCTCCGGCCTGACGATCCGAGGGGCCGAGATCCGAAGACTCGTCGGCATGACGCAGACAGCCCTTCCCTCCACCTCCACGACCGCGGCGAGTGCGCGCGGCCTGACCCGCACCTACGGCCGGGGTGACGCGCAGGTGCACGCGCTGCGCGGCGTCGACCTGGACGTCCCGGCCGGGCGGTTCACGGCGATCATGGGTCCGTCCGGCTCGGGCAAGTCGACGCTGATGCACTGCCTCGCCGGTCTCGACCAGCCCACGTCCGGGACGGTGACGGTCGCCGGGCAGGACCTGGAGTCGATGAACGACGACCGGCTGACGATCTTCCGGCGCGAGCACCTCGGCTTCGTCTTCCAGTCCTTCAACCTGCTGCCGATGCTGACCGCAGGGCAGAACATCCTGCTGCCCCTGGAGCTCGCCGGCCGCCCGGTCGACCGAGAGCGCTACGACCTGCTCGCGGCCACCCTCGGGCTCGGCGACCGGCTCGGGCACCGGCCCAGCGAGCTGTCGGGCGGTCAGCAGCAGCGGGTCGCGATCGCCCGCGCGCTGATCACCAGCCCGGCGATCGTCTTCGCCGACGAGCCGACCGGCAACCTCGACAGCGAGTCGTCGGCCGAGGTGCTCGGCGTCCTGCGTCAGTCGGTGCGCGAGCTCGGCCAGACCGTCGTGATGGTGACCCACGAGCTGGACGCGGCGGCGTACGCCGACGACGTCGTGGTGATCGCCGACGGCGCCGTGCGCGCGCACCTCGTCGACCCGACCGCCGACGAGCTGGTCGCGACGCTGCGGGGCGAGCGATGAGGACCGTGCTGCTCGCATCGATGCGCGTCCACGCCCGGCGGTACGTCGCCGCTGCGGTCGCGATCGTCATCGGCGTCTCGTTCGTCGTGGTGACCAGCGCACTCTCGTCGGCCACCAAGGACGGCCTGGTCGCCGGGGTCGGTCTGCCGTACCGGGGCGCCGACTCGGTGGTCTCCGAGATCGGTGGCGACGACGCCGCGGAGGTCGTAC
Organism: Nocardioides sp.; assembly: GCF_035503875.1. Lineage (GTDB taxonomy): Bacteria > Actinomycetota > Actinomycetes > Propionibacteriales > Nocardioidaceae > Nocardioides. Next base: position 53,130 of record NZ_DATJTA010000022.1, read on the forward strand.
GGCGGGCCGCGGACGTCGGCGACAGCGCCGCCGTGCTCGGCTACGTCACGCTGCCGGTCACCTCCGACGGCGCCGTCGTCGACCAGGACGCCGACGTCGCGGCCGTCGCCGACGACACGGCCCTGCGCTGGCAGGAGCTGCGCGACGGCGACTGGCCGTCCGGGCCGGGCGAGGCGGTCGCGGACCTCAACGACGCCAAGTCCAACGGTCTGGAGATCGGGGACCGGGTGCGGGTCGGCGCCGGGAGTCGCGCCGTCGAGGCCGAGGTCGTGGGCTTGGTCGACAGCCCGGCTGCCACTGCCGGGGCGTCGCTGTACCTGCCCTGGTCCGACGTGGCGCGCTGGACGTCGAGCATCTACGTGGACAGCGTCGCGTACGCCGGCGACGGGGCCGAGTCCGCCGCGCGCGGCACCGGTGCCCTCGTCCAGCCGGCCGACGAGTTCGTCCAGGACCGGCAGGCCGAGCTCACCCGCGAGGTCGACGTGATCGCCATCCTGCTGCTGGTCTTCGCCGTGATCGCCCTGTTCGTGTCGGTGCTGGTCATCGCCAACACCTTCTCGATCCTGTTCGCCCAGCGGCAGCGCGACCTCGCCCTGCTGCGCTGCGTCGGCGCGACCCGGCGTCAGCTGCTCCGCTCGATCCGGGTCGAGGCGCTCGCGCTCGGCGCGGCCTCGGCCGGGCTGGGCCTGGTCGTCGGGACGGCGCTCGGCTACGCGCTGGTGGCGATCGCCCGCGGCCAGCTGCCGACCGGCACCATGGGCGACGCCGCCGTCTCGCCCAGCTGGTACGCCGGCGCGTTCGCGGTCGGCCTGCTCGTCACCGTGGTTGCCGCCTGGCTGCCAACTCGCAAGGTGGTGCAGGTCAGCCCGCTGGCCGCCCTGCGCCCCGACACCGGGGTCGACGTCCGCAGCGCCTCGGGCCGGGTCCGCACCGCCGCCGGCGTACTGCTGATCCTCGGCGGTGCCGCGCTCCTCGGCGTGGCGGTCTCCGCCCACGAGGTGGTGGCGATGCTGGCCGGCGGGACGCTCGCGTTCACCGGGGTCCTGGTCCTCGGCCCGCTGGTCGTGCCCGCGCTGGTCCGCGCGGCCGGGTCGCTCGGCCGCGGCACCACCGCACGGCTCGCCACCGGCAACGCGGTGCGCAACCCGCGTCGTACGGCCGCGACCACGGCGTCCCTGCTCGTCGGCGTCACCCTCACCACCGCCGTGCTGACCGGGCTCGCGAGCTCGCGCAGCTCGGTCGACGACGACATGAACGTCTCGCACCCGGTCGACATGGCACTGACCTCGGCGTCGGCACCGCTGCCCGACACCCTGCTCGCGGACGTCAGGGCGACCTCGGGCGTGCACGCCGCGGTCGCGCTCGACGGCGCGGTCGCCGAGATCGCCGGCATCGGGAAGCTCCCGGTCGTGGCCTCCCGCCCGGCGACGGACGTCGTCCGCGACGACACCGTCGCCCTGCCCGAGCCCGGGGTGATCTCGCTGCCGTACGACGTGCTGCCGGACGGCGAGATCCCCGCGCGGGTCGCGGTCTCGGTCGACGGCCGCACCGAGCGGTTGCGCGTCTCGACCGGCGAGGGCTGGGGCGAGGCCGGACTGGTCGCGTCCGAGACGCTCGCCCGGCTGGTCGCCCAGCCGCTGCCGCACGCGGTGTGGGTGCGCGCCGACGACGCGGCCGACGCCGAGGACCTCGCCGGTGACCTGGGTGCACTCGCCACCAACGCCGACGCCGACCTCGCGGACGGGCTGGCGGCTCGCGCGTGGGTCGAGCTGCAGCTCGACGTGCTCGCCGGCGCGGTGGTGGCCCTGCTCGGGATCGCTGTGGTGATCGCCCTGGTCGGCATCGCCAACACCCTCGGCCTGTCGGTGCTCGAACGGGCCCGGGAGAACGCCCTGCTCCGGGCGCTCGGCCTGACCCGCCGCCAGCTGCGCCGGATGCTGGCCGCCGAGGCCGTGCTGCTCTCGGTGGTCGCCACGGTGCTCGGCACGCTGATCGGCGTGGTGTTCGCCTGGGTCGCCGTACGGACCCTGGTCGGCGCGGCGGTCGACGACGCGGCGGTGGTGCTGCCGTGGGGCCAGCTCGCGATCGTCGTCCTGGTCGCCGGCGTCGCCGGCCTGCTGGCCGGGGTGCTTCCGTCCAGGCGGGCAGCGAGAGTAGCGCCAGCAGCCGGGTTGTCCCTCGACTGAGTCGTGTCCCCGAGCGTGCGCTCCGGCGCGCGCTCAGGGACACGACCTCAGGACGGGCGGGCCTTCTGGGGGTAGAAGGTCTCTCCCCGGGCGAGCATCGCGACGAACTCACCGATCTTGCGCTCGCGGGTCTCGGCCCGCTTGACCGCTCCCAGCCGGTGGATCATCGCGAACCGGTTGGCCTTGGTCAGCACGTCGAACATCGCCTGGGCCGCCGGGTCGGCCGCGATCGCAGCGAGCAGGTCGGCGGGCACCTCGGCCCGCGAGGGCGGGGCGTACGCCTCGTCCCACCGGCCGTCGGCCTGCGCGGCCTCGACCGCGGCCCGCCCGGCGGGCGCCATCCGGCCCTCCGACTCCAGCCGGGCGACCAGGCCGACGTTGACCTGCGACCAGCGGCTGCGGGCGGTGCGCGGGGTCATCCGCTGGTACGACGTCGCGGCGTCCCGGCGGCGCGCCTGGCCGTCGATCCAGCCGAAGCACAGCGCCTCGTCGAGCGCCGCCGCGCGGTTCAGCGCGGTGACGTCGCCGCCCTTCTTGGTCAGCACCAGCCAGACCCCCGGCGAGTCCGCGTGGTGCTCCTCGAGCCAGGCCCGCCACGCGGCGGCGTCGGGGACGAGCAGCTCCTCCAGATCGGCCATGGGCCGAACCTAGTGGGCAGGACCGACAGTGCCGACGGCGTACCGCACGTGGGTGGCGTACGGAGCCGGGTGCACGCTCAGGATCTCCAGCTCCACGTCGTGCTCGAAGCCGTCGAAGAGCCGCTTGCCACCGCCCAGCACGACCGGCGCGGTGGACAGGACGAGCTCGTCGGCGAGGCTGGCCGCCAGCGCCTGCCGGATGACGTCGGCGCCGCCGGCGAGCGACACGGCCCTGCTTCCGGCCTCCTCGCCCGCCCAGGCCAGCGCGGTCGCGAGATCGCCCACGAAGGTGAAGCCGCTCTCCACCGGGGGCGCGTCGTCGAGGCCGTGGGTGACGACGAACATCCGGCCGGGGAACGGGTTCGTGCCGCCCCAAGCCCCCGCGGCGTCGTACATGCCCCGGCCGCAGACGCCGGCACCGATCTCGGCCACCAGCGGCTCGTAGAAGGCGCGGTCCTCGGGCGACATGCCCCCGAGGTCGCGCTCCGAGTCGTAGGTCCACGGCCCGCCGAAGACCCAGTGGTGCAGCCGCTCCCCGCCCCGCCCGAGACCCTGACCGGGCCGGTCGTCCGGTCCCGTCACGTAGCCGTCGACCGAGACCGTGATGCTCGCGATGACCTTGCCCATGCCGCTACCGACCGCCGCCGTACGGCGAACTCATCGCGCGCCGAGCGACCTCAGTCGGTGAACACGCAGAACTCGTTCCCCTCCGGATCGGCGAGCACGGTCCAGCGGATCTCCGGGTCGCGCCGCCGTACGACGGACGCGCCGGCCGCGACGAGCGCGTCGAGGTCGGACGTCGCGACGTCCCAGTGGATCCGGTTCTTCACCGTCTTGGGCTCGGGGACGGGCGCGAAGACGAGGTACGCGAACGGCGCGCCGTCGATGTCCTCGACCGACCAGGCACCGCCCTCCTCCCCGTCCACTCGAGCGCCGAGGACACCGCCCCACCACCGGGCGGTCCGCTCGGGGTCGACGCTGTCGACGACGATCTCGTAGAGCCGCTCGTCGGGCACCTGCTCGCGCTCGAAGACGCACAGCTCACCGCCCTCGGGGTCACGCAGCACCTGCCAGCGGCGCGAGTCGAGGTCGAGCGCCGTGGCCCCCAGCGCGAGCACGTCGTCCACGCTCGCGGCGTGCAGGTCGAGGTGCACGCGCTGCTTGACCGTCACCGGCTCCGGCACCGGGTTCACCCAGACCGTGTGCCGGGGCGTGCGGCCGGTGAGCTGCACGAGCCCGTCTCCCCGCTCGCGCACCTCTCGACCGAGGACGCCGGCCCAGAACCGGCCGGCCAGCAGCGGGTCGACGGCGTCGACGCAGAGGTCCTGGTACGTCGCGAGGGCGGGCATGGCTCCCGGCTACCCGAGGGCGCACCGCGGAAAACCGCATTGACCTCAAGTGCGGTCGAAGTCCTACCGTCGCCGGGTGACCCTGACCGCCCCTGCTCGGCCGCGCGAGCGGCTGCTCTCCCCGACGTACGCCGCCACGACGATCGGCATGTTCGCGCTGTGCGCGTTCGTGGCGTTCGAGGCGACGGCGGTGACGACGGTGATGCCGACGGTCGCCGACCGGCTGGACGGCGTCGGGCTCTACGCGCTGTCCTTCGCCGCTCCCCTGGCCAGCGGAGTCGTCGGCATGGTGGCGGCGGGCGGCTGGAGCGACCGTCGCGGCCCGGCGGTGCCGCTGGGGATCGCCCTGGTGGTCTTCTCGCTCGGGCTGATCGTCTGCGGGACCGCCCCCACCATGGAGGTGCTGGTCGCCGGCCGGGTGCTGCAGGGCCTGGGCGGCGGCGCCCTCACCGTCTGCCTGTACGTCGTGGTCGGGCTGGTGTTCCCGGCCACGTTGCAGCCCGCGATCTTCGCCAGCTTCGCCGCCGCCTGGGTGCTGCCGTCGTTGTTCGGTCCGGCGCTGGCCGCCTTCGTGGCCCACACCGTCGGCTGGCGCTGGGTGTTCCTCGGCGTGGTCGTGCTCGTGGCGGTCGCCGCCGGACTGATCGCTCCGGCCCTGCGCCGGGTCGAGTTCGCGGCTGCCGACAACACGTTCCCGATGGGCCGACTGCTGTGGGCGCTCGCGGCGGCGGCCGCCGTACTCGCCTTCGAGCTGCTCGGGTCCCGGCGCGGAGCCCTGCTGGCGCTGGCCGTGATCGCCCTCGTGGTGATCGCCACCGCGCTGCGTCGGCTGCTGCCGGCGGGTGCCCTGCGGGCGGCACGGGGGTTGCCGGCGGTCGTGGCCACCCGCGGCATGCTCAGCGCCTCGTTCTTCTGCGCGGAGGCCTACATCGTCTTCGTCCTGCAGGAGCAGTGGGGACAGAGCGCCGGACGGGCCGGCCTCGCGCTGACGATCGTCGGGGTCGTGTGGGCCGCGGCGAGCCAGGTGCAGTCCCGGCTCGGGTCGCGCGTCTCGGACCGGGCCGCGATGGTCTGGGGCACCGGACTGGTCCTCGGGGGCACCGCCCTGCTCGCCCTGGTGGTGGCCGCCGACGTGCACCCGGCGCTCGCCGTGGCGTCGTACGTCGTCGCCGGGGCGGGGATGGGCTTCGGCTACCCACGGACCGGTGTCGCGATGCTCGCCGCGTCCTCCGACGCCGACCGCGGGTTCAACTCCTCGGGCCTCTCGATCGCCGACTCGCTCGGCGGCGCCTTCGCGCTCTCGGCGTCGGGCATCGTCTACGCGACGGCGGAGCACGCCGGGGTCGGACCGTTCGTCCCCGTCTTCGTGCTCGCCGCCGCGTTCGCGGTGCTCGGCGTCGTCGCGGCGACCCGCTCGTCGGTGGCGCCTACCGCCGCTTCGGCACCCGGATGACGTTGCCGGCGCCGGAGACCCTGACCTTGGTACGGCCCTTGGCGACGACGACCTTGTTGCTCGCGCCGCGGACCGCGACGGCGGGGACCCGGGCCAGCCGCGCCACGTTGCCCGCGCCGCGGATCGACAGGGACGACGCGCGGGTGAAGCGCAGCTTGGCGCTGGAGCCGATCATCCGGACCGCACCCGCGTTGCCGGAGACCCGGACGGTCGTGCCGCTCGCGCGCACGGTCAGTCGCTCGGCCGAGGAGAGGTTCACCTTGAGGCTGCTGCCCTTGACCGTGACCTTCGAGCAGGCCCCGGTCAGGGTGTAGTTCTCCCCGGTGCCGCTGAGCGTGACCGGCCCGGAGGAGCAGTCGAGGACGACGGCGGCCGAGGCGGGCACCGGGGTCGCGGTCAGGGAGACGGCCACCAGGGCGACGGCGGACAGGGCGAGCGCGGGGGCGCGGAGGATCGTCACGCGTCCTCCCTGCCCGCTAGGAGGACTCTTCAAGCGCGATGCCGGCCAGCTTGTCGGGCGCGCGCACGATGTCGACCCGGGTGACCCGGTCGTCGTCGACGGTCAGCGAGAGCACGGCCGAGACCCGCCCGTCGTCCTCCACGACCGCGAAGCCGGTCGCGCCGTTGACCTCGACGACCACCGACCGCCCCGTCCCGGCGGCGGTACGGCGCAGGACGCCGAGCACGAAGCGGCCGACCCGGTCCGGCCCGTACACGGGGCGCCGGGCCGAGTTGACCACCCCGCCGCCGTCGCCGGTGAGCACGATCTCGGGATCCAGCGTCCGCATCAGGGCGTCCAGGTCGCCCCCGGCGGCCGCAGCCGCGAACGCGGCGACGACCCGGTCGTGAGCGGGCCGGTCGACGTCCACGCGCGGCGTCCGGTCCGCGACGTGGCGGCGGGCCCGGCTGGCGAGCTGGCGGACCGCGTCGGGGGTGCGCCCCACCGCAGTCGCGACCTCCGGGAAGGGCATCCCGAACAGGTCGTGCAGCACCCACGCGGTCCGCTCCGCCGGGCTGAGCTGCTCGAGGACGACGAGCAGCGCGTAGCGCACCGACTCGTCGAGGGTGACCCGTTCGGCGGGGTCGGCCTGCGCCGCCGGTGCGGTCACGATCGGCTCGGGCAGCCAGGGGCCGACGTACTCCTCCCGGCGGACGCGGGCCGAGCGCAGCACGTCCAGCGCGGCGCGCGAGACCGCGACCGTCGACCAGCCGAGGACGTCGCGGACGGGGTCCCGTCGGTCCGCCTCCACCAGACGCAACCAGCAGTCCGCGACCACGTCCTCGGCCTCGGCGTGGCTGCCGAGGATCGCGTACGCGACCCGGACCAGCCGCGGGCGCGCGGCGTCGTACTCCTCGGCGAGGCGGTCGCTCACCCGGCCAGCCAGGCGTCGAAGGTGATCCGGCCGCGCGGGCCGTCGGTGCTGGGGCACAGCGAGCCGTCGCGCATCCCGCGGCCGGCGGCACCGGGGAGGGGCAGCCCGACGACGCGGCGGCCCAGGCCGCGCGCCTTCGAGACCCGTCGCGCGAGGTCGACCATCGCGAGCCGCTCCGGGCCGGCGAGGTCCGGCACCCGACCCGACGGTCCCGCCTCCGCGAGGTCGACCAGCGCCTCCGCGACCTCGACGGCGGCCACCGGCTGGCTGAGCATCCGCGGCACGACGGAGAACGGGCCGACGCGGACGAAGCCCAGCGCTTGCTCGGCGAACTCGTGGAACTGCGTCGCCCGCAGGATGCTCCACCCGACCGGGGCCTCGCGGACCAGGCGCTCCTGGAGCTGCTTGCCGCGGTAATAGCCGGTCGGCACGTCGTCGATCCCCACGATCGACAGCGCGATGTGGTGCCGTACGCCGGCCTGCTGCTCGGCCGCGACCAGGGTGCGGGTGACAGACCCGAAGAACGCCTCGGCCTCCTCCTGCTTCTGGGTCGGCACGCTGGTGACGTCGACGACGGCGTCGACCCCGTCCAGGCGCTCCGCCAGCCCGGCACCGGTGGTCAGGTCGACCCCCACCGAGCGGGCCAGCCCGACGACCTCGTGCCCGCGGGCTCGCGCCACCTCGACGACGTACTTCCCCACCACTCCGGTGGCTCCGGCGACGGCGATCCTCATCGGACGACCTCCGGGTGGGTGGGGGTGTGCTGCTTCATCACGGTATGCAGGCGAGTCTGCACCTCCCACGGCGTACCCGGCATGGGAACCGCGGGTCCGGCTGCATCCCGTGATGAAGCAGCGACGACCACGGCGGCTGGAATGGTGAATGCGCTCATACCCGGAGGACGAGACAGCCCCGACGACTGTGACACGAGGGCCTACCCGGAGAAGGTGTTCCGCGCCACACTGCCCTCATGGCGTACGACGAGCAGCTGGCCGCCCGGGTCCGCGAGACGCTCCAGGGGCACGGCCCGGTCGAGGAGAAGGCGATGTTCGGCGGCCGGGGCTTCCTGGTCGGCGGCAGCCTCGCGGTCTGCGCGAGCCACGACGGCGGGCTGCTCGTCCGCGTCGACGCCGCCGACCAGGAGGCGCTGCTCGGCGAGCACGTCGTACCGATGGAGATGGGCGCGCGCATCTCGCGCACCTGGGTCCGGGTCGCCCCGGGCGACCTCGGGCCGGGCCGGCTCGAGGCGTGGGTCGAGCGTGGGACCGCGACCGCCGAGGGCCTGGCCCGCTGAGCGCCGAGCCGGCAGTAGGTTCTGCCGACTCGACGCGCAACTTCTGCCGACTCGACAGGTAACTACTGCCGACTCGGGGCGAGGGTGGGTTCGGTCTTGTCGCGGACCTCGTCCTCGGTGACGCCCGGGGCGAGCTCGACGAGCTGCAGGCCGCCACCCTCGGACGCGGGGGTGACGTCGATGACGCAGAGGTCGGTGATGATCCGCTGGACGACGCCGCGGCCGGTGTAGGGCAGCGAGCACTCGTTCACGATCTTGTACGAGCCGTCCTTGGCGACGTGCTCCATCAGCACGATCACCCGCTTGGCGCCGTGGACCAGGTCCATGGCGCCGCCCATGCCCTTGACCATCTTCCCGGGGATCATCCAGTTCGCGATGTCGCCGGTGGCCGAGACCTGCATGGCGCCCAGGATGGCGGCGTCGATCTTGCCGCCGCGGATCATCCCGAACGACGTCGCGGAGTCGAAGATCGAGGCGCCGGGGCGCAGCGTGACGGTCTCCTTGCCGGCGTTGATCAGGTCCGGGTCCTCGTCGCCGTCGAGGGGGTACGCGCCCGTGCCGAGCACGCCGTTCTCCGACTGCAGCACCAGCTCGACGCCGTCGGCGACGTAGTTGGGGACCAGCGTCGGCAACCCGATGCCGAGGTTGACGTACGACCCGTCCGTCAGCTCCGAGGCCGCCCGCGCGGCCATCTCCTCACGCGTCCAGCTCATCGGGGTCGCACCGTCCTCTTCTCGATCCGCTTGTCGGCTGCCTGCTCTGGGGTCAGCTCGACCACGCGGTGCACGAACACGCCCGGCGTGTGCACCTGGTTGGGGTCGATCTCGCCGGGCTCGACCAGCTCCTCGACCTCCGCGACCGTGACCCGGCCGCACATCGCGGCCAGCGGGTTGAAGTTGCGGGCGGAGTCGCGGAAGACCAGGTTGCCGTGGCGGTCGCCCTTCCAGGCCCGGACCAGCCCGAAGTCGGCGACGATCGCGTGCTCGAGCACGAACTCCTTCGGCCCTTCGGGGGTCTCGAAGACCTGGGTCTGCTTGGCCGGCGAGGAGACGACCACGTTGCCGGCGTCGTCGTACCGCCAGGGCAGTCCGCCCTCGGCCACCTGGGTGCCGACGCCGGTCGCGGTGAAGAACGCCGGGATGCCCGAGCCGCCGGCCCGCATCCGCTCCGCGAGCGTGCCCTGCGGAGTCAGCTCGACCTCGAGCTCGCCGGCGAGGTACTGCCGCGCGAACTCCTTGTTCTCCCCGACGTACGACGCCACCATGCGCCGCAGCCGACCGGCCTCCAGCAGCAGCCCGAGCCCCCAGCCGTCCACGCCGGCGTTGTTCGAGACCGCCTGGAGATCCTTCGTGCCGGCCTCCAGCAGCGCCGCGATCAGCACCGACGGGATGCCGCACAGCCCGAAGCCACCGACGGAGATCGTCGCCCCGTCGGGGATGTCCGCGACGGCCTCGGCCGCCGTACCCACCACCTTGTCCATGTCTCCCATCACAGCCAGCGGCCCCGCGCGCGTCAACGACCGGCCACCCAGCAGACGGCGATCAGTCGGCACGTGAGAAACGGTCCGCGCTAGCGTTCACTGGGTGAACACCCCCTCGGACGTCGTCGGCCGGGTCGGCGCCGTCCTGCGGGCGGTCTCCGCCCACGAGCCGGACGGTGCGACGACCTCGACCGTCGCCCGCTCGGCGGGCCTGCCGCGGCCGACGGGACACCGGCTGCTGACCTCGCTGCACGCGCAGGGCCTGGTCGAGCGCGACCCCGCCACCGGTCGCTGGCTGCTCGGCCCCGAGCTGTTCTTCCTCGGCACCACCGCCGCGCCCCGGTACGACGTCACCGCGCTCGCCCAGCCCTTCGTCCGCCGGCTCGCGCAGGTCACCGGCGAGAGCGCCTTCTTCTCCGCACGCCGCGGCGACGAGACGATCTGCCTGCTCCGCGAGGACGGCAGTTTCCCGATCCGCAGCCACGTGCTGTCCGCGGGCGTCCGGTTCCCGCTCGGCGTCGCCTCGGCAGGCATGGTCGTGCTCGGCCACCTCTCCGACCGCGAGGTCGACGCCTACCTCGCGCACACCGACCTCGTGCCGGAGTTCGGCCCCCGGCACGCGCCCGCGGAGGTGCGGGCGCAGGTGGCCCGCACCCGCGAGCACGGATACGCCGTCAACCCCGGCCTGGTCGTCGAGGGCAGCTGGGGCATGGGCGCGGCGGTCTTCGACGGGGACGGCCTGCCGCGGTGGGCGCTCAGCCTCACCGGCGTCGCCCACCGGTTCTCCGACGAGCGCCGCCCCGAGCTCGGCGCGCTGCTGCTCCGCGAGGCCCACGAGCTCGGCCGCGCCCTGATCCACCGTTAGTTCCGGCGCCGATCTGGCTAACCTTCTGGCCATGACGGAGGCGGCGTGGTCACAGGTGCGCCTGCACGTGGTCACCGGCAAGGGCGGCACCGGCAAGTCGACGGTCGCGGCGGCGCTCGCGCTCGCACTCGCCTCGCACGGGCGCAACGTGCTGCTCTGCGAGGTCGAGGGCCGTCAGGGCATCGCCCGGATGTTCGACGTCGACCCGCTCCCGTACGCCGAGCGCCGGATCGCCACCGGCCTGCCCAGCGATGACGGCGACCAGCACGCGGGCGTCGTCCACGCCCTGCACATCGACCCGGAGTCGGCGCTGCTGGAGTACCTCGCCATGTACTACAAGCTCGGCCGCGCCGGCCGCGCGCTCGACCGGTTCGGGGTGATCGAGTTCGCCACCACGATCGCGCCCGGCGTACGCGACGTGCTGCTCACCGGCAAGGTCTTCGAGGCGGTCCAGCGCAACAGCCGCAACCGCGGCGCCCAGCGGTACGACGCCGTCGTGCTCGATGCCCCGCCGACGGGTCGGATCGCGCAGTTCCTCAACGTCAGCGGCGAGCTGGCCGGGCTCGCCAAGGTCGGGCCGATCAAGAGCCAGTCCGACACGATGATGACGCTGTTCCGCTCGCCCCGGACCGCCGTGCACCTCGTCACGGTCCTGGAGGAGATGCCGGTCCAGGAGACCGTCGACGGCATCGCGGAGCTGCACGCGAACGGGCTGCCGGTCGGCGGGGTCGTCGTCAACCGGGTGCGCCCGCGCGACATCGCCGACGCCGACCTGGTGGCGACCCGGTCCGCCGGACTCGACAAGGAGGCACTCCGCGAGGACCTGGAGGCCGCCGGCGTCGACGCGACCAAGACCCTCGTCGACGGGCTGGCCGCCGAGGCGCGCGACCACGCCGAGCGCCGAGCTCTTGAAGACGCCCAACGCGCCGTGGTGGCGCAGATCGAGGCGCCGTCGTACGAGCTGCCGCTGCTGGCGGGCGGCATCGACCTGGGCGGCCTCTACGACCTCGCCGCCCGGCTCCGCGAGCAGGGGATGGCCTGATGGCCGCCGCCCGCCCCGCCCGGCCCCGCGTCGGTCCCCTGGCCGCCCGTCCCGGCGCGGCGCCCTCGCTCGACGTCGACGCGCTCCTGGACGACCGGACGACCGGGATCATCGTGTGCTGCGGCTCCGGCGGCGTCGGCAAGACCACGACGTCCGCGGCACTGGCGCTCCGGGCCGCCGAGCGCGGCCGCAAGGTCGTGGTGCTGACCATCGATCCGGCGCGGCGTCTGGCCCAGGCGATGGGCATCCAGCAGCTCGACAACACCCCCCGGCCGGTGACCGGCGTCGACGCGGCGGCGGGCGGCAGCCTCGACGCGATGATGCTCGACATGAAGCGCACCTTCGACGAGGTGGTCGAGAGCCAGGCCAGCCCGGAGAAGGCGCAGCAGATCCTGGAGAACCCCTTCTACATCGCCCTGTCGAGCTCGTTCGCCGGCACCCAGGAGTACATGGCGATGGAGAAGCTCGGGCAGATCCACGCGGATGCCCAGCGCGACGGCAGCTACGACCTGATCGTCGTCGACACCCCTCCGTCGCGCTCGGCCCTGGACTTCCTGGACGCGCCCGAGCGGCTCTCCAGCTTCCTCGACGGCCGGTTCATCCGGCTGATGCTGACGCCGGCGAAGGGACCCGCCCGGCTGATGAGCGCCGGCTTCGGGATCGTCACCAACGCGCTGACCAAGGTCCTCGGCGGCCAGGTGCTGCGCGACGTGCAGACCTTCGTCGCCGCGCTCGACACCGTCTTCGGCGGCTTCCGCGCCCGGGCGCAGAAGACCTACGCGCTGCTCCAGGCCGACGGTACGGCGTTCCTCGTCGTCGCCGCGCCCGAGCCCGACGCGCTGCGCGAGGCGGCGTACTTCGTCGAGCGGCTCGGGGAGGACCGGATGCCGCTGGCCGGACTCGTGGTCAACCGGGCGAGCCCGGCACCCCGCGGTCGGCTCTCCGCCGACGAGGCGATGGCGGCCGCGGCCCGGTTGCGCAAGCGCAACCCGACCTCGCTGACCGCCGGGCTGCTGCGCCTGCACGCGGACCGCGTCCGCACGACCGAGCGCGAGGCGACCCTGCGGGACCGCTTCGCCGCCGCGCACCCGCACGTCGCGACCGCCGTCGTGCCGGCGCTGCCGACCGACGTGCACGACCTCAAGGGCCTGCGCCGCGTCGGCGCGCTGCTCGCCAAGGGCTGAGCAGCATTCGGGCCGAGCCCGGCGTACGTACGACCGGTGGCGTCAGGCGTGGATGACCGGCGTGGTGGCGGACTGCCCGCCCTGCTCGCGCGCCGTCTCCAGCATCGTGCGCCACGAGGCGTTCGGCCGTCGGCGCAGCAGCGCGCGGCGCTCCCGCTCCGTCATGCCGCCCCAGACGCCCCACTCGATCTGGTTGTCGAGCGCCTCCGCGAGACACTCGGTGCGCACGGGGCAACCCGAGCACAGCTGCTTGGCCTTGTTCTGCTCGGCGCCTCGCACGAACAGCTGGTCCGGCGACGCCGTCCGGCACGCGGCACGCGGCGTCCAGTCCTCAACCCACATGTTTGATGTCCCCACATCGTCCGAGACAGGTCGCGTCCCCATGACGCGCTGTTCCCGGAGTTCCCTCGCGGCTTAAGTTAAGGAACGCTGAGAACGGCAGACAGACACAAAGGGCTCAGATTCACTAGTCCGAACTAACTAGTCATTTCGGACTATGCGGACCTTGGGGCAGACCTTGGGGCAGACCTCGGGGCTCCCTCGGGGCCGCGGACGCGGCGTACCGTAGCCCACACTCGCGGAAGGCCGGACCGTCCCCGTGCTCCCGTACCCTGGGAGCCATGCCGTCGTCCTCACAGCCGCCCGCCTCGCCGCCGCCCGACCCCCGCGGCGAGCGCCTGACCACGAGCACGGTGCTCTCGCACGTCGCCGTGATGCTCGCCGTCTCGGCCGTGCTGGGCGTCATCGTCGCCGGCCTGGCGATCCCCTTCGCGGGCGTGGTGGGCATCGGCGCGCGCAACGCCTCCGAGGCGATCTCCGACCTGCCCGAGGAGCTCGACACCGGCGTCCTCCCCCAGCGCACGCAGATCCTGGACCGCCAGGGCCAGGTGATGGCGACGATCTACGACCAGAACCGGGTCGAGGTCTCGCTCTCCCAGATCTCGCGCACGATGGTGAAGGCGATCGTCGCCATCGAGGACTACCGCTTCTACGAGCACGGCGCCCTCGACCTCAAGGGCACCCTGCGCGCCTTCCTGACCAACGCGGCCAACGACGGCGCGACCGTGCAGGGCGGCTCCTCGATCACCCAGCAGCTGGTCAAGCAGACGCTGGTGACCCAGGCGACCACCGACGAGGAGCGCCGCGAGGCGACCGCCACCGACTACGCCCGCAAGCTGCGTGAGCTGCGCTACGCCATCGCCATGGAGGAGGAGCACAGCAAGGACTGGATCCTCGAGCGCTACCTCAACATCGCCTACTTCGGCGACGGCGCGTACGGCATCCAGGCGGCGGCCAAGCACTACTTCAACGTCAACGCGCGCAAGCTCGACCTGCGCCAGTCCGCGATGCTCGCCGGTCTCGTGCAGAGCCCGGACGCGCTCGACCCGACCGACAACCCCGACCGGGCGCTGGCGCGCCGCAACGTCGTCCTGGATCGGATGGCCCAGCTCAACGTCATCCCCCAGGAACGGGCCGACCGGGTCAAGCAGCGCTCCCTCGGGCTGAACGTGCAGCCCGCCAACAACGGCTGCACCTCCGCCTCCGCGCCGTTCTTCTGCGACTACGTCCTGAAGTACCTCATGCGCGACAAGTCGCTCGGCAAGACCGTCGCCGAGCGGGAGCAGCTTCTCAAGTCCGGCGGCCTGACGATCAAGACCACCCTGGACCAGCGGTTCCAGGACGGCGCCGACGCCGCGGTCCAGGACACCGTCTCGCCTCAGGCGCAGGCGATCGGCGGCCTGGCGATGGTCGAGCCCGGCACCGGCGAGGTCCGCGCGGTCGCCCAGTCCCGCCCGATGGGGCGCGACAAGAAGGCCGGCCAGACGTTCATCAACTACGCCGTCAACCAGAAGTACGGCGCCGCCAAGGGCTTCCAGGGCGGCTCGACGTTCAAGGCGTTCGTGCTCGCCCAGGCGATCGAGGACGGCATCCCGCTCTCGAAGTCGATCTTCTCGCCCAACCCCGGCACCTTCCAGGAGGAGGACTACGAGGACTGCGACGGCGAGCCCTACGGCTACGGCCAGTTCACGGTCCCCAACTCCACGACCGGCAGCATCAACGCCAACATGTACAACGGCACCCGGCTGTCGGTGAACACCTTCTTCCTCGGCCTGGAGAAGGAGACCGGCATCTGCGAGCCGTTCAACCTGGCCAAGAAGATGGGCCTGGACCTCGACAACCCCACCGGTGACGAGCGGGGCAACGGCGCCGAGCGGATCCCCAACTTCACCCTCGGCACCGCCGACGTGAGCCCGCTGGAGATGGCCGAGGCGTACGCCACCTTCGCCGCCCGCGGCAAGCACTGCGACGCCCGACCGGTGACGGCGATCGAGGACAGCAAGGGCAACGTGCTCAAGAAGTACAAGCCGACCTGCACCCAGGTGCTGCAGGAGAGCACGGCCGACGCCGTCAACGACATCCTGCGCGGCGTCATCGAGGGCGGATTCGCCTCGGCCCAGAACCTCGGCCGCGACGCGGGCGGCAAGACCGGGACGACCAACAACGGCAACTCGGTGTGGTTCGTCGGCTACACGCCGACGATGGCGACGGCGGCGATGATCGCCGGCGCCAACCAGGAGGGCTCGCCGTCCAGCCTGATCGGCGTCAACATCGGGTCGTCCACCGTCTACAGCGCGTCCGGTACGCGCCTGGCCGCGCCGATCTGGGGCGCCGCGATGCGTACGGCGCTCCCGCACATCGACAACGCCGACTTCGTCTACCCCTCGGGCGTCCAGGGCGCCGGCGTGACCGCACCCGCCCCGCCGCCGCGGTCGAGCGGTGGCGGCGGTCGCGACGACGACAACGACCGCGGTGGTCGTGGCGGCCGTGGCGGCGGCAACGGCGGCGGCCGCGGCGGGCGCTGACCCCCGCGTGCCGCGGGGTCGCCGTCAGCCGAGCTGGCGGCGTACCTCCGCGGCGACGGCCGCGCCGTCCGCCCGGCCCTTGACCTGGGGCTGGACGACACCCATGACCTTGCCCATGGCCTTCATGCCCTCGCCGGCGGCACCGACCTGCTCGACGGCGGCCGTGACGATGGCCGAGATCTCCTCGACGCTGAGCTGCTGCGGCAGGTAGTCGGCGAGCACCTCGGCCTCGGCGCGCTCCTTGGCGGCCATCTCGGGGCGGTTGCCGTCGTCGAAGGCGACGGCGGCCTCGCGGCGCTTCTTCGCCTCCGTGGACAGCACGCCGATGACGTCGTCGTCGCTGAGCTCGCGGGCCTCCTTGCCGGCGACCTCGGCGTTGGTGAGGGCCGTCAGCACCATCCGCAGCGTGGAGGAGCGCACCTCGTCCCGGGCCTTGATGGCGGTGGTGAGATCGGCGCGGAGTCGGTCCTTCAGGGAGCTCATGCGGGCCATTGTGGCAGCCTTGCCACGTGCCCCTCACCCGTGTTCTCCCTCGGCTCCTGGGAGCGGGCGCGCTCGCCGGGGCCGGGCTCACGGCGTACGCCCTGGGCGAGGCCCGGCGCTACACGCTGCGGCACGTCGAGGTGCCGATCCTGCCGGCGGGGCAGCGCCCGCTGCGCGTCCTGCACCTGTCCGACCTGCACGTCACGCCGGGGCAGACGCGCAAGCTGGAATGGCTCGCCGGGCTGTCCGTGCTCCGTCCCGACCTGGTCGTCGACACCGGCGACAACCTGGCCCACCGCGAGGCGGTGCCCGCCGTCCGCGAGGCGCTCGGGCCGCTGCTCGACGTGCCGGGCGTGTTCGTGATGGGCAGCAACGACTACTTCGAGCCGTCCTTCCGCAACCCGTTCCGCTACCTGCTGCCCGACTCCGGGAAGCGGCACACCGACGTACCCCAGCTGCCATGGCGCGAGCTGCGCGACGGCTTCACCGAGCGCGGGTGGGTCGACCTGACCAACACCCGAGCCCGGCTGCAGGTCGGCGAGACGACGATTGCCTTCGCCGGGGTCGACGACCCGCACCTGCGCTACGACCGGCTCGAGGACGTCGCCGGACCGGCCGATCCCACGGCCGACCTGCGGCTCGGGGTCGCGCACGCGCCGTACCTGCGGGTGCTGGACCAGTACGCCGCCGACGGGTACGACGCCGTCCTCGCCGGCCACACGCACGGCGGCCAGGTGTGCCTGCCGGGCGGTCGCGCGCTGACCACCAACTGCGACCTGGACCCCGCGCGCGCCAGCGGCCTGCACCGCCACCCGGCCGACTCCCGCCCCGGCGATCCCGGCTCCGCATGGCTGCACGTCTCGGCCGGCCTCGGCACCAGCCCCTACGCCCGGATCCGGGTCGCGTGCCGCCCGGAGGCCACGCTGCTCACCTTCGTCCCGGCGAGCTGACCGACCGGCACCCGCGATTTCGAGGAGCCCCACCCGCTCCGGTATGCTCCCGTGCTTGTGAGCCCGGCCTTGGCCGATGCTCATGGATCGGGCTGTGGCGCAGCTTGGTAGCGCGCTTCGTTCGGGACGAAGAGGCCGCAGGTTCAAATCCTGTCAGCCCGACCAGATGATGTCCTCCGACATCGCGGACACCCGGACCTACGGAGACGTAGGTCCGGGTGTCCTGCATTTCCGGCAGGTCCGGCGTCCCGGCCCTAGGGTTCGGGGCATGAGGGCCAGGACGCTGTCCGTTCCGCTCGCGGTGCTCGCAGGCGTCGGTGGTGGGCGGCTGACCGCGATCGCGCTGCGAGCCGTCGTGCCCGCCTCGCGATCGAGGGTCCTGTCGGCCTCGCTGGTCCCGGTCGCGCTGGTCTACCCCCTCGCCCGGACGGCGGTCGACGACCGGCGGGCCGTGCTGAGGGAGGTCGGCGGGGTGGCGGCGATGGCGGCCGCGACGGCGCTGGCCGCCCGGAGCGACCGGTCCACCCGCGTCACGGCGTACGGCTGGCTCGCGCATGCCGCCTTCGACCTCGTCCACGATCCCGGCCGGGACTCGCGGCTCCCCGACTGGTACCCGGCACTCTGCGCGGGATTCGACGCCGGGGTCGCCTGGGACCTGCTCGCGAGGCCCTGAGCGACGCAGTGCCCGTACGCTGCGCCCATGGCGGGGCACCTGGCACGAGCGACCCGGGGCGACCTCCTGGTGGCCTCGGCCTGCGCGGTCCTGAGCCTGGCGATGCTGGTCCTGATCCCCCTCCTGGAGCAGGCCGACCCGGCCGCCGTCGACGGCGCGCCCGCCCCGGGTGGCGCCGCGTGGTGGGCGTCGGTCGTCGTCCTCCTCGTGCAGTCATCGGCGCTGGTGTGGCGTCGCACGCACCCCGAGGCCGTCGCCGCGCTGTCCGCGGCCGCGGTGCCGGTCGGGGCGGCGGTCGGGATGGGTCCGGCCCTCGGCCTGACGTCGGTGGCGCTGCTCGTCGCGGTCTACACGCTGGCGACGCTCCGCGCCCCGACCCGCCATCGGCCCCTGCTGGTGCTGATCGGCGTGCTGATCGCCAGCGGGCATCTCGCCGCCGCTCTCCGCACGGACCTGTCGGCCGGCCAGGCGGTCGGGACCGCGCTGCTGCAGGTCGTCAGCCTGATCGGCGCTCCGCTGCTCGTCGCCGCGCTCGTGGTGGCCCGGCGCGAGGCCCGGACGGCGAGCGCCGACCGGCTGCGAGCGCTCGCACGCGAGCAGGAGGCGCTGATCCAGGCGGCGGTCGCCCGGGAGCGGACCGCGATGGCCCGCGAGCTCCACGACATCGCCGCGCACCACCTGACCGGGATCGCGGTGATGAGCGCGGCCATCGCCGGCCAGATCGACACCGACCCCGCGGCCGCGAAGGCCTCCGTCGGGGAGGTACGACGCCAGAGCACGGCCGTCCTGCGCGACCTGCGCAGCCTGGTCGGCCTGCTGCGCGACCAGGACGAGTCCGCGGGCACGACCACCGGGGTCCGCGTCGAGACGCTGGCGGGCCTGCCCGAGCTGGTCGCCGGGGTCACGACCTCCGGGCAGGACGTGGGGCTGACCGTGCTCGGACCGGCCGACGGTCGGTCGCCGGACGCGGGGATCGGCCCGCTGGCCCAGCTGGCGGCGTACCGGATGGTCCAGGAGGCGCTCGCCAACGCGGCCCGGCACGCCCCCGGAGCCCGCTGCGAGGTCGAGGTCGACGACCGCGATCCCGCGGCCCTGGAGGTCACGGTGCGCAACGGTCCGGCCCCGCACCCGCCCGACCCCGGCGGGCGTGGTGGACTCGGGCTCGTGGGGATGCGGGAACGGGCCGAGCTGACCGGTAGCAGGCTCGAGGCGGGCATGACACCCGACGGCGGCTGGCTGGTCCGGCTGAGCATCCCGCGGGCCGAGCCGGTGGGGACGTCGTGATCCGGGTCGTGGTCGCCGACGACCAGCCGATGGTGCGCGCCGGCCTGACCGCCCTGCTCGACGCGGCACCCGACATCGAGGTCGTCGCCGCGGTGGCGGACGGCCGCGCAGCCGTCGACGCTGCCCGGGAGCACCGCGTCGACGTGGTGTGCACCGACATCCGGATGCCCGGCTTCGACGGCATCTCCGCGACCCGGGAGCTGAGCGGTCCCGACGTCGAGGAGCCGGTCGCGGTCCTGGTGCTGACGACCTTCGACCTCGACGAGTACCTCTTCGGCGCGCTGGAGGCCGGCGCGTCCGGCTTCCTGCTGAAGGACGCCGAGCCGGAGGAGCTCGTCGCCGCGGTCCGCTCGGTCGCCGCCGGCAACGGCACCATCGACACCTCGCTCACGAAGCGGGTGCTGCGCGAGGTGGTCACCCGTCGGGGCACCCGGCCGGTCGTGGCGAGCCCGGAGAACGGCCGCGCCACCGACCTGCTCACCGCACGCGAGCTGGACATCCTGCTGCTGCTCGCGCAGGGGATGGCGAACGAGGAGATCGCCGCCGAGCTCACCCTCGAGGTGTCGACGGTGAAGTCCCACCTGGCCCGGATGATGCCCAAGCTCGGTGTCCGCTCGCGGCTCCAGGCCGCGGTCTGGGCGTACCAGAACCGGATCGTCGAGGTCCCCGGCTGAGGGTCGCGCCGGGGTCGTTGCATCGAAGGATGGAACCCCGGATCTCCTCCTCACGCGGCTCGTGGACGGTGGCCTCGGATTCCTAGCGTGGCGGCATGACGATCCAGCACTCCGACCCGGCGCTCGGCGTCGCGACGCGCACCGTCGTACGCCTCGTCGACCTGCACAAGTCCTACCCGCACCGCACGGACCCGGTGCCCGCGCTGCGCGGTGTCTCGCTGAGCCTGACCAACGGCTCGTTCACCGCCGTCATGGGTCCGTCGGGCTCGGGCAAGTCCACCCTGCTCGCATGCGCGGCCGGGCTCGACCTACCCACCAGCGGCCGGGTGGTCGTCGGTGAGCGCGACATCAGCACCCTCTCCCCCGACGCGCTCACCCGCTTCCGGCGCGACCACGTGGGCTTCGTCTTCCAGGCCTACAACCTCGTCGACCACCTCACGGTCATCGACAACATCACCCTCCCGGTGGTCCTCGCCGGCCGTACGCCGGACGTCGAGTGGCTCGCCCGGCTGCTCGGGACCGTCGGGCTGGCCGGCCTGGAGCAGCGCCTGCCGGGCGAGCTGTCCGGCGGCCAGGCCCAACGGGTGGCCATCGCCCGCGCGCTCTACACCCGCCCCGACGTCGTCTTCGCCGACGAGCCCACGGGCGCCCTGGACTCCCGCTCGGCCGCCGTGGTCCTCGACGTCCTCCGCTCCACCGCCCGCGCGCTCGGCCAGACCGTCGTGGTCGTCACCCACGATCCCCAGGTCGCGGCAGCGGCCGACCGGGTGCTGTTCCTCGCCGACGGCCTGCTGGTCGACGAGCTCGAGCGGCCCGATGCGGAGCAGGTCGCCGCGCGGATGCTCGGGCTGGGGCGGTGAGCACGATGAGCGACCTCTGGCCCCTCGCCCGCCGCAGCGCGTGGGCGCACCGCGGCGGCCTGACGGGCACCGGCCTGGTGCTCGGTCTCGCCGGGGTGCTGCTGGCCGTCGCCGGGGTGCTCGCCGAGTCCGGGCTCCGGGGCGCCGACGGCGGATTCCTCCTGGTGCTGGCGAGCTCGTTCTCCGGCACCGTCAGCATGGTCGTCGTGCTGGTCGTGGCCGCCACGGTCTCCCTCGCGCTGCGCGGCCGACGCCGGGAGCTCGCCCTCCTGCGCACCGTCGGCGCCACCCGCGCCCAGCTGCGCGCGCTGATCGGGGCCGAGGTGCTCCTGGTCGGCGTGGTCGCGGCGCCACTCGGGGCGGTCGCGGGCGTCGTGCTGTCCCGGTTCCTGACCCCGATCCTTCGGGACGCGGGCGCGATCTCGGCGGGGGGCACGCTCGCCCTCAGCCCGTTGCCCGTCCTCGGCGCCGTCGCGGTGGTGCTCCCGGTCGCCTGGCTCTCCGCCCGGGTCGCCGCCCGGGAGACGCTGCGGGCCGCGCCGGGCCAGGCCGTCCGGGCCAGCGCCGTCGAGGCCCGCACGGTCGGCGCCGTACGACGCCTCGCGGCGCTCGCGGTCGGTCTGCTCGGCCTCGTGGCGGCGTTCAGCCCGCTCGTCGTACCCGGCACGATCGGCAGCGCGAGCGCCGCGACCTCGGCCTTCCTCCTCGTGGGCGCCGCCGCACTCGCCGGTCCGCTGCTCCTCAGCCGGGCGTTCTCCGGAGCTGCCCGCTGGGACCACCTCCTCGGACCCGCCGGGCGGCTCGCGACCGCCAACCTCCGCGGGTTCTCGCAGCGGCTCACGATCGTCGTCGTCCCGCTGGCCCTCGCACTCACCGCCGGTACCGCCCAGACCACCGTCGACCGCACGGTCGCCGAGGCCACCCGCGCACAGCTGACCGACGGCCTGGCCGCCGACCTGGTCGTCGCCGCACCCTCCCGGGTGAGCGAGGTCGCGGACCTCCCCGGCGTCGCCGACACGACGCTCATCGCCGGCGCGCCCGCCCGGGTGCGGACCGACGCCGACCTGGACGGCGTGCTCGACGCCCTGGCCTGGGAGCCCGCGGTCGTGCGGTCGCTCGTGCCCGGCGCGACCGGTCTCCTCGTCGATCCCGAGGTGAGCTCGGGATCGCTCGCCGACCTGGCCGAGCCGGGGACCGTCGCGATCAGCGGCGACGCGACGTTCGACACCGGCTTCCGTCTCGGGGGGACCGTCCCGCTGCGCTGGCCCGACGGGAGCACCGACCGGCTCCGGGTCGTCGCCGTGTACGAGCGCGGACTCGGCTTCGGGGACTACCTGGTCGGACCCGACGCGCCCGCCGGGCACCGTTCGGACAGGACGTCCGAGGCGCTGCTGGTCGACGCCGCGCCCGGAGCCGCCGACGAGGTCCGGGAGCGGCTCTCCGGGCTCGGGCTGACCGCGACGAGCCCGGCGTCGTACGCCGAGAGCGCCACCTCGGCGAGCAGCGCCGAACGCCGGCTCTCCACCGTGCTGCTGCTCGCCCTGCTGGCCTTCGTGTTCCTCGCCGCCGCCAACACGCTGGTCATGGTGACCGCCCGGCGGCGTACCGAGCTCGGGCTCTACGGACGCACCGGCGCCACCCGCGCGCAGCTGGTCCGGATGGCCGCCGTCGAGGCGCTGCTGACCGGCGGCCTGGCCTGGCTGATCGGCAGCGTGGCCGTGATGCCCGCGGTGCTCGGCGTCGGGTTCGGGATGCTCGGCCCCGCGGTCCCGCCGGTCGACGTGCCGTCGTACCTCCTGCTCAGCGCCGGTGTGCTCGCCCTGCCGCTGCTGACCGTGGTCCCGGTGGTCGTGCGAGCGACCCGCGCTCGATGTGCCGTCTGACACACTGGCCGTATGTCAGCCGACGACCGCGACCCGGGCGCGCCGTCCCTGGAGCCGCCCTCGTTGTTCCGGCGCCGACGCCGGACGAAGGCCGAGCCTGCGCCGGAGCCGACCGCCGACGAGCAGCCCACGGACGTGCTGGCGTCGGAGCCCGCGCCCGACCCGGTCCCCCGGCCGGTCCCGACGCCGGAGCCCTCCCCCACCCCGGTGCCGATCCCCGATCCCGTCCCGGATCCGGTCCCCCAGCCGCAGCCGGTCGAGCCCGCGCCGCTCTTCGCCGACGAGGTCGAGCCGGGCTCCACCCGGACCCTGACGGCCCCGGCTCCCCGGACGGTCCACGCCCCCGTCCTCACCGGCCTGGCCGCAGCCCTCGTCACCGGGCTCCTGGTCGGCCTGCTGCTGGTGCTGCTGACCGCCGGCGGGCAGCAGACGTGCGAAGCGGTCCAGGGCACGTCGTCGTGCGGCGGAGCGGGCTACCCGCTGATCCTCGCGATCCTGGTCGTCGCCGTCCTGGCCGGAGGCGCGCTGCTGCGCCGGGCCGGCGTGCCGGACCCGGGCAGCACCAGCTTCCTGGCCGTCGGGCTGCTCGCCGTGATCGCGCTGGTCTTCCTCGTGGAGTCGCTCGACTCCTGGTGGATGGTCGCGGTGATCCCCGTGGTCTCGATGGCGACGTACGCCGCCAGCCACTGGGTCACCACCGCGGTCATCGAGCCCGCGCGGGAGTGATCAGCGCGCGGCCGCGACCAGCTCCGCGATCTGCACGGTGTTGAGCGCCGCACCCTTGCGCAGGTTGTCGTTGCTGATGAACATCGCCAGCCCGCGACCCCCGTCGACGCCCTCGTCCTGCCGGAGGCGCCCGACGTACGACGGGTCCTGGCCGGCCGCCTGGAGCGGGTTCGGGATGTCGGACAGCTCGACGCCCGGTGCGCTCGCCAGCAGCTCGGTGGCACGCTCGACCGACAGCGGGTTCGCGAACTCGGCGTTGACCGACAGCGAGTGCCCGGTGAAGACCGGGACGCGCACGCAGATGCCCGACACCTTCAGCTCGGGGATGCCGAGGATCTTGCGGGACTCGTTGCGGAGCTTCTGCTCCTCGTCGGTCTCGTTCAGGCCGTCGTCGACGATCGAGCCGGCCAGCGGCAGCACGTTGTAGGCGATGGTGCGGGCGTACTTCACCGGCTCGGGGAAGGTCACGGCCGATCCGTCGTACGCCAGCTCGCGGGCCTTGTCGCCCGCCGAGGCGACCTGGGTGGCCAGCTCCTCGACGCCGGCGATGCCGGAGCCGGAGACGGCCTGGTAGGTCGACACGACCAGCCGGACCAGCCCGGCCTCCTCGTGCAGCACCTTGAGCGCGGGCATCGCGGCCATGGTGGTGCAGTTGGGGTTGGCGATGATGCCGCGGCCGGCCGCGATCACCGACGCGGCGGCGTCGGGGTTGACCTCGGAGACGACCAGCGGGATGGCCGGGTCCTTGCGGAAGGCGCTGGAGTTGTCGACGACGATCACGCCGGCGTCGGCGAACTTCGGGGCCAAGGCGCGCGAGGCGGTGGCGCCGGCCGAGAACAGCGCGACGTCGAGACCGGCCGGGTCGGCGGTCTCGGAGTCCTCGACGACGATCTCGCGGCCGGCGTACTGGAGCACCTTGCCGGCGGAGCGGGCCGAGGCGAAGAACCGGATCTGGTCGACCGGGAAGTCCCGCTCCTCCAGGATCTGGCGCATGGCGACGCCGACCTGTCCGGTCGCGCCGACGACGCCGATGTTGAGCCTGCTCATCGTCCGGTGCCCCCGTAGACCACGGCCTCGACCTCTTCGGCGTCCAGGTCGAAGGCGGAGTGGGTGGCGCGGACGGCCTCGTCGACCTGGGCGTCGGCGACGATCACCGAGATCCGGATCTCGGAGGTGGAGATCATCTCGATGTTGACGCCGGCGGCGGCGAGCGAGGCGAAGAACTTCGCGGTGATGCCCGGGTGCGAGCGCATGCCGGCGCCGATCAGCGACACCTTGCCGACCTGGTCGTTGTAGAGCAGCTGCTCGTAGCCGACCTCGTCCTGGATCCGCGCCAGCGCGGTCATCGCGGTCTGGCCGTCGGCCCGCGGCAGCGTGAAGGAGATGTCGGTGCGGCCGGTGGCGGCGGCGGAGACGTTCTGGACGATCATGTCGAGGTTGGCCTCGGTGGTGGCGAGCGCCTCGAAGATGCGGGCGGCCTCGCCGACCTTGTCGGGCACGCCGACCACGGTGATCTTGGCCTCGCTGCGGTCGTGGGCGACGCCCGCGATGATCGCCTGTTCCATCTGAGCTCCCTGTGCGTCGGGGATGATCCAGGTGCCTTCCTTCTGTGAGAAGGACGAGCGCACGTGGACGGGCATGTTGTAGCGACGGGCGTACTCGACGCACCGCAGGTGGAGGATCTTGGCGCCGGAGGCCGCCATCTCGAGCATCTCCTCGGTGGAGAGGCGGTCGAGCTTGCGGGCGGCGGGCACGATCCGCGGGTCGGCGGTGAACACGCCGTCGACGTCGCTGTAGATCTCGCAGACGTCGGCGCCGAGCGCGGCGGCCAGCGCGACCGCGGTCGTGTCGGAGGCACCGCGACCCAGGGTCGTGACGTCCTTGGTGTCCTGGGAGACGCCCTGGAAGCCGGCGACGATCGCGATCGCGCCGTCCTTGATCGCGGCCTCGATGCGGCCCGGCGTGATGTCGATGATCTTCGCCCGGCCGTGGGCGGAGTCGGTGATCACGCCCGCCTGGGAGCCGGTGAAGGACTGCGCCTTGTGGCCCAGCTGGGCGATCGCCATCGCGACCAGCGCCATCGACATCCGCTCACCCGCGGTGAGCAGCATGTCCAGCTCGCGCGGCGGCGGCAGCGGCGTCACCTGCTCGGCCAGGTCCCGGAGCTCGTCGGTCGTGTCGCCCATCGCGGAGACCACCACGACGACGTCGTGGCCGGCCTTGCGGGTGTTGACGATCCGTTGCGCGACGCGCTTGATGCCGTTCGCATCAGCGACGGACGAGCCGCCGTACTTCTGCACGACAATGCCCACGGTGCTTCCTCGAGGTCGGTGTGTACGGCGGGCCGCCGACAGGACTCAGCCTGCGCCAGACGGGGTGACGGCCGCGCTCGAGTTTACCGGCCCGTGAGGTGCTCGCCCGCCAGCATCTCATCGGCGGCCGCCACCTGCTCGGCGTCGACCTCGTCGTCGGTGTCGAGGCGGGCGTGGGTGACGATCGAGTGCAGCGCCCGCAGGGCGGTGCCGGCGCTGGTGCCCCACGAGGAGACGTAGGAGAACTGCCACCACCACAGCGCCTCGGCGACGTCGCCGTTGCGGAAGTGGCGCAGGCCGTTGGCCACGTCGGTGGCGATGCTGGTCAGCTCGTCGGAGAGGTTGGCGGTGACCAGCTCGGGGTCGTAGGGGTCGAAGACGTAGGTGTAGGTGTCGACCGGGTCGAGGAGGCGGGCCAACCGGAGCCGCATCGCGTCGAGGTCGGGGTCCGGGCCGACGTCGGGCTGGTACTCCTGGGCCGGCTCGAAGTCGGCCTGCGCGCCGAGGCGGGCCCCGGCCAGCAGCAGCTGGCTGACCTCGAGCAGCAGCAGCGAGATCGCGGCCCCGCCTTCCTCGTCGCGCGAGATGGCCTGCAGGGCGACCAGGAAGCTCTCGACCTGGTCGGCGATCTGCTGGGCGAACTCGTGGCTCTCGGTGGTGTCAGTCATCTGCGGATCGTCTCCCTGCGAAGGCTCGTCCCAGGGTGACCTCGTCGGCGTACTCCAGGTCACCACCCACCGGCAGTCCACTCGCCAAACGGGTGACGCGCAACCCGAGGGGCTTGAGCATGCGGGTGAGGTACGTCGCGGTGGCCTCGCCCTCGAGGTTCGGGTCGGTGGCGAGGATGGTCTCGGTGATGGTGCCGTCGGCGAGCCGGGTCATCAGCTCGCGGATGCGCAGCTGCTCGGGCCCGATGCCGTCGATCGGCGAGATGGCGCCGCCCAGCACGTGGTAGCGGCCGCGGTACTCGCGGGTCCGCTCGATGGCGACGACGTCCTTGTACTCCTCGACGACGCACAGCACCGTGGGGTCGCGACGCGGGTCGCGACAGATCCGGCACTGCTCGTCCTCGGACACGTTGAAGCAGACGTTGCAGAACTTCACCTTGGCCTTGACCTCGATGAGTACGTCGGCCAGCCGACGCACGTCGACCGGGTCGGCCTGGAGCAGGTGGAACGCGATCCGCTGCGCGCTCTTGGGACCGACGCCCGGCAGCCGGCCGAGCTCGTCGATCAGGTCCTGGACGACGCCTTCGTACAACTCAGAACCCCAGCTGGCCGAGGCCCGGGAGTCCGCCGCCCGGGCCACCGGGCTGGTCGCCGCCGGGCAGTCCGCCGGCCAGCGGGCCGAGCGCCTCGCCGGCGAGCGCGTCGGCCTGGGCCTTCGCGTCGCGGTAGGCGGCCACGACCATGTCGCCGAGGTCGGAGAGGTCGTCGGCGTCGGAGCCGTCGAACTGGCCGGCCTTGATCTCGACGCCGACCAGCTCGCCCACCCCGCTGACCCGCACGGTCACCGCGCCGCCCGCGACCGTGCCGTCGACCGTGGTCTCGGCGAGTCGCTGCTGCGCCTCCTGCAGCTGGCTCTGCATCTGCTGGGCCTGCTGGAGCAGGGCGTTCATGTCGAAGCCACCGCCGCCGAGGGCGTCGAAGGGGTTCTGGGTCATGGGGTCACCTCGTGGGGCTGGAGTGGTCGGACGAACGTCACTGGTGGGGGATCTCCTCGACGATCCGCGCGCCGAGCTCGCGGGCCAGCAGCTCGGCCCCGCCGAGCTCGCCGTCGTCGGCGTCGAGGTCGTCGCGATGGGCGTGGGCGTCGGCGTCGGCCCCGGTGGTGTCCTCCGGGCGCGGCGTCTCCACGCCCGCCGGACGGGTCTGCTGGACGGCCTCGCGGGCCAGGGCGATGGCGTCGGGACCGGGACGCTCCGGCGCAGGCTCGGGAGCCGCCCAGTCCGGCGGCGCGTCGGGGGCGGGCGGGGCCGCGTCGGCGGGTGGCGCGGCGGCGTGGTCGACCGGGGCCGCGGGCGCGGCGGGCTCCGGCTGACCGGCAGGCGGGTGCGGCGTCGCCGGGGCGCCGCCCGAGCCGGGCTGGGTGCCGGGATCGACGATGGTGTCGATCTTCCAGTCGGCCCCGACGACGTCGATGGCCGCCTGGCGGAAGACCTCGTCGCAGCCGCCGGCGACGAAGGAGTCGCGGGCGCCGGCGTTCGAGAACCCGATCGTCAGCACCCGGCCCTCGATCGAGACCACCTGGCAGTTCTGGGTGAGGATCATCCAGGCGACCCGGCGGCGCAGCTTGGTGGCCTCGACGATGTCGGGCCACAGGCGGCGTACGTCGACCAGGGAGAGCCCGCCGCCCGCGGCCGGGTCAGCGGCGGGAGCTGCTGCCGCCGGGGCCGGTGCCGTCGGCGGGGCGACCGGGGCCGCGACGGGCTCGGGTGTCGGCGCGACCGGGGCCGGCGGCTCGGGCCGCGCCTGCGGTGCCTGCTCGGGCTCGCGCTCGGGCGCCGCGGGCGGGTCGACGGGACGCCGACTCTCGACCGGCGGCGTGGGCGGCGGGGCGGCCTCGCTCGCGCGGTCGGAGGCGACGCTCACGTCGGCAGGCCGGTCCTGGGCGGGCGGCGCGGGCACGGCCTGGGGCGTCGCGGCGGCGGACGGCACCCCGGTGATGGTGAGCCGCTTCTCGAGCCGGTCGATGCGGGCCATCAGGCCGGCGGTCGAGTGGTCGGCGCCCGGCAGCAGCACCCGGGCGCAGATCAGCTCGAGCAGCAGCCGCGGCGCGGTGGCGCCGCGCATCTCGGTCAGCCCGATCGCGACGAGGTCGGCAGCACGGCTCAGCTCGGCCGCGCCGAAGCGCGCCGCCTGGGCGACCAGCCGGTCTCCCTGGTCCTCGGAGACGTCGATGAGCCCGGACGCGGTCGCCTCCGGGACGGCGGCGACGATCACCAGGTCGCGCAGACGGCGCAGCAGGTCCTCGGTGAAGCGGCGCGGGTCCTGGCCGGTCTCGATGACCTTGTCGATCACGCCGAAGACCGCGGCGCCGTCGGCGGCAGCGAACGCGTCGACCACCTCGTCGAGCAGCGTGTCGGGGGTGTAGCCCAGCAGGCCGGTCGCGAGCTCGTGGGTGACGCCAGCGGGGCCGGAGCCGCCGAGCAGCTGGTCGAGCACGGAGAGCGTGTCGCGCGCCGACCCGGCACCGGCCCGAACCACCAGCGGCAGCGCGGCCGGCTCGATGGCGACCTGCTCCTTCGCGCACAGCTCGGAGAGGTACGACGAGAGCAGCCGCGGCGGGATCAGCCGGAACGGGTAGTGGTGGGTGCGCGACCGGATGGTCGGCAGCACCTTCTCCGGCTCGGTCGTGGCGAAGATGAAGCGCAGGTGCGGCGGCGGCTCCTCGACCAGCTTCAGCAGGGCGTTGAAGCCCTGCGTCGTCACCATGTGCGCCTCGTCGATGATGTAGACCTTGTAGCGGCTGCGCACCGGCGAGAAGAACGCCTTCTCGCGCAGGTCGCGGGCGTCGTCCACGCCGCCGTGCGAGGCCGCGTCGATCTCGATGACGTCGATGGACCCCGGACCACCCCGGGCCAGGTCGCGGCAGCTCTCGCACTCCCCGCACGGGTCCGCGACCGGCGCCTTCTCGCAGTTGAGCGCGCGGGCCAGGATCCGCGCCGAGGTGGTCTTGCCGCAGCCACGCGGGCCGGAGAACAGGTAGGCGTGGTTGACCCGGTTGTTGGCCAGGGCGGACCGCAGCGGCTCGGTCACGTGATCCTGGCCGATGACCTCGGCGAACGTCTCCGGCCGGTAGCGGCGGTACAGCGCGAGGGGGGACTCCACGTAGGAACCCTAACGACCGGCTCCGACAGTCGGTAGCGGGCGGCGTACGACGGCGGGACCGGGCATGAAAAGGCCCCCCGTGCACCCGACAGAGCTCACTTACCCTTGCTGCCTTCCGGCCCTGGGGGAGTTGGGCGAGATGCCGCCACACGGGGGGTTGGGCACGAGTGTAGGGGAGCCCTCCGGGGGCGACCAAAGCGAGGGTGGCACCGCCCGGGACGCCCGAGGCGGAGGGGATTTCGCCCCCGTCCACAGCGACCGGTACGCTCCTCGGCGGAGGATTCGCCTAGTGGCCTATGGCGCTCGCTTGGAAAGCGGGTTGGGTTAATAGCCCTCAGGGGTTCGAATCCCCTATCCTCCGCCACCGGAACGGCGCCGACACCTCGTGTCGGCGCCGTTCCGCGTTCGCGGCGCGAACCGATCGGCCCGCGCGTGCATCGGAACGGACATGAGCATCCGAACCGTCACCGTCGCCGCAGCTGTCGGCGGCCTCCTGCTGAGCCTCCCGGCCGCTCCGGCCCAGGCGAGGGACGACCACCGTCGCGGCACCGCTCCCGCGGTCGTCGTGGCCGACCACCTCCCGGTCGGCCGCCGCCCCCGGGTCGCGTACGTCGACGGCACCGCTCTGGTGCGCCCGGACGGCTCGCGCGTCCGCTTCCGGCGGCCGATCGAGCATCCGCTGCGCGTCGCGGGCGGTCACCTCGTCTCGGTCGCCCGGTCCCAGGCACGGAGGCCGGGCCGCGGGGACATCTACTTCGTCTCCGACTCCGGGCGGCGCCGTCTGTTCCTGCGCGGCAGCGACCGGCCGTCCGCCCGACGGTGGTCCACGGAGCAGGCGGTGGCGTCGGAGAACGGCCGACTGGTGGCCTTCACCACCTTCTCCTCCGCGCAGTCGGTGCTGGTCGCCCGTGTCCCGGACGGCCGGGTCGTCCGAACGAGGAGCGCGGCCGACCCGCTGCCGGGGAAGGTGCTCGCCATCCAGGGACGTCGAGCGCTGCTCTGGCAGCCTCCGACGTACTACGACGGCCGGGGGACGGGGCGACTGCTGTGGTGGGCCGTCGACTCCGGCCGGATCACCCGCTCCGCCACCACCCCTCCCGCACGCTTCATGCCCGGGTACGCCGGCATGAACTGGCACCTGGCACTGGCGAACCTGCGGACGCGGCAGGTCGTCGTCCCCGCGGGACGGCGTCAGCTGGTCCGTCCGATCCCGGGGGCCCGGAGGCGCAGCTGGTACACCGACCGCGACGAGGCGGTCCTGACGTGGTCGCCCGACGGCCGCTTCGTGACGACCGCGCCGCCTCCCCAGGAGGTGTACCTGGAGATGTCGGCCACCTCGGACATCCGGGTACGACGGGCGAGCACCGGCAGGGTGGTCGCGCGCTACCGAGGTGACCTCTTCAGCGATGCGCTGGGCTCGCGCGCGCCGACGTGGGAGCCGGGATCCGACTCCTTCCTGACCAGCGCCTGGACCGGCGTCGACAGGGAGGATCCGGACCACGCGTTCCGGACGGGTCATCGCTACGTGCGCTGCACCGTCTCGTCCACCTCGTGCACCCGGATCCTGCCGTCGCTCAGGACCCGGGGCCGGGACGCGCAGGAGTCGCCGTTCGCCGGAGTCAGGCCCCGCTGAGGACGACGAGGCGCTGGGTGGCGCGAGTCATGGCGACGTACCGGTCGACGGCGCCCTCGATGCCCGTCCCGAACGACTCCGGCTCGACGAGGACGACCAGGTCGAACTCCAGCCCCTTGGCGAGCTCGGGGGTCAGTGAGCGGACCCGCGGGGTCGGCTGGAACGACGGGTCACCGATCACGCAGGCGGTGCCCTCGGCGTGCTCGGCGAGCCAGTCGCGGAGCACGCCGGCGAGGTCCGTCGTCGACCCGTGCCGGACGGGTACGCCGGTGCTGCGCACCGAGGTGGGGACGTTGGCGTCCGGCAGGGCTGCCCGGATGACCGGCTCGGCCTCGACCATCACCTCCTCCGGCGTCCGGTAGTTGATGCTCAGCGAGGCCAGCTCGACGCGGTCCAGGCCGATCCGCTCGAGGCGCTCGGTCCAGGTCTCGGCGAAGCCGTGCCGGGCCTGTGCCCGGTCGCCGACGATGGTGAGGCTGCGCGAGGGGCAGCGCGACAGCACCATCTGCCACTCGGCGTCGGTCAGCTCCTGCGCCTCGTCGACGACCACGTGCGCGAACGGACCGGCGAGCAGGTCCGGGTCGCCGGTCTCGTGGACCTCTTCGTCGACGACGACGCTCTGCGCGTCCGAGACGCGCAGCATCGACATCACCTTCATCTCCGAGTCGTCGGTGGCGATCAGGTGGTCGACCACCCGGTCCATCTCCGCGCGCTCGGCGGCGACCCGTGCCTGCTGCCGGCGACGTCGCCGGGACGCCTCCGGGTCGCCGAGCCGCTGGCGGGCCGCGTCCAGGAGCGGCAGGTCGGACACGGTCCACGCGTGGGCGTCGCGCCGCTGAAGGCGTCGTACGTCGTCGGGGGCCAGGCCCGGCGCGCACCGACGCAGGTACGCCGGCACCGTCCACAAGTCGCCGACGAGGTCGGTGTGCTCGAGCAGCGGCCAGGCCCGGGCGAACGCGTCGACCAGCTCCTCGTTGCGCACCAGGGACCGGCGGACCAGCTCCTCCGAGACCTCCTCGTCGGTCTCGTGCTTGTCGAGCAGGATCGTGAGCAGCTCCTCCCAGACCTGGTCGCGCGCCTCGTTGTGGGGCGTCCCCGGCGCCGGCGAGCCGAACGCCTCGGCCCAGTCGTCGGCGCCGAGCCAGACCTCCGACCAGTGCGTCTCCACCACCATCCCCTCGGTCGGCGGCTCCTCGTAGAGCGCGACCGCCGGTTCGATGGCCCGGACCAGCTCCGCCGACGACTTCAGCCGGGCCACCTCCGGGTCGGTCTCGGGCACCGCCGTGGCCCCCTCCGGGACCAGGTCGCGCAGGGTCGCGGTCTGCACGCCCTCCTCCCCCAGGCTCGGCAGCACGTCGCCGACGTAGCTCAGGTACGGCTGGTGCGGCCCCACGAACAGCACGCCACCCCGCCGGTGACCCAGGCGCGGGTCCGCGTAGAGGAGGTACGCTGTGCGGTGCAGCGCGACGACCGTCTTGCCGGTCCCGGGACCACCGTCCACGACCAGCGCGCCGCGCGATCCCGCCCGGATGATCGCGTCCTGGTCGGCCTGGATGGTGCCGAGCACGTCACGCATCCGGTCGGACCGGTCCGCGCCGAGGCTGGCGATGAACGCCGACTGGTCGTCGAGCGCGGCGGCGTGCCCGTCGTACTCGTCGGCGGCGAAGACCTCGTCCCAGTAGTCCGTGATGCGGCCGAGGGTCCAGCGGTAGCGGCGCCGGCTCGCCAGCCCCATCGGGTCGGCGTGCGTCGCCCCGAAGAACGGCTCCGCCGCGGGCGAGCGCCAGTCGAGCAGCAGCCGGCGTCCGGCGCTGTCGGTGAGACCGAGGCGCCCGACGTACACGGGCTCGTCGCCGTCGGCGGGGACCAGGTGCCCGAGGCACAGGTCGAGCCCGAAGCGGCGCAGCGTCCGCAGCCGGGCGCTCAGGCGGTGGATCTCCTGGTCACGCTCCAGCGCCGCCTGGCCGCTGCCGCCCGGCTCGCGGCGCGCCGCGTCGAGGCGCTGCGACAGGTCGGCGATCGACCGCTCCAGGCTCTCGGCGATGGCGGCGAAGCGCTCCTCGTCGGCGGCGATCAGCGCCGGGTCGGCCTTGGCGGACAGGTGCTCGGGCAGGGCGAAGACAGTGGTCACGGCGGGCGATTCTGGGGGTCCACGGGGGTCTTGCCGCAAGCCCCCGGGTGGGCTATAAGTTGAGAGTGGAGAGGCGGGGACGCCTCTCCTTTCGTATGTCCCGACCTCGATCATCCTGGTCAGCGGCACTCCGGCTCCTCCGTCCGGGCCGGTGGGCACAGGGCGGCCGCCCGCGAGAGTGGGACCCCATGCTCGAAGAGGTCGATCCACGTCTCGGGCACCCGGGACGCGCGGACCTCGCCCAGACCCAGCCGGTCCGCCGTGTCCGACCCGACCAGCGGGTGGGCGGCGCCCCGCGCATCGACGAGGTACGACGACCCGTCGTCGAGTCGCGCGAGACTCCCGTGCCCCGGGTCGACCCGGATGCGCTCGGTCGGGGTGACCAGGCCTGCGGCGGACGCCGGCCCGCTCGGGTCGGCGGCCAGCAGGACGGCGGGCGGCTCGTCGGCATCGGCGACGAGGAGGGCGCACGGCTCGCCCGGCTCCTCACCGAGCGGACCCGCCGGCCAGTGCGCGCCGGCGTAGGGCGGCAGCGCGCCCCGGACGCGGGGCGTGGCCGGCAGGATCACCGGCTCGAGGCTCAGTGGTACGGCGAGCGGTGGCCGGTCGGCGTACTCGTAGACGGCGCGCGCAAACGGGTCGAGCGCAGCGGGGCCGGAGGCCGTGAGCACCTGGAGGTGCTCCCCGTCCGTGGTGACGACCTGACCGATCCGCGAACCGACGGGAAGTCCGCCCGGCCCCTGACCCGGAGCCGGGTCGCCGTAACCGTCGAGGCCCAGGGAGGCGAAGCCGAGGTCGCCGCCGGACGGGAACAGCCGGAGCCACCGCTCCGGGACCACCCGCGCCGCCGCGGTGATCGGCAGGCCGAGCGCGGCGAGGAGCGGATCCGCCTCGACGTCGGGCGGCAGGGCGTAGCGGTAGGCGACCTGGGGGCGGCCGGGCTCCGCGCGGCCGGGCGCCACGACGAAGACCCGACCCTCGCTGACCACCGTGAACCCGCGATCGGCGACCGGACGGACGCCGGGCGCGGAGGCAAGCGCGACCGCGAGCCCAGCATCCACGGACGCACACGCCGACCAGCCACTGCGGACGAGACGGTCGGGGTCGGGGACCAGTGGCGCGCCGGGAACGCCGAGCTCCGGACCCGGCTCCCGGGCGGCGATGGTGCG
The DNA here is from genome assembly GCF_035503875.1 of Nocardioides sp. GTDB lineage: Bacteria > Actinomycetota > Actinomycetes > Propionibacteriales > Nocardioidaceae > Nocardioides. Next base: position 87,466 of record NZ_DATJTA010000022.1, read on the forward strand.
CCCGGACACCGGCCGGGGCTCCGCGTCGGGGCCGAGGAGCAACCGCGCGGAGGTCACGTCGGGCACCGGGTGGAGCACCGGGTCCTCCCGCTGCTCGAGGATGACGAAGAGCTCGCCGGTGTCCTCGGAGACCACCAGGCCCGGCTGGTCCCAGCCCGCCGGGTCTCCCCCGGACAGCAGCCGCGCGACCAGCGCTCCGGCGACCAGGAGCACCGCGAGCGCGACCCCGCCCACGACGGGGCGGACGGGCCGGGTCCGCTCGATCTCCGGGCCGCCGGGCGCACCCGAGACGAACGCCGTCACGAGCCGCCGGCGCTCGAAGGCCTGGGCTTCGGCCAGGTCGCGCGAGGTCGGCACCGGCTCAGCGTCCGAGCGAGGAGGGCAGGCCCGAGGCCAGCACGAGCAGGGGAAGCAGCGCCACGAGCCCCACCGTCTCCGCGAGGTCGCCGAGCCGGCGGCGGCGCACCCGCCACCGGACACTCAGCAGGGTCGCGGCGAACAGCACCGCACCGGCGACCACCAGGATCCCTGCCGTCGTGGGTCGCCAGGCGGGCCACCGGACGAGGACGGAGACCGCCACCACGGCGAGGCCGGCCAGGCCGGAGCCCAGGCCGACCCGCACCTCCGCACCCGTGCGGTGCTGCCGCGTCCGGAGCAGCACCAGGCCGCACGAGACCAGCGCCAGGGCGGTGCCGGCGACACCGAGGCGGACCGCGGACGGCAGGACCAGGACCATCAGCAGACCGAGCGCCGCGGAGGTCGCGACCAGCAGCTCGGAGGCCGCCCGCGCGTCCGCTCGGACCCGCTGCACGTCGACCTCGGCCGCATGCCGGGGTTCACCCTCGACGCCCACGCCCGTCGCGCCGAGGGCGAGCCACGGGAGCACGGTGCCGGCGAGCACCACCACGACCAGGGTGGTGCTCAGCACCACCGCCTCCTCGACGCCCGTGACCTCGACCAGGAGCCCCGTCCCGAGCGCGACCACCCCGACCGTCACGGGCGGCACCATCAGGGCGCGTCCGGACTCCAGCCCCGCGATCGCCAGCAGGCCGACCGTCACCGCGCCGGCCCCGGCGCCGGCGAGCGGCGGCCCGACGAAGGCACCCGGCACGAGCAGCACGCCGGCGACCGCGGCGTACGCCGTGCTCGTCCAGGCCAGCGCCACCGCCGCCTCCCGCTCGTGACGGATCCGGGAGAGCAGCACGGCCGCTGCGAGCAGGCCCCCGGCCAGACAGACGGCGCCCGCGGCCAGGACGTCGCCCAGCGTCAGCAGGGCGATCGCCCCCAGCACCATCGACAACGTCGCCGCCCCGAGGCCGGCCCTCCGCCCTGCCTCCGGTGGCCACGGCCGCAGGTCGGTCCCGACGGCCTCGGCCAGCGCCTCGGCGACGTCGTCGTGGACGCGGGACGGCGCCTCGTCGGCCGTCGCGCAGACCGCGAGGAAGGCGCCGTCCTCGACGCCCTGACGCTCCAAGGCGTCGGCAGGGGACAGGACCCGGCCCGCGGCGGTGACCAGGCGGAACCCGCCGTGGGCGCGGCCGGCGTCGAGCAGCCCCACGCTGCGGGCGAGCTCGGGCAGCAGCTCGGCGACCGGCACCGACCCGGGCAGCAGCAGGTCGACCCGGCGGGATCCAGAAGTCACCGTGACCCGCAGCAGGACGACCGGCCGAGCGGCGGGTGCCTGCGTCATCACTGCTCCTCAGGCCCGGATCCGGAACGCCTCCGCACCCCGCCGGTCGGCGGCGGCGTAGTCGGCGTTCGACTGCGCGACGGTGCGGCCGGTCTCGTCGAGGAGGTCCTTCAGCTCCTGGATCGCCCCGTCCCAGCGTGCCTTCGCCGAGTCGTACGCCGCGCGGGCGTGGCCGGCCCACTCGTGACGGAGTGGACCGAGCTCGCTCTCGAGCCGGTCCAGCCGGTGGTCGATGTCCATGACCTTCGTGCGCAGGTCCTGGGCGGCCTGGTCGAGGCCGGCGTGGTTGACGCGGATGCCGTCGAGGTCCATCTGATCCTCCTGGGTGTGGGTGCCGGCGCTCAGACGCCGTCGAGGCGGCCGGCCGTGCGGACGTAGTGGGCGGACTGGGTCTCGTCGGTCGCGACGTTGTCGTGCTCGGTCGAGACCAGGGACGCCTCGAACTCGTCGAGGGCGGACACGATCACGCGCTGCTTCTCCGTCCAGGCCTGGTGCAGGGCGAAGAACGCCGTGCCGCCCTGCCCGACCCAGCGACCCCGGAGGGCGCCGATCTGGTCGTCCAGCTGACGGGCGTAGCCGTCGAGGTCGCGCTTGGCATCGGCCACCAGCGTGGCGGCCCGGGACAGGGATCGCTCGCCCTGACCGAACTCCGGGGTTGCGTCGGACATGTCGTCTGCTCCTTCCCCCGTGGCGGCGGGGATCGCCGCGCTCCGAGATATCGGCATCCTCACGCGGCCCGGGGACAACCGGAAACGTCTCTCCACAGGCCGTCGCAGCGCCCGTTTCGCCCGGCCCGCGCGAGGAAGCGTGTCGTCATGGAGACCACGCTGACGCGCGCCGCGGCCGGCCGCCCCGAGCCGCCGTCGGGTCGGTTGGTGCTGCGTGCGCCTCCCGATCTGGAGCCGCACGAGGGTGCGTCCGGGGTGCTGATGAACGCGATCCCCATGCTCGGCGGGCTCGGCTCGGTCCTGCTGATCACGACGATGGGCGGCGCCGCGGGTGGCCGCGGCTACCTCGCGGCCGGCCTCTTCCTGTTCGCGACGCTCGGCTTCGTCGTCGTGCAGATCGACCGCCAGCGCAGGCAGCGCACCCGCACGGTGACCGCGGCCCGCCTGGAGTACCTCCAGCACCTGGCGAGGGTCCGGCAGCGGGCACGGGAGGCCGCCGACCAGCAGCGTCGCGCGCAGCTCTGGCAGCATCCCGAGCCCACCTCGCTGCCCGCGCTCGCGCGGGACCGGTCGCGCCTGTGGCGACTGCGGCCCGGCGACGAGCACTTCCTCCGGATCCGCTTCGGGCTGTCGCATCAGCCGCTCGCGCTGGAGCTGGTGCCGCCCGAGGATGCCTCCCGGGCACCGGACCCCGCCGCCGCGGCGGCCCTGCACCGTCTGCTCGCCGTCCACCGCGTCCAGCGGGACCTGCCCGCGCTGGTCGACCTGCGCGCCTTTGCCGCCGTGGAGGTGCACGGTCCGGAGCGGACCGCCCGTTCCCTCGCCCGAGGCCTGCTGTGCTCGGCGAGCGCGCTCCATTCCCCCGACCATCTCGTCGTCGCCGTGCTCGCCTCCGCGGAGCGCATCGAGCACTGGGAGTGGGTGAAGTGGCTCCCGCACGCGGCCAGCCCGCGGGCGTACGACGCGGTCGGCCCGCGTCGGATGGTCTCGACATCGCTGGCCGAGCTCGCGGCCCTGCTGCCCTGCCTGGAGGACCGGCCCCGCTTCGGAGTCTCGGAGCGGTCACCGGGGCCGCACGTCCTGCTCGTCACCGACGGCCTGCCGCTGCCGGCCGGCAACCCCGTCGTACCCCTCGGCGGCCTGGCGGGGGTCACGGTCCTCGACCTCGCCGCCCGCGCCGGCGCGGGCGAGCAGCCGACGGACCCGAGCCGGGTGCGGCTGCTGCTCGAGGACGGCGAGCACCCTCTGGTCGTGGCGACCGGTCCGCACGGGGAGCCGCTCCGGGGGCGAGCCGACCAGTGCGACCTCGCGACGGCGGAGGCGTTCGCGCGCCGCCTGGCGCCGCTGGCATCGACGAGCTCCTCCGCAGCAGGACCCGCGGGGACGACGAACGGCCCCGTGGACCTGCTCGACCTGCTCGACGACCCGGCTGCCGGGTGGCGGCCGCGACCCGCCCGCGACCGGCTCCGGGTGCCCGTCGGCCTCGGCGAGGACGGGTCGGTGGTCCACCTCGACCTGAAGGAGTCGGCCCAGCAGGGCATGGGTCCGCACGGCCTGGTGATCGGCGCGACCGGGTCGGGCAAGTCCGAGTTCCTCCGGACCCTGGTGCTGGGCCTGGCCCTGACCCACTCCCCCGAGCAGCTCAACCTGGTCCTGGTCGACTTCAAGGGCGGTGCGACCTTCGCCGGCATGGCGGGACTGCCGCACGTCTCCGCCGTGATCACCAACCTGGCCGACGAGCTCACCCTGGTCGACCGGATGCAGGACGCGCTCTCCGGAGAGATGGTGCGCCGGCAGGAGCTCCTCCGGGCGGCCGGCAACCTCGCGTCGGTGCGCGACCACGCGCGCGCCCGGTCCGACGGCGCGGACCTCGCCCCGCTCCCGTCGCTGCTCGTCGTGGTCGACGAGTTCTCGGAGCTGCTGTCGGCGAAGCCCGAGCTGGTCGACCTCTTCGTCGCGATCGGCCGGCTGGGGCGCTCGCTCGGGCTGCACCTCCTGCTGTCCTCGCAGCGACTGGAGGAGGGCCGGCTGCGCGGCCTCGAGTCCCACCTGTCCTACCGGATCGGGCTGCGCACCTTCAGCGCCCAGGAGTCGCGCGCCGTGCTCGGCGTCCCGGACGCCTACGAGCTGCCGTCCGTCCCGGGAGTCGGCTACCTGAAGCCGGACCCGACCTCGTTGGTCCGCTTCCGGTCCGCCTACGTCTCGGGACCGGTCTCCGGCGGCCGTCGTACCGGACCCGGCGACGTCGTACCCGCTCCCGGCATCCTGCCGTTCACGATCGCCGAGGTGCCCGGGCCACCCGCTCCCGAACCGGTCGTGCCCACACCCGTCGAGCACGCCTCGCTCCTCGACGTCGCGGTGGCGGCAATGGCGGGCCGAGGTCCCGCCGCCCACCGGGTCTGGCTGCCGCCGCTCGACGCCCCCGAACCGCTCGACCGGCTGCTGGGCGACCTCGCCCCGGACCCCGTCCTCGGGCTGGTGTCGCACCGCTGGCGCCGCCGACCCGGACTCCGGGTACCGCTCGGGGTCGTCGACCGGCCACGCGAGCAGCGCCGCGACGTCCTCGACGTCGACCTCGGCGGGGCGGCCGGTCACGTCGCGGTCGTCGGAGGCCCGCGCAGCGGGAAGAGCACCCTGCTGCGCACGCTCGTCACGAGTACGGCGCTGACCCGGACGCCGCTGGAGGTGCAGTTCTTCGTCCTCGACTTCGGCGGCGGCGCCTTCGCGCCGCTGTCCGGACTCCCGCACGTCGCCGGCGTCGGCACCCGCGCCGAGCCGGACGTCGTACGCCGCGTCCTGGCCGAGGTGCTCGGCATCCTCGACCGTCGTGAGTCGTACTTCCGCGAGCACGGGATCGACTCCATCGAGACCTACCGGACCTCGCGCGGCCGGGACCAGGACTGGGACGACGGCTGGGGCGACGTGTTCCTCGTCGTCGACGGCTGGAGCACCCTGCGGGCCGACCTCGAGGACCTCGAGGCGCAGATCCAGCAGCTGGCCACGCGCGGCCTGACCTTCGGGGTGCACGTGGTCGCCGGTGCGTCCCGCTGGTCGGACTTCCGGGCCACCGTGCGCGACGTCTTCGGGACCCGGATCGAGCTGCGCCTGGGCGAGGCGCTCGACTCGGAGGTGGATCGCCGGGCGGCGGCCCTGGTCCCCGCCGACCGGCCCGGGCGCGGCCTCGTGGCCGGGCCCCTCCACGTCCTCGCGGCGCTGCCGCGCATCGACGGCGTCGGCGAGGCCGGATCGCTCCGCGCCGGCGTCGACGACCTCGTGGCGCGGGTGCGGGACGCCTGGCCGGGACCGCCCGGGCCGAAGCTGCGGCTCCTGCCGGACCGGATCGGCCTGGACCGGGTGCGGGAGCTGGCGGGCACGGCGGAGGCGACCGGTCGGCTGCTGCTCGGTCTCGACGAGCGGGACCTGGCTCCGGTGGGGCTCGACCCCGACACCTCGCCGCACCTGCTGGTCCTCGGCGAGGGGACGTCGGGGAAGAGCTCCGTGCTGCGCGCCTACGTGCGGGAGGTGATGCGCACCCGCACGCCCCAGGAGGCCCAGCTCGTCCTGGTCGACTACCGGCGCTCGCTGCTGGGCGAGGTGCCGGACGCGTACCTGCTCGACCACCTGTCCTCGGCCGCCCAGGCCGGCCCGGCGCTGCAGGACCTCGCGGCGTACCTCCAGGGCCGGCTGCCCGGACCCGGCGTGACGACCGAGCAGTTGCGGCGCCGCTCGTGGTGGTCCGGGGCGGAGGTGTACGTCGTCGTCGACGACCACGACCTCGTCGCCACCTCGCACACCTCACCGCTGCACGTGCTGCAGCCGCTGCTCGCGCAGGCCCGCGACGTCGGTCTGCACCTCGTGCTCGCCCGGCGGACCGGCGGCGCGGCGCGCGCGCTCCACGAGCCGGCCGTCCAGACGCTGCGCGACCTCGCCTCGCCCGGCCTGCTGCTCTCCGGCTCGCCCGACGAGGGTCCGTTGCTCGGCGGCCTGCGCCCGGTCCCGGCGCCACCGGGCCGCGGCCGGCTGGTCACCCGCGAACGCGGCGTGGAGGTCGTGCAGACCGCCTGGACCGAGCCCGCGCCGTGACCCGCCGGGCCGCGTCTCAGACGTGCGTGTGCACGCCGGGCCCGCTGATCTTCACGCCCGGGAGGTCACTGAGGTCGTACGTCATCTCGTAGGTGCGCTGGTAGCCGGTGTGCGCGATCCGCCAACCGTCACCGGTGCGGACGTACCGGTCCTCGTAGAACGCCGCGCCCTCGAGCATGAACTTGAACGCCTCGACGATGACCTTGTCCTGGAGGTACCAGCGGCCCGTGGCGACGTCACCGTCGACGGCGATCTCCGGGTGGTGCGCCTGGTGCAGGGTCAGCATGCCCTCGCCGAGGTTCTCGCGCATGTAGGTCACCAGCGCCGCCCGGTCCTCGAAGACCAGGCCGTTGTAGTCGCCCGTCGCGTCGGGCTGGAAGCAGGACTCGAAGTCGTCCCACTGCTTGGTGTCGAGCGCCCGGAGGTAGCGGTACTTCAGCTGGCAGATCGCGGTGATGTCGTCCACGGAGCGAACTAGAACACGTTCTGGTCGATGTGTCCACGATCACGTTTCCCGGAACACGCCCGTAACCGGCCATCAACACCCCGCTCACCTTCCACCGGCACGCTGAGGGCACCCCTGGGAACGATCCACACCCAACCGCACCTGGAGGCCGAGATGGAGAACCCCACCGCGACCGACGCCGGCGTCGACGTCGAGCTCGCCCGCGTCAGCGCCCACCGCAACGACCTGCGCACCCGGCACTCGCAGGCCCTGGCCAAGCTGATGGACGAGCGCGACGACCTGTACGGCGTCAACGCGCTCGCCGACCTGGTCTCCGACTCGTTGCGCTGGTCGGCCTGAGCCTGGCACCGGACCGGTCCCGCAGCCGGAGGGCCGGGCTGCACGGCCCTCGTTAGACTCGGGCGCGTGATCTTCAAGCGCATCGGTGACGGGCGCCCGTATCCCGACCACGGGCTGTCGTCCCGGGCCTGGGCCGCGGTGCCGCCACGACAGGTGCGGCTCGACGAGCTGGTCACCACCAAGGACACCCTCCAGCTGGCCGCCCTGCTCGACGAGGACTCCACCTTCTACGGCGACCTGTTCGCCCACGTCGTCGAGTGGCGCGGGGAGTACTACCTCGAGGACGGCCTGCACCGTGCGCTGCGCGCCGCCCTCCAGCAGCGCAACGTCCTGCACGCGCGCGTCCACCCGGTCGGAGCCTGACGCATGCCGCCCCTCTCCCCCACCGCCCGTACCGCGACGACCCTCGGGGTCCTCGCGGCGCTGCTCGTCGCCGGCCTGGCCTGGGGCTGGTCGGCCACGACCGCACCGCTGCCCGGGACCGTCGAGCTCGACTCCTCCTGCACCGACCTCGAGCTGGCGGAGGGCGACGTGCTCTACCCGGACCAGGTCCTCGTCAGCGTCCTGAACGCGGGCAACCGCGAGGGGCTCGCGAGCAACACCATGAAGCAGCTGGTCGAGCAGGGCTTCGTCGCCGGCGACCGCGGCAACGCGCCGCGACGCTCGGGCGTCGAGAAGGCCGAGATCTGGACCGACGACCCGGAGAGCCCTGCCGTCCGGCTCGTGCGGTCCTGGCTCGGCCGGGGCGTCACCGTGAAGGACGCGCCCGCGGCGACCACCGCCACGGGCGTCGTCGTGGTGGTCGGCGACCGGTTCAAGTCCCTGGCGGAGGGCCGGTCCAAGCTCGCGGTCAAGACCGACGCCACCATCTGCAGCCCGCCGCCGCCCGAGCTCGCGGGGTAGTACCTACGGCTTGCCCTCGTCGGGGAGCCACTGGGCGAGCCGGCCGCCGAGACTGACCTGGCGCAGCCGCTCCTCGGTCTGCCACCGCAGCTTGCGGGGCGTGACGACGAGCAGGTCGTCGCCGCGCCGCAGGACGGTACGCCGCTCCGGCACCAGCGTCTGGTCGTCGCGGACGATCATCGACACCGAGGCACCGGCCGGGAGCCGCAGCTCGCCCACCTCGACGCCGTGCAGCTGCGACGCCGGACTGATCGTCACCTGGAGCAGGTCCGCGGCCACCCGTTCCAGCGGCGCGGCCTCCAGCTCCAGCTCCCGCGGCTCGGAGCGACGGGCGACCCGGAGCACCCGCGCCACGAGCGGCAGGGTCGGGCCGGTCACCAGGGTGTAGACCACGACCATCACGAAGACGATGTCGAAGAGACGCTCGGCGCCGTCCACGCCGTCGGCGAGCGGGATGATCGTGAAGACGATCGGCACCGCGCCGCGCAGGCCGGCCCAGGAGATGAAGCCCAGCTCGCGCCAGGGCATCGGCTGGGCGATCGCGCTCACGAACACCGAGATCGGCCGGGCCACGAACGTGAGGATCAGCCCCGCCACGAGCGCGATCCCGACGATCTCCCAGGTCAGCCGGGACGGGCTGAGCAGCAGGCCGAGCATCACGAACAGCCCGATCTGCGCGATCCACGCGACGCCCTCCGAGAACGAGCGGGTCGCGGCCCGGTGCGGCAGGTCGGAGTTGCCGAGGACCAGCGCGGCGACGTACACGGCGGCGAACCCGGAGGCGTGCACGGCGGCGCCGGCGCCGTACGCGAGGACGGTCAGGCAGAGCACGGCGATCGGGTAGAGGCCGGATGACGGCAGCGCGGCGTGCCGCATCAGCCAGGCGCCGCCCGCGCCGACGGCCAGACCGATCAGCACGCCGACCACGAGCTCGAAGAGGATGAGCGCCAGCATCAGCAGCGGCCCGTCCTCGACGGCGGCGCCCGAGGAGACCAGCACGACCAGCACCACGACCGGCGCGTCGTTGAGGCCGGACTCGGCTTCCAGTACGCCGGTCAGCCGACGCGGGAGCGGGACCGCGCGCAGCACCGAGAACACCGCGGCGGCGTCCGTCGCCGAGGTGGCGGCGCCGAGCAGGATCGCGAGCTGCCAGCTCATGCCGAGCAGGTAGTGCGCGCCCAGCGCGACGATGCCCACCGAGATGGCGATCCCGACGGTCGCGAGCACCACCCCGAGCCGCATCGACGGCCGGATCTCGCGCCAGTTCGTGGTGATGCCGCCTTCGGCCAGGATGAGCACCAGCGCGCCGAAGCCCAGCGCGTGCGCGAGCTCGGCGTCCTCGAAGTGGATGCCGAGCCCGGACTCGCCGAGCAGCACGCCCATGAGCAGGTAGACCAGGAGGCTCGGGAGGCCGGCGCGCGTCGACGCGCGCACGGCGAGGATGGCCAGGAGGGTGACGGCCGAACCGACCAGGAGGAACACGTCCAGCTGGTGGGCGTCGAACGTCATCTCACCTCGGGGGTCGGCGGCACGTGAGGGTTGAGTCTATCGGTGCCGAGGCCCCCGACCGCCCCTCAGGTCGTCGGGGTGTAGCCGGGCCTCCCGGACGCGTCCCAGGTCTCCCAGAACGAGGTGAACTCCTCCCCGAGGAAGGGGTCACCGCCGGTCATCTTGATCCCGCCCCGTCGCACGGTCCAGTCCCAGGGCGCGAGCTCCTGGGCGGTCGCCAGATGTGCCTTCGCGGCGTCGACACGCCCCCGTCGCTGGAGGTACGCCGCCACCCGCCGCTCGGCGAGGGCCAGCTGCTCGTCGTCGGTGCGCTCGGGCAGGTCACCCGCTGCACTGGCCGGCAGGGCGCCGTCGCGCGCCCAGGCCCGCAGCAGCTCGTGGTGCTGGTCCGAGCGGATCTGGGTGTAGTCCACGAACTGGTCGTCGCCGGGCGCGATCGTCGGCGGCTTCACGATCCGGTCCTGCTCGTCCACCCAGACGACCGACGGGACGTTGGTGATGCCGTACCGCTCCGCGGTCACATGGGCCGTGTCCACCGCGACGGGGTACGACGGGGACGCCGCCTCGATCCACGGGCGGCTGTCCTCGGGATCGGCGTCGAGCGCGACGGAGAAGATCCGCAGGCCGGTGTCGGCCAGCTCGTCCTGCAGCTGCTGCCAGGCGACGAGCTCGTGGCGGCAGCCGCACCAGCTCGCCCACGTCACCAGCACCCGCTTGTGGCCGGACTGGTCGTCGAACGAGACCGGGTTCCCGTCGACGTCGCGCAGCGCGAGGCTCGGCGCCCGGCCGTCGCCGAGCTGCTGGTGCCGCGCGGCCGCCGACGGCGCGAGCGCGGCGACGCCCTCGTCCGGGTCGTGCGCGAGGAGCAGCCCGAGCGCCTCCGCCCAGGCGCGCAGGTCGATGCGGGAGTCGTCGCCGGGACCGGTCACGACCCGGCCGAGGAGCGGGACGCAGACGTCGCCGCGGCACAGGCCGACCGGCTTGTGGACCCAGCCCGTGGCGGCGGCCAGGTCGGCCGCGTCGACGTACCGCCCCTCGGCGCGGAGGTCGTGCTCGGTGCCGTCGACGTCGATGAGTGCGAGGCTCGCCATCCCGGGAGGATCGCACGAAACTGAAACTTGTTCTACCTTTGGCCGCATGAGCAAGGGCACCGCGCTTCCCGACGTCCTCCCCGCCTCGGCCCTGGCCGACGACTCGCCGTCGTACGACGTGGTCGTGGTGGGCTTCGGCATCGCCGGCGGCTGCGCCGCCCTGGAGGCCGCCCGGGCCGGCGCCCGGGTGCTGCTCCTGGAGCGCGCCGCGGTCCACGGCGGCACGTCGAGCATGTCCGGCGGGCACTTCTACCTCGGCGGCGGGACGGTCGTGCAGCGCGCGACCGGCCAGGAGGACTCGGTCGAGGAGATGTACAAGTACCTCGTCGCGGTCTCCAAGGAGCCCGAGCACGACAAGATCCGCGCGTACTGCGAGGGGTCCGTCGAGCACTGCGACTGGCTGGAGGCGCTCGGCTTCGAGTTCGAGCGGTCGTACTACCCCGAGAAGGCGGTGATCCAACCCGGCACCGAGGGGCTGATGTACACCGGCAACGAGAAGGTCTGGCCGTTCAAGGACGCCGCCCGGCCCGCGCCGCGCGGTCACAAGGTGCCGGTGCCGGGTGACACCGAGGGCACCAGGATGGTGATGGACCTGCTCCGCGACCGGATCGAGGAAGCGGGTGTCGAGGTCCGCTACGAGACCGGCGCCAGCAACCTCGTCGTCGACGAGGGCGCCGTGGTCGGCGTCGCGTGGCGGTCCTTCGAGGAGCACGGCGTCGTCCGAACCCCGTCGGTGATCATCGCCGCCGGCGGCTTCGTGATGAACCCCGACATGGTCGCCGAGCACACCCCGCGGCTGGCCGAGAAGCCCTTCACGCTGGGCTCGACGTACGACGACGGCCTGGGCATCCGGCTCGGTGCGTCGGTCGGCGCGCAGCTCAAGCACATGGACGAGCCGTTCATCACCGCCCCGATCTACCCGCCGTCCGCGCTGATCACCGGGATCCTGGTGAACGCCGAGGGCGAACGGTTCGTGGCCGAGGACAGCTACCACTCGCGCACGTCGCAGTTCGTCATGGAGCAGACCGACTCGACGGCGTACCTCATCGTCGACAGCGAGCACGTCGAGTACCCCAAGTTCCCGCTGGTGCCGCTGATCGACGGCTACGAGACGATCGAGGAGCTCGAGGACGCGCTGTCGCTGCCCGCGGGCTCGGTCGCCAAGACGATGGAGCGCTACAACGAGTACGCCGCCCGCGGCGAGGACCCCGACTTCCACAAGGGCGCGGAGTGGCTCTCCCCGCAGACCACCGGCCCGTGGGCGGTCTTCGACCTGCGGCTGGGTCAGGCGATCTACGCCGGCTTCACCCTCGGCGGCATGCGCGTCACCGTCGACGGCGAGGTCCAGCGCCCCGACGGCTCCGTCGTACCCGGCCTGTACGCCGCGGGCGCCTGCGCCTCGAACCTCGCCCAGGACGGCAAGGGCTACTGCTCCGGCACCCAGCTCGGCGAGGGGTCGTTCTTCGGACGAAGGGCCGGACGGCACGCCGCGAACCGGCACTGAGCGCCGACTCGGCGCGCAACTTCTGCCGACTCGGCGGGGAAGTTCTGCCTGCTCGGCGGGGAAGTTCTGCCTGCTCGGCGGGGAGACGGGGCAGGGGTCCCCGGTCCGTGAGACCGGGGACCCCTGCTGGTCCTTCCTACGCGCGTGGCGAGGTCAGCGGACGCGGACCTTGGTCCGCACCGTCGCGCCCTTGATCGAGCCGTTGCCGAGGTACTGGACGCGGAGGGTCCGGGTGCCCGGGCGGGTGGCGCGGAACCGGACGACGGCCCGGCCCTTGCTCACGCGCGCGGTGCCGACCCGCTTCCGACCGTCCAGGACCCGCACCTGACCGTCGGCGGTGAGGCCGCTGACGGCCACCCGGACGGTGAGGCGCACGACCGCGCCGCGACGGACCCGCGCCGGGCGGGTGACCCGGAGCCGCGAGGTCGCCTTGGCGACGCGCTGCGGCCGGACCACCTGGGCGGTGCCGGTGGCGTGGCCCGCCTTGGTGGCGGTGACGAGCACGCCGATCCGGGCGCCGAGGTCGGCCCGGGGCAGCACGTACGTCGTGGCCGTCGCGCCGCGGATCGGTGCGCCGTTGCGCGTCCACTGCACCGAGGTGCGCACCCCGGCGACGTCCCACGCACCCGTGGTCGTCCGCAGGCGCTGGCCGATCCGCGTCGTCCCGGTGATCACCGGTGCGGTCGTCGACTGCGGTGCCGCGGCCGGGCCGGTCGGGACGGCGTCGAGGGTGGCCGTGGTCTCCTCGCCGACGTTCCCGGCGCGGTCCGTGGCCCGGTGGGTCACGGTGTGCGCGGCGCCGTCGAGGGTGACCGGGGCGACGTACGTCGTCCACTCGCCCTCGTCGACGCGGTACTCCAGGCCCCGCAGCTCCGAGCCGCCCTCGTCGTCGCCGGTCAGGGTGAACGTGCGTCCCTGCCAGGTCAGCGCGCTGGTCGGCGCTCCGAGGTCGACGTACACCGTCACGGACTCGACGTCGGAGTAGGCGCCGCGGTCGACGGCCCGGTAGTCGATCACGACCGTGCCGGCCGGGAGCTCGACCGCCTCGGTCCAGACCTTCCACTCGTCGCCGTTCAGCCGGTACTCGATCGCGTCCGGCTCACCCGTCGCCGACAGCGCCAGGGCAGCGCCCCGGCCGTGCCAGTCGTCGTCGCCGGCGTTGGAGACGCTCGCCGTGAGCTCGCCCCCGGCGTACTCGGCGTCGATGGAGACGGTCTGGGACCGGACCTCCTCGACGTTGCCGGCGACGTCGGTGCTCTCGAGCTCGACGACGTGGTCGCCGGCTCCGGTGATCACCGGAGCGGTCTCGCCGAGTTGCTGCCACTCGCCCTCGTCGACGCGGTAGCGGGTCGTCGCGACCCCGCTGCCCGCGTCGGACGCCGCGATCGTCAGCTGCCGGGTCTCGTGGCCGGCTGCGGTCGCGGCCAGCGTCGTCACCGGGGCGATCGTGTCGATGCGGACCGTGGTCGAGCCCTCGTCCGAGGCGTTGCCCGCCGCGTCCGTGGCCCGGTGCCGCAGCGTGTGCACGCCGTCCTCGGTGAAGACCACCGGGGCGTCGTACGCCGCCCAGCCCTCGCCGCTGTCGACCTCGACGGCCGGGGCGTCGTCCCGGTCGTCGGCGGCCGTGACCGTCGCGGTGACCGGTCCCCGGCTCCAGCCGTTCTCGCCCGGCGTGACCGGCTCCAGGCCGACCGTGACCGCGGGAGCGGTCTTGTCGGCGCCCGAGGTGACCCACAGGTCGGCGACCGACGGGTCGAAGAACCCGGTGACGTCGGTGAGCGGGTACTCGAACTTCACCCGCACCGTGCCGTCGTGGTCCAGGACCTCCGGGTCGTCGACCAGGAAGCGGTACATCTTCGCCGCACCGCCGCCGGACAGGATCCGGTGGTCGACCAGCACGTCGTCGACGTACACGTTGTACTTCTTGGTCACCGCGGTGTTGAAGGTCTCGCGGACCTGCAGCACGAGCGGCTCGCCCGGGGTCGCCGCCACCTCGGCGGAGAACCAGGAACCAGGGTGGTGCGAGTGCGCGTAGCGACGGGTCAGACCCGCCTCGACGCTGATGCCGCTGTTGGGAGCGGCCTCGATCCCGTGCGCGGTCTCCGAGGCGTTGTCACCGAAGTCGACGTGGTCGACCACCGAGGCCGCCTCGGGCACGCCCAGGGACAGCGTCAGCGGGGTGGTCGCACCGGCCAGCCTCTGGTCGCCCGCGACGAACGCGACCCGGAGGTCGTGGACGTCGCCACCGACATAGCCGACCGGGACGAAGACCCGGAGCCGCTGGGTGAGCTCGCCGCCCGCGGGGACGGTCCGTACGGCGGGCGCCGCCTGGCGCCACCCGTCCGGGAGCTCGGCCTGCAGCCGACCGGTCGCCGGGACGTCGCCGTCGTTCTCGACCGTCGCCACGATCTCGGCGACCTCGAGCGAGCCGTCCACCGGGTGGGTGGCGCCGACGTCGCTGAGGCTCACCTCGGAGTCGACCGTGACCCACGGCCGCGTCAGCACCACCGGGTACGTCGTGCCGCCCTCGGTGAAGCTCAGCGTCACCTCGGCCGGGACCGGGCCGGAACCCTGCCCCTCGGGCACGCGGGTGGTGAACGTCAGGTCGGACGTCGCCCCGGCCGCCAGCGCGGCCGGCGTGGTGTCGTCGCTGTCGACGGCCCAGTCGGCGACCGAGAAGCCCGCGGTGAACGGGCCGACCGCGGCGTCGCCGCCGTTGGCCAGGCGCACCGTTCCGGTGAGCTGCTGCCCCCGGGACGCCGAGCCCTCGATCGCGGTCAGGGCCACGGTGAGCCCGCGGATCTCGTAGGCGAGGTCGACCATGGCCGTCTCGATCTCGGCCGCACGCGGCGCGAGGTCCTCGACGACCGCGGTGGACCCGACCAGCTCGTCGAGCGAGCCGCGCAGGTCGCGCAGCCCGTCGAGCGCGTCGCCGAGGTCCGCGCGGGCGGTGGCGCCGTCGGCGGCGGTGTGCGCCGCCGACGCCGACCGGATCAGGGTCTCGATCGCGTCGATCCGCTCGTCCAGCTCAGTCGCCTCGCCGGCCTCGAGGTCACCCGCGAGGAGGTGTGCGTCCACCCGGTCACCCAGGTTCAGCAGCTCGTCGAGGACGTCCTGGAAGGCGCCCAGGTCGTCCGCGGCCCGGGGACCGAAGGTCCACTCGCCGGGACCGACCTCGAAGGTGGCGTAGGTGCCGCCCGGCAGCTCCGAGCGGCCGACGTACTCGGCGGACTCGGGGTGGCTCGGGACGTACTCCGGGCGCACCGAGCCCGGCAGCGGCACCTGCACCGTGGCGGTGGTGTTGCCCGGCACGGTCACCGCGAGCTCCATGCGACCGCGGGCGTCGTGCTGGAACGCCGCGGCGATCTGGCCACGGACGGTCGGCACCTTGATCTCGGCCTCGGCCAGGTCACCGGCCTGCGGCTTGACCTGGAACGTGCCGTACCCGTTGGTGAGCGGCTGGATGCCGAACAGACCGGACGGCACGTTGAACGCCGGGGACGCGGCCCAGGGGTGCGAGAACGTCAGGTTGCTCTTCTGGGACGGGTCCCAGGCCTCCATCGTGGAGCCGGCGCCGAGCCGGATCATGTTCATCCAGCTGCTGGTGCCCTCGTCGGTCATCGCGTCGAGCGCGGCCTGGCCGTTGCCGCCGTCGTACAGGCCCTTCACCAGGAAGGCGGCGCAGTAGACGCTGCAGGCCATCCCGCGGGACTCGACGAACTCGGCGACCCGGGCGACCTGGTCGTCCTCGGGGACGCCGAAGGCGAGCGCGAAGGCGCTCGCGTGGACCGAGTAGTGCCCGGTCTTCACGCCGTCCGGACCCATGCCGTCGTCGTAGCGACCGTTCTCCGCGTCGTAGAGGCGCGCGTTGATCTGCTCCCGCAGGCGGTCGGCCTGCTCGGTGTACGCCGTCGCGTCGGCGTCCCGGCCGAGGATCTCGGCCATCGCCGCCATGTCGCGGGCGGCGCGGTAGTACAGGGAGTTGACGACGGTGTTGTACTGCCGGAACTGGTAGCCGTCACGCTGGCTGGTCGGCCAGTCGACGATGTCGCAGTCGGTCTGCGAGTTGCAGCCGTCGGCGCGGGTGGTCTTGCGGACCAGACCCGTCGAGGCCTCGAGCCAGTCCGGACGCAGCTTCACCTTCAGGTTGTCGTAGTAGCTCGCGACCTGCTCGGTGTTGCCGGTCTGGCGCCAGGCGTCGTAGACCGACAGCACGACGTAGATCGGCCACTCGGTCGGCCAGGTGCGGTTGTTCTCGAAGTAGTTCATGGAGTAGCGACCCAGCGACAGGTCCTCCATGAGGTAGAGGGTGGAGAGCTGCTGGAGGTAGCCGTCGGCCTCGTAGTTGATCCGCTCGCGGGTCCAGGAGTCGGTGTAGAAGTTGACGTTCAGCGACTCGATCGTGTTCTTCGAGAGCTGGTAGACCTGGTTGAGGTTCTCGTCCGAGGAGGAGAACGACGCGGTCTCCCGGTCGAACGGGTAGACCAGGGCCAGGGCCTTCAGGTTCTCCGTCGTCACCGGCTCGGGAGCGCCCACGATCTCCAGGTAGCGGAAGACCCGCATGCCCCAGGTCTCGAGCCGCTGCTGACCGGCCTTCAGCGTGACGATGTCGCGGAAGTTGTTGGTGGTGTGGAGGGCGTAGCGGACGGTCTCGGGGGCCGAGGTGATCTCCCCGAATCGGAGCTCGACCGGCTGGCCCTCGACGCCCTGGCCGATGTCCCACTGGACACCGCCGACCCAGGTGCGGCCGAAGTCGACGAAGTAGTTGCCGTTGCCCTTGTCGACGATCTTGACCGGGTCGTGCAGCTGCTGCTCGACCTTGTCGGTCGGGGTGGGCTGCAGGTCGGCGATCGCCGCCTTGGGGACCGCCGCCGCCCAGGCGGCGTCGTCGAAGCCGGGGCTCTCGAAGCCGAACGGGAACTGGCGCGCGTCGAGGTTCTCGCGCGGGGCGTTGTAGAAGCTCGTGCCGATCGACCCGGCGTCGGGGAAGGCCCGCGCGCCGTTCATCGCCTTCCAGGTCTCATCCGTGCCGACGACCTGCTTGCTGCCGTCGGTGTAGGCGACGTGCAGCTGCGCCTGGAACCGCTGGCTGGACGCGTTCGCGTAGGCCAGGGCGGCGACCGAGTTCGTCTCGCCGCGACGCAGCAGGTGTGTGACGTCGAAGCCGTCGTACCGGGCCTCGTTGCGGATCCGGTTGGTCGGGCCGAGGCCGACGAACTCGCCGTTGAGGTAGGCCTTGTAGACGTACTGGCTGTGGGTGCGGAACTCCGAGCCGGTGGCCGACAAGGTCGCCCAGGCGATCTCCTTGTCCTCGAGGTCGACCTCGGTGCGCAGGAAGGCCCAGGGGGCAGACGCCGTGGCGGGGTTCGGGATCGCGCAGAGCGCGGCGTTCGGCACGTTCAGCGCACCGCCGGTGACGGTGCCGCACGGGAACGGGTTGGCGCCGGAGAAGTCGCTCTGGGCCAGCACCCGGCCGGTGCCGGCCTCGACGACGCTCAGGTCGTCGACCTGGCCGGCCTCGCTGTTGCCGGTGCGGACGCCGACGGTGCCGGCCGTGAGCGCCGCGTTGGTGTGGGTGCGCTGGTCGACCTGCTGGTCGTTGATGAAGGTGGTGATCGTCGACCCGGCGACCGTGATGCGGATGTTCGCCCAGGTGTTCAGCGCGAGGGTCCCGGCGGGGAGGTTCACCGCGGTGCCCAGCGTGGCGAACTGGCCGTTGAGCTGGGTGTGGGGCACCAGGCGGTTGTCAGCGCCCCGGAACTGCCACATGTAGGAGTTGTTGCCGTCGGCGCGGAAGCGGAGGCCGAGGGCGGTCTGCGTGATCAGGATCCGCGCGCTCAGCGTGTAGTCGCGCCACGGCGTGGCGTCCACGCCGGGGATCGCGGCGCTGGTCCAGATCGGCTTGCTGTTCTCCCAGTCGGCGCCGGGCGCCGTGCCGAACCAGGCGGTCTCCGACCAGGGTGACGCGACCTCGCCGTCCCAGGTGCGGACCTTCCAGAAGTACCGCTTGCTCGCGTCGAGAGGCGCGGCGCCGCCGTACGCGATGTTGAGCTGCTCGGCCGAGGTGACCTGCCCGGAGTCCCAGACGTCCCCGGTGCCGGCCTCGGCCAGCTCGGGACTGCTGGCCAGCACGATCTGGTACGCCGACTGCAGACCCGCACCGACCTGCCAGGAGAAGTCCGGGTGGGTCAGGTCGCCGAGGTCGGCCGGCTCGGCCAGCCCGTTGACCCGGAGCCCGCGTGGCTCCGACCCGACCGCCGCAGCGGCCTGGCCCCCTGGTTCGGCGAGGGCCGCCGGTGCGGCGGCGACCGCCAGCCCGGCGGTCAGGAGGGTCGCCGAGAGAGCGGCGGCTAGCGATCTGCGGAGGGATTTCACCCGGGCACATTTCCTTCGTTTCACACGTCGCCCGAGCGACGCTGACCACACTGTGACGGCCACCATATGAAACGTTTCGTTGGTGTGTCGAAAGTTGTCCGGATCCGGCCACGGCGTTCTCCTCACGTTCTCCCCGACGAGCGTCGACGGCCGTCCCCCTACAGTCGGTCGGGTGACCGACCGTCTCGCCGTCGCCAGCCGCGCCAACGTCCCGCCGTTCCACGTCATGGACCTGCTGGCGGCCAGCGCGGAGCGGCAGCGGACCCACGGCGACCTGCTCAACCTGCTGGCCGGCCAGCCCAGCACCGGCGCACCGGCGCCGGTGAACGCCGAGGCGGTGCGGCTGCTGGGCAGCGGCGACCCGCTGGGCTACACGCCCGCCGCGGGGATCCTGGAGCTGCGCGAGGCGATCGCGGGGCACCACGCGCGGACGCACGGCGTCGCCGTCGACCCCGATCAGGTGGTCGTGACGACCGGGAGCAGCGGCGGCTTCCTGCTGGCCTTCCTGGCCGCCTTCGAGGTCGGCGACAAGGTCGCGATGGCCCGGCCCGGCTACCCCTGCTACCGCAACGTGCTGACCGCGCTGGGCTGCGAGGTGGTCGAGATCGCGACCGGTCCGGAGACCCGCTTCCAGCCGACGGTCGAGCAGGTCGCGGCGCTCGGCCCGGACATCCGCGGACTCGTCGTCGCGAGCCCGGCCAACCCCACCGGCACCATGCTGCTGCCGAGCGAGCTGGCCGCGCTGGCGTCGTACTGCGAGGAGCACGGGATCCAGCTGATCAGCGACGAGATCTACCACGGCATCGAGTACGCCCCGCTCGACGGCCACGAGGCACTGGCGCGCAGCGCGTGGGAGACCAGCCGCGAGGCGGTCGTCTTCTCGTCGTTCTCGAAGTACTTCTCGATGACCGGCTGGCGGATCGGCTGGATGCTCGTGCCCGACCGGCTGCGGCGCGCGGTCGACGTGCTCACCGGCAACTTCACGATCTGCCCGCCGGTGATCGCCCAGCGGGCCTGCCTCGCCGCCTTCGCCGACGAGTCGTACGCCGAGCTCGACGGGCACGTGCAGCGGTACGCCGGCAACCGCCGCCTGCTCCTCGACGGCCTGGCCCGGCTCGGGGTGAGCCGGCTCGCGCCGGCCGACGGCGCGTTCTACGTGTACGCCGACATCGGCCACCTGACCGACGACTCGATGGTCTTCAGCCGCGACCTGCTCGCCCGGACCGGCGTCGCGATGGCCCCGGGCATCGACTTCGACACCCGCGACGGGAGCCGCTTCGTGCGGATGAGCTTCGCCGGCCCGCGTGCGGACATCGAGGAGGCCCTGGACCGGATCGCTCCGGTGTTCGGCGGCCCGCGGACCTGACGCCCGGCGCGACGTCATCCGACGTGGTCGCCCCGGCAGCCGAGACGAATGACGTCCCGGGCGCTCACAGGATGTCGTGCACGAACTCCCCGAGCTGGGTCAGGTTGCGGCACTCGGCCATCGGCACGATCTGGCCGTAGGCGCGGGCGGCGGAGTCGCCGGTGTCCCAGTGCCGGCGGTGCTCGGGGTTGAGCCACCAGGCGTGGCGGGTCGTGGCCACCAGCTCCTTCAGCGTCGCGAGCTGGAGGTCGCTGTAGTTGGAGCGCGCGTCGCCGAGCACGAGCAGGGACGACTTCGGGCCGAGCGCGTCGGCGTGCTCCTCGGCGAACTTGGTGAACGCGCGGCCGTAGTTGGTGCGCCCCCAGAGCGCGGCGTGCGAGGTGCTCGCGGCCAGGTCGGCCATCACCTCGGCCACGTCGGCGCCCGGCCGGAAGTGGTGGGTGACCTCGTGGACGTGGTCGATGAACGTGAAGGCGCGCACCTTCTGGAACTGGTCGCGCAGCGCGAAGACCAGCAGCAGCGTGAACTGCGCGAAGTTGGCGACCGAGCCGCTGACGTCGCAGAGCACCACCAGCTCGGTGCGGTGCGGGCGCTTCGGCTTGTGGTGGGTGGTGAGCGGGACGCCGCCGGTGGAGACGGAGGCACGGACGGTCCGGCGGAAGTCGAGCGGTCCGCGGCGCCGCGCGTGGTGCTCCTGGGTCAGCCGGGTCGCCAGCCGGCGGGCGAGCGGGTAGATCTCGCGACGCATCTCCTCCAGGTCGGTACGCCGCGCCTGCAGGAAGTCGAGCCGGTCGATGGTCGGGCGGACGGCGACGTTCGCGACGTGGTCGGGACCCTTCTCCTCCGCGATCCGGCGACGCGCGTCGGCCTCGACGAGGCCGGTGAGCGCGCCGACGCGCCGGCGCGCCTCGACCCGGGCGTCCTCCAGCCGCCCCTCGCCGACCAGCGCCTGGGCGATCCGGTCGACGAGCTCCTGCGGCGAGACCCGCTGCAGCGCGGTGTACGCCGACCACGAGGACAGGCCCGGCCCCCGGCCCGGCATCGCGCCGAACCGCGCGACCATCTCCGCAGCGAGGTCCAGCAGCGCCTGCTGGTCGCCCTCGACCAGCCCGTCCACGAGGTCGTCGCGGAAGGCGGCCAGCGCCCCGGCGTTGTCGAGCACCGGCCCGGCGTCCGGCCCGTCCTCGGCATCCGCCAGCCGCGCGACGCCGTCGCCGATCATCCGGGGGAAGTAGACGTCGAAGAGGGTGTCGAAGGTCGGCCGGAAGGACGGCTTCTTGACCAGCGTGGCGGCGTACCCCTCCCGGAGCGTGGCGCGCTGGTCCCAGGGGAGCGCCTGCAGCGCGGCGATCGCGTCGAGGTCCTCGGCGAGCGAGACGGGCAGCCCGGCCGCCCGCAGCGCCTCGAGGAAGGCGATGTGGCGCTCGAGGAGCCCGGAGCCGGTCACTTGCGCAGCCGCAGCTCGCGGATCGCGCGCTCGGTGTCGGAGGCGTGCTTGAGCACCACCCCGAGCGTGTCGTCGACGGCCTTGTCGTCGAGCTCGCGGATCTCCAGCGCCACCAGCGTGCGCGCCCAGTCGACCGACTCGGCGATCGACGGCGCCTTCTTCAGTTCCAGTCCACGCAGCCGCCCGACCGTGGCGACGAGCTGCTCGGCGAGCCGGTCCTCCAGGCCGGGCACCTGGGAGGAGACGATCTCGCGCTCGCGCTCGGCGTCGGGGTAGTCCAGGTGCAGGAAGAGGCACCGGCGCTTGACCGCCTCGGACAGCTCGCGGGTGGCGTTGGAGGTCAGCAGGACGAACGGGCGGCGTACGGCGCTGACCGTGCCGAGCTCGGGGATGGTGACCTGGAAGTCCGAGAGCACCTCGAGCAGCAGGCCCTCGACCTCGACGTCGGTCTTGTCGACCTCGTCGATGAGCAGCACCGTCGGCTCCTCGCGGCGGATCGCGGTCAGCAGCGGCCGGGTGAGCAGGAACTCGTCGGTGAAGATGTCGTCGTGGGTCTCGTCCCACGACTGGTCGCTGCCCTGCGAGGCCTGGATCCGCAGCAGCTGCTTCTTGTAGTTCCACTCGTACAGCGCGCGGGCCTCGTCGAGCCCCTCGTAGCACTGCAGCCGGACCAGGTCGGCGCCGCTCGCGCGGGCGATCGCCTTGGCGAGCTCGGTCTTGCCGACCCCGGCAGGACCCTCCACCAGCAGCGGCTTCTCCAGCGCCCCGGACAGGAAGGCGGTCGTGGCCGTGGCGCTGTCGGCGAGGTAGCCGACCGCCGCCAGGCGGTCGACGGCGTCTGCGGGCGAGGCGAACCAGGACGTCATGGACTCATCCTTGCTCAACCCCCGCGTCGCCCGCCTGCTCCAGGCCCACCGAGCGGGCACCCGTGCGGTGCCGGTCGGCGAGCTCGCGGTAGTAGGCCGCGTTCGTCTCGACCCACATCTGCGAGGAGGTGCCGTCGATCGGCTTGCGCACCGAGGCCGGCGAGCCCGCGGCGACGACGCCCCCGGGGATCTGGGCTCCGGGGGTGACCAGCGAGCCGGCCGCCACCAGCGTGCGGTCGCCGACGCTCGCTCCGTCGAGCAGGACCGACCCGTTGCCGATCAGCGCCTGCTCCCCGACCGAGCTGCAGTGCACGACGCAGGAGTGGGCGACGGTGGCGTTCGGGCCGACCACGAGGGTCTCGCCGGGGCCGGCGTGCAGCACCGAGTTGTCCTGGATGTTGCTGCCCTCGCGGATCACGATGGTGCAGACGTCGGCGCGCAGGACCACGCCGTACCAGACGCTGGCGCCCTGCTCGACGGTCACGTCGCCGATCAGCGTGGCGGTGGGGGCGACCCAGGCGTCGGGGTGGACCGTGGGGCGGCGGCCCTCGAACTCGATCAGCGGCATGGCCCCATTCCACACCCCGCCCGTCTCAGTCGGGAGCGTGCCCCGACCGGGACCGGTCGAGCGCGGCGGTGAGGGCGTCGAGGGTGACCGGCTTGCTGACGTAGTCGTCCATCCCCGCGGACAGGAAGCGGTCCCGGTCACCGGAGAGCGCGTTCGCGGTGAGCGCCACGATCCACGGCTGCACCTGCAGGTCGGTGTCGCGGATCAGCCGGACGGCGCGCAGACCGTCCATGACCGGCATCTCGACGTCCATCAGCACGGTGTCGAACGCGCCGGTGCGCACCGCCTCGACCGCCTCCCGGCCGTTCTCGACCACGGTCGGCTCGATCCCGAGGCGGCCGAGCATCCGGACGACGACCTTCTGGTTGACGACGTCGTCCTCCGCGACCAGCACCCGTCGCTCGGAGTGGTCGAGGATCGCCTGGGCCGGACGGGGCACCGGCGGCGGCTGCTCGGCGACCCGGTCGTAGACCATCCGGATGGTGACGGTGGTGCCGACGCCGACCTCGGACTCCAGGTCGATGGTGCCGCCCATCGCCTCGACCAGGCGGCGCGAGATCGCCAGGCCCAGGCCCGTGCCGCCGTACTGCCGGGTGCTGGAGGCGTCGCCGCGCACGAACGAGCGGAACAGGTCGGGGATCCGCCAGCGCGGGATGCCGATCCCGGTGTCGCTGACCCGCAGCACGATCTCCACCCGGTGCCCCCACGGCGACCCGACGAGGTCGCAGTCGACGCTCACCGAGCCCTGCTCGGTGAACTTCATCGCGTTGCCGACGACGTTGACCAGCACCTGGCGCATCCGCATCGAGTCGCCGAGCAGGGCGGCCGGCACGTCCGGGGACTGGCGCAGCCGCAGCTCGATGCCCTTGGCCTCGGCGTTGGCGACGAACATCGTGAGCGTCTCGTCGAGCAGCTGCGCCATCGAGAACGGCACGTCGGCGTACTCCAGGCGGCCCGCCTCGAGCGCCGAGTAGTCGAGGACGTCGTTGACCAGGGCGAGCAGGTGGTTGCCGCTCTGGTGGGCGGTCTCGGTGTAGTCGCGCTGCTCGTCGTCGAGCTCGGTGAGCAGCAGCAGGTCGGTGAGGCCGAGCACGGCGTTCAGCGGCGTGCGGATCTCGTGGCTCATCGTCGCCAGGAAGCCGGCCTTCTCCTGGGCCGAGGCCTCGGCGGCCTTGCGGGCCTGGTCGAGCAGCTCCTCGGCCTCGTGCCGCTCGGTGATGTCGGTGAGGACACCGAAGAAGCCCTCCAGCTCCCCGGTGTCGCTGTGCAGGGGCGCCAGGTCGAGGGAGACCCAGAACTCCTTGCCGGTGGCGGTGTACTGGGCCAGCTCGGCCCGGATCGGCAGGCCCTTGGCGCCCGCCTCCTCGATCTGGCGCAGCACCTCCTGGCTGGTCGTCTCACCGCTGAGGAAGTCCGCCGTACGCCGCCCACGGATCTCGTCCAGGCGGTAGCCCGTGGTGCGCTCGAACGCCTCGTTGACCCAGGTGAGGTGCCCGGACTCGTCGGTCGCCATGAGGGCACTGTCGGTCGCCTGGACGACGCGCGAGTAGAAGGTGAGCTCCTCGTTGAGGTCCTCCAGGTGTCGCAGCGCGGCGAGCCGGTGCCGGTTGGTCCGGACGAGCAGCACGGCGCCCACGACCGAGAACGTCGTCCCCGCGACGAACAGGATGCTCAGCAGCACCAGCATCCGGCGGATGTCCCAGAGCATCTCGGCCGTCGTCTCGTCGGTCGCGTCCACCCGCTCCCGGCGGGCGACCTCGCTGGTCGCGCTGAGCTGGTTGTAGGAGTCCTCGAGACGGCCGATCCCCTGGATCGCGGCCAGCCGGACGTCGCGGGCCCGGGCACCGGTCCCGAGCGCCTCCCGGACCTGGGGCCGGATCTGGTCGAGCCACGACTGCTCGTTCTCGCGCGCGAGCTCGAGCTGGACCTCCGAGCCGAGGAGGGGGCGCTGCTCGGGCAGGGCGACCTCGTGGGCCAGGTCGGTCACCGACCGGGTGATCACCCGGATCTCCTTGGCGTCCTGGCTCTCACCGTCGTCGCCGCGCCGGTCCTCGCGGAGCAGGAGCTCCAGCCGGAGCAGCTGACGCTGGACCTGCCCCAGCACCCGGGGATCGGCGTCCAGCAGCGCCTCGGTCTGCTCGATGCGCTGCCCCATGTCGCGCGAGCTCCGGACCATGTCGACGGCGACCGCGACGCTCACCCCGAGCATCAGCAGGCCGAGCACGCCCAGGGCCACGGCGCGAGGACCTTCCTCGCGGATCAGTCGCATCATCCGAGCTCGGAGCTCCTCGACGGGTGGGAGCAGCGCACCGGCGCACCGGCGGCGTCGATCGTCGTCCCACCCCAGGCCACGGGGAACACCCTGCCCGAGGTCGGCGCGTCCGCGAAGCCCGGGGGCCGTGTCGCGGAGAACCGGCGGCAGATCGGCATCGGCCCAGGGTCAGGGAGGTATCCCAAGGGACTGACAAGTAAAGATCAGTTTTCCAACAAGTTCTGAGGGCTTTGGTGCCTCGGCGTCGGTCCCACCTCTTAGGCTCGGAGCATGGAAGCTGTCGACCGCGCGGTGCTCGAGCGCCTGGCGGACGAGCTGGGGGACCACGAGGCGGTCGTCGAGATCGTCCGGGGCTACCTCGACCTGCTGCCGGGCCGGCTGGGGGAGCTGGACACCGCTCCCGGCGCGGACGACGGGCCTCAGCGGCTGGCGGCGCACACCCTGAAGTCGGGGGCGCTGCTGCTCGGCGCCGGCGCGCTGGCGACCGCGGCCGAGCAGGTCGAGCACGGCCGCGGATCCGTGGAGGACGTCCGCCGGGAGGCGCGTTCGGCCGCCCGCGAGTGGCGTCGCTGGCTGGCCAGCGCGCTGGCCCGCGACCCGCGCACCCCCTAGGGGGCGATCACCCTCGCAGAGCTGGCCTCAGGTGCCGGGGTCGAACTTGTAGCCGACACCGCGCACCGTCCGGATCGGGTCCTCCTGCGCGAGCGCCTGGCGCAGCTTGCGCCGCAGGTTCCCGATGTGGACGTCGACCACGTGGGCGTCGCCCTGGGCGTGGCCCCAGACCGTCTCCAGGAGCTGGACGCGGGAGAACACCCGTCTCGGCGCCCCGCTGAGGACGTGCAGCAGGTCGAACTCGATGCGGGTCATCGCGACCGGGTCGCCGTCGACGGTGACCTCACGAGCATCGGCGTTGAGCTCGAGGCGACCGAAATTGGCACCGTTGGCGGCCTTCGGCTGCCGGGGCCGGCGTCGCATCGCGGCGATCCGTGCGGACAGCTCCACCGGCGAGTAGGGCTTGGTGACGTAGTCGTCGGCGCCGACGCGGAACCCGACGATCTTCTCGACCTCGGCGCTGCGCCCGGTGACCATCAGGACGTACGCGTCGCTGAAGGTGCGCAGCTCGCGACAGAAGTCGAAGCCGTCCATGCCGGGCAGCGCCACGTCGACGAGGACCAGCTCGAAGTCCTGCTCCCGGGCCACCCGCAGCCCGCGCTCGCCGGACGTCGCGACGTGGACCTCGAACCCCTCCTGCTCCAGGATCCGTCGGTTCAGCCGCACGAACTCCTCGGCGTCCTCCACCACGAGGGCCTTCGGCGCAAGCATGTTCCCACCTTAGTCACGGTCGCAGTGGCGCGAACCGGTTCTCGGCACTCATCGGACGGACCCGTGCGGCGTCCTCCAGGACCAACGATCGACGGCCCTTTTCGACACTCCGCACGCACGGTCCCACCGGGGCGCACGGGAACTCCGGCCGGTCGCCCCGACGGCCGGAGTTTATCGGTGGTGCGGCCGTCCGGGGCGCCGCCGTCTCGACGGATCGCCGGAAGCGGACGCTACGGCTCGCGCCCGGTCACCGGACCCGGAAGCGCACCACCTCGCTGGTGCCGCCGCCGCGCACCCGGACCCGGTACGACGCCCCGCGCTCCGCGTCCGCGGGGAAGCGGACCGCGACGTGCCAGCGGGTCAGCCCCCGGACCCGTCGGACCCGGACGACGTCGGCGGACCGGCCGAGCGGACCGGTGACCACGGGGCGGGCACCGCCGGTCAGCACGACGAGCCAGACCCGGTCCCCGCGCGTCACGGTGCCGACCTCGCCCGCGGGACGGAAGGGGACCCAGACCCGCGCCTGGCGGTAGCGCACCCGCGTCACCGCGGTGTGCCCGACCCGGTCGGTCGCCGTGGCGACGGCGACCCAGGCGCGACCATCGCGGCGGTGGACCACCCGGCAGGAGGCCAGCCCCGACCCGGCGTCGGCGGCCCGGCAGGTCGCGCGGGGGCGGCCCTTGACCACGGCGCCGGCGCGCACGCCGCGCACCGCGACCTCGGGCCGGGAGGCGTCGACCGACAGGTCGCCGACGGTGACCGTGGCGCGACCGCCGTCGGCCGCGGTGACCTCACGGGTGACGGACTGGGCCCGGCCCTCACCCACCGCGACGGGCGCGGGGCAGGTGACCGGCGCGGCGCTCCCGGGCTCGCAGGAGAACTCGACGACGACCGGGCCGTCGTACCAGCCGCGGACTGCGGGGCGGGCCGCCCGGACCGACGCCTCGATGGTCGGCAGGGTACGGCGTACCGAGCCGGTCGAGGCGGCGCGGTCGGCGTCCCCGGCGTACGACGCGGTGACCTCACCGGCCCAGTCCGGGTCGAGCGGCTGGTCGAGGGTCGCCACCCCGGCGGCGAGGTCGGCCCGGCCGAGCTCGACCTCTCCGGCCGCGAACACGACCTCGCCGGTCGGCACGCCGGCCGCGGCGTGGGTCGGGGACACCGTCGCGGTGAGGCCGTCGGCGGCGACCGCCACGACGGTCCCGGTCGAGGCGCGCGCGACGTCGAGCGTCACCTCCCGCTCGCCACCGGCGACCGCGCCGGGAGCGTCGGGCGTGAAGGTCGCGGTCACGCGGCGCTCCCCGGCCGCCGTCGGCAGCAGGGTCGCGCTCGCGGTGCCCTCGGACACGACGACCGGGTCGCCGACGACGTCGCCGTCGAGCTGGAAGCGGACCGACCCCTCCTCGTCGGAGTGCACCGTCACCCGCGCGGGCTCGCCGACGCGCGCGTCGTCGGGCAGCGTGACGGTGAGGGAGGGCGTACGCCGCTCGACCGAGACCGTACGGCGCAGCTCGGGCGCCGGCTCGTAGTCGGCCGATCCGGCCTGGGTCAGGGTGACCTCGCAGTCGCCGGCGGTGGCGAACCGGACCGTCCCGGACTCGGCCGTGCAGACCGCCTCGGGTGCCGCGGCGACCAGGACGGGCGAGCCGGACTCGCCGCCGGACGCGGCCGGGGTCCAGGTGCCGCCGGCGCGCCGGGTCGCGGGCGCGACCTCGCTCAGGGCGAGCTGCTGGGCGCCCTTGGCCACGACCAGGGTCGTGGTGCCGGCGTAGGCCTGGTGGGTCGCGGGGTCGGCGGGCGTGAAGGACACCTCGGCATCGCGCTCCCCGGCCTTCGTGAAGGTGACGGGCAGCGTGGCTCCGGTCCCGCGCAGCGTCTGGCCGTCGACGACGACCTCGACGGTGCCGGGGGCGGAGGTGACGACGGCGAGCTCCGTCGCCTCGCCCACCCGGGCGTCGTCGGGCGCGGTGACGGTCACGTCGACCGGCACCAGCCCGACCTCGGTGGTCGCGGTGACGGTGGGCGCGGCGACCCAGTCGTCGTCGCCCGGCTGGTCGACGGTGAGCGTGCAGGTGCCGGCGGCCGTGAACCGGACCAGGGCACCGGCGCGCTCACACGCTCCCGAGGCCTCGATCGCGACCGGCTCCCCCGAGCCGCCGCCGGTGTACGACGGCTGCCAGGTGTCGCCGACCAGCGCCGTCTCCGGCGGCTGCGGGCCGGTGATCGCCTGGACGCCCCTGGCGACGACGACGTCGACCTCGTCCTCGGCGGCGGCGTACGTCGCCGGGTCGGTGGGCTCGAACGACACCGTCAGCTCGTGGGTGCCCGCGCGGTCGAAGGTCGCCGCCAGCTCGGCCGGGCCGTCGCCGACGCTGCCCGAGACGGAGATGCCGCCGCCCTCGACGGTCACCTCACCGGGCACGACCTCGCCGTCGGCCGTGGCCGCGACCTCGAGGGTGCCCTCGGTGCCCACCGCGAGGTCGTCGTCCGCCGTGAGGGTCAGCTCGACCGGGACCAGCGCGACCGGGACGGTGACCACCCGCTCGCCCGGCTCGTGGTCGGCGGTCCCCTGCTGCGCGAACGTCACCGTGCACTCGCCGGCGGCACGGAACTCCACGGCCGGGGTCGGCACGCCGCCCTCGGCCGTGGCGACCTCGTGGCAGATGCCGACCGGACCGGCATCGACCACGACGGGCCGTCCGGACGGCCCGCCGCTCGCGAGCGGCACCCACCGGCCGCCGACGTACGCCGAGGTCGGCGCGTCGTTGGTGAAGGTGATGGGCTGCAGCGCCCTCAGCACGGGGACGACGAGCTCGTCGCGTCCCTCCAGGTAGACCGCGCTGCCGCTCTGCACCGCGGTGAGCGTGCAGTCGCCGACCCCGGTGAAGCGGACCAGGTCGTCCTCGCGGGCGCAGGCGCCGGCGACGGTCCAGGACGACGGCTGACCGGAGTCGTGCCAGGCGATGGCGGGCGTCCAGGTCCCGCCGATCCGTGCTGTCGCCGTCGGCGCGACGATGCGCACCGGCTGCCGGCCCATGAACCAGTGCCGGGAGACGACGGACGCGCTGTCCCACCGGCCGCTGTCGGGCTGGTAGAACACCTGCAGGTTGTAGTAGTCCAGGGCCTGGGTCGGTCCCTGGGCGTGGATGGTGGCGGACCCGTCGACGAGTGGCAGGCCGGCGGCCTCCTCGCCGGTGTCGAGTCGGAGGTCCACCGTCCCGGTCGGCGTCCCGCGCGGCGAGGTGAGCGTGACGGTGACCGGGCTGCGGTCGTCGCCGGCGATGCCCATGGCCGTCACGGTGACCGGCACCTTCGTCACGGTGATCGTGCGCCGGGTCGTGGTGGCGTCGTACGCCGCGCTCCCGGGGGCGGACAGGTCGACCACGCAGGAGCCGGCCGCACGGAACGTGACGGTGCCGCCCGAGGTGGAGCAGACCGCCGTCGTCGTCACCGTCACCGTCACCGGGACCACCTCCTCGGTGATCGGGGACCAGGTGTCGTCGACGTACGCCGGCGACGGGTCGGCGGAGAAGGTCCGCAGCGGCCGGGCCACGGCGAAGGTGCGCTCGGCGCTGCCCTCTGCGTACGTCGGATTGCCGGCCTGCTGCGCCGAGACGGTGCAGTCTCCGACCCCGGTGAAGCGGACCAGGTCGGCCTCGCGGGCGCAGGCGCCCGACGCCGTCCACGATGTCGCGAGGGAGGTCGCGGCGAACGTGATCGTGGGCGTCCAGGTCTGACCCGAGCGGGGGGTGGCGGGCGGCGCGGAGATCGCGATGGCCTGGGCGACCCGCGGGATGGTCACCCGCTCGTCGAAGGTGGACTGCGCCCAGCGCGAGCCCGCCGTGGGCGCATAGGTGAAGCGTCCGAGGATCGACTCGCCGATCGGGAGCGAGTCGAGGTAGGTCCGGATCACGGCACCCCCGGTGAGGGCGACGCTGTTGAGCTCGAACCAGTCGAGGTAGCCGGAGACCGTGCCCATCGGCGTGCCCCGGGGCGAGGTGGCGTGGACGCCGACGCGGGAGATCGAGCCACTGAGCATGGTGACCTCGACCGTGAGGGTCACGGGCACCTTGGACACCGCCACGGTCCGCCGCGTCTCGGCGGCGTCCGCGTCGCCGGTGGCCCCGGTGGCGAGGTCGACCACGCAGTCACCGGCGGACACGAACCGCACCGTGCCGCCGGTGGCGGTGCACACAGCCGGCGTCGTCGAGGTCGCGGTCACCGGGCCGCCGCCCGACGCGGTGGGCGCCCAGGTGTCCTCGACGTACGCCGGGGACGGGTTCGCGGAGAAGGTCTGCCGGGCACGGCTCACGGCGAACCTGCGCTCGGCGGTGCCCTCGACGTAGGCGGAGCTGCCCGCCTGCGTCGCGGAGACCGTGCAGTCGCCCGTCGCGGTGAAGCGGACGAGGGCACCGTCGCGGGTGCAGGCGCCGGAGGCCGTCCAGGACGTCGTCATCGTCGTACTGGCGAAGGTGATCGTGGGCGTCCAGGTCTCGCCGATCCGCGGGTCGGCGGGCGGGGCGGAGATGGTCACGGCCTGCGGCACCTTCGGGATCAGCAGGTCCTCGGTGGCCGTCACCGAGGCCCACTTCGAGCCCACGGTCGGCGTGTACGCGATCTCGACCGGGATCGACTGGCCCGGGACCTGACCGGCGGTGTCCCACGACGCACGCCCGCCGACGAGCGGCTTCGCCACCGACCCGTTCAGGCTCACCGTGCCGCTGGGCGTCCCCCGCACCGACGTCAGCTCGACCTCGACCCGCTGGGTGTTCGCCGTGAGCGGTACGACCGTGGCGTCCACGGCCACCGGCACGCGCACGACGGCGAAGGAGTCGTAGCGGTCGCCCGCGTCGTAGGACTGGCTCGCCCCGACGCTGCTGTCGACCTGGCAGGTGCCCGGCGTGAGGAAGGTGACCTGCCCGTTCTGACCGGCGCAGACCGCGGGCGTCCGCGAGCTGGTGGTGACCGGTACGCCGCCGTTGGCGGTCGGCGACCAGGTGTCGCCGACGTACGCCGGGCTGGGCGGGGCGGTGATCGACTGGGGCAGGAGGGTGACGTCGATGCCCGCGCGCGTGTCCGAGGGCGCCAAGGCCGGGTCGGACGGCGTGGCCCGCACCTCGACCTCGTAGCGGCCGGGCCGGTTGAAGGACATCCGGAAGGTGCCGGTCCCGGCGGGCAGGCTGATCGCGGGCCGGGGCACGCCGTCCATCGACACCACGGCGGAACCCGGGACCAGGTCCGCACCGTTCCGCAGCTCGATCTGCAGGTGGGCCTCCTCGGTGATCGTGACCGTCTGCTCGTCCCAGACCGCCCGGGTGGTGGTCGGGGCCTGGGTCACGGTGAACGTCACCTCGCGCGGCGTCGCCGCGAAGTGGTTGGCGTCCTCGGGGGCCGTCACGTCGACCGTGCAGGTGCCGGCGCCGGTGAAGTCGACCCTCCGGCCGGCCACGGCGCAGGCGCCGGCGGTGGAGCCGGCGCGGACGGCGAGTCGCGCCGTCGTGGGGTTCGACGCCGGCAGCGTCCAGCTGGTCCCGGCGCCGACGCCGGTCGCCGGACTGCCGAGATCGAGGCTCGTGGTGGCCTTGGGGCGCACGATGGTGACGGACTTGGTCTCCGGCAGGTACGTCGCCAGGTCGTCCGGGGTGAAGCTGATCTCGATGACGTAGGTGCCGGCCGGGTCCTCGGGCATCAGGCCCGCGGCCATGGACCCGTGCAGCGACCACCCCGTGCCGCCCGGCACGCCGTTCCTGGTGATGACGTACGAGCCCGGCACCCCGTCGAGGTTTATGCCCCGCGTCTGGCCGGTGACCGACACGTAGGTGCCGTACTCCCGGGTGGGCGACTGGTTCCAGGTGTCGACGAAGATCTGCAGGTTCGGAGAGGTCGGCGCCGCGTGGGCCGGTGCGGCGAAGGCCAGCAGACCGGTCACGACGGCGAGGATGACGGAGGGGACGAGCAGACGGCGGAGCACCCCGAGATTTTGCCTAGAGACTCGGCATCCCGCAGGCGAATCTGAGAAGTGCTCTTAGCAAAGAGTGTCGGTCCGGAAATGACAGGATCCGGACCCACGTCCGTGGGTCCGGATCCTGGAGATGTCTGACGACATCGACTGGCGGTGGCGGAGGGATTTGAACCCTCGGTGGGCTTGCACCCACAAACGCTTTCGAGGCGTTCTCCTTAGGCCGCTCGGACACGCCACCGCCGGAGAATGTACCGGAGCAGGGTCGGGCGGACGAAATCCGCCTCAGGCCGGGACCCAGTGCGGGTGCCGGCCCGTCGCGCCCACGAGCCGGTCGAGGACGGGGGCGTCGTCCGGCACGGGCACGGGCGGGCCGAAGAGGCCGGTATCGGCAGCGCCCCCCGTGTCGTCGGCGGGCGGTTCGAACGACGCCGCGAACTCCAGGCACGCGGCGACGGCGTCCGGGTCGGCGTCGTACTCCTGTCCGGTCGCGCGGGCCAGGTCCCAGCCGTGCACCACGACCTCGTCGAGCGCGACCAGCGCGGTCACGCCGCCCGGCAGCTCGACGCCGCCGGCCGTCGTGAGCCCGTCGTACGCCGCCGGGTCGGCCCAGGCGGTCGCGAGCGCGTCGAGCCGCTCGGCGGCGAGGTCGCGCCACCCGTCGGGAAGCCGCGTGCCGTCGCCCGAGGGGTCGGCCGGGCCGGCGAGCTCCTCCTTGCGCGCGGCGGCGGTGAAGGCGAGTGCCAGGCCGAGCACGTGGTCGACCAGGTCGGCGACCGTGTACGCCGGGCAGGGGGTCGGCCCCGCGAGCTGGTCGTCGCGGATGGAGCCCACCACGCGAGCGAGCGTCGTACAGGCCGGACGGAGGTCGAGGATTTCCATGGCGTGCTGACCGGGACGGACGGTCGGACTCATCGGTGCTCGCCGAGTGTCGGTGCCGAGGCCTACGGTCTCGTCATGACCCTCTCCCTCGGCATGATCACCTGCGACTCGACCGACCCCGTCCCGCTCGCGACCTGGTGGTCCGAGCAGGTCGGCGGCACCGTGGCCGACCCCTTCGGCGGCACCTTCCTGATGGTCCGTGGCGACAACGTCCCGGTGCAGCTGGCCTTCCAGCTCGTCGAGGACCCGACGCCCGGCAAGAACCGGATCCACTACGACTTCGCGGCCCCCGACCTCGACGCCGAGGTCGACCGGCTGGTCGCCGCGGGCGCGACCCTGGTCGGCCGGCGCGGAGACGACAGCTTCGCCTGGGTGACCCTGGCCGACCCGCAGGGCAACGAGTTCTGCGTGGCCTCGGCGGGCGCCTCGGAGGCCGAGCTCTCCGCGGGGTAGCCCATCTGATGTTGACACGTCAACCGCGCCCTGCGGTGACACGTCAACCTCACCTACCGTGGCAGCGTGGCCGGACTGAGCGACGACGATCGCGAGCTGTGGGAGGCGTGGAAACGCGCTGCTGACGGCATCCGAGGGCGCATCAACGCCGAGATCACCGCCGAGACCGGCCTCTCCGAGACCGACGTCACCGTGTTGACACATCTGCACGACGGTGGTGGATCGGCGCGGCAGAACGAGCTCGCGACGTTGATGGGCTGGCAGCGCAGCCGCCTCTCGCACCATCTGACGCGGATGCAGGACCGCGGCCTGGTCACCCGCACCCCGGTCGCCGGCGGGATGCAGGTCCGCGCCTCGACCATGGGCCGCGCCGCCCTGCTGCAGGCCCGACCGGTGCACGCGGCCGCCGTACGCCGCCACCTGCTCGACGGCGTACCTCCCCGCGACCGGGTCCGGCTCCTCAGCCTGCTCCGCATGCTGGCCGACTGACCGTTCGGGTCAGGCCGGGGGCGCCCCACGGCCGCAATTGCAGCCGTTGAGCAGCCTTCCAGCCCGAGAACCTGTCCTACGGCCGCAATTGCGGCCTCCGGGCGGGCGCGGGCGGGCGCGGACGCGCGGCCTCAGGCCAGGCCCGCCAGCTCCGCGAGGCGGGCGACCCCGGGGCCGACGTCACGCTGCAGCCGGGCGAGGGAGTCGTCGAGCGCCGGGGAGCCGGGGTGGCCGCGCGGGACGCGGGAGGGGTTGAGGGCGGTCCGGTCGGCGAAGGCCTTGATGTCGGGCTCGGCGCCGAAGGAGGCGGAGGCCCGGAAGCCGCGGACGTTCATCGCCACCCAGTCGGCGAGCGTGTTGCCGTAGTTGGAGGGCGGGCAGAGCCGGTTCTTCTCGGCGTCCCCTCCCGGGCCGGGCTCGCGGGTCGCCTCGACGTACCCGACCAGCGCGGCGCCGAAGCAGGGGAAGCCGGCACGGACGGGCTGGACGGTGATCGCCTCGGGTCGCCAGATCGGGACGAGCGGCGGCTGCTTGAGGCCGTCGGCGGCGCAGTTGACCACGACGGCGTCCTCGGCGATCCCGACCGAGCCTTCGACCAGGTCGAGCCGGCCGCGGCGGGCGGAGACGACGTGGC
Organism: Nocardioides sp.; assembly: GCF_035503875.1. Taxonomy (GTDB): domain Bacteria; phylum Actinomycetota; class Actinomycetes; order Propionibacteriales; family Nocardioidaceae; genus Nocardioides. Next base: position 122,353 of record NZ_DATJTA010000022.1, read on the forward strand.
CGAGACGTACGACGTTCTCGACGCCGCGCAGCAGCTCCAGCTCCCACTCCCCCAGCGTGGGCGACTTGGCCATCGTCGGGACGAGCGAGGGGTCGATGCGCAGCATGGTCCCGGCGTCCTCGAGCGCGAGGAAGAACCCGTCGAGCGACGCCGCGGACCGGGCGAGGCCCACCAGGTCGGCGACCATGCCGAGGAAGATCTCGGGGTCGGGCTGGATCTTCGCGCGGTTCAGCATCCACGGCTCGCGCGGGCGCACCCAGCAGATCGTGTCCGGGTCGGCCCCCCGGCCCAGCAGCCAGACGATGGCGTCGGTGGCGGTCTTGCCGGAGCCGACGACGACGTACTGCGACGGCCAGTCCTCGACCCGCGGGAGGTCGTTGACCGGGACCACCCGCGCGCCGTCGACGCCGAAGCGCGGAGCGGTCTCGGCCGGGATGTCGGGGGCGAGGTAGCGGCCGTCGACGATCCGGCAACGCTCGGACACCTCCCGACGCTCGCCGGTGACCAGCGAGACGACCGAGCGCCCGGCGGCGTCGTACTCCCGACCGTCGAGGAGAACGACGCGACCCGTGCCGACGAGGCGCGCGAGGACGTCGTCGTAGTAGCGCAGGATCGTCGGCTGGTCGGCCCGCTCGTGCAGCCCCGCCTCCGGCCCGTCGACCTGGATCCGGCCCCCGCCGAGCAGCGTGGAGGCGACGCCGTAGAACGTGGAGGACTGGTGCAGGCGGACGAAGGGGTACGCCTGGCGCCAGTGCCCGCCGGGACCGGGACGGCGGTCGACCAGGACGACCCGGACGTCCGGGCTGTGGTCGACCAGGGCGTCGGTGAACGCCAGGCCCGAGGCCCCTGCGCCCACGACCAGGTAGTCGGCGTCGATCCGACTCGTCATCGGATCAGGGAAGCACGCTCAGGGTGCGTCGAGGAAGCCTCGCAGCAGGTCGTGGTAGCCCGGCGGCTGCAGCAGGAACGAGTCGTGCCCCCACGGCGAGGCGATCTCGACGTGCTCGCTGGCGGTGCCGCCAGCCGCGAGGTGCTCGTGGATGCGGCGCGAGTGGGCCGTCGGGAAGCGCCAGTCAGTGTCGAAGGAGACCACCAGGAACCGGGTACCGCCGGCGCCGGCTCGGGCGGCGGCGGCCGGGTCCGCGAACGCGTCGAAGTAGTCCATCACCCGGGTCAGGTAGAGGTACGACAGCGCGTCGAAGCGCTCGAGGAACACCGCGGCCTGGTGGTCGAGGTACGCCTCGACCTGGAAGTCGGTCTCGTGCCGGGGCGGCCCGTCGGTGAGCCGGTCCCGGCCGAACTTGGTCCCCAGCGACTCCTCGGAGACGTAGGTGATGTGGGCCATCCGCCGGGCGACGGCGAGCCCATGGTCGGGACGTCGGCCGGTGCCGGCGTACTGCCCGCCCTGGAAGTCGGGGTCGCGCATGATCGCGTCCCGCGCGACCGCCGAGAACGCGATGTTCTGCGCGGAGAGCCGCGAGGAGGCGGCGATCACGACCGCCCGCTCGATCGCGTCCGGGTCCTCGATCGCCCACTGCAGCACCTGCATGCCACCGAGCGAGCCCCCGACCGCGGCGTAGAGCCGCTCGATCCCGAGGTGCGCCAGCAGCCGGCGGTGGACGGAGACCAGGTCGCGCATGGTGAACAGCGGGAAGTCCAGGCCCCACGTCCGCCCGGTGGCGGGGTCGACCGACGACGGGCCGGTCGTCCCGCGGCAGCCGCCGAGGAGGTTCGGGCAGACCACGAAGTAGCGGTCGGTGTCGATGGCGAGGCCCGGCCCGATCAGGTTCGCCCACCAGCCGCCGTCAGCGGCGGCGTGCGCGTCGCCGGTGAGGGCGTGCGCGACGAACACCACGTTGTCGCGGCCCGGGGCGAGCTCGCCCCAGGTCTCGTAGGCCACCTCGACATGGGTGAGCCGGGCGCCGTGCTCGAGGAGGAGCGGGTCGTCCTCGGT
>NZ_DATJTA010000023.1:0-3183 GCF_035503875.1 Nocardioides sp.
CGGATCCGCGACGACGAGGACCTCAAGGCGCGCTGGGCGGAGATCATCCCGCTCTACGACTACGAGTACGACCCCGTCCGCTCGGCCGCGGCCGTCGAGGCCGGCATCTACCGCCACGAATCGCACAACTGGTGCTTCCAGCACAACACGCCCGCCTACGACCTCAAGCCGCAGCTCCCCGCGGTCACGGCGCCCACGCTCGTCACCGTCGGCCGGCGCGACTGGGTCACCCCGGTCAGCGCCGCGCAGACGATCGCGGACCTGATGCCGAACGCCAAGCTGGTGGTGTTCGAGAAATCCGGCCACTCGCCGCAGATGGAGGAGCGCGAGCTGTTCCTTTCCACCGTGCGCGACTTCCTCGACGGGGCGATCGCGTGAACATCACCATCATCGGCGCCGGCGCCATCGGCGGCACTCTCGGCGCCCACATGATCAGGGCCGGCCACGACATCACCCTGTGCGACGCCGACGCGGACCACGTCGCCGCCATCCGCGAGCATGGGCTGATCATCGAGGGCCCGGTCGACGAGTTCACGGTCGCCGCGCACGCGATCACCCCGGACGAGCTCCCGGACCAGATCACCCACGCCATCGTGGCGGTCAAGAGCCTGCACACCCGCGCCGCGGCCGAACTGCTCCGCAGCCGGCTCACCGCCGACGGCTCCGTGCTGACGGTGCAGAACGGGCTCACCGCCGATCACCTGATCGCCGCCGTCGGCCGCGACCGGGTCATCTCCTCGTTCGTCAACGTCGGGGCCGACGTCATGGCCCCGGGGCGGATCCTGCAGGGCAACGTCGCGACCTTCCGCGTCGGCGAGCTTGACGGCGGCCGCATCACCGCGCGCGTGCTCGCGCTGGCCGACGCGCTGCCGTACGCGCAGCCGACCGACAACGTGCTCGGCTTCCTGTGGGGCAAGGAGGCCTACGGGGCGATGCTGTGGGCCGGGGCGGTGTCCGACCTGACGATCGCCGATCACCTCGAGGACCCGCGCTACCGGCCGGTCATGATCGCCATCGCGCGGGAGGTCCTCGCGCAGGCGCCGGTCCGGGTGGAGGGCTTCGACGGCTTCGAGCCGGACGACCTCGAGGGGTCCCTCGACCGGCTGGCCGCGTTCAACCGCAACAGCGCCAAGAAGTACAGCGGCATCTACCGCGACCTCGTGGTGCGCAAGCGCAAGACCGAGATCGACGAGATGCTCCGCGACGTCAACGGCCCGATCTTCAACAAGGTCGCCGAGATCATCCACGACATCGAGGACGGCAGGCGAGTCAACACGCGCGCCAACCTTGACGAGCTGGCCGAGTTCGTCGCCGCGCTCCCGGCCAGCCCGGCCAACCCGGCTTCCTGATGCGCATCGTCGACGTGCTCGCCGTTCCCGTCCAGGCCGGCTTCTTCTTCGATGACCAACTCGCGATCCGGGCCGGGGCCGCCCACGACGGTTTCGACTACACCGGAGGGCCCCTGACCCCCGGCTTCCGCCGGGTGCGGCAACCAGGCGAGGCGGTCTCGGTTCTGCTCCTGCTCGACGACGGCGGGGTGGAGTTCGGTGACTGCGCGGCGGTGCAGTACAGCGGCGCCGGCGGCCGCGACCCGCTGTTCGCCGCCCGCGACGCGATCGCCGTCGTCGAGCAGGTCGTCGCGCCCGCGCTGCGGCGCACCGACCTGGCCGAGGGTTTCCGCACCGTGTCCGCCCGGGTCGACGCGCTGACGACCGGGCCCGATAACAGCCCGCTGCACACCGCCGTGCGCTACGGCGTCAGCCAGGCGGTGCTGGCCGCGGTCGCGCGCGCCCGGCGGACGACCATGGCCGAGGTTATCCGGGACGAGTACGACACCGGCGCCCCGCTCGTCCCGGTGCCGCTGTACGCCCAGACCGGCGACGACCGGTACGGCAACGCCGAGAAAATGATCATCAAGGGCGTCGACGTGCTCCCGCACGGGCTCATCAACAACGTGGCCGAGAAGTTCGGCCAATCCGGTGAGATCCTGGCCGACTACGTTCGCTGGCTGGTCGGCCGGATCCGCGACCTCGCCCCGTCTCCCGAGTACCGGCCGCGGCTCCACTTCGACCTGTACGGATGCGCCGGGCTCGCGTTCAAAGTCGGCCAGGACGCCAGCACCGACACCGGCCTCGACACCGGCATCGTCGCCCTCGCCGCGTACCTCGCCGACCTCGGCGCGATGGCGCACCCCTACGACCTCGCGATCGAGCACCCGATTGACGCCGGCTCGCGCGAGGCTCAGATCGCGACCTACCGCAGCCTCCGCGCCGCCTTGAAAGCACGCGGCGCCAATGTCCGCATCGTCGTCGACGAGTGGTGCAACACGCTCGACGACGTGCGCGCGTTCGTCGCCGCGGGCGCGGCCGACGTCATCCACGTGAAGACCCCCGACCTGGGCAGCATCGGCAACGCGGTGACGGCGCTGCTGCTGGCCCGCGACGCCGGGCTGGAGGCCTACTGCGGCGGCACCTGCAACGAGACCGACCGGTCGGCGCAGGTCAGCGCGCACCTGGCGATGGCCTGCGAGGCCACCCAGGTGCTGGCCAAGCCGGGCATGGGCGTGGACGAGGGACTCATGATCGTCGGAAACGAGATGGCCCGCACCGCTGCCCTGGTGCGAGCGAGAGAGACGGTGCGCCCGTGAACAACCTCGAACTTCCGCCGCTCGACCGCGTCCTCGCCAGCCTCGGCGAGTACGTCGCGATCCCGAGCGACAGTCGCAACGCCGACCCGGACACCATGCGGCGCGCCGCGGACTGGATCGCCCGCCAGCTGGACTTCGCGGCCGGCCGGGTCGAGGAGACCGGCGGCCACCCGGTCGTCTGCGGCGAATGGCTCGGCGCCCCTGGCGCCCCTACCGTCCTCGTCTACGGCCACTACGACGTGCAGCCGACCGGGGACGAGTCCGAATGGCTGTCCCCGCCGTTCCTGCTCACCGTCGACCGCACCCACGACGGCGACATCGCCCGCGGCCGCGGCGCCTCCGATGACAAAGGGCCGGTCTTCCTGGTCGTCGCGATGCTGCGGGCGGCGATCGAGCAGCGGGGCGGGCTGCCGCTGAACGTGAAGTTCCTCATCGAGGGCGAGGAGGAGATCGGCAGCCCGCACCTGCCCGACTACGTGCGCCAGCACGCCCGCGAGCTCGCCTGCGACCTGGTCATCTCGGCCGACGGAGCGCAG
>NZ_DATJTA010000024.1:0-19663 GCF_035503875.1 Nocardioides sp.
TCGCGGGTTGCATGCCAGCCTCCTCGCTGTTGCAGCGCGGCATCGCCGCGGCAACAGCGTTCCGACCCGCCGTGCCGCCGAATGGCATGCCGCCGGACGCGACCAACGTACGAAAACATTCCGAAACATTCAAGGTGTTGAACTTTCGAAATCCCCCAATTTACTGCGATCCAGCGTCGAAATATTTCGAAGATCGTGCCATCTTGATCGGCTGGCCGGGGCATCGGGGGCCGAAGGATCCCCGGTACCCCGGCGAAGTACCTTGATGTCGAGATACTGTAGGTTACGTAGCGGGGAACACGTGAACGACGGGCGAGGAGGCCCAACGATGACTGCGAACAGCTTCGGCAGCCGCGCGACGCTTGAGGCGAGCGGCGCGACGCACGAGATCTACCGCCTCGCCGCGGTCGGCGGCAGCGAGACCCTGCCGTACAGCCTGAAGGTGCTGCTGGAGAACCTGCTCCGTAACGAAGACGGCGTCAACATCACCGCCGAGCACATCACCGCCCTGGCGAACTGGGACGCGGCCGCCGAGCCCGACACCGAGATCCAGTTCACCCCGGCCCGGGTGATCCTCCAGGACCTGACCGGGGTGCCCGCCGTCGTCGACCTCGCCGCGATGCGTGAGGCCATGCGCGCGCTCGGCGGCGACCCGAGGAAGATCAACCCGCTCATCCCGGCCGAACTGGTCATCGACCACTCAGTGGTCGCCGATGTCTTCGGCCGGCCTGACGCGTTTGACCTGAACGTGGCCCTTGAGTTCCAGCGCAACCGCGAGCGCTTCCAGTTCCTGCGCTGGGGCCAGGACGCGTTCACCGGTTTCCGCGTCGTCCCGCCGGGCACCGGCATCGTGCACCAGGTCAACATCGAGCACCTCGCCCGCACGATCTTCACCCGCGAGGTCGACGGCGTGCTGCAGGCCTACCCCGACACCTGCGTCGGCACCGACTCCCACACCACGATGGTCAACGGCATCGGCGTGGTCGGCTGGGGCGTCGGCGGCATCGAGGCCGAGGCCGCGATGCTCGGCCAGCCGGTCTCCATGCTCATCCCGCGCGTCGTGGGCTTCAAGCTGTCCGGTGAGCTGCCCGAGGGCTCGACCGCGACCGACCTCGTGCTGACGATCACCGAGATGGTCCGCAAGCACGGTGTCGTCGGCAAGTTCGTCGAGTTCTACGGCCCCGGTGTCTCCGCGCTGCCGCTGGCCAACCGCGCCACGATCGGCAACATGAGCCCCGAGTTCGGCTCCACCATCGCGGTCTTCCCGATCGACGAGGAGACCACCAAGTACCTCGAGCTCACCGGCCGCTCGAAGGAGCAGCTGGCCCTCGTCGAGGCCTACGCCAAGGCCAACGGCCTGTGGCACGACCCCGACGCCGAGCCGCGCTACTCCGAGAAGCTCGAGCTCGACCTCGCGACCGTCGTCCCGTCGATCGCCGGTCCGAAGCGTCCCCAGGACCGCGTCCAGCTCTCCGACGCCAAGCAGTCCTTCCGCGCCTCGCTCACCGACTACGTCGCCGGCGAGGAGGAGAACGGGTACGACGAGTCGGTCGCCGAGACCTTCCCGGCCAGCGACCCGACCACCAGCAACGGCCACGGCACCGAGGCCCCGCCGTCCGACCACCTCTCGGCCGCGCCGAAGGACGGCGGCCGTCCGAGCACGCCGGTCGAGGTCACCCTCGAGGACGGCACCAAGTTCACGCTCGACCACGGTGCCGTGACGATCGCCTCGATCACCTCGTGCACCAACACCTCCAACCCGTCGGTGATGATCGGCGCGGCGCTGCTGGCCAAGAAGGCCGTCGAGAAGGGCCTGCAGCGCAAGCCGTGGGTCAAGACCACGCTCGCGCCCGGTTCGCAGGTCGTCTCGGACTACTACGAGAAGGCCGGCCTCACGCCGTACCTCGACAAGCTCGGCTTCAACCTGGTCGGCTACGGCTGCGTCACCTGCATCGGCAACTCGGGCCCGCTCATCCCCGAGGTGTCGGCGGCGGTCAACGAGCACGACCTGTCGGTCGTCTCGGTGCTCTCCGGCAACCGGAACTTCGAGGGCCGGATCAGCCCCGACATCAAGATGAACTACCTCGCCTCGCCGCCGCTGGTCGTGGCCTACGCGCTCGCCGGGTCGATGGACGTCGACCTGTTCAACGAGCCGCTCGGCCAGGACACCGACGGCAACGACGTGTTCATGCGCGACATCTGGCCCTCCCCGCAGGAGGTCCAGGACGTCATCGGCGAGGCGATCACGTCCGACATGTTCGACTCGTCGTACGCCGACGTCTTCGCCGGCGACGAGCGGTGGCGCTCGCTGCCCACGCCCGAGGGCAAGACCTTCGAGTGGGACGCCGAGTCGACCTACGTGCGCAAGCCCCCGTACTTCGAGGGCATGCCCGACACCCCCGACCCGGTCACGGACATCGAGGGCGCGCGGGTGCTGCTGAAGCTGGGCGACTCGGTCACCACCGACCACATCAGCCCGGCCGGCGCGATCAAGAAGGACTCGCCCGCGGGCAAGTACCTCGCCGAGCACGGCGTCGAGCAGCGTGACTTCAACTCCTACGGCTCGCGCCGCGGCAACCACGAGGTCATGATCCGGGGCACGTTCGCCAACATCCGGCTGCGCAACCAGATCGCGCCCGGCACCGAGGGCGGCTTCACGCGCGACTTCACCCAGGCCGACGGCCCGGTCACCACGGTCTACGAGGCGTCGGAGGCGTACGCCGCCGCCGGCACCCCGTTGGTGGTCCTGTCCGGCAAGGAGTACGGCTCCGGCTCGTCGCGCGACTGGGCGGCCAAGGGCACCTCGCTGCTGGGCGTCAAGGCCGTCATCGCCGAGTCGTACGAGCGCATCCACCGCTCGAACCTGATCGGCATGGGCGTGATCCCGCTGCAGTACCCCGAGGGCCAGAGCGCCGAGTCGCTGGGCCTGACCGGCGAGGAGGAGTTCTCCATCACCGGCATCACCGAGCTCAACGAGGGCCGCACGCCGAAGACCGTCAAGGTCAAGGCGGGCGACGTGGAGTTCGACGCAGTCGTCCGCATCGACACCCCCGGTGAGGCGAACTACTACCGCAACGGCGGCATCATGCAGTACGTGCTGCGGTCGCTGCGCGAGAAGGGCTGAGTCGCTCCGCTGATTCGCTCCTGACCTGTGCCACCCTTGCTCCCTGTGAAGCGGAGCAGGGTGGCACAGGTCTTTCTCGGGGTTCTCCTTCTGGGTGGCGCGCTCGCCGCGTGCGGGGACGACGCGTCGTCGACGGCCGAGGAGCCGCAGGCGACCGTGACGGTCACCGAGACCCCCACCCCGACGCCCACCCCCACGCCGTCCGAGACGGCCTCGGAGGTGCCGTCCCCGACGCCGACCGAGTCCGCGCCGCCCAAGCCGCCGTCGACCGAGGCGCCCCGCACGTACGACGACGCGATGGCCCGCTTCGACGCGCTCGGCCAGGAGCCGGCGGCGTACCTGCGGTTCACGACGGAAGCCGACATCTACTGCGTCCTGGACGACAAGGAGCTCCCGGCGAGCTGCGAGCTCGGCGAGCGCGACGGCGCCCAGGACCCGAAGGTGTGCGGCGAGGCGCTGACCACCAAGGTCGGCCGGATCGAGATGCAGGACGGGCGCGCGACCCCGGTGTGCAACACCGACACCATCCGCGGCGACATGCCGGACGTGCTGAACCCGGGCGAGGCCGCCCGCGCCGGCGACGTCCAGTGCCTCAACGACCTCGGCGGCATCGTGTGCGTGAGCCTGTCGAGCGACGCGGGCTTCTTCATGCGGCCCGGGGAGTACGCCGTCTTCAACGCGGGCTGATCCGCGGGCTGACCCCTCCTTCTCGGCCCCTCGTCGCGTGGTGAGGGGTATGGACCCCGAGGAGGACCGATGACGACGCTGCGCGACCGGCTGGCCGACCTGGCCGAGGAGGCGCCGTACCCCCCGGACGCGCCGGACCTGTGGGACCGCGGCCGACGCTACGGACGTCGTCGGCGGGCCGGGGTCGCCGCGGTGGCCCTGGCCGTGGTGGTGGCGGTCGCGTCCGGCGTACTGAGCCTGGTGCCGTGGCAGGAGGTGCCGGTCCATCCCGCCTCGGGCGAGAGCGGGCTGCGGCTGCCCGACCGGGTCTACCGGCCCAGCCCCTGGACCCCCGGCACCGATGACACCGGTCCGGTCGGGCCGCTGGTGGCCGTGGTCGAGACCGAGCGCGCGTCGTGGACGGGGTACGGGAGCGGCCTGGCGGCTGTGTCGACCGAGGGTGAGTACGTCTTCCTCGACCTCGACGACCGGACCGGTGACGCCGTCGGCCTGAGCGCGGACGGCCGCTGGCTGGCGTACTGGTACACCGACCCGGACCGGCCCGAGCTCTCGGACGGCTCGGACGAGCCGGCGGCGGCCGGGGTCGCGGTGCTGGACACGGTCACCGGGGAGACCGAACGGCGGCCGCTGGGGGGACGGCACGGGGTGATGCCCTCCGGTGTGGCCTGGGCGGGCAGTGTGCTCTGGGCGCCCGAGTGGCAGATCAACGATCCGGAGCAGGATGACTCGGACGGCGTGATCGAGGGGCACAGCACCATGGAACGGGTTGTCGCCTGGGACCTTTTGACCGGAGCGCAGACCGACCACGATCCCACCTCCGTCCTCACCGAGCTGCCGAGTGCCACCTCCGCGGGGGATCGGTTGCTGATCCTGCGCAACGGTGGAATCCACCTGGTCGGCCCGGACGGCAGGCGCGAGCGGATCGCGCGGGTGAGCGGGCAGCGGGCGGGTACGGCGGCGCTCGACCCGACCGGCAGCCGACTGGCCGACCTCGGTGACACCGATCCCATGGGTGACGGCAGTGACGACGTCGGACCGATCCGCGTCGGCCGACTGCCGGCCGACCCTGGCGGCCGGGTGGTGCTCACCACGATCGACGGGCCGATGGTCAACGAGCTCGTCGGCTGGCGCAACGGGCGCGAGGTGGTTGCCCGGCGCCTGGTCTCGGGGTCGACGGTCTACGAGGCCGTGGACGTGGAGACCGGCGCCCGCTCCACCCTGCTCGCGGTGGACCCGGAGCTGGGATCCAGCGTGCCTCAGCTCGCTACGGACGCCCTCGCCGCGCCGGTCCTCGACGCGCCGGAGCCGCCCTCCCGGCAGGACCCGCGGTTGGTGCTCGGCGCCGGGCTCGGCGTCGCCGTTGCGCTGGGTGCGCTCGGCCTGCTGCTGTGGAGGCGCCGTGTTCGCGCCTGACCGATCGGGCTTCGAGGAGTACGTCGCTGCCCGCCGCGGGGCGCTCCTGCGGACGGCGTACCTCCTGACGGGGCAGCACGAGGACGCCGAGGACCTCGTCCAGGTGGCGCTGGTCAAGGCGGTGCCGAAGTGGCGGCGGATCGCCGACGACCCCGAGCCGTACGTGCGGCGCATCCTGGTCAACGAGAACGTCAGCCGGTGGCGTTCCCGGCGCTGGCGCGAGCAGACCGTGGAGGTGCTGCCCGAGGCGCCGAGCGCGGGGCCCGACCTAGACGACCGCGAGGTGCTGCGAGCGGCGCTGCTGCGGCTCGCGCCGCGTCAGCGGGCGGTCATCGTGCTGCGCTACTACGACGACCTCACCGAGCGGCAGACCGCCGAGGTGCTGGGCATCGGCGTCGGCACCGTGAAGTCGCAGGCCCGCGACGGCCTCGCGCGGCTGCGGACGTTGGTGCCCGGGGTGGGGGAGGTGCTGGCTACGGTTGAGCCATGATCGTGGCCTTCAGCATCAGCCCCTCGACCGCCGACGAGACCGGCGGTGTCTCCGAGGCGGTCGCCGCCGCGGTGCGCGTCGTGCGCGAGTCGGGCCTGCCCAACGAGACCAACGCGATGTTCACCAACATCGAGGGCGAGTGGGACGAGGTGATGGCGGTGGTGAAGAAGGCCGTCGACGCGGTCGCGGCCGTCTCGCCCCGGGTCGGACTGGTGCTGAAGGCCGACATCCGGCCCGGCTGGGACGGTCAGCTCACCGCGAAGGTCGAGCGCGTCGAGCGCGCGCTCGAGGGCTGATGACGCAGCCCGAGCCGCCGCCGGCGTACCAGCCCTACCCGACGACGCCCCCGCCCCCGGGGCCGCCGCCGGGTCCGGTGGCTGAGGACGGCGAGATCCTGGTCCGGTCGCTGGGGGAGATGCCGCCCCCGCGGCGTACGGGCCGAGTCGTGGTCGCCCTGGTGGCCGGGGTGGCGCTGATCGCGGGAGCGGTGGCCGTACCGGTCGCGCTGCTGGCCGACGAGCCGCCGCCGGACCTGAGCGCGGTCGTCGTGGTCGAGGACCTGCGCACCGACCACGTCCGAGGCGACATCCCGTACCCGCACACCCCGCCGATCGGCGGCCCGCACGCCGACGTGTGGCTCGACTGCGGCGTGTACGACGTGCCGGTGCGCGACGAGAACGCCGTCCACGACCTCGAGCACGGCACGGTGTGGATCACCTACCGCCCGGGTCTGCCCGACGACGACGTCGAGGCGCTCGCCGACCTGCTGCCGCAGAACGGCATCCTCTCGCCGTACGAGGACCTGCCCGCGCCCGTCGTCGTCACGGTCTGGGGTCGCCAGCTCCGGCTCGACGGTGCGGACGACGAGCGGCTGCCGATGTTCATCGAGGAGTACGCCGGCGGGGTGACCGCTCCCGAGAAGGGCGTGACCTGCGCCGGCGGGACCCCGAACCCCACGGGCGGGACCGGCTCGGTCGTCTGATCGGAGCGGGGGTCGTCCCGGGGCCGCCGTACGGCCGCAATTGCAGCCGTAGGACGTGCTCGGCCGCGCTGGACCTGCACTACGGCCGCAATTGCGGCCGTAGGACAGCCCGCGCCGCGGCACGCTCCCTAGCATGGCCGGCATGGACTCGGAGACGAAGCGCTACCGGACGGGCGACCGCGAGGTCGTCCTCGACATCACCCGCGACTGCGCGGAGTGGGTGGCCGAGCGTGGGGACGGGCTGCTGCACGTCTTCGTGCCGCACGCGACCGCCGGGATCGCGATCCTCGAGACCGGCGCGGGGAGCGACGACGACCTGCTGGCCGCGCTGGGCGACCTGCTGCCCGCCGACGACCGGTGGCGGCACCGGCACGGCAGCCGCGGTCACGGGCGGTCGCACGTCATGCCGGCGCTGGTCCCGCCGTACGCCACGGTCCCCGTGCTCGGCGGCCGGCTCGCGCTCGGCACCTGGCAGAGCGTGTGCCTGGTCGACCTCAACGTTGACAACCCGGACCGCGAGGTCAGGCTGAGCTTCCTCCGCTCGGTGTGATGCCTCCCGGAGCACCGGAGGCAGCGCGGTCCGGTGGCGTCGGCACCCCCTCGGCATCGGCACGCACGAGACCGTCGCGTGGCCGGGGTGTCCGCCTCGGGAGCTGGGAGTGCGCGATGAGGGCGGCGACGAGCCCGGCGGCGACGGGGACGAGCATGGCCGCGCGGAGGGTGGTGAGGTCGGAGAGCCAGCCGATCGTCGGTGAGGTGACGAGGAACCCGATGCGCATGAGCCATCCGAGGATCGCGATGCCGGTGCCCTCGGGCAGGCCGGGGATGCGGCCGGCGGCGGCGAACGCGGCGGGCACGAGGGTGGCGCAGCCGAACCCTGCGACGGCGAACCCGGCGAACGCGAGCGGGTAGACCGGCGAGGTCACGATCAGCAGCGCTCCTGCGGCGATGAGCAGACCACCGGTCCGGGCCACTGCCTCACGGCCCCACCTGTCGGTCATCGGGTCGCCGAGGAGCCGGCCGACGAACTGGGCACCGAGGGCGACGGTGAGCCCCAGCCCGGCGATGGCGGTCGGGGCGCCGGCGGGGTGGCCGAGGAAGAGGACGGCCCAGTTGTTCGCGACGTCCTCGACCAGGGTGCCGCAGATCGCCAGCACCACCAGCGGGAGCAGCAGCCGCCACGCATGACGGCGCGCCGACCGGTCGGCGCCGCCGGCAGGGACGGCCTTGTGATGCTCTTCCTCGACCCGGAGCGTGTCGCGGACCTCGAGGGGCACAGCCGCGAGCCGGCAGGCGAGGAGGGCGACCAGTGCCCACACGACGCCGTTGACCAGCATCTGCGTGGACGGGGCGACGTCCGCTGCCGCAGCGGCGGCGCCGATCACGCCGCCGGTGGCCGCGCCGACCGACCACAGGGCGTGGAACGAGTTCATCACCGAACGTCCCCGCCACTGCTCCGCGACGACTCCCTGCACGTTCTGCGCCGCGTCCACGACCGAGTCGACCGCCCCCGCGACCACCAGCGCCGCAGCGAAGAGCCACACCGTGTCGCTGAACGCGGCCACGGCCAGCGCCGAGGCGAGGACCACCGAGCCGTACCCGTTGGTCCGCAGCGTGCCCACTCGCCGGATGATCCGGCCGCCGAACCCGGCCGCGACGAGCGCCCCGACCGGGAAGGCGATCACCAGCAGCCCGAACTGGCTGTTGCTCAGGCCGAAGTCGGCCTTGATCTCGGGGTAGCGCGGCAGGAGTGCACTGAACAGGACGCCGTTGGTGAAGAACATCAGCGAGACGCCGGTGCGGGCACGCCCGGGGGAGGCAGTGGGGAGGGTGGGGACTGGAGACACGTCGGCAACGTAGGTGCTTGAATGATCACGTGCAACGATCACTTCGGCACAAAACGATCATCCGGTCGGTGGCATCCGGGACCACGGTGAGTGTCGAGGCGCTCTGCGACCTGACCGGCGCCTCGGCCATCACGATCCGCCGCGACCTGGCCGAGCTCGCCGACCAGGGCGTGGTCCGCCGGGTGCGTGGCGGCGTCACGCGCGCCGACGTACGCGGCACCTTGATGCCGTTCGCCGTGCGGTTCGAGACCGATCGCGAACGCAAGGACGCTCTGGCCGCGGTCGCGGCCGGTCTCGTCGCCGATGGCGAGTCGCTCATCCTGGACAACGGCACCACCTGCTACGCCGTCGCCCGCCACCTCGTGGGCCGACCGGTCACCGCGCTCGCGCTGTCCCTCCACGCCGCGGCGGCGCTGGCGACCCGCCCGGAAGCCACCGTCATCGTTCCCGGCGGACCGGTGGAGAACGACACCCTCGCCTTCACCGGTCACGCCGCCGTGCGCGCCATCTGCGAGACCAACGCCGACGTCGCCATCATCGGAGCCTGTTCCGCTCAGCCCGGTTTCGGGCTGACCTCCACGCAGTACGACGACGCGCAGGTCAAGCGCGCCTGCCTCGCCGCCGGCGCCCGGCGCGTCCTGATCACGACCGCCGAGAAGCTGACCCGCACGTCGACGTTCCGGTTCGGCGAACCCGGCGACCTCACCCACCTCGTCACCACCGCCGACGCCGACCCCCGCACCCTCGACCCCTTCCGTGCCGACGGAGTCGAGGTCCATCTCGTCGAGACCCCACCACCGCCTCCGGTCGGGAGCTGACTCCCCGGCGCAGCGCGACCTTCGTCAGAACCAGGCACGATGTCGAACGTACGTTCGATTCTCGAGATAGCCTGGGGGCATGTCCGTCGCCCCGCCCGGCTGGCCCCTCGGGGTCCGACCGCCCGATGCCCCCGACTGGGAGCGCACGGCGGTCGACTGGCTGCTCGACCAGTGCCCGCCGGAGTACCGCTCGTACGCCGTCCTGCGCCGGCACGCGCTGGTGCTGGCGCGGTTCGGGGTGCTGCACGTCGAGGCCTGCCAGGCCGGCGCCCGCCGGGCGCTGAGCGAGGCACGTGCCGAGCTGCGGGACGTGGTCGGCCTGGAGGTCGTCGACGCGGCGATCCAGGCCTGGCTCGCCGAGGAGGCCCGACTGGCCGGCGTACGCCGCTCGGTGGGGCTGGTCGAGGAGGCACTGCGCGGGAGGCGGTTCGCCGCGCGCATGTAGGGGTCAAGTCGGAGTCCAGTCAACCTCCAGCCGGTCTCCAGGGCCGGGATCGAGAGTCGGTCCGACACCTTCGGACCCCCAGGAGATTCCCGTGACCCGCATGCTCCACCGCCTCGGCAAGGGCGCCGCGGCGCACCCGTGGCGCACCCTCGCCGCGTGGCTGGCCGTCGTGCTGGCGGCCTTCGCCACCTCGGCCGCCCTCGGCGGCACCTTCCACGACGACTACGACGTCCCGGACGCCGAGGCCCAGGTGGGCATCGAGCAGGTCCGGGACCACTTCCCCGCCAGTGCCGCCGCGGGCAGCAGCGCCCAGGTCGTCGTCCACGACCCGTCCGGCGCGCCGCTGGCCGACGACCAGGTCGACGCGCTCGCCGACCGGCTCCGCGCGATCGAGCACGTCTCCGACGTGAGCGCGCCACGGCTCTCCGAGGACGGCGACACCGCCCTGCTGACGGCGACGTACGACGTCCCGGTCACCCACGACGACCTCGTCGAGGAGGGTCTTGGCGCCCTGGAGGAGGCGATCGCCCCACTCCACGAGGCGGGCCTGCGGGCCGAGCTCGGCGGCGAGCTCCCCACCAACGTGCCCGAGCCGCTGGGCGGCGTCGGCGAGCTGGTCGGCGTGGTCGTCGCGCTGCTGCTCCTGGTGCTGGTGTTCGGGTCGGTCGTCGGCGCGGGTCTCCCGGTGGCCGTGGCGCTGACCGGCCTCGCCGTCGGCAGCGCCGGCGTCACCCTGCTCGCCGCGACCATGGACGTCAGCACCTCGGCGCCCACCATCGCCAGCATGGTCGGACTCGGGGTCGGGATCGACTACGCCCTGCTCCTGGTCAGCCGGCACGTCGAGTTCCTCCGCGCCGGCCACTCGGTCACCGAGGCGGCGGGCCGGGCCACGGCGACCGCCGGGCGCAGCGTGCTGTTCGCGTCCGCGACCGTGCTGGTCAGCCTGATGGGCCTGCGCCTGGCCGGGCTGCCCGTCTACTCCTCCTTCGGCTTCGCGACCGGCATCGCCGTGGTCGCCGTGATGGCGGCCGCGCTGACCCTGGTCCCGGCGCTCGCCGGCCTCGCCAAGCACCGGCTGCTCCCGCGCCGCGAGCGTCGCGGCGAGGCGCCCCGACGTCCGGCGAGGCCGCCGCTCACCGCCCGGTGGGCGGCAACCGTCGGCCGCCGTCCGCTGCCGTTCGCGCTAGCCGCGCTGCTGTTCCTGCTGGCCCTCGCGGCGCCGACGCTCGCGATGCGCACCTGGCCGCAGGACGGCTCGAGCAACCCGGCCGACAGCACCACCCGCCAGGCCTACGACCTGGTCGCCGCCGAGTTCGGCGCCGGTGCGAACGGCCCGCTCACGGTCGTGGTCGACCGCGACCGGGTGGGCGACGCCGGTGTCGCCGAGGCCGTGGACACCGTCCGCGGGACCGACGGCATCGTGGCCGTGACCGAGCCGGCCGTCTCCCCGGACGGCGCGCTGGCGGTCTTCGACGCCGAGCCGTCGTTCGGCCCCACCGACGAGCGCACGACCGGCCTGGTCGACGAGCTGCGCGAGCGGCTGCCCGACGCGGAGGTGACGGGCTACCTCCCACTGATGAGCGACATCACCGTGATGCTCTCGGAGCGGATCTGGGTGGTGATCGCCTTCGTGGTCGGCGTCTCGGTGCTGCTGCTGGCGATGGTGTTCCGCTCGATCCTGGTCCCGCTGAAGGCGGCCGTGATGAACCTGCTGTCCATCGGGGCGGCGTACGGCGTCCTCACGGCGGTGTTCCAGTGGGGCTGGGCCACCGACCTGCTCGGCCTCGACCACGCGCTGCCGATCTCGAGCTGGGTGCCGATCCTGATGTTCGCGATCCTCTTCGGACTGTCGATGGACTACGAGGTGTTCCTGCTCTCGCGGATCCGGGAGGACTGGCTGCGCACCGGCGACGCCCGCGGCAGCGTCGAGCGCGGGCTGGCCGCGACCGGCCGGGTCATCTCCTCGGCGGCCGCGATCATGGTGGTGGTCTTCCTCGGGTTCGCCAGCGAGTCCGTCGTCGTGGTCAAGATGCTGGGCTTCGGCATGGCGGTCGCGATCGTGCTGGACGCGACGGTCGTCCGGATGGTCCTGGTGCCCGCCACCATGGCCATGCTCGGCCGCTGGAACTGGTGGCTGCCGGCCTGGCTGGACCGGCTGCTGCCGACGGTCCAGGCCGAGCCGGCCGACGACGAGACGCTGTGGGACGAGCTGGACGCGCTCGACGAGCAGACCCCGGCGGGTGCGCGATGACCACCTCGGTGCGTCAGGTGATGCTGCCGGGCCAGGTCGCGGCGCCCGAGGGGCCGGTCGACATGCGGACCATGTACGTCATGCACCACGGCTTCCGCCGCGACCTGCGCCGGTTCGCGGAGGCGGTCGCGGCGACGCCGGTCGGGGAGCGGGCGACGTGGGTGCTGCTGCAGGCGCGCTGGGAGCTGTTCGCCGAGGTGCTGCACCACCATCACAGTGGGGAGGACGCCGGCCTCTGGCCCTGGCTGCGCGAGCGCTGCGACGAGTCGGACCTGGCGATGCTCGACGCGATGGAGGCCGAGCACGGCGAGATCGACCCGCTACTGGAGTCCTGCGCCGCCGGCTTCCGCCGGCTGGCCGGGGCGCCCGACGAGGACGCCCGGGCGGCGCTCGCCGTCCGTGTGGTCGCCGTCCGCGACAGCCTCGCCCGGCACCTCGCGCACGAGGAGACCGAGGCGATCGCGCTGATCCAGGCGCTGATGACCGCGGAGGAGTGGCGCGAGCTGGACGAGGAGCACTTCAAGGACGACACGCTCACGCTCGGGAAGGTGCTCCGCATCGTCCCGTGGGCGGCGTACGACGTCCCGCGTGACGTGCTCGACGCGGTGCTGGACGAGGCCGGCCTGCCGTTCCGGGTCGTCTGGTGGCTGACCCGGCGCCGGTTCGCCCGCCGCGAGGCGCGCACGTTCGCCTGGGCCTGAGCGTCTAGAAGCCCCACCGGTCCCGCTCGCGGCGCAGCCACTGCGCGGCGAGCGGGATCTCCCACGTCTCGCAGAGCTCCGCCGCCCGGTCGGCGTGGCGGGTGGCGAGGTCGCGCTCGCCGGTCGACGCCGCCGCCATGGCGAGGAAGGTGTCGATCGGTCCCATCGCGCTCCCGGAGCCGGCCACCAGCGGGCGGCCTGACAGGTGGGCGAGCAGGCCGTAGGCCCGTGATCCGAGCGCGGGGTCGCCGACGTGCAGGGCCGCCTCGCCGGCCAGGCCGCGGCCCATCGGGGAGAACCAGGTCTCCTCGGCCAGTGCCCGTTCCACCCCGGCGGCGTGCTCGGCGAGGTAGGTGCGGGCCTCGTCGGCCCGGCCGGCCCGGCAGTAGATGGCCGCGATGGTCGTCGCGACCGGCAGCCAGGTGCTCGCCTCCAGCATGGCCGCGGCGGCCACGAGCTCGTCGTACCTCTCGGTCCAGAGCAGGTGGCTGGTGATCGACGCCGCGATCGCCTCCTCGGAGCCGGTGATCGACACCAGCTCCCCGATCCGGGTCATGTCGGCGATGAGCGCCTCCACCTCGTCGAAGCGGCCGCGCATCGCCAGCCAGGGTGCCTCCAGCGAGTCGAGGACGAGCTGGGCGTAGAGGTGCTTCGTCCGCCCAGCGAGCTCGCGGGCGCGCCCGCAGGTCTCCGTCATCTCCGCGATCAGCCCCAGCTCGCCCTCGGCGATCGCCCGGACCGTGAGTCCTGCGGCCTCCGAGACCGGGTCGCCGAGCTCCCGGGCGAGGTCGGCGGCGCCGCTCCCGAGGTCGCGGCGCTGCCCGGCGGTGTCGGCCCGCCAGATCGCGAGGGCGGCGTGCAGCCGGGCCCACACGAGCAGCTCGCGCTCGCCGAGCCGCTCCGCCATCGCCACGGCCTGCTCGGCCAGCGCCTCGCGCTCCGCGGGCGTCGCGCCGTAGTAGCTCTCGCCGGCCAGCGCCAGCATCGCTCGGCAGCGCCGCGGGTCGTCGCCGGGCGGCAGCGCCGCGAGGGTACGGCGCAGCGCCGCGCACAGGACCTGGTCGACCTGGCCGTGGGCCGACGGCAGCCAGAGCGCTCCGGTGCCGGTCATGGTCCCCGCCTGGACGAGGAGGTCGAGGTCGCCGGCCTGGTCGGCCACCTCCAGGGCCTCGTGGGCCACGTCCCGCAGCTCCAGCCACCGCCCGGCGGCGCGGAGCACGTCGGCCAGGACGACGAGCACGTCGAAGCGCTCGCGCGAGGTCGATCCGGGGTCCTGGTCCTGGCCCCGGAGCGCGAGCTCCAGCATCTCCAGGGCCTCGACGTACGCGTGCACGCCCGCCGCGGCCCGACCGGCGGCCGCGGCCGCGCGCCAGGCCTCCGACTGGTGGCGCGGCCCGGCGGCCAGCCAGTGCCGGGCGATCTCGGACTCGCGTCCGCGCCGGTCGGACAGCGCGGACGCGGCCCGGGCGTGCACCCGGGCGCGCCGGCTGTGGGGCAGCGTCGCGAGGGCGGTGTCGCGGACCAGTGCGTGCGTGAACCGGAAGCGGTCGACGCCGTCCTCGGTCACCAGCCCCGCCTCGAGCGCCGGGTCGAGCCCGTTGAGGACGGCGTCCTCGGTGCTGCCGGTGGTCGCGGCCAGGAGCTCGACCTCGAAGACCCGGCCCAGGACGCTCGCGTGACGCACCAGGTCCAGCGACGCGGGGCTGAGCCGGTCCAGCCGGCGGGCGACGACGTCGTGCACGGCGGCCGGCGGGTCCGCCTCGGCGACGAGCGCGCCGAGGTCGCCCCGCTCGCGCGCGAGCCGGGCGTACTCCACCAGGAAGAACGGGTTGCCGTCGGTCCGGCGGGTCAGCGCCTCCGCCTCGCCCGGGGTCGGCTCGGAGGCGGCGACCTCGCCGACGATCCGCGCCGCGTCCGGCGCGGCGAGCCCGCGCAGGCGCAGGCGTACGGCGTGCCGGCGCGCCAGCGTCTCCACGACGTCGGCCAACGGGCCGGTGGGCAGCGGGTGCTCGCGCCACGTGGTGAGGACCAGGAGCCGGGCCGCCGGTGCGGCCTCGGCCTCGGCCAGCAGCCGGAGCAGCCGCAGGGTCGAGGTGTCGGCCCAGTGCAGGTCGTCGAGGACCAGGAGCAGCGGCTGCCGCTCGGCAGCGGCCTGGACGGTGTCGACGATCCGCTGCCAGGCCCGGAACGCCGCGCCGCCGTCGTCCTCGCCGGTCGCGGTGGGCACCTCGGCGCCGAGCTCCCCGAGCACGCTCACCCAGGGGTACAGCGCGGGCGCGCCGTCGTCCTGGGAGCACCGACCCACGACGACCTGGACGCCGTGGGCCGTGGCGTACGCCGCCAGCTCCGTGGTCAGCCGGGTCTTGCCGATGCCGGGATCGCCGGTGAGCGTGGCGTAGGAGATCCCCGCCCTGGCCAGCGTGCGGTCGAGCAGGTCCGTCAGCGTCCCGAGCTCGGCGTCCCGTCCGACGAGCGGCCAGGGTGCGACCGGAGCAGCAGCCGCCGCAGGAGCCGCCGGGGCGGTGACGCGGGCCGGCGCGGCGACCGGCGCGGCCTCCTGGTGCAGCACCTGCGCCTGCACGGCGCGCAGCTCCGCGCCCGGCTCCAGGCCGAGCTCGTCGTCGAGCAGGGTGCGGACCTCGCTCAGCACGGCGAGCGCCTCGGCCTGCCGCCCGGCCCCCGCGAGCGCGAGCGCCCGCAGCGCCCACAGCCGCTCGCGGAGCGGGTGGTGCCGGGTGAGGGCATCGAGCTCGGCGGTCAGCGGCGCGTGCCGCCCGAGCAGCAGCCCGAGCACGGCGCGGTCCTCCAGCGCGAGCAGTCGCAGCTCCTCCAGCCGGGACCGCTCGGCCGCGACCGCGGGCGCATCCCCGAGGTCGGCGTACGGCGTCGCCCGCCACAGGCCGATCGCCTCGGCCAGGACGGCGTGCCGCTCGAGCAGCGCCTCCTGGTCCAGCGGCGGGGTGCGCGGGTGCTCGTCGAGCAGGGCGGCGGCCAGGGGAGCGGTCGCGGTGTGCGCGTCGGTGACCGCTCGCTCGAAGACCGCCGCGTCGAGGTCGGCCGGGTCGAGCCGCAGCGCGTACCCCGGCTGCTCGGTGACCAGCAGGGTGCCGCCGCCGCGGGTGGTGCGTCCCGGCTCCAGCGCCCGGCGCAGCCCGGCGACGTACCCCTGCAGGGTCCCGGCGGCGCCCGGCGGGGGAGCGCCGTCCCAGACCAGGTCGGTGATGGTGTCGATCGCGACGGCGCGGCCCAGATGCAGGGCGAGGACGCCCAGCAGCGCGCGCTGCTTGGGGCCGCCGAGGGGGATCGTGTCCGAGTCGTCCGCGGCGGTGGTGGTGCCGAGGACGCCGATCCGCATGGATCGCAGGATAGGGCGCTCAGGACACCCTGTCGGCGGAACCGATGCGCCAGATCGCCAATCCGTGCAGGGCGTTCTCGCGGGCGAGCCGGCGGCGCAGCTCGAGCGACCGGCCGTCGGACCAGCGGACGGTCGTCCCGTCGGTCAGCCGGGCGCGCCACTCGCCGACCCGCGGGTCCCATCGCGCGCGGGCGCCGTCGCGGGTGACCAGCGCCCGCGCCTGCGTGACGGTGACCGTGCGGCCGGCGCCCCGTCGCGGCCAGGTGTAGCCGTAGCCGGCGACGCCGAGGTCCACCCGGCGGGGTGGGACCTGTCGCAGCAGCGCCGCGAGCGAGCGCTGCTGCCAGCCCAGCGCACCGATCGGCCCGGGGCCACTCCACGACGGTCCGTGCTGGTCGTAGGCCATCAGCTGGACGAGGTCGACGGTGCGGGCCAGGGCCGCGAGGCGGTAGCCCGCCCGCCGGTAGGCGCGCACGGAGGTGTGGGCGGACACGTCGACGGACACGGTCCTCGCCGCCGGCATCCGGCGCTGCAGCTCGGCGGCCAGCCGGACCAGTCCGCGGCCGTGCGCGGGTCGGAGCGCCTCGAGGTCGAGGTTCACGCCGCCCCAGCCGCCCGCCGCGACCGCCCGGCCGAGCTGGCGGGCGACCCGCCGTACGTTGGCCGGGCTGCGCAGCAGCCGGCCGGCCGCGCGGGTGTCGAAGTCGCCGAGCCGGTCGCTGTAGTTGCTCACCAGCAGCTCGGTCCGCAGGCCCACCCGCCGGGCCTGCCTGCCGAGGCGCACACTCTCGCCCGCGGGCCGGCGCAGCCGCCGTCCGTCGGCGCTGATCGTCGCGCCGACGACGGTCAGCGTGGCGAGACCCGGGGCGTCGCGCACCAGGGTCCGGCGCGGCAGGTCCGGCAGGGCGTACCCGGTCACGGCGAGGTCGTCGGCGCGTCCCGACGGCGCTCCGGCGTACGACGGCAGCGGCGTGGCCGCCAGCGCGGCGGCGAGCAGGACGGCGGCGGTACGACGCATGCCGGTCAGCCTGCCACCCCGAAACCTCCCGGCTTCCCGGAGAAGTGCGACGCCCGCCGCTACGGTGGCGCGATGACGTTCACCGTGATCCCCGTCCCCGCCGACGGCGCCGAGGACGTCGTGGTCGGCACCAGCGGCCGCGACGAGGGCGCGGTGTTCACCGGAACGGCGGACGGCGGGATCTTCCGGGTCAGCCACGACGGGTCCCACATCGACCGCGTCGCCCACACCGGCGGACGCCCGCTGGGGCTCGAGCTCGACCCGGCCGGCCGGCTCCTGGTCTGCGACGCGCACCGGGGCCTGCTCCGGGTCGACACCGCCAGCGGGGCCGTCGAGGCGGTCACCGACAGCGTGCGCGGGACGCGGATGGTGTTCTGCAACAACGCCGCGGTCGCCGCGGACGGAACCGTCTGGTTCAGCGACTCGTCGACGAAGTTCGGCATCGAGCGCTGGAAGGACGACTTCGTCCAGAACACGCGCACCGGCCGGCTGCTCCGGCTCGTCCCCGGCGGCGAGCCCGAGGTGGTCATCGACGAGCTGGCCTTCGCCAACGGCGTCGCGCTCAGCCGGGACGAGGACTTCGTGTGCGTGGCGGAGACCGGCGCGCGCACCGTCGTACGCCGCTGGCTGACGGGGGACCGGGCCGGGATGCGCGACCTGCTCTGCCAGGACCTCCCGGGCTACCCCGACAACATCTCCCGCGGCAGCGACGGGCTGATCTGGGTCACCATCGCCAGCCCGAAGGACCCGGTCGTGGAGCGCCTGCAGACCGCCCCGCTGCCGGTCCGCCGCGCGGTCACCCGGATCCCCGAGCGGCTCCAGCCGAAGCCCCAGCGCACCGTCCGTGTCCAGGCGTACGACGACCGCGGCCGGCTCGTGCACGACCACGACGTCGAGACCTCGCAGTTCCACATGGTCACCGGCGTCCGCGAGCACGACGGCCGGGTCTGGATGGGCAGCCTCCACGAGCCCGCGATCGCCGTGCTCGATCGCTGAGCGCCTACTATCGATTCCATGGGTCTTCTCCAGTCGATCTCGAGCCCGCGCGACCTCCGCGGCCTCTCCGACGACCAGCTGAGCGCCCTCGCCAGCGAGATCCGCGACCTGATGGTCCGCACCTGCTCGCGCACCGGCGGCCACCTGGGTCCCAACCTCGGCGTCGTCGAGCTGACGCTGGCGATCCACCGGACCTTCGACTCCCCGCGTGACCGGGTCGTCTTCGACACCGGTCACCAGTCCTACGTGCACAAGCTGCTCACCGGCCGGGCCGGCGACTTCGACGGCCTGCGCAACGAGGGCGGCCTCAGCGGCTACCCGAGCCAGGCGGAGTCCGAGCACGACATCGTCGAGAACTCCCACGCCTCCACCGCTCTGAGCTATGCCGACGGCATCGCCAAGGCCTACGCCATCCGCGGCGAGGACCGGCACACGGTCGCCGTGATCGGCGACGGCGCGCTCACGGGCGGGATGGCCTGGGAGGCCCTCAACAACATCGCCATCGCCAAGGACAGCAAGCTCGTCATCGTCGTCAACGACAACGGGCGCTCCTACACCCCGACCATCGGCGGCCTGGCCAACGCCCTGACGACGCTGCGCACCAACCCCCGCTACGAGCAGGTCCTCGACCTGGTCAAGAAGCGGCTCAACGCCGTCCCCGGCGTCGGCCCGGCGGCGTACGACGCCCTGCACGCGATGAAGAAGGGCCTCAAGGACGCGCTCGCGCCGCAGGGCCTCTTCGAGGACCTCGGCCTGAAGTACGTCGGCCCCGTCGACGGCCACGACCTCCAGGCGATGGAGCAGGTGCTGGCCCAGGCCAAGCGGTTCGGCGGACCGGTGATCGTGCACGCGATCACCCGCAAGGGCTTCGGGTACGACGCCGCCGAGCGCCACGAGGCCGACCAGTTCCACAGCCCGCAGCCCTTCGACGTCGAGACCGGCGAGGAGAAGTCCCGCGGCCGGATCTGGACCGACGTCTTCGCCGACGAGATGGTCCACCTCGGCCAGCGCCGCCAGGACGTCGTGGCGATCACCGCGGCGATGATGCACCCGGTCGGGCTCGACCACTTCCAGGCGCGCTTCCCCGAGCGCACCTTCGACGTCGGCATCGCCGAGCAGCACGCCGCGACGTCCGCGGCCGGCCTCGCGATGGGTGGTCTGCACCCGGTGGTGGCGGTCTACGCGACCTTCCTCAACCGGGCCTTCGACCAGGTGCTGATGGACGTCGCGCTGCACAAGTGCGGTGTGACCTTCGTGCTCGACCGCGCCGGTGTCACCGGCGACGACGGCGCGAGCCACAACGGCATGTGGGACATGGCGATGCTGCGCATCGTGCCGGGCCTGCACCTGGCCGCACCCCGCGACGAGCCGACGCTGCGAGAAGCGCTGCGCCACGCCGTCGACATCGACGACGCCCCCTCGGTCGTGCGCTACCCCAAGGGCGCTGTCGTCGCGCCGATCCCGGCGATCGAGACGCTCGACGGCGTCGACGTCGTCGCGCGCCACGACGCGGTCCCGGCCAAGAAGGGCAAGGCC
>NZ_DATJTA010000025.1:0-2100 GCF_035503875.1 Nocardioides sp.
CCGTCCGGCCGCGTCGGTGCCGCGCACGCCGTCGCTGTAGTCGTTGGCGAAGTTCACCCCGATCTGCAGCGCGAGCGCGACCAGCAGCGCGAGCACCGCCCGCCAGAGCGAGAACTTCCCGTACCCCGCCGCCACGCCCGATCCGATCAGCACCGGGACGACGGCCGCCGGCAGCGTTCTCACCCTGGTCCCCGCTACCCACTCGCGCGCACTAGCCACCGGCAGATCCTACGCGGAGGAAGGGTCGGGGGAGGGGGTCGGCGGCGAGAGCTGGGTATGCAGGCGAATCACCGGCACCTTGACCCCCATGTCCAGGTTGGACGTGCTGCCGTCCGGCGCCCAGCCTGCCGAGGTCAGGAACGCGATCCTGGCCTCGTCACCCGACAGCGTCCACGTGTAGGCGGTGCGAAACCCGTCCTCCGCGAACGCGTCCGCGACCGCGTGCAGCAGTCGGCCGTCGTGACCGGCAGGCTCATCCTCATCCTCGGCCGAGACGAGCTCCGGCGACACGTGCAGCTCGTACAGCTCCGCATCGGTCCCCGCCCACAGGTCCTCGTCAGTGGCGGGCCCGGCGGCGGCGAACCCGGCCACCACGGTCGACCCCGGCTCGGTGACCGCGACGTGCACCCGGTGCTTCGACGTCGGGGGGCTGACGATCGCCTCCAGCCAGCGCTCCGTGAACTGGTCGAGCGCCGCGTAGCTAGTCAGCTCGGCCAGCACCTCGTCCGGCACGAGCTCGGCCAGCGTCGCGCTCCAGCTCGCCGCCTGCACGCGCGCCAGCCCGGCCGCGTCCGAGGCCCGCGCGGCCCGGACGAAGCCGCCGGTCACGACGTCTCCGGCGCCAGCCGCGCGAGGGCCGAGATGTCGCGTGACGCGCCGGTCGACGCTGACGTCGCCAGCGCCGCGTAGACCTGAAGGGCGGCGCTCACCGAGCGCTCCCGCGCGACCGGCCGGTAGCCGCCGAGCGCGGCCAGCAGCGCCGCCCGCCGCTCCGCCAGCTCGATATCGGGCACGTCAAGCCGCAGTTCCCGGCGCGGGATGTCGATCACGACGGTGTCGCCCTCGTCGACCAGCGCGAGCGCGCCGCCGCTGGCCGCCTCTGGGGAGATGTGCCCGATCGACAGCCCGGACGTACCGCCGGAGAACCGCCCGTCGGTGACGAGCGCGCAGGCCCGGCCGAGCCCCTTGCCCTTGAGGAAGCTGGTCGGGTACAGCATCTCCTGCATACCAGGCCCGCCCCGCGGCCCCTCGTAGCGGATCACGACGACGTCCCCGGCCACCACGCGGCCGCCGAGGATCCCGGAGACGGCATCCTCCTGCGACTCGAACACCTTCGCAGGCCCGGAGAACGTCCACAGCTCCTCGGGCACGCCCGCGGTCTTCACCACCGCGCCGTCCGGGGCGATGTTCCCGTAGAGCATGCAGAGTCCGCCGTCGGCGGTGTAGGCGTGCGCAACGTCGCGAATGCACCCGTCGGCGGCGTCGCGGTCCAGCGACTCCCACGACGCCGACTGCGAGTACCCCTTGACCGTCCGCACCCCGCCGGGCGCCGCGTGATAGAGCTCCACCGCCTCCGGCAGCACCGACTCCGACCGCAGGTCCCACGAAGAGATCGGGTCCCCGTGCACCGTGGTCACGGAACGATTCAGCAGGCCGGCCCGGTCGAGCTCGCCCAGGATCGTGTAGATGCCGCCCGCCCGGTGCACGTCCTCGACGTGGTACGACCCGCTCGGCGCGACCTTGCAGATGCAGGGCACCCGGCGCGAGAGCTCGTCGATTTCCTTGAGCCCGAAGTCCACGCCCGCCTCGTGCGCGGCGGCGAGCAGGTGCAGCACGGTGTTGGTGGACCCGCCCATCGCCACATCGAGCGCCATCGCGTTCTCGAACGCCTCGCGGCTGGCGATCGACCGCGGCAGCACCGATTCGTCGTCGGAGTCGTAGTACCGCTTAGTGATCTGGACCGCGACCGAGGCCGCGCGCACGAACAGGTCGCGCCGGGCGGTGTGGGTCGCCAGCGTCGTCCCGTTGCCGGGCAGCGCCAACCCGATCGCCTCGGTCAGGCAGTTCATCGAGTTGGCGGTGAACATTCCGGAGCAGGAA
>NZ_DATJTA010000026.1:0-105674 GCF_035503875.1 Nocardioides sp.
GGTCGTCCTCGGTGGCGCGGACGACCCGCTCGGCCAGGTCGGGCAGGTCAGGCAAGAGAGCTCACTTGCTGGCGGCCAGGGCCTGCTCGAGGTCGGCGATCAGGTCCTCGACGTGCTCGATGCCGATGGAGAGCCGCACCATGTCCTCGGGTACGCCGGCCGCCTCCAGCTCCTCGGGCGTGAGCTGGGAGTGCGTGGTGGTGGCGTTGTGGATCGCCAGCGACTTCGCGTCGCCGATGTTGGCCAGGTGCGTGAAGAGCTCCAGCGCCTCGATGAACTTCTTGCCGCCCTCGCGGCCCGAGCGCACGCCGAAGCTGAGGATGCCGCCGTACCCGCGACCGGTCAGGACGCGGTCGGCCACCTCCTTGTAGGGGCTGTCCGGCAGGCCGGGGTAGCTGACCCACGACACCTCGGCGTGGTCGGAGAGGAACTCCGCGACGCGCAGCGCGTTGGCGCTGTGCCGCTCCATGCGCAGGTGCAGCGTCTCCAGGCCCTGCAGGAACAGCCAGGAGTTCAGCGGCGCGATCGCGGCGCCGGTGTTGCGCAGCAGCACCGTGCGCGCGCGGATGATGTAGGCCAGGTTGCCGACGGCCTCGGTCCACACGACGCCGTGGTACGCCGCGTCCGGGCCGGTCAGGCCCGGGAACCGCTCGGCATGCGCGGCCCAGTCGAAGTTGCCCGAGTCGACGATCACGCCGCCGATCGAGGTGCCGTGGCCGCCGATGTACTTGGTCGCGGCGTGCACCGCGACATCCGCGCCGAGGTCGAAGACCCGGGACAGGAACGGCGTGGGCACGGTGTTGTCGACGATCAGCGGCAGGCCCTGCGCGTGCGCGGCGTCGGCCCAGGCGCGGATGTCGACGACGTTGACCTTCGGGTTGCCGATGGTCTCGGCGAAGACCAGCTTGGTCCGCGCGTCCACCGCGGCGGCGAGCTGCTCGGGGTGGTCGGGGTCGACGAACCGCACGGTCACCCCGAACTGCGGGAGCGTGTGCGCGAACAGCGCGTAGGTGCCGCCGTACAGGGTGGAGAGCGCGACGATGTTGTCGCCGGCGCCGGCCAGGTTGAGCACGGCGTACGTCGTGGCGGCGGAGCCCGACGCGGTGGCGAGGGCGCCGACGCCGCCCTCGAGCTGCGTCATCCGCTCCTCGAAGACCGACTGCGTCGGGTTCATGATGCGGGTGTAGATGTTGCCCGGCTCGGCCAGCGAGAACAGGTTCGCGGCGTGCTCGGTGTCGTCGAAGACGTACGACGTGGTCTGGTAGATCGGGACGGCCCGCGCGTTGGTCGCGGGGTCGTGCTCCTCCTGGCCGGCGTGGATGGCCAGGGTCTCGGGACGATGCGGCACAGCTGCTCCTCGGGATCGGGTTGCGCTCAACTTAAAGCAGACCTAATTAGTGGACAATAGGTCGCTGATCGACCGACCGGAAGCGGGTCCGCCCAGCACGAGGGACCCGAGTCTGGCATCCCCAATCCTAGGTAGGCGGCCCGGTCGTCCCGACCGAGGTCTCACCAGCGAGGACGGCCGCGAGATCGGTCCGGGTGTTGATGCCGAGCTTCGTGTAGGCGTGCCGCAGGTGGTACTCCACGGTCTTGGGGCTGAGGAACATCGCCGCGGCCGCCTGCCGGGTGGTCCGTCCCTCCGCGAGCAGCGTCGCGACCTGCAGTTCCTGCGGCGTCAGCAGGTCGATGCTCCGGTCCGCCCGCCGGTGCGGGCGCTCCCCCGTCGCCTCCAGCTCCGCCGCCGCCCGGTCCGCCCAGGGTCGCGCGCCCAGGCTCTCGAACGACGCCAGGGCCATGCGCAACGGCTCGCGCGAGGCGGTACGCCGCCGCGCCCGGCGCTCCGCCTCCCCGAGGGCCAACCGGGTGCGCGCCTCCTCGAAGCGGTCCGGGCTCGCGGCGTGCAGCTCGGTCGCCCTGACCAGGCCGGGCCGCGGGTCCTCGACGACCAGCGCGCTCGTCCTCTCGGCCCGCGCGAGCGCCCAGGGCTGCCCCTTCGCGCTCGCCCGGCGCCGGTAGTCCTCGGCCAGCCGGGCCGCCTCGTCGCGCCGGTCGGTGCGGTGCAGGCACTCGACGAGCTCGGGCGCCGGGGAGATGTCGACGTCGCGGAACCCGATCCGCTCGAGGAACGCCTGGAGCTCGGCGTACCGCTCGAGGGCCTCGGCGTGCCGGCCGGCGCCCAGCGCCAGGTCGCCGAGGGCGTACGTCGCCCAGATCCGCGCGAGGTGCACCCGGTGCCGGTCCGCCAGCCGGAGCGCCTCGGCGGCGTGCTCGCGGCACGACTCCTCGACCCCGGTGCGCGCCTCCAGCCAGGCCAGCCCGGCGAGGTGCATGGCCAGGTCGGTCGTCTGGCCCGCCTCCCGGGCCAGCGCGATCCCCTCCTGGTAGTGCCGGGCCGCGTCGTCCCAGCGGTCGGAGGTGCCGGCGAACCGCGCGACCACGAAGAGCAGGCCGGCCAGCGACCCGATCGCGGAGCGGTCGCGCAGCCGGCGCTCCGCGAGCTCGGCGAGCCCTCGTGCGGTCGCGGACTCCTCCCGGAGGAACAGCGGGCCGAGCACCAGCCAGCTCGGGCGCCGCTCGTCCGGCTCCGGCGGCGCTCCCGCCATCGCGCCCACCGCGGCCCGGATCGACGCGATCCCGTCCTCCCCCGCGAGCACCCGGGCCACGCCGGCCACGAGCAGGCAGCGGATCCGCGCCGCGTCGGACGCGCGGTCGGCCAGCCGGTCCAGCAGGTCCGCCGTCCGTGCCGCGAGGGCGGTGTCGCCGAGGTAGAAGCAGGTGCCCACCAGGTCGGTGGCGGCGTCGACCGCGGCATCCGGAGACGCGGGCGCCAGCTCGGCCAGGGCACGGCGGATCAGGTCCCGGCTGCGCTCCAGCGACCCCCAGCGCTGCTCGACCGCCCCGCGCAGGGCGTCGATCCGGCCCCGGTGCCACGGATCCCCCGTCTCGGTCGCGGCCAGGTCCAGCAGCGCACCGGCCCGCGTCCCGTGCCCGGCGAGGTCGGCCGCCTCGCCCGCCGCGAGCAGCCGCTCCGCCCGCTGCTCGCGGTCCGTGGCGAGCGCCGCCGACCGCTCGTACGACGACGCCGCGACCCAGTAGGCCCCGCGGTCGAGACTGCGCCGGGCCGCCGCGGCCACCTCGTCGGCGACCTCGTCGTCCAGCCCGAGCGTGCCCTCGCCGCGGTGCCAGGCCCGCCGGTCGGGGTCGTCGGTCACGGCCGCGACCGCGAGATGCGCCTCCCGTCGCTGCTCGGCCGAGGCGGCGGCGTACGCCCCGGCCCGCGCGAGCGGGTGCCGGAACTCCACGCCGCCCGGGCGCAGCACCACCAGGCCGGCCGCCTCCGCCTCGCGCAGGTCCTCCCACCCCGCCCCGAGCCGCGCCATCGCGGCGGCGGTCACCGAGCTGCCGCTCGCCGTGGCCGCCACGCTCGCGACCAGCAGCGCCGTCCGGGCGGACGCACCGAGCCCCGCCGTACGGCGGACGTACTCGGCGACGACCCGGTCCGGCACGCCGATCGGGGTGGCCGGGGTGAGCCCGTCGAGCAGCTCGGGCTCCGCGTCGGCCAGCTCGACGATGGCCAGCGGGTTGCCCGCGGTCGCCTCGTGGACCCGGACGGCGACGTCCTCGGGCAGGAGGTGGCCCGAGCGCTGGGTCAGCAGCGCCGCGACCTCCGTCGGGGACAGTCCCTCGACCTCGATCCGGGGCAGGCCGGCGCCCAGCAGCACGCCCCCGGTGGGCCGGCTCGCCACCACCAGCGCCAGCGGGTCGGCCAGGATCCGTCGGGCCACGAACGCCAGGGCCTCGGCCGAGGGCCGGTCCAGCGCGTGCGCGTCGTCGACCAGGACCAGGACCGGCTGCTCCTCGGCCGCGCGACCCAGGAGGCTGAGCGTGGCCGCGCTGATCGCGAACCGGTCGGCCCGCTCGCCGGGCCGCAGCGCCAGCGCGGTCTCCAGCGCGAGTGCCTGCGGATCCGGGATCTCCCCGAGCAGCGGCAGCAGTGGCCGGACCAGCTGGTCGAGCCCGCCGAAGGCGAGGTCGCTCTCCGACTCCGTGCCCCGAGCCCAGAGCACCCGCAGGCCCTCGGCCCGCTCCGCCAGGTCGGTCAGCAGCGCGGTCTTGCCCTGGCCCGCCTCGCCGACGACCAGCAGCGCACCGCTCTCGGACACCCGCGCCGCCACCGCGAGCGACGCGAGTGCCCGACGCTCGGCGTCCCGGCCGATGAGCACCTCCCGAGGGTAGGGCGATCGAGGACCAGGGGGGTCACCTGATTCGGGGCGGTCGGCTCCGGCGCGAACCTCGTCGTACCAACCCCCGATCGAGGAGCAGCACCATGACCACCATCCCCCAGGACTCCACCCGCCAGCTCGACCCCGACGCGCTGATGAGCTTCGTCTTCCGCGCGGTCGAGGAGGTCGGGGCCGCGCTCAACGCGGCGCTCGTCGTGATGGGCGACGAGCTCGGCTACTACCGCGCGCTGGCCGAGCACGGCGCGAGCACGCCGCACGAGCTGGCCGACCGCACCGGCACCGACGTCCACTACGCGCGGGAGTGGCTCAACGCCCAGGCCGCCGGCGGCTACGTGGAGTACGACGGCGCGACCGGCCGCTACCTGCTCCCGCCCGAGCAGGTGGTCGCCTTCACCGACCCGGACAGCCCGGCGTACCTGTGCGGTCTCTTCCAGATCGCGCACGGCACCATCCGCGACACCCCGAGCATCGTCGCCGCGGCCCGCAGCGGCGACGGCGTCGGCTGGCACGAGCACAACGCGGACGTGCACGTCGGCTGCGAGCGGTTCTTCGCGCCGAGCTACCAGGCGCACCTGATGGCGGAGTGGCTGCCGGCCTGCGACGGCGTGGTCGACAAGTTGACCGCCGGCGGGCAGGTCGCCGACGTCGGCTGCGGGCACGGCGCCTCGACGGTGCTGATGGCGCAGGCCTTCCCGCGGTCGCGGTTCGTCGGCTCGGACTACCACCGGGCCTCGATCGAGACCGCGCGCGAGCGGGCGGGCGCCGCCGGGGTGACCAACACCGAGTTCGTGACCGAGCCCGCGCAGACCGTCGACGGCGCCGGCTTCGACCTGGTCACGACCTTCGACTGCCTGCACGACATGGGCGACCCGGTCGGCGCTGCCCGGCACATCCGCGGGCTGCTCGGCGACGACGGCACCTGGATGATCGTCGAGCCCGCCGCCGGGGACCGCGTCGAGGACAACCTCAACCCCGTGGGCCGTGCGTACTACGGGTTCTCGACGCTGCTGTGCACGCCCACCTCGCTCGCCCAGGACGTCGGGCTCGCGCTCGGCACCCAGGCCGGCCCGGCCCGGATCCGCGACGTGGTCACGGCCGGAGGGTTCAGCCGCTTCCGCCTGGTCGCGCAGACGCCGTTCAACAACGTCTACGAGGTCCGGCCCTGAGGGCTGCCCGCCGAGCAGGAGGAGGAGCACCATGGTGGCCATGACGGAGGAGCCCCGTCCCGACGCGGTGCTCCCGGCCGACCGGGGCCGGGCGCGGCTCCCCGATCGCACCGGCACGGTGGTGCGCGACGGCGTACCCCTCGCGTGGGAGGTGTACGGCGAGGGCCACGTGACCGTGCTGTTGCTGCCGACCTGGTCGCTCGTCACGTCGCGGGCGTGGAAGGCGCAGGTGCCGTACCTCGCCCGGCACTACCGCGTGGTCACCTTCGACGGTCGCGGGAGCGGCCGGTCCGGGAAGCCGTCGGGCGCGGCGGCGTACGCCGACCGGGAGTACGCCGCCGACGCGGTCGCCGTCCTCGACGACACGGGGACCGACGCGGCGGTCCTGGTGGCGCTCTCGTGCGGCGCCGCCTGGGCGGTGCACGTGGCCGCCCGGCATCCGGAGCGGGTGCGGGGGATCTTCGCGATCGGCGCGTCCTGCGGGCTGGCCGTGGCGCAGCCCGAGCGGGAGCGGTACGCCTGGCACCTCCGCCACGACACCGACCGCGGCTGGGCGAAGTACAACAAGTGGCACTGGCTGGAGGGCGGGCTGGACGACTTCCGGGGGTTCTTCTTCGACCGGATGTTCCACGAGGCGCACTCCACCAAGCAGATCGAGGACTGCCTGGACTGGTCCTCGACCATCGAGCCGCAGGTGCTGGCCGACACCCGCGCCGGGGGCCTCGGCCTGGACGGGGCGGTCGCGGAGCCGCTGGAGCCGCTGTGCGCGCAGGTCCGGTGCCCGGTGACCGTGCTGCACGGCCGCGAGGACCGGATCCGGTCGGCGAAGGTGGGCGAACGGCTCGCCGAGCTCACCGGCGGCGACCTCGTGCTCGTCGAGGGCGGCGGTCACGGCCTGCCCGCACGCGAGCCGGTGCTCGTGAACACGCTGATCCGCGGCTTCGTGGACCGGGTCTGCCCGCCCGCCCCCGTCGTACGGACCAAGGTGCGGGCGCCGCGGCGCGGCCGCCGCGTGCTCTACCTGTCCTCGCCGATCGGGCTGGGCCACGCGTACCGCGACGTCGCCATCTCCGCCGAGCTGCGCAAGCTGCGCCCCGACGTGGAGGTCGACTGGCTGACCCAGGACCCGGTGACGCGGGTGCTCGCCGGGGCCGGGGAGCGGGTGCACCCCGCGTCGGCGTGGCTGGCCAACGAGTCCGGTCACCTCGAGGCGGAGGCGGGCGAGCACGACCTGCACGCCTTCCAGGCGGTCCGGCGGATGGACGAGATCCTCGTCAACAACTTCATGGTCTTCGACGAGGTGGTGCGCGAGCGGCACTACGACCTCGTCGTCGGCGACGAGGCCTGGGACGTCGACCACTTCCTGCACGAGAACCCCGAGCGCAAGCACTTCCTCTTCGCGTGGCTCACCGACTTCGTGGGCTCGCTCCCGATGCCCGAGGGCGGCGCCGCCGAGGCGCGGCTGACCGCGGACTACAACGCGGAGATGATCGAGCACCGCGCCCGCTACCCGTGGGTGCGGGACCGCTCGGTCTTCGTCGGCAACCCCGACGACGTGGTCGCGGACGACTTCGGCCCCGGACTGCCGAGCATCCGCGCCTGGACCGCCGAGGAGTTCGACTTCGCCGGGTACGTCGCCGGCTCGCCGCCGCCGTCGTCGACGGCCCGAGCCGCCCTGCGCCGCTCGCTCGGCTACCGGCCCGAGCACCGGGTGTGCGTCGTGACGGTCGGCGGCTCGGGCGTCGGCGCTCCCCTGCTGCGGCGGGTGCTGGACGCCGTACCCCTCGCGCGGCGGGTGGACCCGTCGCTGCGGTTCCTGGTGGTGTGCGGTCCGCGGATCGACCCGGCGTCGCTACCGCGTCGTACGGGCGTCCGGGTGCGGGGCTACGTGCCCCGGCTCGCGGAGCACCTCGCCGCCTGCGACCTCGCCGTCGTCCAGGGCGGGCTCACCACCTGCATGGAGCTCGCCGCCGCCCACACCCCGTTCGTCTACGTGCCGCTGCGCCGGCACTTCGAGCAGAACCTGCACGTCCGGCACCGCCTGGACCGGTACGACGCCGGCCGTCACCTCGCCTACGACGAGGCCTCCGACCCCGACCTGCTCGCCGAGGTCCTGCTGTCGACCCTCGCCGAGGGTTCCTCCGCCCGCCCGGTCGAGACCGACGGCGCCGCCCGCGCCGCCGCGATGCTCGCGGAGCTGTTCTGAGCCCCCGCTGCCTCTCAACTCACCGGGTTTCGAGGCTCGCTCCGCTCGCACCTCAACCACCGTCACCCCCCCCGCTGGTTGAGGTGCGAAGGACGAAGTCCTGAGCCTCGAAACCCCGCACGCCGACAGCCGGCCCCCATCACCGCCACCCCTCGACCCACCAGGTTTCGAGGCTCGCTCCGCTCGCACCTCAACCAGCGGTGGCTGACGCTGGTTGAGGTGCGAAGGACGAAGTCCTGAGCCTCGAAACCCCGTACGCCGAGAGTCGGCCCCGACCGAGGCGGCCCCCTCGACTCAGGCCGGTCGGGTCGAGAACTCCCACTCGATCACGGACCGGTACGCCTCCCCCGGCCGCAGCAGCGCCGACGGCCAGGCGGGACGGTTGGGGGAGTCGGGGAAGAGCTGCGGCTCCAGCGCGATGCCGTCGCCCTGGCGGTAGCGCCCGCCGCTGGTCGAGGGCTGGCTGCCGTCGAGCGCGTTGCCGGTGTAGACCTGCAGGCCGGGCTGGTCGGAGCGCAGCTCGAGCGCGATCCCGGACCGCGTCGACGCCAGGGTCGCGTGGCGTCGCAGGCCGGTGCCGCGCACGACGTAGTTGTGGTCGATCCCGCGGGCGGCGAGGAGCTGCGGATGGTCGCGGCGCAGCGCCGTACCGATCGCGACAGGCGCGCGGAGGTCGAACGGCGTACCCGCGACGGGCGCATGGTCGCCGAACGGGATGCCGGTGACATCGACGGGAGTGAACTCGTCCGCGGCGACGTGCAGGAGGTGGTGGTCGACGGTGCCGGAGCCCTCGCCGTCGAGGTTGAAGTAGGCGTGGTTGGTGAGGTTGAGGACGGTGGGCGCGTCGGTCGTGCCGGTCATCTCGATGCCGACGACCGGTCCGGCGACCCGGTAGCGGACCTGCACCGCGACCGCCCCCGGGAACCCCTGGTCACCGTCGGGACTGACCAGCCGCAGCACCACCTCGTCCGGCGCGTGCTCGATGACGTCCCAGCGCCGCCGGTCGAACCCGTCCGGCCCCCCGTGCAGGCTGTTGCCGCGATCGTGGGTCCCGACGACCACCTCGCGACCGTCGAGCGGGAACCGCCCGGCGGCGATCCGGTTCGCGTACCGGCCGATGGTCCCGCCGAGGTACGACGAGCTCGCGAGCCGGTCCGCCGCCGACGCGTGGCCGAGGACCACGTTGCGCCGCGATCCGTCCGCGGCCGCCACCTCGAGCCGGTGCACGGTGGCCCCCAGCGCGATCACCTCGACGACCGGCCCCGGCGCGGCCCCGATGCGCAGCACGTCGTACGACATGGCGGCAGCCTAGGCGCGGCGCCGGTGGGGACCGCTGGAAGACTGGTCCGCATGACAGCAGCGGTCGTGGTGGTCGGCGGGATCAACCAGGACGTGACGGTCCGCGTCGACGCGCGGCCGGCGCCCGGCGAGACGGTCGTCGGCTCCGGTCCGGTGGTGAGCGCGGGCGGCAAGGGCGCCAACATGGCCGTCGCGACGGCACGCGCGGGGGCGACGGTAGCGATCTGCGGCGCGGTCGGCGACGACGCGGCCGGGCGCGAGCAGGTCGACCAGCTGGTCGCTGGCGGCGTGGCGGTCGACCGCGTCGCGGTCCGCACGGACGTCGCCACCGGGACCGCGCTGATCGTGGTCACCCCCGACGGCGAGAACGCCATCGTCGTCGGCGCCGGCGCCAACGCGACCCTCACCGACGACGAGGTCGCCGCCGCCTGCGCGGACGCCGCCGTGGTGCTCGCCCAGACCGAGATCGGTGCGGCCCCGGTCGACGCCGCCGCTCGGGCCGTAGCCGCGACCGGCGGCCGACTCGTGCTCAGCCCGGCGCCCGTCGTACGCCTTGCCGACGAGACGCTGGCCCTCGCCGACCCGCTGGTCGTCAACGAGTCGGAGGCCCGCGACCTGCTCGGCGGCGCGGACGCATCCGACCTCGCGTCCGCCGTCCGGACGCGGACGGGCGCCCGCTCGGTGGTCGTGACCCTCGGCGCCGACGGGCTGCGCGTCGCCGACGCCGCCGGCGGCCGCCACCTGCCGTCGCCGAAGGTCGAGGTCGTCGACACGACCGGCGCGGGCGACGTACTCGCCGGCACCCTCGCCGCCGCCCTGGCCATCGGCAACGCGCTCGACGACGCCCTGGCGAGCGCCATCGCCGCCGCCGCGGAGTCCGTGGGGTACGCCGGGGCGCGGGCCGCTCAGCTGTAACGCGGTGTCCACCGTGCTCCTGCGGTGCCGCAGCACCGCACCAGGTCGGTGGACACCGCGTTACAGCGGCGGTCGCAACTCGCTCAGCCGACCACGATCACGTGCAGCGTCCGCGGCCCGTGCACGCCCTCGACCCGGTCGAGCTCGATGTCGCTGGTGGCCGACGGGCCGCTGATCCAGGTCAGCGGGCGGGTGGGGTCGAGGAGCTCGACGGCGTCGGGTACGTCGGCGACCACCTGGTCGACGCGGACGATGCAGACGTGCCGGTCCGGGACCAGGGTGATCGCGCGGCGGCCCTGGCCGGCGGCGTGGTCGAGCACGATGGTGCCGGTCTCGGCGATGCCGACCCGGGCCTCGGTGACGACCACGTCGATCGCGTCGAGGTCGTAGGCGCTCAGGGTGCCGTCGTCGACCACCGCGCCCGGCACCGACACCGACAGGCCGTCGGGGACGACCACGCGGGCACCCTCGGGCACCGCGGCGGCCACGACCGAGGCGAGCTCGGCAGCCGGGCAGCGCTCGACGATCGCGCGGTAGTCCTCGACCCGCTCGGCGAACAGGTCGACGACCTCGGCGCGCGGCTTCTCCGCCAGCCGCGGGCCGGCGACCGGCTCACGGTCGGGCTCCACGTCGGCGAGGGCGGCGCGGACGCGGCCCAGGATCTCGTCGCGTGCGGGTTTCGAGGCTCGCTCCGCTCGCACCTCAACCACCGTCCTTTCCTCCGTCGGTGCGCTTCCACCAGGCCCGGAACGACTCCGCGGGCGGGGCGGGCAGGTCACGGGCGCTGGTCCACTTGGCGGCCCCCGGTCCGGGGATCCGGCCGGCCGCCTTCCGGCCGCCGGGCAGCGTCGTACGCCCGAAGCGGGAGAGGACCCGGCCGGCGAGGCCGGACCCCTTCTCGGCGAGCGTGAGCCGCTTCGCGTCGGAGAGGGCGTACGCCGCCCCCTTGAACGCGACCGCCTCGAGCTTGGGGACGGTGTCCTCGCGGTGGCCGTCGACGACCTGCGCCCGCAGGTGCACCAGCACCTCGGGGATGTCGATGCGCACCGGGCAGGCCTCGAAGCAGGCGCCGCACAGCGAGGAGGCGTACGGCAGCGAGTCGGTCTGGGCGTCGCCCGTCCCCTTCAGCAGCGGGTTGAGGATCGCGCCGATCGGGCCGGGATAGACCGAGCCGTAGGCGTGGCCGCCGGCGCGCTCGTACACGGGGCAGACGTTGAGACAGGCCGAGCACCGGATGCAGCGCAGCGCCTGGCGGCCGACCTCGTCGGCCAGGGCGCGGGTGCGGCCGTTGTCGAGGAGGACGACGTGCACCTCCTGCGGGCCGTCGCCGGGCGTGACGCCGGTCCAGGTCGACGTGTACGGGTTCATCCGCTCGCCCGTGGACGAGCGTGGCAGCAGCCGCAACAGCGGGTCGAGCTCCGCCCAGGTGGGGACGACCTTCTCGATGCCGACGACCGAGACCAGCACCTCGGGCAGGGTCAGGCACATCCGGCCGTTCCCCTCGGACTCGACGACGACCAGCGTGCCGGAGTCGGCGACGGCGAAGTTCGCGCCCGAGACGGCGACCTTGGCGCGCAGGAACTTCTCGCGCAGGTGCTCCCGGGCGGCGGCGGCCAGCGCGGCCGGCTCGTCGGTCAGGTCGGCGGGCGCGGGTCGGCCGACCTTGCCCATCTCGCGCAGGAAGATCTCGCGGATCTCGGCCCGGTTGCGGTGGATCGCCGGCACCAGGATGTGGCTGGGCAGGTCGTGGCCGAGCTGGACGATGATCTCGGCGAGGTCGGTCTCCCAGGCGGCGATGCCCTCGGCCTCAAGCGCCTCGTTGAGGCCGATCTCGCCGGTGACCATCGACTTGACCTTGACGACCTCGTCGACCTGGTGCCGCTTGGCCACCTCGATGACGACGGCGTTGGCCTCGGCCGCGTCGCGCGCCCAGTGCACGGTGGCGCCGGCGGCGGTCAGCGCGGCCTCGAGCTGCTCGAGGTTGTCCCCCAGGTCGCGCAGCGCGCGGTCCTTGACGGCGGCGCCGGCCAGGCGGAGGTCCTCCCAGCCGAGGTTCTCCTCGACCTCCTCGACGAGCTTGGCGCGCTTGGCGCGGATGACGCCGGTGGCGTGAGCGAGGTTGTGGCGCAGCTGGGTGTCGCCGAGCGCCGCCTTGGCCGCGCTCGGGAACGCCGGCATGCCGACGAAGGTGCCGCTCATGCGGGCACCCCCGCGTCCTCGGTCGAGGCCAGGATCTCCGCCAGGTGCATGACGCGTACGCCGGACCGCTGCCGCGACAGCACCCCGCCGATGTGCATCAGGCAGGAGTTGTCGCCCGCGACCAGCACCTCCGCGCCGGACTCGCGGACGTGGCGGGCCTTGTCGGCCCCCATCGCGATCGACGTGTCGGCGTTCTTCACCGCGAAGGTGCCGCCGAAGCCGCAGCACTCCTCGGCGGCGGGCAGGTCGGTCAGCCGGATGCCGCGCACCTGCTCCAGCAGCTGCCGGGGCCGGTCGCCGACGCCGAGCATCCGCAGCGAGTGGCAGGTGGGGTGGTAGGTCACCCGGTGCGGGAAGTAGGCCCCGACGTCGGTCACGCCCAGGACGTCGACGAGGAACTCGGTCAGCTCGTAGGTCTTGGGCGAGGTCTCGGCGACCGCCTTCACCAGACCGGCGTCACCGGAGCGCTTCGCCACGATCCCGTGCTGGTGCCGGGCCGACCCGGCGCACGAGCCGGACGGCGTGACGATGGCGTCGTACCCCGCGAACGCGTCGACGAAGGTGCGCACCACGGGCACCGCCTCGTCGAGGTAGCCGGTGTTGACCATGGGCTGGGCGCAGCAGGTCTGCGCGGCCGGGAAGTCGACCTCGACCCCGAGCCGGCGCAGCAGCGTGACCACGGCCTTCCCCGTCTCCGGGAACATCGCGTCGTTGACGCACGTGACCATCAGGGCGACGCGCATTTCTCTCCGTTCGATCGGTGTGGTCTGACCACAGGGTACGACGATAGGCTGCGGCCCCCGCTTGCGTCAAAGGAGAGGACCCGGGTGCGCGCGTACACACAGGTGGTCGAGTGGGTCGAGGGGCAGATCCTCGACGGCACGTTGAAGGTCGGGGACCGGCTGCCGGCCGAGCGCGACCTGGCTACCCGGCTGCAGGTCTCGCGCGCCGGCGTACGCGAGGCGATGCGCACCCTGGCCGCCCAGGGCGTGGTCCGGTCCGGCGTCGGCTCGGGCGAGAACGCCGGCACCGTCGTCTCCGCGATGCCCTCCGAGGCCCTGACCCGGGTGCTGCGGCTGCACGTCGCACTGGCCAACTTCGCCATGGACGACGTGGTCGCCGCCCGGGTGATGCTGGAGCGCTCGAGCGCGGGGCTGGCCGCGGCGCACGCCTCCCCCGAGGCGCTCGCCGAGATCGCGACGCCGCTGGCGTCCATGACCGACGAGGTCGACCGACTCGGCTTCAACGACCTCGACACCGCCTTCCACATCGCGATCGCCGAGGCCGGCGGCAACCGGCTGGTCGCCGACATGACGATCGCGATCCGCGAGGCGATGCGGCTGCCGATCCTGCGCGAGCTCGAGCAGCTCGGCGACCGCTGGCCCGACGTACGCACCCGGCTGACGGCGGAGCACCGCGCCATCCACGACGCCATCGCCGCCGGGCAGGCCGACCGCGCCGCCCAGCTGATGGAGGAGCACATCCACTCCTCCCGCCGCCTCCTGCACCCCTGACGCCGAGCCGGGAGAGGGTCAGACGCGGAGGGACTTCTCCACGTAGGGGACGAGGCGGACGGGGCCGACGAGGCCGTAGGCCTGACGGGCGGCGACGCCGTACACCTCGGGGGTGACCGTGCGGAGGCGGTTGAGCAGCGTGGAGGCGATCTCGACCTCGATGACGTTGCGGCCGCGGCGCAGGCGGGTGCCGAGGTCGACGGTGG
The DNA here is from genome assembly GCF_035503875.1 of Nocardioides sp. Taxonomy (GTDB): domain Bacteria; phylum Actinomycetota; class Actinomycetes; order Propionibacteriales; family Nocardioidaceae; genus Nocardioides. The sequence continues at coordinate 13,753 of NZ_DATJTA010000026.1, forward strand.
TGTCGAGGACGTCGCACGGGGGCAGCTCGTCGCCGTTGACGGTGACCCGGAAGGTGTCGTTGACCTCCCCGAGCTCCAGCAGCGCGCCGTCGTCGTCGTCGTCCCAGTCACGGCCCAGGTCGATCACGGTGCGGTAGCGGCCGATGCCCGAGATGTCCTCGAAGCCCGCGATCTGCGACCACGGCGCCAGCGTCGTCAGGGTGGTACGGCGCACCGGGCGGACCGTCGACGTGGCGGACGAGCCGGGCTGCCAGTCCTCGACGGACAGCTCCCACGACGTCGGTACGACGGCCTCGCGGACGCGGTCGACCGACGTACGGACGACCCGGCCGGACGCCAGGGTGACCGAGTGCGAGCCGGCGGCAGCCGTGCGCAGCACGACCTTCGAGCCGTCCCGGCGGACCTCGCCGGTCGAGGACGAGACCGCCGGGGTCCGGTCGGACCGCGACGGCGGCGCCAGGGCGATCACCGTCGACTGGCCGGGGAGCAGGTCGACCCGCACGCGCACCCGCGAGCCGTCGCGCTCGTAGGCGGCGACGGGCGTGACCGTGCCGCTCCACGCGTCGAGCAGGTAGGGCACCGACGAGCGGTCGGTCGCGGTCAGCCACACGTCCTGGGTGACCCGGACGAGGCGGCGGTTCTCGGCGTGCTTGGCGTTGGCCAGGTAGTAGAGGTCGACGTCGTCCTCGACCCGGCGCACGTGCATGACCGTCGAGGTCTCGTGGGTGACGTCGGGCGTGACGCCGAGCTCGGCGAGCGCGGTGCCGACGGCCGCCTCGAGGACCGTGCGCGTGGTCGGCAGCGCCTGGATCTGCGCGACGAGCGAGCGCACCTCGGCCAGCTCGGCCTCGCTGTGCACGCCGACCGGCCGCACCTGCGACCAGTCGCCGATGAACACGATCGGCAGGCCCGCGCGACCGTACGACAGCACCTTGCGCGCCGCGGCGAGGTCGATCGTGACCTCGTTGCTCCGCAGCTTGTCGGGGCCGATGACCATCGCCTTGTACGCCGGGCCGTCGGGCGCCAGCACGCCGCGCTTCACCCGGGCCGCGGGCAGGTCGAGCAGCGAGCCGGTCGCGAACGAGTGCGACCAGCCGAGCGCGGTGCCGTTGTTGGTGATCCAGTGCGGGCCGATGCCCGTGGAGGCCCAGCCCTTCTGGCGCAGGAAGACGATGTCGTACTTCGGCGCGCCGGTCTGCAGCACCAGCTGGGTGCGGGCGAGGTAGCCGGCCACGTCGGGCATGTGGCGCCACTGCGGGGTGCGCGGACCCCAGGCCTCGCCGTACCCGATCGCGCCGTTGTAGTACGGCGAGAACGCGGCGAAGCCGGGCCAGGTGACGTCGGGGGCGTCGGCGTACGCGAAGCCGTGCAGGACGCACTGGTTCACGCCCGCGGCGAAGATGCTGTTGAGCGTCTGCAGCGCGCGGTCCCAGGTGGTGTTGTACGCCGCGCCGTTGTAGCAGGCCGCCTCGCAGGACAGGATCGTCTTGCCGGCCAGGTCGCGCCCGCCGGCCATCACCCGGTAGTCGTCGAGGTTCTTGAAGCCCAGCGACTCGGTCTCGGCGATGTCGAGGAGCGCCGAGTGCTCGACGGTGTCGGTCTCGAGGCCGTAGGGCTGCACGCGCAGCCCCATCCCGAGGGTGCCGGCGAAGCGCTGCAGCGGCAGCAGGTGGTGGTCGCGGTAGAGGTCGCTGAGCACCTGGTTGAAGTCGTCGCGGACCTGGTTGGTGCGGGCGCCGTCGAAGACGAACAGGTACTTCTCGTGCGACTCGACCACGACGGGCAGCACGGGCAGCAGGTCGTAGCCCGCCCGGCGGCGGAACTCCTCGAGCATCCGCGGCGTCCAGATCGTCGACTCGGTCTCGATCTCCAGCGAGTCCTCGAAGAGGTAGCCGCCCGCCTTCTTCAGCAGACGCCGCAGCTCGCGGTCGAGGATCTCGTCCTCCCACAGGTCGACGACGGCCTGCGAGCCGGCGGCGGAGAAGTGGTCGACGACGTACGACGGCGGGTCGGTGTGGGGACCGGCCTCGGGCACCTGCGCGGAGCCGCGGCGCCAGTAGGACAGCAGCACCCACGCACCCTCGGCGGGCGCGGTCCACGCGACGCGGCCGTCGCGGACCGAGCCGCTGAGGTCGACGTACGACGCGGGGTCGAGCGTGGTCAGCGCGGTCGTCTGGGCGGTGACCCGGAACGCGGACACGGCCACGAGGTGCTTCGTCGTGGACCCCTTCTCCGCCGGTACGACGGGCTCGGGCACCGGTCCGTCGTACGACGCGCCGGCGGCGAGGTCGGCGCGCCCGTGCGCCAGCTCGGTGCAGGCGGCGTCGTCGTCGGGCGTGATCGTGGGGACGGCGGCGGGCCAGGAGGGGCCGACGGTGATGTCGATGCGGACGTCGCGACGGGCGCCGCGCTCGAGGGCGGCCTTGACCCCGGCCACCCAGGCGGCCGTGCCCCAGCCGTAGCGCCGGAGGTCCATGGTGATGCCGCGGGCGTTCAGGCTGTGGGTGACGTCGGCGATCTCGAGGACGCCGAAGCCGGCGTCGGCGATCTGGTCGACCTCGCGCCCGATCTCGCGCGGGTCGACCAGCCCGTTGGGCCACCACCAGCGGAAGCCCGCCGCGGTCGCGGTGCCGGGCCGGGCGAAGGAGCGGAGCAGCTCCTTGGCCCCGGCCGGGGCGCCCTTCGTGGCGCTCGCGGGCGCCGCGCCGGCCACGGCCGCGAGGCCGAGACCGGCGGCGGCGCCGCCGAAGAGCGTGCGGCGGTGGAGGGAGGTGGGCGTGGGGGCGTCAGACATGGGGGATCTCCGAGGTTCGAGGGCCGGGCGATCCACCTGTTCCGTCGCCCGAGTCATGAAACGATTCAGCAACGTAGTCACGAATTGTGACGGCCGCAACAGCCCCCACGCCCGGTGGCCGGATCCGGCCACACGCACGGGTCGGGCGGGGCGGCTCCACCGTCCCGCCCGACCCGTGACCTCAGCGCACCCGCAGCCGGATGCTGCGCGAGCTCCCCTCGACGGCCGCGCTGCCGCGGTAGGTGACCTTCAGGCGGTGCACCCCGCGCGCCCGGGTGCGGACGACCCCCTGCGCGACCCCACCGCGCAGGGTCAGCGTCCGGGCCTTCGCGCCGCGGAGGGTGATCACGACCTTGCCGGTGGGCTGCACCGCGGACCGCACGACGACCCGGACCGCGACGGCCTGGCCGCGCTTGACCGCCTTCTTGTTGACCCGCACCACGACCTTGCTCCCGGCACGGGCGACCGCGGCGGTGGCCGCCGAGGTCGCGCGACCGTCCGTGTGCCCGGCCTTCGAAGCCGTGACCCGGACGCTGATCCGGCGCCCACGGTCCTGCGCCGACAGCAGGTACGACGACCCGGTGGCCCCGGCGACCGGGGTCCCGTTCCGCAGCCACTGGAAGCGGTGGCCGACGCCGGCCACGTCCCAGACGCCGGGGGTCGCGGTCAGGCGGGACCCGACGACCGGCCGGCCGGCCACGGTGGGCAGCCGGGTGGCCCGCGGAGCGGGCTTCACGGCGTTCGGGTCCGTCACGGTGACCGCGACCTCCGCGGTCACCTCGCCGGCGGTGCTGGTCGCCCGGAGGCCGAGCCGGCCGCCGTGGAGGGCCAGGGTCGCCGACCAGTCCAGCGTCGGCCCGGTCTCGCCCTCGATCTCGGTCCACTCCGACGACCCGGCGGCCCGGGTGAGCCACTGCAGGTCCGGCTCGGGGTTGCCGGTGACCGTCGCCGCCAGGCGGACCGTCTCGCCGAGCTGCGCCGCGACCCCGGTCGGCAGACCGGTGATCTCCGGGGCGATCAGCTCGTTGACGCGGGCGGCCTCCGACACGACGTACTCGCCCAGGCCGTTCCAGGCCACGAGACGCACGTGGTCCTGGCGCCGGACACCCTCGCCCAGGTTCGCCTCCAGCGCCGTGCCGGTCGCGCCGGCGACCGGACGCCAGGCCTGGCCGTCGGCACTGCGCTGCCACTGGTAGCGCACGCCGGTGCCCTCGACCTCCGCCTCGAACGACGCCGTGGCGTCGTCGGGGCGCACCCAGACGTCGCGCGGCTGCGTCGCCACGGAGAGCGCGCGGTACGCCACGGACAGCGTGACCTCCTCGGAGACCACGGGCGTCGTACGGCCGTTGTCGACGACGGCGCGGTACGCCGTCCCGTCCGCGTCGGCCCCCACGCTCGGCACGAGCAGGGTCTCGCCCGTGCCCTGCGGGACGGCCTCGAAGGGCCCGCCGTCGACGCTGCGCTCCCAGGTCACCGTGGGATAGGGATCCGAGGTGACACTCACCGAGAAGCGGGCGTCCTCGCCCGCGTCCACGCTCAGGTCGCGAGGCTGGGCCAGGATCGCGGTGTCGACCTCGCGCGGGGCGTAGACCTCGGCCTCGGCGAGCTGCAGGCGGTGTCCGCCGCTCGCCTCACCCTGCTCGTCGGGCGCGCCCGGGCCGAGCTTCGTCACGTAGACCCGCACGTACCTGCCGGCGGCACCCTCGTCCAGGTAGTACGTGCGCGGCAGCCCGTTCGCGGCCTGCTGGCCGGTGAAGGTGCCGGCCGTGGCCCAGTCCGTGCCGTTGGCCGACGTCTCGATGCGGAAGTCGACCGGGAAGTTGCGCCCGGTGAGCTCCGGCCCCTCGCCCGCACGGGACGTGCGCGGGTAGAGCAGCACCCGCCCGAGGGGCGAGGACGTGCCGAGGTCGATGCGCACCCACTCCACGTTGTCCGGGGTCGGGTACGCCGTGGCGTTCGAGTAGCCGGGTGCGCTGGAGCTGCTCGTGCGCTGACCGTCGGTCAGCCTCCCGACCTCCCAGCCGCAGCAGCCGATCGGGTTGCTCGCCGTGACCGTCTTGCCGCGCGCGAGGTTCTCGCTCTCGGGCATGGAGGTGTCGAGCCGCACGGCGTCGATCTGGAACCGGGCCGGCCAGCCGCCCGCGGTCTCGCCGCGGAAGGAGACCGTGACGGCGCTGATCGGCGCCCCGTCGAGCTCCTCGAGCGGCACCCGCACCGTGCTCCACGAGTCGGGGGCGATCGGCACGGTCGCCTCCGCGACCTCGCCGCCCACCGCCGTCGCCGTGATCCGGGCGTGGTTGGACGCACCGCCCCCGCCGTACCCGTTGACGTCGACCGCCAGCGCGAGGGCGCCGCCCGTCTCGACGGGCTCGTCGAAGGTCACGCCGACGCTGCGCCAGGCGTTGCCGGCCGGGCTGCCCTGCGGCTTCATCTCCAGGGCGCGCTCGCCGACGCTGGCCTTGCCCGGCCCGTTCGCGAACGACGTCACCGCGTCGGCGGCCGAGGTGTTCTCCCCGGCCGTCCAGCCCTCGGCGCCGGTCTCGAAGTTGGTGACCATCCGCGCCGAGGCCGGCAGGCAGGCCAGCCCGGTGCTGTCGGACGAGCAGTTGCTCGAGCCCCGGACGCGCAGGGCGACCGGCGTCTCGCTCACGGTGACGCCGAACCGGTCCTTGACCAGGGCCACGGCCTCGCCGCTCTCCGCGTCCGCCGCGGCCACCAGGCGCTGGCTGACGATCCGGCGGCCCGACGGGGACACCGAGACGCGAGCCGCGTCGGCGGCCGTCCAGCCGGCCGGCAGGTCGGTCACGCTCAGCTCGGCCTCCGCCTCGGCGGACCCGAGCCGGTTGCCGAGGTCGGCCCGCAGCCACGCGTGGCCACCGGGCTCGACGATCGCCGGCGCGACGGTCACGTCGGCCACCTGGACCGCCGACTTCACGGCCAGGTCGACCTTCGCCACCTGCGTGAGGGCGACGCCGTCGACCGTGAGCTGCACGGTCACGGTGACGCGGCCCGACGCGGTCGTGGGCTCCTCGGGCGCGGTGACGACGTACTCCGCCTGCGCCTCGGCGCCGGCGCCCACCGTGGACCCCGGGAAGGCGCGCGACCGCGTGGCCGCCCAGCCCTCGGGGACCTCGACGGTCTCGGTGAGGTCGCTGATGACGCCGGTGCCGGCGCTCGCGGCCGTGATGGTCAGCGGCAGGCTCTCCCCCGGCGCGATCGTCGTCTCGGGCGTCGTCGCCCCGACGGTGACCTCGAGGCGGGAGCCGACGTAACGGCTCAGCGCGTCGATCGCGGACTCGGCCGCCTCGCGCACGGGTCCGGCACCGCCGATCGTCGCCACCCGGGCGGCGAGGCGACGCACCGTCACGAGCGCCTCGATCGCCGTGTCGGTCGAGCCCGGGTCGGCGAGGTGCGCGTCGACGGCGGCCGTGATCGCGTCCTCGGCGTCGGCGAGGTCCGCCTCGACCGCCTCGCGGTCGGAGCCGAGCTCGAGCCCGTCGAGGGCGGCCTGGGCGGCCTGGGTCTCGTCGAGGGCGCGCACCAGCAGGCCCAGACGCGCGTCGGAGGCGAACTGGTAGTCACCGGAGCCCACGACGATCTCGACGCCGGCGTCGGTGGTCTCGACCGACCGGACGCCGTCGGCGAGGGCGACCGGGCTGCCGGACTCGACGACCTCCGCCGCCTTCGCCTCGGGGAGTACGACGGTGGCCGTGCTGCCGAACGGCACGCTCACGGAGGCGTTGACGGCCGCGCCGACGCGCTCCCACGAGATGCTCGCCTCGCCGTACGGCGTGTCGCGCGAGCCGGACGCCGACGGCAGGTCCGCCGTCACCTTCGGCTCGAAGACCAGCTCGCGCAGGCCGACCGAGCCCGGCGCCTGCCGGATGCCGGCGACGGCGGTGTAGAGCCAGTTGTCGATCGAGGTGAACATGGGGTGGTTCAGCGAGCTCGCGCCCGCGTGCCAGTCCTCCCAGATCGTGCCGGGGCCGTTCTCCAGCATGTAGCCCCAGCCCGGATAGTCGGTCTGGCGGACCACGTCGAGCACGACGTCGTCCCGGCCGTACATCTCCAGCGCCTCGGGGATGTACTTGATGCCGGGCAGACCGCCGGTGAAGTGGTTGCCGCGCTTCTCCACGACGTTCTGCACCAGGGTGTCGACCACCCGCTGCTCCCGGCCGTCCGGGACGATGCCCAGCACCAGCGGGAAGGCATTGGCGAACTGGCTCGACCCGTACGAGTTCCGCCCGTTGAAGTAGGCCCCGTTGATCGCGTCGGCGATGTTCTGCGCCAGGGTCGCGTAGGCCTCGGCGTCCTCGTCGTGGCCCAGCTCCGCGGCGATCTCCGCGACGATGGCGGCGCCCCAGTAGTAGTAGCCGGACCGGAAGAGCTTGCCCTCGGTCGTCTCGATGGACAGCCAGTCGTTGCCCCACTGGCCGGTGGGGTTGGTGACCAGGAAGTCGGTCGACCGGGTGCCGACGTAGTCGACCCAGGCCGCCATGGCGTCGTAGTGCTCGGCGATGACCCGCTCGTCGCCGTACTGCTTCCACACGTAGTAGGGCATCAGCGCCGTCGCGGAGGCCCAGGCCGGGTCGGACCGCGTGGCCCAACCGGTGCCGAGCTCGGTCGGCACGATGTCCGGCACCCAGCCGTCGCTGCCGGTCGCGTCGCGGAGGTCCGCGACCCACTTGGTGTAGAAGGCGGCCATGTTCTTGTTGTTGATCGTCGCCTCCGCCGCGATGTGGGCGTCGGCCGTCCAGCCGCGCTTCTCGCGGGTCGGGGTGTCCTCGGGGATGCCGTGCAGTCCGTTGACCTGGGTCTGCACGTTGGCGACGTGCAGGCGGTTGAGCAGGGTGTCGTCCGCGGCGAAGGTGCCCGCCTCGGCGACGTCGTTGTGGATCTCCTCGGCGACGAGCACCCCGGCCGCGGGCGGCGCGGACAGGCCGGTGACCTCGACCCACCGGAACCCGGCGTAGGTGAAGGTCGGCGCGAAGTCGATCGGGCCACCGTCACCGGTGATCGTGGAGGTCTGCGCGGCCATGATCAGGCCGTTGTCGACCCGCCCGTTGTTGAGGCGCTCGCCGTGCTTGACGGTCACGACCTGGCCCGCGGGGATGGTCGTGGTCAGGCGGGTGCGACCGCTGATGTTCTGCCCGAAGTCCAGGACGTAGACGCCGCTCGACGGCTCGGTCACGGCGACCGGCTCGATCGTCTTCACCACCCGCATCGGCTCGTTCGGAGCCGCATCGATGGCACCGAGGTCGGTGTCCATGACCCGCACCGGGCTCCAGCCGGCGCCCGGGTCGCCCGGTGCCGCCCAGCCGTCGCGCTCCTGGCGCGCGTCGTACGTCTCGCCGTTGTAGCGCGCCGCCCGGCGGGTCGGGCTCGGCAGGCTGGTCCAGCCGCCGTCGGTGGCCAGCACCGCGGTGCTCCCGTCGGGGTTGTCGACGACGAGCTGGGCGACGAGGTCGGAGTCCTCACCGATGCTGAGGCCGACGACGTTCTCGCCGGCGTCGAGCTGCGCGGTGACGTCCCAGGCGCGGTAGTAGGTGCGCTTCCGGCTGTCCACCGGCTGGCTCTCCAGCTCGGCGTCGCCCACGCGGCCGCCGTTGACGAAGGGCTCGTAGATGCCGCGCGCGAGGCCGAAGTCCTGCTCGCAGCAGATGCCGTGGCTGTCGCGGCCGCGCTCGTAGCTACCGCGACCCGCCACGTAGAGGACGGCGCGCTCGGGCTCGGCCGGCAGCGTGATCTCGCCGCGCAGGTAGGAGCCGCCCGCCGCGGCCGTGGCGGGCGCGATCCAGCTCGCCTGCCAGTCGGCGGGGTCGAGCAGACCGGTCGCGAACGACGCCGTCTCGCTCCAGGCCGAGGCCCGGTCGTCCGTGTCCCAGATCCGCACGCGCCATTGGTACGGCGTGTTGGAGGTCAGCGCGTCACCGTCGTACGCGACGAGGACCTGCGCGGAGTCCTCCACCCGGCCGGTCTGCCACACCGGGTCGTCCTCGAACCCGTCGAGGCCCGGCGAGACCTCCAGCTCGTACGCCGTCTGCGCCTGGTCGCGGTCTTCGGACCGGCCCTGCCAGCTGAACCGCGGCGACGGCGTCCCCACCCCGAGGGGCTCGACCAGGTGCTCGACGGTGAGCCCGACGACCTCGGGCTCCTCGTCCGCTGCGCTCACCTCCGCAGCGGACGACTCCGTCGCACCGACGGGCTGGGTGCCGGAGAGCACGAGGGCCCCGGCGATCGTGGCGGTGGCGAGACCCCGGAGGGTCCGCTGGCGGCGCCGCAAGGCGCGCCCGGGCGTGTGGTTCATGCATCTCCCCGGTCGGGACCGTAGCGGCTGCCCGACTCGGCGGCGATGAGGAACCGCGCCTGATTGAATCGTTTAAACCGCTGTGACGCCCGTCATATTAGGGAGTGCTGCTCACCGCGACCACCGGTTGGCCGGATGCCGTCAGGTTTCCCCGGCGTCATCTAGACCGCGCTCCCGGATCGACGGTCAGATCACGCCCGCGCGCACGAAGTGGACGACCAGCTGCATCGTGGTGTCCACGCCGACGGCGTCCGCGAGGGACCGCAGCCGGCGCCGCGCGGTGCGCTCGGCCAGACCCGCTCGACGAGCCGCGACCTCGAGGGTCGCCCCCTCCGACAGCAGTCGGAGGAGGTGCTCGTCGACCGGATCCAGCTCCGGCGTGCCGGCGGAGGTCACGTCATCCAGCGGCGGAGGTCCCGAGCCGCGCCTCGGCGGCGTCCCAGTCCGAGCCCGGGCGGGGCTCGTAGCGGTGCAGCTCGTGGGTACGACGCACCAGGTCGCGCATCGCGGCCAGGTCGGGCAGGCCTGCCCCGAGAGTGCGGGCCTGAACCAACACGTTGCCGAGCGCGGCCGCTTCCGACGGGCCGGCCAGGACCGGGATCCCGCAGGCGTCGGCGGTCAGCTGGCACAGCAGCGCGTTCTGCGAGCCGCCGCCCACGACGTGCACCACCGACACGGAGCGCCCGGCGAGCTCGGCCGCCGTGCGCAGGTGCCGCCGGTAGGCCAGCGCGAGGCTGTCCAGCACGGTGCGGGCGATGGCGATCGGCGTGCGGGGGATCGGCTCGCCGGCCTCCTCCGCCAGCCGCTGGATCCGGGCCGGCATGCCGTCGGCCTCGCCGGTGCCGGGAGGCAGCAGCCGCGGGTCGTTGATGTCGACGACGGTCCGCAGCGGCGGCGCGTCCTCGGCCCCCTCGAGCACGGCCGCGAGGCTCGCCTCGCGGATCCGCTGGTGCGACCACGTGCGCAGGCACTCCGAGAGCACCCACAGGCCGGTGACGTTCTTCAGGAACCGCGTGGTGCCGTCGACACCGCCCTCGTTGGTGAAGTCCGCCAGCCGCGCGGCCTCCGACAGCACCGGCTTCTCCAGCTCCAGGCCGACCAGCGACCAGGTGCCGGAGGAGATGTAGGCGAAGTCGTCCTCGATGGCCGGTACGCCGACCACCGCGGAGGCGGTGTCGTGGGAGCCCACCGCCACCACCGGTACGTCGGCCGAGACGCCGAGCTGCTCGGCCACCTCGCCGAGCACCGGACCGATCACGTCGCCGGGCTCGCGCAGCGGCGGCAGGATCGCCCAGGGCAGCCCGACCCGCTTGGCGAGGTCGACCGCCCAGTCGCGGGTGCGGACGTCGTACAGGCCCGTGGTCGAGGCGTTGGTGCGCTCCGCGCCGATCTTGCCGGTCAGCCAGTAGGCGAGCAGGTCGGGCAGCAGGAGCAGCTGCTCGGCCGACTCGAGCGCGGCCGTCCCGCGGGCGGCGGCGAGCTGGTAGATCGTGTTGAACGGCAGGTTCTGCAGGCCGGTCGTCGCGTACAGCTCGGCCGCGCCGACCTGCTCCAGCACCTTCGCCGAGACCCCGTCGGTGCGGGAGTCGCGGTGGCTGTACGGGCTGCCGAGCAGGTTGCCGTCGCGGTCGAGCAGGCCGTAGTCGACCGCCCACGAGTCGATGCCGATGCCGTGCAGCGGTCCGGTGCGGGCGACCTCGCGGACGCCCGCCAGCACCTCGCGGTGGATGCCGAGGACGTCCCAGAACAGCGAGCCGTTCGCGCGGACGCCGCCGTTCGGGAAGCGGTGCAGCTCCTCCAGGTGCAGTGATCGCGGGCCGACCCGGCCGGCCATCACCCGGCCGCTGGTCGCGCCGAGATCGACCGCCGCGACCCGCACGGGGTGGGCCGGCCGGGCCGACGCGCTCATCGCAGGAAGGCCGCGGCGACGCCCGCGTCGACGGGAACGTGCAGACCGGTGGTGTGGGTCATCTCCGGGCCGCAGAGGACGAAGACCGCGTTGGCGATGTTCTCCGGCAGCACCTCGCGCTTGAGGATGGTGCGCTGCGCGTAGAACTTGCCGAGGTCCTTCTCCTCCACGCCGTAGACCGCGGCGCGGTTGGCGCCCCAGCCGCTGGCGAAGATGCCCGAGCCCGCGACGACGCCGTCGGGGTTCACGCCGTTGACCTTGACGCCGTGGGCGCCGAGCTCGGCCGCGAGGAGCCGGACCTGGTGGGCCTGGTCGGCCTTGGTCGCGGAGTACGCGATGTTGTTCGGGCCGGCGAAGACGGAGTTCTTCGAGGAGATGTAGACGATGTCGCCGCCCAGCTCCTGGTCGATGAGCACCTTGGCCGCGGCCTTGGAGACCAGGAACGAGCCCTTGGCCATCACGTTGTGCTGCAGGTCCCAGTCGGCCTCGGTGGTCTCGAGGAGCGACTTGGACAGCGAGAGGCCGGCGTTGTTGACGACCAGGTCGAGACCGCCGAAGGCGAGCACGGCCGCGTCGATCATGGCCTGGACGGCGTCCTCCTTGGACACGTCGGCGGCGACGCCGATCGCGACGTCGGAGCCACCGATCTCGGCGGCGGCCGCCTGGGCCTTCTCGAGGTCCAGGTCGGCGATCACGACGCAGGCGCCCTCGGCGGCGAGCTTCTTGGCGGTGGCCTTGCCGATGCCGCCGGCGGCACCGGTGATCAGCGCGATCCGGGTGGCGAGCGGCTTGGGCTTCGGCATCCGCTGGAGCTTGGCCTCCTCCAGCGCCCAGTACTCGATGCGGAACTTCTCCGCCTCGTCGATCGGGGCGTACGTCGAGAGGCCCTCGGCGCCGCGCATCACGTTGATGGCGTTGACGTAGAACTCGCCGGCCACGCGGGCGGTCTGCTTGTCCTTGCCGAAGCTGAACATGCCGACGCCGGGGACCAGCACGATGAGCGGGTCCTTGCCGCGGATGGCCGGGCTGTCCGGGGTCGCGTTGCGGTCGTAGTAGCCCTGGTAGTCCTCGCGGTAGGACACCGCGAGCTCCTTCAGGCGGGCGATCGAGTCCTCGACGGACGCCGACGCGGGCAGGTCGAGGATGAGCGGCTTGACCTTGGTGCGCAGGAAGTGGTCGGGGCAGGAGGTGCCCAGCTCACCCAGGCGCGGGTGCTCGGCGTGCTCGAGGAAGTGCAGCACCGGCTCGGAGTCGGTGAAGTGACCCACCATCGGGCGGTCGGCCGACGCGATGCCGCGGATGGTCGGCGCCAGGGCGGCGGCCTTGGCGCGACGCTCGGCCTCCGGGAGGGCGGCGTACCCCTCGAGGGCGGGGCCGAAGGGCTCGGCCTTGCTGTGCTCGGCGATGTACGCCGCCGCGGTGTCGATGATCCAGAGCGAGTTCTTCTCGGCCTCGTCGGAGGTGTCGCCCCACGCGGTGATGCCGTGGCCGCCGAGGATGCAGCCGATAGCCTGCGGGTTCTTCTCCTTGATCTCGGCGATGTCGAGGCCGAGCTGGAAGCCCGGGCGACGCCACGGCACCCAGACGACCTTGTCGCCGAAGATCGTGGAGGTCAGCTGCTCGCCGTCGGCGGCGGTCGCGATGGCGATGCCGGAGTCGGGGTGCAGGTGGTCGACGTGCGCGGCGTCGACGAGGCCGTGCATCGCGGTGTCGATCGACGGCGCGGCGCCGCCCTTGCCGTGCAGGCAGTAGTCGAACGCCGCGACCATCTCGTCCTCGCGGTCGATGCCCGGGTAGACGTCGACCAGCGCGCGCATCCGGTCCAGGCGGAGCACGGCGAGGCCGCTCTCCTTCAGGGTGCCGAGGTCGCCACCGGAGCCCTTCACCCAGAGGAGCTCGACGGGCTCACCGGTGACCGGGTCGGTCTCGGTGCCCTTCGCCGAGGTGTTGCCGCCCGCGTAGTTGGTGTTCTTGGGGTCGGCGCCGAGGCGGTTGGACCGGGCGATCAGCTCGGCCGCAGCAGGGTTGGTCATGATGCCTTTCTCGTCTCTGGGTTTCTCGGGGAGGTGGATCAGGTCCAGGACAGCTGGGTCCCGCCGACGCGGGACTCCTCGATCTGCTGCTGGTAGCCGGACTCGGCGTACGCCTTCATCGGGCTCGCGGGCAGGCCGCGCTCCTCGCGCCACGCGGCCAGGTCGGCGCGGACGTCGGTGTAGAACGCGTCGTTGAAGATCTCGTGGGCGCCGAGGACGTCGCCGGCCTCCTGCGCCGCGGCCAGCGCGTCACGGTCGACGAGCAGCGCACGCGCCGTCATCTCCTGGACGTTGAGCACCGAGCGGATCTGGCCGGGGATCTTGTCCTCGACGTTGTGGCACTGGTCGAGCATGAACGCGACCTCGGAGTCCGGGCCGTAGCCGCCGCCGCGGATGACCTCGAAGAGGATCCGGAACAGCTGGAACGGGTCCGCCGAGCCGACGATCAGGTCGTCGTCGGCGTAGAAGCGGCTGTTGAAGTCGAACGAGCCGAGCTTCCCGAGCCGCAGCAGCTGCATGACGATGAACTCGATGTTGGTGCCGGGCGCGTGGTGGCCGGTGTCGAGGCAGACCGTCGCCCGCTCGCCGAGCGCGCTGACCTGGGCGTACGACGTACCCCAGTCCGGGACGTCGGTGTGGTAGAACGCCGGCTCGAAGAACTTGTACTCCAGGACCAGGCGCTGCTCGTCGCCGATCGTCAGCAGCCGCTCGTAGATCGCGGACAGCGAGTCGTGGAGGCGGTCCTGGCGGCCCCGCAGGTCGGCCTGGCCCGGGTAGTTGGAGCCCTCGGCGAGCCAGATCTTCAGGTCGCGCGAACCGGTCGCGGCCATCACGTCGATGCACTCGAAGTGGTGGTCGATCGCCTTCTGGCGCACCTTCGGGTCGACGTGGGTCAGGGCGCCGAACTTGTAGTCGTCGTCCTGGAAGGTGTTGGAGTTGATGGTGCCGAGCGCGACGCCCTGGTCGGCGGCGTACGCGCGGAGGGCGGTGTAGTCGTCGACCTTGTCCCACGGGATGTGGAGGGCGACCTTCGGCGCGAGGCCGGTGAAGCGGTTGACGGTCGCCGCGTCGGCGATCTTCTCCTCGACGGAGCGGGGGGTGCCGGGGGTGCCGAACACCTTGAACCGGGTGCCGGAGTTGCCGAAGGCCCACGAGGGCAGCTCGATGGCCTGGCCCTCGAGCTGGGGGGCGATCTGGCTGAACGTCGTCATCGTGACATCACTTCTCGGTGGTCGGGGCGGCCGCGGGTGGGGTCGCCGGGGAGGCTGCGAGGTCGGCCAGCTGGTCCTCGAGGTGGAATACCTCGGTGAGCTGCACGAACCCGGTGTCGGGCGCAGCGCCGTCGAGGTCGACGAAGAACTCGGCCATCTCGGCCTGCCACCGGGCGTTGACCTCGGTGGCGGCCATGCCGGCCTGGGCGGCGGCGAGGTCGGGGGTCTCGACATAGCCGATGAGCAGGCCGTCCTCGCGCAGGAAGAGCGAGTAGTTGTGCCAGCCGGTCTCGTGCAGGGCCTGGAGCATGTCGGGCCACACGGCCGCGTGACGCTGCCGGTACTCCGCCATCCGGTCGGGACGGACCTGGAGCTGGAAGCAGACGCGTTGCACGGTTCCGGCCTCTCAGTGTGGTGGTGGTGAGTTTCTGGAGTGCCCGGCCGGCCCTCGTGGGGAGGGAGGACCGGCCGGGCGGATCTAGAGGGGTGTTACGTGGTACGCCGGCTCGGAGCCGGTGTGACTTCGGAACCTCGATGAGGTTTCGAGACGGGTTGCGCAGCCCTTCGCGAGCTCAGGTCTGCGCAACCCTCCTCAACCCGATCGCCTGATCAGGTCCTCGCAAGCTCGGACCTGGGCGATCGCCACGCCCGAGCCTTCGCGGGCTCAGGCTCGGGCTGTCAGAAGTCGAAGTCGCCGATGTTGTCGGCGTTGAAGCGGAACGGCTCGCCGAGCAGGACGGTGTTGTCCGCGCCGACGGTGTACTCGCCGAGCTTGCCGGCCTCGAAGGTGTCACCCTCGCCCTCGATGTCGCCGTCGACCAGGGCCTTGGCGGTGAAGGCGGCCAGGTAGCCCAGGTCGGCCGGGTTCCACAGGGCGAACTCGGTGACGGTGCCGTCCTCGACGAACTCACGCATCTGGTTCGGGGTGCCGAGACCGGTCAGCGCGACCTTGCCCTTGGCGTCGGAGGTCGACAGGTAGCGGGCGGCGGCAGCGATACCGACGGTGGTCGGCGAGATGATGCCCTTGAGGTTGGAGTGCTTCTGCAGCAGCGCCGCGGTCTCGTCGAACGACTTCTGGTCGTCGTCGTCGCCGTAGACGGTGTCCACCACGGTGATGTTCGGGTGGCTGGCCTCGAGCTCGGCGGTCATGAGCTCGATCCACTCGTTCTGGTTGGTCGCGTTCGCCGCGGCCGAGAGGAAGGCGATCTCGCCCTCGTCGCCGATCTGCTCGGCGATCATCTCGACCTGGACCTTGGCGATGCCCTCGGCGTCGGCCTGGTTGACGAAGATGTCGCGGCAGTCCGGGTTGGTGTCCGCGTCGTACGTGACGACCTTGATGTCGGCGTCGCGCGCCTCGCCGATCGCGTCGCACAGGGCGTCGGGGTCGTTGGCGGAGATCACCAGGGCGTTGCGGCCCTGCTGGGTGGCGGTGTTGATGTACTGGACCTGACCGTCGGGCGAGCCCTCGGCCGGGCCGACCTCCTCGTACGAGCCGCCGAACTCCTTGACGGCCTCCTCGCCACCGGCGTTGGAGGTCTCGAAGTACGGGTTGCCCAGGTTCTTCGGGATGAACGTCACGGTCGTGCCGTCGCCACCGCCGCTGCCCCCGCTGCCGCCCGACGAGGAGTCGTCGTCGCTGCCGCAAGCGGTCAGGGCCAGGCTGGTGACCAGCGCCGCGGCCGCGAGGGTCGCGAGGCGTCGGTTCTGGAACTTCATCTACTTACCTTTCGGATCCATCCGGCATTCGATGCCGGAATCAGCTCAGCGACCGCTTGCCGGCGCTGTCTTGTCGCTGCCGGAGGCGCGCCCCGAGGTACGCGCCCCCCTGCTCGCCTCGATGACCCGACGGGCCAGGGCGAGAAGACTGGTGGACATCACCGAGAGCACGAGGAGCACGCCGATGGTGATGTTGATGATGTTGATCGTCTGGCCGTTGAGGAGCATGGCCCGCTGGATGACGCCGATCAGGAGCACGCCGGCGATGACGCCGTGCAGGGCGCCCTTGCCGCCGAAGATCGACACGCCGCCGAGCAGCACCGCGGCGATGACCTGCAGCTCCAGGCCCTGGGAGTTCTCGGCCCGGGCCACGCCGGTGACCAGCGTGGTGTAGATCCCCACGAAGCCCGCCACGGTGCCGGCGAGGACGAAGAGGATCGCCTTGGTGCGGGCCACGTCGACGCCGGTGAAGTGCGCGGCCTCGTCGTTCAGGCCGATCTCGAAGACGCCCCGGCCGAACGGCGAGAAGTGCAGCAGCAGGGCGAACGCGATGGCCAGGATCACGAACGGGATCAGGATCATCGGGTACGGCTGGTCCTCGACGATGCGCTGCTTGGCCCAGTCGGTCCACCCGTCGGGGAAGTCGGTGCGCGACTCCGTGCCGAGCAGGCCGGCCGCGATGCCGCGGAACAGGGCGAGGGTGCCGATGGTGACCGCGATCGACGGGAGCCCGACGTACGCGACCAGGAAGCCGTTGAACGCTCCGCACAGGGCGCCGATGCCGATCGCGAGGATCGCCGCGACCATGGCCGAGAGCCCCGCGTCGTTGTGGAGCATGCCGAACGCGACGCTGGTCAGGCCGACGGTGGAGGCCACCGACAGGTCGATCTCGCCGGTGATGATGATCGCCGTCATCGGCAGCGCCAGGAGCAGGATGCTCGCGGAGTCGCGGAAGAGGTAGTACATCGTCTGCGGGCCGTCGAAGTAGTCGACCTGCGAGCGGGAGTAGACGATCGCCGCGATGAGCAGGGCGATGACGGCGAACTCGCGGCTGAAGACCACGCGCTGCCAGAACGGGCGGGAGTACGCCGCGTAGGTGCGTGCCGTCGCGGGCGCGCTGGGGGTCTCGGTGAGCGTGCTCATCGGACGACCTCCTCGGACTCGGAGTCGGAACCGGGCGTGGAGCTGGGGACGACCGGCGCGAGGCTCGGTGGCCCCTGGTGGGTCGAGCCCGACCGGGTGTCACGGGCGGCGACCAGTGCCCTCTCCTGCCGGTTGACCAGGACCCGGTCGAGGACGATGGCGCCGACGATGAGGGCGCCGACCACGGCCTGCTGCCAGAAGCCGGAGATGCCGAGGACGGGCAGCGAGCGGTTGATGGTGACCAGCAGGAACGCGCCCAGGGCCGCGCCCCAGACTGTGCCGGAGCCACCGAAGATCGCCACGCCGCCGATGACGGCCGCGCCGACGGCCTCGAGCTCGATGCCCGTGCCGACGCTGGAGGAGACGGTGCCGAAGCGGGCCGCCGAGACGACGCCGGCCAGTCCGGCGAGCGCGCCGGAGAGCACGAAGGCGAAGAGGATGCGGCGGTTGACCTTCAGGCCGTACAGCTCGGCGGCGTCCGGGTCGGAGCCGATGGCGTACAGCTCACGCCCGCCCCGCGCCGTACGCAGGTAGTAGCCGACGGCGCAGAGGACCGCGAGCGCGACGATCGTCAGGATCGGGATGCCGAGGATCGAGTCGGTGCCCAGGTCCTTGAACGCGCGCGGCATGTCGCTGGCGTTGATCCGGTCGCTGCCGGCCCAGGTGAGGAACGCGCCGCGGTAGATGTACATCGTGCCGAGGGTGATCACCAGTGCCGGGACCCGCCCGAAGGCGACCAGCACGCCGTTGATGAGGCCGAGCCCGGCGCCCATCAGCACGCCGGCGAGGACGACGGCGATGATCGGGAGGTTGGTGTCGATGAACAGGCGGCCGGTGAGGTACGCCGTCAGGCCCATCGTCGAGCCGACCGAGAGGTCGACGTTGCGGGTGATGATCACGCAGGTCTGGCCGACGGCCAGCAGGATCAGCATCGACGGGGTGAGCAGCAGGTCGCGCCAGCCGGTCGAGCCGAAGAGGAACGAGTCACTCTTGATCGTGGTGACCGCGATCAGGAGCACCAGGACCACGGCGACCGCGAGCTCGCGCGAGCGCAGCAGGTTCTTCACGACCCGCTGGGCCGGGGAGACGGCGCTGGGCTGGATGTCGGTGGTCATGCCGGGACCTCCACGTCGGCATCGGTGGCGGTCGAGGCGGTGCCCGCGGCGTTGGTCGCGGCCCGCATGACGTTCTCGGGGGTGGCGTCGGCGCGGTCGATGTCGGCGGTGATCCGGCCCTCGCACACGACGAGGACGCGGTCGGCCATGCCGAGGACCTCCGGCAGCTCCGAGGAGATCATCAGGATCGCCAGGCCCTGACCGGCGAGGTCGGACAGCAGGCGGTGGACCTCGGACTTGGTGCCGACGTCGATGCCGCGGGTGGGCTCGTCGATGATCAGCAGCTTCGGCTCGGTGGCCAGCCACTTGGCGATGACGACCTTCTGCTGGTTGCCGCCGCTCATGGTGGTGGCGTGCATGTCCAGCGCGTTGGTCTTGACCTCGAGGCGTCCGGCCCACGGGCCGGCGGCACGGTTCTCCGCGCGGCTCGTGAGCAGGCCCGCGGTCGTCAGGCCACGGCGGATCACGCCGGCGACGTTGCGGGCGACGGACTCCTCGACGACCAGGCCCTGCTTGCGGCGGTCCTCGGGGACGAACGCCATGCCGGCCTTGATCGCGGCGCGCGGACGGCGCGCGGGCACCGGCTTGCCGAGCAGCTCGACCCTGCCCGCGTCGTACTTGTCGACGCCGAAGACGGCACGGGCGATCTCGGAGCGACCGGCGCCGACCAGGCCCGCGAGGCCGACGATCTCGCCGGCGCGGACCTGGAAGGTCACGTCGTGGAACTGACCGGCCGAGGAGAGGCCCTGGACGTCGAGGACGACCTCGCCGATCTCGGCCTCGGTCTTCGGGAACAGGTCGGCGACCTCGCGACCGACCATCTCGGCCACCAGGGCGTCGACGGTGGTCTCGGCGATCTTCTTCGTCGACACGTACGTGCCGTCGCGCATCACCGTGACGGTGTCGCAGAGGTCGAAGACCTCCTCGAAGCGGTGCGAGATGAACACCAGGCCGCGACCCTCGTCGCGCAGGCTGCGGGCCACGGCGAACAGGCGCTCGACCTCGACGCCCGAGAGGGCGGCGGTCGGCTCGTCCATGATCAGCAGCGCGGCGTCGAGCGAGATGGCCTTGGCGATCTCGATGATCTGCTGGTCGGCGATCGACAGGCCGCGCGCGGGGCGGCGCGGGTCGATGTGCACGCCCAGGCGGGCGAAGAGCGCCTCCGCCTCGTCGATCATCGCGCCGTAGTCGATCCGGCGTCCGCGGCCCAGCGGCTGGCGGCCCATGAAGATGTTCTCGACGACCGACAGGTCGGGGAACAGGGTGGGCTCCTGGTAGATGACCGCGATGCCCGCGGTCTTCGACTCCGCCGTCGACGTGAAGTCCACGTCCTGGCCCTGGAAACGGAACACGCCCCCGTCGCGACGGTGCACACCCGCCACGATCTTGATCAGCGTGGACTTGCCGGCGCCGTTCTCCCCGATCAACGCGTGGATCGAGCCCGCGTCGACGGTGAGACTGCCGGACCGCAGTGCGACCACGGCTCCGAAGGACTTGGTCACGTCCCCGAGCTCGAGGACCGGACCGGCCTGGTGGGCCTGAGTCATTGCTGACTCCCCTGTCTGACTGTCGTAATTGAAAGGTTTCACATCAACCCCGGAACCGTAGGTGACTGCCCTCACACACGTCAAGCGGTCTCCGGAAATGAACCGGAAATGACGTAGAAATCGAGATGTTCCGCCCGGAACGACCGTGAGGTCTAGGCTGCGCGCAACGTTTCAACAGCTCCGACGGACTCGGAGCGCTCGGCCGAGGAGGTCAGGTGGTCACGCAGACAGGACGCGCCGCGTCCGTGAAGGACGTCGCCGCAGCGGCCGGCGTCTCGCTCGGGACGGTCTCCAACGTGCTCAACCGGCCCGACCGGGTCAGCGCCGCGACGCGTGCGCGGGTGCAGGCCGCGATGACCGACCTCGGGTTCGTGCGCAACGAGTCGGCGCGCCAGCTGCGGGCCGGCACCAGCCGGACGCTCGCCTACGTGATGCTCGACGCCTCGAACCCCTTCTTCACCGACGTCGCCCAGGGCATCGAGTCCGCCGCCGACGCCGCCGAGCTGTCCCTGGTGCTCTGCAACAGCGGCAACGGCGCCTCCCGCGAGGAGGCCCACCTCGCGCTGCTCCAGCAGCAGCGCGTCCAGGGCGTCCTGGTCACGCCGGTCGAGCCGGAGTCGCCCCTGCTCGAAGAGGTACGACGCCGCGGCACCCCGCTCGTGATCGTCGACCGCACCCGCGACGACCAGTCGTTCTGCTCCGTCGCCGTCGACGACCAGCTCGGCGGCCGGCTCGCGGTCGAGCACCTCCTGGACCGCGGCCACACCCGGGTGGCCTTCATCGGCGGTCCGCTGCACCTCGGCCAGGTCCGTGACCGCCTCGAGGGCGCCCGCCAGGCCTGGGCCGACGCCGGCATGCCCGACGACGACCTGGTCGTCCTGGCCACCGAGGCGCTCGACGTACGCGAGGGCCGCAGCGCCGGCCAGCGGCTCGCCGGCCTCCCGTCGAGCCGTCGTCCCACGGCCGCCTTCTGCGCCAACGACCTGCTCGCCCTCGGCCTGCTCCAGCAGGCGATCGGCTCCGGCGTCCGGGTCCCCGAGCAGCTCGCCATCGTCGGCTACGACGACATCGTCTTCGCGGCCGCGGCCGCCGTACCCCTCACCTCCGTGCGGCAGCCCCGCCAGGAGCTGGGCCGCACCGCCGCCGAGCTGGTCCTCGACGAGGCGACCAACGCCGCCCACCAGCACCGCCAGGTCCTGTTCACCCCCGAGCTCGTCGCCCGCGCCTCCACCCTGGACTGAGGCCCGGGCTGCGCGACCCGGCGTCAGGCCGGGAGCGCGTGCGGACCGAGGAGGCCCTCCTTGCGGGCAACGCGGACGGCCAGGGCGATGGTGCCGGCGACGGCGAGGACGTTGAGGGTCTGCAGGGAGGCGTCGCGGACCAGGACGAAGGTCTCGACGTCGAGGGCGAGCAGCATCCACAGGGTGGCGCCGGCCTTGCCGAGGCACAGCAGCGCCCACAGCAGCGTCAGACGCCAGAAGAGCGCGCGGATCCGCGGCCGCAGGTGCAGCTCGTGGTCCATCGGGTAGAAGTCGCCGGCCAGCCGGGCGACCAGCGGTCGCGCGGTCGCCAGGGACAGCAGGAAGGCCGTCGCGACCACGCCGTCGCTGATGATCGGCTGCAGGAAGTACAGGAACGTGCTGTCCGCGACCAGCGCCACCAGGGTCCGTCCGGTCAGCACGATCGCGATCAGGATCAACAGCCCGGAGGTACGGCGACCGGTCGCCGCGCGCCACGCGATCGCGCCGTACGACCACGCGAGCGCGGCGAGGATCGCCGGCCAGACCCCCGCAAGCACGGTGATGGAGCAGAACAGCCCGGCCGGGACGAGGCAGGCGATCAGCAGACTGAGCGACACCCGCTTCACGATGGTGCCCAGACCGGGCCGGTCGGGCTCGACGACGGGGTCCGGCTCGGCCGGGGACAGGGTGGTTCCGAGAGAGCTCATGTGTTCCTGCCTGGCCCTGCGGACCGGTCGGGTACTACTGCACGCTACAGACATCGACCTCATCGACCCATTCCCGACCGATTCGGGCACGCTGGGTGCATGCGCATCGTCATCGTCGGGTCGGGCGTCAGCGGTCTGAGCTGCGCCACGCTGCTCCTCCGGGCCGGCCACGAGGTCGTCGTCGTCACGGCGGACCCGGTCGAGCGGACCACGTCCGCCCTCGCGGCCGCGGTGTGGTTCCCCACGGCCGCGGGACCGGCCGACGCCGTCGCCCGCTGGGGCGCCACGACGTACGACGCCCTGGTCGCCGAGGCGGCGGCCGGCGTACCCGGCGTGGTGATGCGGGAGTCGCTCACGCTGCTGCGCGAGCACCCCGAGCCGGACGCACCGCTCCCGAACTGGGCCGCGGCGGTCGGCGACGTACGCCCGGCCCGGCCCGACGAGCTGCCCCCGGCCTACCCCGCCGGGCTCCGGTACGCCGTCCCGCTGGTGGAGATGCCGCGCTACCTGCCGCACCTCCGGGCCTCCGTGGCCCGCGCCGGCGGCACCTTCGTCGTACGACGCCTCGAGCGGCTCGACGACGTCCTCGACGTGGCCCCCGACCTCGTCGTCAACGCGGCCGGGCTGGCGGCCGGTGCGCTGGTCGGCGACGACACGGTGTTCCCGGTGCGCGGGCAGATCGTCCGGGTCGCGAACCCCGGCCTCGACCTGTCGGTGCGCGACGAGCACCACCCCGATGGCCGCGCCTACGTGCACCCGCGCACCACCGACTGCATCCTCGGCGGCACCCTGGACGCGGGCGTCTGGGACACCGACCCGGACCCGGCCGAGACCGAGGCCATCCTGGCGCGCTGCGCCGACATCGTCCCGGCCCTGGCGGGCGCCGAGGCGCTGGAGAGCCTCGTCGGGCTACGGCCGGGTCGCCCGGCGATCCGGGTCGAGCGCGACGACACCCTGCTGCCGGTCCCGGTCGTCCACGACTACGGCCACGGCGGCTCCGGGATCACCGTCGGGTGGGGCTGCGCCCGGGACGTGCTCGACCTGGTCGCAGCGGTCGACTGAGGAACGCTCAGCCGGCGGGGGTCGCCGCGTCGGCCGCGGGCTCGGTCGACTCGGGCGCGGCCGGCGTGCTGGTCGACGCATCGGGCGACGGCGTCGGGTCGGGCTTCTCGCTGGGCTGCTCGTCCGGCTTCTGCTCCGGCGCGGGCTCGTCGCTGGTGGACGCGCTGGGCTTCGCGGGCCCGCTCGGCGCCGGCGCGGCCGGCGTGCTGGAGGGCGCCGGGGCCTCCGGCGCGTCCGACGGAGCGGGGGCCTTCTTCGGCTTCTCCGACTCCTCGGCGGCCGGCGGCGTGGCCTCGTCCTTCCCGTCGGCCACGGTCACCTCGAACGGCGCGGAGGCGCTGCCCTCGGCGAGCGGCCGGTCGGCGAACCGGAAGCGGTACGACGTGGTCTCGTCCGGCGTCACCTCGACGACCGGGTCGGCACCCGAGGCGTCGACGACGACCGGGTTCCGCTCCGCCTCGTCGCGGTAGACCGTCTTCCAGGGTCCGTCGCCGGTGCGCTGCTCCAGGACCAGGGTCGCGCGGGCGATGCGCGCGCCGTTCTGGTCGCGGAGCGTCCCGGTGAGCTTCGCCGGCTCACCGGCGGCCACCTCGCGGGTGCCGCTGATCGACGTACTGGTCGCGAGACCCTCGAGGTCGAAGGCGCGGATGGCGCTCGCCGTACCGACCCGGAACGTGTCGAGCGAGACCTTGCCGCCGCCGCAGCCGGCACCGATCGAGTAGAAGCCGGACCCGTCGCCGCCGTGCGCGGCCATGAACGTCGCGATCGACGCCGTCCCGCCCTGCTGCAGCTCGGCGCCGGTGCCGAGGTCGCGCTTGGTCCAGGTGAAACCGAGCCCGATCGCGGAGACCTGCTGCCAGGCGCCGGAGGACACCGGGACGGTGGCACGTCCGACCCAGACCCGGACCGTGCCGTCGTCGGCGGGCTCCTGGTAGCCGGCGTACACGACCGCGGACGAGGCCCGCTCGGCGTACACCTGGAGGTCGGCGGTGGTCGTGGCGGCCATCGACGGCCGCTGGAAGAGCGCCCCGACGGCGCTGCCGCCGGTGAGGGAGTAGCCCAGGCTGCGCTTGCCCGAGGGCGGCGCGGCGACGCCGGTGCCGATGAAGGCCTGCGGCGACTGCTGGGCGACCCCACCCATCGTCGCGCAGCCGGCGAGCGAGAGCTGGGCCACCTGCGGATCGGGGAAGGCGGTGCCGCGCACCACGCTGGTCGTCGTCGACGCGGCCTGCGCCGGTCCCGTGCCGTGCAGCGGCAGGGCAAGGGCCGTCACGGCGAGCACACCCGCCGCCGCTCCCATCGCCCGAATTCGCACCGGACCATTCTGCATCCCGATCCTGAGAGAGTCAGCCACATGCTCAAACTGCCCTCTGAATAGGGGATGAACAGTCGGCGCTCAGCGACGGTGGGTGCGGAAGAACCCGTCCAGGAGTACGCCGGACTCCTCGGCGAGCAGGCCCGCCAGCACCTCCGGGCGGTGGTTGAGGCGCCGGTCGCGGACGACGTCCCACAGGCTGCCGACCGCCCCCGCCTTGGGATCGTGGGCGCCGAAGACGACGCGGTCGACGCGGGCCAGGACCGCGGCGCCGGCGCACATCGTGCAGGGCTCGAGGGTCACCACCAGGGTGCAGCCGTCCAGCCGCCACTCACCCCGCGCCCGGGCGGCGGCGCGCAGCGCGACGACCTCCGCGTGGCCGGTTGGGTCGGCGTCCGCCTCCCGCACGTTGCGCCCCGTGGCGAGGAGGTCTCCGTCGGGACCGACGACGACGGCGCCGATCGGTACGTCGTCGGTCGCGAGCGCTGCCCGCGCCTCGGCGAGTGCGGCGAGCATCGGCTCGCGCCAGCGGTCGTGCGGCACCGGCCCAGCGTAGGGCGTCGCTCGTTGTCGGGCGCTCAGGCGCTGGTCAGACCCACGACGTCGTCGAACAGCTCGCCGAACCCGACCCGGCGCGCGATGTCGGACAGCATCTCGTCGGGGTAGAGGTCGAAGTCGTCGAGCAGCACCCCGAGGTCCATCGGGTGCATGCCGAGGTCGGCGAGGAGCTCCAGGTCGCCCGCCGGGACCTGCTCGTCCTCGTCCTCGGGCTGGGGCAGGCCGAGGAAGTCGACCGCCGAGGCGGCGAGGTCCCACTCGTCGGCCGCGGTGACGTCGGAGAGCAGCACCCGGGTCGCCGGCCCGGCGACCCGGACGACGAGGAAGAAGTCCTCGTCCATCGCGACCATCCCGACGGCGCCGGAGTCGCCCGGCAGCCGGCGCAGCGCGTCGGCCAGGGTCTCGACGTCGACCAGGTGGTGGCGGGTCAGCTCCTGCACGGTCCAGGCGCCCTCCTCGCGGAAGGCGGCGATCGCGAAGTCCACGTCGTCGAACTGGTCGACCATGGCACTCCTCCGGATCCTGGGCACGTCCAACGGGGTGGATCTCCAGAGTGGCAGACCACCGCCCGGGGAGCCAGCCCTTATGCAGAGCCGTCACCCCCAGGTCATCTAGGGTTCGGGCTATGCGTACCCACGTCGTGGACCACCCGCTCGTCTCCCACAAGCTCACGACGCTGCGGGACGCCAAGACCGACTCCCCGACGTTCCGCAGCCTCACCGACGAGCTGGTGACGCTGCTGGCGTACGAGGCCACCCGCGACGTCCGGGTCGACCAGGTCGAGATCGTCACCCCCGTCTCCCCCACCACCGGGGTGCGGCTGGCGACGCCCAAGCCGCTGGTCGTGCCGATCCTGCGCGCGGGCCTCGGCATGCTCGACGGGATGATGCGGCTGCTGCCCACGGCCGAGGTCGGGTTCCTGGGGATGCTGCGCAACGAGGAGACGCTGGAGGCCTCGACGTACGCCGAGCGCCTCCCCGACGACCTGTCCGGGCGCCAGTGCTACCTCCTCGACCCGATGCTGGCCACCGGCGGCACCCTCGCCGCGGCGATCAAGTTCCTCACCGACCGCGGTGCCGACGACATCACCGCCATCTGCCTGCTCGCCGCGCCCGAGGGCTGCGCCCGGCTCGAGAAGCAGCTCGACGGACTCAGCGTCCCCGTCACGGTCGTGACCGCGGCCATGGACGAGCGGCTCAACGAGAAGGGCTACATCGTGCCCGGGCTCGGGGACGCCGGGGACCGGATGTACGGCATCGCGGGCTGAGGCTCGCGCGATTGCAGGCTCATCACGGTATGCAGACGAGCTGACAGATCCCACGGTGGGTACGCCGTGGGAGGTGCGAGTCCGTCTGCATACCGTGATGAACCTGCAGCGGGACCCGCCGACCTCGACACCCCCGCCCCGCCCGACTCAGTGCGGGAAGATCGGCACCGTCCCGGTGGCGATCAGGATCATCAGCACGACGAACAGCACGCCGAGGGCGGCGTACGCCCACTCCTTGCTGCGGCGCTCCTCGTCGGACTCGGGAGCCTCGTAGCGGTGCCCGTCGGCGCGGCCGCGCCGCTCCTCGTCATCGTCGGTCATGCCCGCTCAACGAGCGGACCGCGCGAGGGTCACAGGCCCTTGACCGCGCTGAGCACCTTCGCGAGCGAGTCCTTGGCGTCCCCGAAGAGCAGCGTGGTGCGGGGGTCGAAGAGCAGCTCGTTCTCGATGCCGGCGAAGCCGGGCCGCATCGAGCGCTTGAGGAAGACCACCTGCCGCGCCTCGTCGACGTCGAGGATCGGCATGCCGTAGATCGGGGCGCCGGGGGTCGTCTTGGCGGCGGGGTTCACGACGTCGTTGGCGCCGACGACGAGCACCACGTCGGTGTGCTTGAACTCGCCGTTGATGTCGTCCATCTCGACCAGCTGGTCGTAGGGCACCTGGGCCTCGGCGAGCAGCACGTTCATGTGGCCGGGCATCCGGCCGGCCACCGGGTGGATGGCGTAGTCGACCCGCGCGCCCCGGGTCAGCAGGACGTCGACCAGCTCGCGCAGCGTGTGCTGGGCCTGCGCGACGGCGAGCCCGTAGCCCGGCACGATGATGACGCGCTCGGCGTACCCGAGCAGGATCGCGACGTCCTCGGGTCCGGCGCTGCGGACCGGCCGGTCGGAGGCCTCGCCGGCGCCGAGGGTCGACCCGCCCCGCAGCGCGCCGAAGAGGATGTTGGACACCGAGCGGCCCATCGCCCGCGCCATCAGCAGGGTGAGGAACGTGCCGGAGGCGCCGACGAGCGTGCCGGCGACGAGGAGCACGACGTTGCCGAGCACGTAGCCGCCGGCCGCCACGGTCAGGCCGGTGAAGGCGTTGAGCAGCGAGATCACGATGGGTACGTCGGCGCCGCCGACCGGCAGCACCAGCAGGACGCCGACCAGCAGTCCCAGCAGCGCGAGCGGGATGCCGAACGAGACCCCGGGATCGGTCACGACGAGCACACCGAGCGCGATCCCGGCGATCCCGGCCAGCCCGAAGACGACGGGCAGTCCGGGGAACACCACCGGCCGCGAGGTCATCAGCTCCTGGAGCTTGGCGAAGGTCACCGCCGAGCCCGAGAACGACACCGAGCCCACCAGGATCGTGAACGCCGTCGCGGCCAGCGTGAACCAGCCGACCTCCTCGGCGTGCGGACCCATCTCGTAGAGCTCGACCAGCGCGACGAGCGCCGCCGCCCCGCCGCCGACGCCGTTGAACAGCGCCACCATCTGCGGCATCTGGGTCATCTGCACCCGCCGCGCGCCCACCACGCCGATCACCGAGCCGATCGCGACCGCCGCCAGGATCAGCGGGACGTGGTCGAGGTCGAGGTAGAAGAACGGCGTCGCCACGGCGACGACGGCCGCCCCGGCGCCGATCAGGTTCCCGGCCCGCGCGGTGCGGGGACCGGCCAGTCCCTTGAGAGCGAGGATGAAGGCGACCGCGCAGCCGAGGTAGACCAGCTGTGCCCAGGTGGGGATCATCCGCGGCCGTCCTGCCGGTCGGACGGCCTGCGGCGCACGAACATCTGCAGCATCCGGTCGGTCACGACGAACCCGCCGACCATGTTGACGGCGGCCAGCACGATCGCGACCAGGCCGACCACGAGGGCGACGGTGTTGTCGGTGGCGCCGGTGACGATGACGGCCCCGAGCAGGATCACCCCGTGGATGGCGTTGGCCCCCGACATCAGCGGGGTGTGCAGGGTCGAGGACACCTTGGCGATCACCTCGACGCCGACGAAGACGCTCAGCACGAAGATCGTCAGCCAGACGACGGGCTCGCTCACGTGATCACGCCCCCTCCACCAGCAGTCGGGTCGGCTCGTGCAGGATCCGGCCGCCGCGGGTGACGCAGCAGCCCGCCAGGATCTCGTCGTCGAGGTCGGGAGCCAGGGTCCCGTCGACGGACATCAGGGTGACCAGCGCGACGACGTTCTGGGCGTAGAGCCGCGACGCCGGACCGGGCATCTGCGCGGCGACGTTGCGCCCGCCCCAGACCTGGGCGTTGCCGATCCGCACGACCTCGCCGGCCACCGCGCCCTCGACGTTGCCGCCGCTCTCGGCCGCCAGGTCCACCACCACCGACCCGGGCCGCATCGCCTCCACCATCGCGGCGCTGACCAGCAGCGGCGCGGCCCGGCCGGGCACCGCCGCGGTCGTGATCAGCGCGTCCGCCGCGGCGACGTACGGCGCCAGCAGCTGCATCTGCAACGCGGCGCGGTCCTCGGTCATCTCGCGGGCGTAGCCGCCGGCCCCCTCCAGCGCGGGCAGGTCGAGGTCGATCGCCTGGGCTCCCATCGAGCGGATCTCCTCGGCGGCGGCGGGACGGACGTCGTACGCCTTGACGACGGCGCCGAGTCGGCGCGCGGTGGCGATCGCCTGCAGCCCGGCCACGCCCGCACCGAGCACGACGACCTCGGCGGGCGGGACGGTCCCGGCCGCGGTCATGTTGAGCGGGAAGAAGCGGCGCAGCATCCCGGCCGCGACCACGGCGCAGCGGTAGCCCGCCACCAGGGCCTGCGACGAGAGGGCGTCCATGCTCTGCGCGCGCGAGATCCGCGGCACGAGCTCCATCGCGAAGGCCGTGGCGCCGACGTCACGCAGGTCGGCGACCAGACCGGGCTCCTGGGTCGTCGGCAGGAAGGAGACCGTGAGCGCGCCCTCCCGCAGACGGCGCACCTGCTCGGGGTTCGGCGGCTGCACCGACACCACCAGGTCGGCGTGGGCGAGCGCGTCGGGATCGACGCCCGCGCCGGCCTCGAGGTACTCCTCGTCGCTGATCAGGGCGCGACGACCCGCGCCGGGCTCGATGTCCACGTCATGGCCCAGCGCCGTCAGCTTCCCGACCAGCTCGGGCACCAGCGCGACCCGCGCCTCGCCCTCGCGGGTCTCCCGGACGACCGCGATCCTCACCCCGGTCAACCTAGGCCATGACGCCGACAGCACGGGCGGGGAACACGCGGTCAGCCCAGCGGGAGCTCGGCCACCGTCTCGTAGCGCGGCCGGCCGCGCGGACCCTCGCCGAGGTACGACGCCACCAGGCTCAGCCGGTCGACCGTCCACGCGGGGCCGTCGTACGCGTCGAGCAGCCGCACCCAGTCACTGACCTCGTCGGGATGACGGAGCCGGGCGAGGGTGACGTGCGGGCGGAAGCGCTGACCGTCGACCGCGACCCCTGCCCGGCTCGCGGCCGCGCGGGCACCGGTCGCGAGACGGTCGAGCTCGGTGCGTCCCTCGTCGTCGAGGACCAGCCCGGCCCAGAGCACCCGGGCGCCGGCGACGTGCGGGAACGCGCCGCCACCCGCGATCCTCGTCTCGAAGGGCGTACGACGCCCCGCGGCCCGGCCGAGCCGCTCGGCCAGGTCGTCGAGCGCCCGGTCGGGAACCTCCGCATAGAACGCGACGGTCACGTGCAGCTGCTCCGCCGGAGCCCAGCGGAACGGCCCGGCGGCGCGCCGTACGTCCAGGAAGGCGTCGAGGTGCTCGACCACCTCCTCCGGCGGCACGACCGCCGCGAACATGCGGGTGCCGGTCACGCCTTCGGGCCGGTGAGGGCGAGGGACCGGCCGACCACGAGGGCCGGCAGGTGACGGGTGGGGACCACGGAGCGATGGTAGGTCGGGAGGGGGCACAGGAGCCTCCCAGTTTCCGTGCGTACGCTGGCGGGGTGACCGTGGCGCTCTGGGACGACGAGTTCCGCAGGTTCCTGTTGGAGCACAAGTTCGGCATGGACGAAGTGGTCACCAAGCTGAGCATCCTGCGCGACGAGTTCGCCCACCTGCACGACTACAACCCGATCGAGACCGTCTCCTCGCGGCTGAAGACCCACGAGAGCCTGGTCGAGAAGATCCAGCGCAAGGGCATCGACCTCGACGGGCCGGCGGCGTACGACGAGGTCCGGCGGCGGGTCACCGACATCGCCGGCGTCCGCGTGACCTGCAGCTTCGTCTCGGACGTCTACCAGGTCTTCGACCTGCTGACCGCCCAGCAGGACGTCCGGACGGTCGAGGTCCGCGACTACATCGCCCAGCCGAAGCAGAACGGCTACCGCAGCCTGCACGTGCTGGTCGAGGTGCCGGTGTTCCTCTCGGGTGGCGTGGTGCCGGTCGTGGTCGAGGTTCAGCTGCGCACGGTCGCCATGGACTTCTGGGCGAGCCTGGAGCACAAGATCTACTACAAGTACCGCCGCGAGATCCCCGCCGAGCTCCTCGACGGTCTGCGCGAGGCGGCCGAGACCGCCTTCACGCTCGACACCACGATGGAGCGCCTGCACCAGGAGGTGCGCGGCCTCGACGCACTGCCGCAGGCGGTGCTGCAGAAGCTGCGCCACGACGACGACGTCCCGGCCGAGGACCTCGTCGAGTCCTTGCGCCGGATGGGCGACGGCCGCTCCGGACCGCGGCGGCACTGAGCACCCGGTCGCCCCGCCGCCCCGCCCGCCCGACGGCCGCAATTGCGGCCCCCGGACATGGTGATCGCGCCAGAACCTGCCTAACGGCTGCAATTGCGGCCTCCGGACGTCCCGTTCCGCTCCCCGGCCGACGCCTCAGACCTGCGTGCCGAGCAGCGTCCCGATGCCGTACGTGACCGCCATCGCGAAGGCACCGCCGAGCACGTTGCGCACCACGGCGCGGCCCGCGGGGCCGTAACCGAACCGCGCGCTGGCCCAGCCGGTCAGGGCGAGCGCGAGCAGGACCGAGGCGACCGTGACCCCGACCCGGGCGTCCGCGACGACGAGCGTGATCGTGAGCAGCGGCAGCAGGGCGCCGATGGTGAACGCGAGCGTCGAGGCGAGCGCCGCGTTCCACGGGCTCGTGATGTCGTCGGGGTCGATGCCCAGCTCGACCTCCGCGTGCGCGCCGAGGGCGTCGTACGCCGTGAGCTGCTCGGCGACCTGGAGCGCCAGGTCCTCGGTGAGCCCGCGGTCGACGTAGAGGGAGGCGAGCTCCTCCAGCTCGTCGGCGGGGTCCTCAGCGAGCTCGCGGCGCTCCTTCGCGAGCAGCGCGAGCTCGGAGTCGCGCTGGGTGCTGACCGAGACGTACTCCCCCGCGCCCATGCTCAGCGCGCCCGCCGCCAGCCCGGCCACGCCGGCGACCAGGATCGCGTTGCGGTCGGTGGTCGCGCCGGCGACGCCCATCACGATGCCCGCCGTCGAGACGATGCCGTCGTTGGCGCCGAGAACCCCCGCACGCAGCCAGTTCAGGCGGTTGTTCAGCCCCTGCTCGTGCGGCTCGTCGTCGTGGCGCTGCGCGCGTGGCTCCGCGGGCACGTCGGCCGGCACCTCCGTCGTCATGCCCGCATCGTCGCGCCGCGTCGTATCGCCCGCAAGGAAGGGCAGGGTCGGCTACAGGCCGAGGTCCCTCCCGATCAGCTCCTTCATGATCTCGTTGGAGCCGGCCCAGATCTTGGAGACGCGGGCGTCGCGCCACGCACGGGCGACGCGGTACTCGTTCATGAAGCCGTAGCCGCCGTGCAGCTGGACGCAGTGGTCGAGGACGTCGTTCTGGACCTGCGAGCTCCACCACTTGGCCTTCGCGGCGTCGACCGGGGTCAGCTCGCCCGCGTCGTGCTGGACGACGCAGCGGTCGATGAACGCCTCGGCGACCTCGATCGCGGTGACCTGCTCGGCGAGCAGGAACTTGTTGTGCTGGAAGTTGCCGATCGACTGGCCGAAGGCCTGGCGGTCCTTGGCGTACTGGATGGTCTCCTCGAGGATCTGCTTCGCGTGCGCGACGTTGCTGATCGCGCAGCCGAGCCGCTCCTGCGGGAGCTTCTGCATCATGTGGATGAAGCCGCCGTCGAGCTCGCCGACGATCTCGGCGTCGGTGACGCGCAGGTTCTCGAAGAAGAGCTCGGCGGTGTCGGACTCGTCCTGGCCGACCTTGTCGAGCTTGCGGCCGCGACTGAAGCCCGGCAGCGTCGTGTCGACGGCGAACAGCGTGATACCGCGGGCCTTCTTCTCGGGCGACGTGCGCGCGGCGACCAGGACCAGGTCGGCGGAGTAGCCGTTGGTGATGAACGTCTTGGAGCCGTTGATCACCCAGTCGTCGCCGTCGCGCACTGCCGTGGTCTTCAGCGCGGCCAGGTCCGAGCCACCGGACGGCTCGGTCATGCCGATCGCGAGCAGGATCTCGCCGGAGGCCACACCCGGCAGCCAGCGCCGCTTCTGCTCCTCCGTCCCCAGTTCGACGAGGTACGGCGCGGTGATGTCGGCGTGGATGCCCACGCACGAGCCGAGCGCGGCGTTGACCTTGTTGAGCTCCTCCAGCAGGACGGCGTTGAAGCGGTAGTCGCCCGCGCCGGCGCCGTCGTACTCCTCGGGGATCTCCAGTCCGAGGAACCCCTGGCGGCCCGCCTCCCGCCAGAACTCCCGGGGGATCGCCTTCTCGGCGGCGTGCTGCTCGACGTGCGGGATGACCGACCGGTCGAGGAACTCCTTGACCGATGCCCGGAACGCCTCGTGGTCCTCGTCGTAGATCTCGCGCTTCATGCGCCGGATCCTACTGGTTGGTAACCAACGAGTCTCGCGGCCGAGGCAAGGGATCATCACGCCCGTGCGTCATCGGGGTGTGAGCGACAGCGAGTTCAGCGAGTTCTACGTGGGACACCGGGACCGGTGCCTGCGCGCTGCGGTCGCGTCGGGGCTGCGGCCCGACGAGGCCGAGGAGGCGGTGGCCGAGGCCTTCGCCCGGGCCTGGTCGCACTGGGGGAAGGTACGACGACTCGGCGCACCCGAGGCGTGGGTCGTTCGCACCGCCGTGAACGCCAACATCTCGTGGTGGCGCAAGCGGCGGCGCGAGTCGCCCGCGTCGACGCCTCCGGACGAGGTCCACGAGGACGGTGCGGACCGCACCGACCTGCTCTCGGCCGTGCGCCGGCTGCCGCCGCGGCAGCGGGAGGTGGTGGTGCTCCGCTACCTCCTCGACCTCAGCACGGAGCAGACGGCCTCCCGCCTCGGCATCGCGCCGGGGACGGTGGCCTCGCAGCTCCACAAGGCGATCGCGACGCTCCGCTCACACCTCACCCACTCCGAGAGGACACAGCGATGACCGAGGACGACCTGCACGACCGGCTCGCAGCCGGGACCGCGCACCTGACCATGCGCCGACCCGCCGGGGAGGTGCTCGGCCGCGGCAACCGACTGCGGCGCCGCCGGCGCGTGACGGCCCTCGGGAGCATCGCCGCGCTCGGTGCCGTCGGGGCCATCGGCCTCGCGACGATCCTGCCGCCGGGGAGCGCCCCACTCACGCCGACGACGTCGTACGCCGCCGGTTGGGGTCCGGAGCTGGTCAACCTCGACCCCGAGGTGGCCGACGACGTCCTCCGCGACTGCTCCTCGTCCGTCCGCGGCGCGTGGGACGACATCACGACCGCGACGCTCCCATCGCCGGTGGCGGGTCAGAGCCGCGCGCGTCACACGATCGTGGTCTACGACCTCGGCGAGGAGGTCGTGAACTGCTGGTGGAGCCCGCCGCGGGCGTCGGGGGCCGGCGCGGAGCACCCGACGGGACTGGCGCGCGAGCGGTGGCACCTGCCGGCCGGGAGGCACCTCCGGCACGCGTTCATGACGCGCGACGACGGACCGCAGGGGCCCGTGTTCGAGATCGCGGGGATGATCGAGATCTCGCCCTCCGTCGACCGGGTCACCATCGAGGCGGGCGGCACGACCTACGAGGCGGCGGTCACCGACCGGGTCGCCATGTTCTGGCTGCCCGAGGGCGTGACCCTGAGCCGGTCGGAGTACGAGGCCGCGACCGTGACGGCGTACGACGAGGACGGGGAGGTGCTGGACACCATCGGCATCCACCGGCAGCACGAGAGTCCCCCGGTCGGCTGACCGCGGCCACGCCAGGACGAGACGAACGTCGCCCGCCGGACCCGGTCCGGCGGGGACGGCAGTGGGTACACGCTCTCCGTGAGCGACGACAGCCCCACCCTCGAGATCTGGCCCGGCGACGCCTACCCCCTGGGCGCGACGTACGACGGCGCCGGCACCAACTTCGCCCTCTTCAGCGAGGTCGCGGACCGGGTCGAGTTGTGCCTCTTCGACGCCGACGGCACCGAGACCAGGGTCGAGCTGACCGAGGTCGACGCCTACGTCTGGCACTGCTACCTGCCGCAGGTGCAGCCGGGCCAGCGCTACGGCTACCGCGTGCACGGGCCGTGGGACCCGGCCCAGGGCCTGCGCTGCAACCCCAGCAAGCTGCTGCTGGACCCGTACGCCAAGGCGACCAGCGGCGAGATCGACTGGGACCAGGCGCTGTTCTCCTACGACTTCGGTGACGAGGACTCGCGCAACGACGACGACTCGGCGCCGCACATGACCTACGGCGTCGTCATCAACCCGTTCTTCGACTGGGAGGGCGACCGTCGCCCGCGGACGCCGTACAACGACTCGGTCGTCTACGAGGCGCACGTCAAGGGCCTGACCCGGCTGCACCCGGACGTCCCCGAGGACATCCGAGGAACGTACGCCGGGCTAGCGCACCCGGCCGTCGTCGAGCACCTTCAGAAGCTCGGGATCACGGCCATCGAGCTCATGCCCGTGCACCAGTTCGTCCAGGACAGCACGCTGCAGGAGAAGGGGCTGCGCAACTACTGGGGCTACAACACCCTCGGGTTCTTCGCGCCGCACGAGGACTACAGCGCAGCGCGCGGCGAGGGTGCCCTGGGCCAGCAGGTCCAGGAGTTCAAGGCGATGGTCAAGGCGATGCACGAGGCGGGGATCGAGGTGATCCTCGACGTGGTCTACAACCACACCGCCGAGGGCAACCACCTCGGGCCGACGCTGTCCTTCAAGGGCATCGACAACCAGGCCTACTACCGCCTCGTCGAGGACGACGCGCGCTATTACATGGACTACACGGGCACCGGGAACACCCTCAACGTCCGACACCCGCACTCGCTGCAGCTGATCATGGACTCGCTGCGCTACTGGGTCACCGAGATGCACGTCGACGGGTTCCGCTTCGACCTGGCCTCGACGCTGGCGCGCGAGTTCTACGACGTCGACCGGCTGGCGACCTTCTTCGAGCTCGTGCAGCAGGACCCGGTCGTCTCGCAGGTGAAGCTGATCGCGGAGCCGTGGGACGTCGGCCCGGGCGGCTACCAGGTCGGCGGCTTCCCCCCGCAGTGGACGGAGTGGAACGGCAAGTACCGCGACACGGTCCGCGACTTCTGGCGCGGCGAGCCCGCGCTCGGCGAGTTCGCCTCGCGGATCGCCGGCTCCTCCGACCTCTACGAGCGGTCCGGGCGCCGGCCCTTCGCCAGCATCAACTTCGTCACCGCCCACGACGGCTTCACGCTGCGCGACCTGGTCTCCTACAACGAGAAGCACAACGAGGCCAACGGCGAGGACAACAACGACGGCGAGAGCCACAACCGGTCCTGGAACCACGGGGTCGAGGGTCCGACCGACGACCCGGAGGTGCTCGCGCTCCGTGCCCGCGAGCAGCGGAACTTCATCGCGACCCTGCTGCTCAGCCAGGGCGTGCCGATGCTGCTGCACGGCGACGAGCTCGGCCGCACCCAGCAGGGCAACAACAACACCTATGCCCAGGACTCCGAGCTGAGCTGGGTGCACTGGGACGAGGTCGACGCGCCGCTGGTCGAGTTCACCGCCGCGGTCTCGCGCCTGCGCGCGCAGCACCCGACCTTCCGCCGCAAGCGCTTCTTCACCGGCGAGGAGGTCCGTGGGGCGTACGGCGAGCGCCTCGACGACATCGTCTGGCTGCACCTCGACGGCCGGCCCATGGAGGACGACGACTGGCAGTCGGGGTCGAAGGCGATCGGGATGTACCTCAACGGCAACGGCATCGCCGGCCGCGACGCCCGCGGCGAGGTCATCAAGGACGACCACTTCCTGCTTTACTTCAACGCCGACGGCGACACCGAGGTGACGCTCCCACCCCTGGAGTACGCCGAGGCCTGGGACGTCGTCATCGACACCGGGGGCGCGGCCGACGAGGACGGCACCGTCGAGGCGGGCGGGTCGTTCCCGCTCGGCACGCGGAGCCTCGTCGTACTCCGGGAGCACCGGGAGCCCGAGTCCGAGCCGGACCTCTCCGTCGCGGCGTCCGTCGCGGCGCAGGCGCGCAGGAGCTGATCCGTGCGGGTCCCGACCAGCACCTACCGGCTCCAGGTCACCGCCGACCTCGACCTCTTCGCCTGTGCCCGCCTGCTGCCCTACCTCCACGAGCTGGGCGCCGACTGGGTCTACCTGTCGCCCATCCTGGAGGCCGCGCCCGGCAGCACGCACGGGTACGACGTCATCCGCCACGACCGGGTCGACCCCGCGCGCGGCGGCGCGGAGGGCCTCGCGGCGCTGTCCGCCGAGGCCCGGCGGCTGGGCATGGGCGTCCTCGTCGACATCGTGCCCAACCACGTCGGCGTCGCGACGCCGGAGGCGGACCCGTGGTGGTGGGACGTGCTGAAGCACGGCCGCGAGGCGGAGCACGCCGCCGCGTTCGACATCGACTGGGACGCGACGGGACAGAAGCTGCGGATCCCCGTGGTCGGCGACGACGACGAGGACGCCATCGAGGTGCTCGTCGAGGAGGGCGAGGTCCGCTACCACGACAACCGCTTCCCGCTCGCCCCCGGCACGACCACGCTGACGGAGCAGCACTACGAGCTCGTCAACTGGCGGATGGCGGACGAGGGGCTCAACTACCGGCGGTTCTTCGCGGTCAACACGCTGGCCGCCGTACGCGTCGAGGAGCCGGAGGTCTTCGCCGACACCCACGTCGAGATCCGCCGCTGGTTCGACGAGGGGCTGGTCGACGGGCTGCGGGTGGACCACCCCGACGGGCTGCGCGATCCCGGGGGCTACCTGCGCGACCTCGCCACGCTCACGGGCGGCGCCTACGTGCTGGTGGAGAAGATCCTCGAGCCGGGCGAACGCCTGCCTGGCTCGTGGGAGACCGCCGGCACCACCGGGTACGACGCGCTCGCCCACATCGACCGCGTGCTCACCGACCCCGCCGGCCAGGCGCCGCTCGACGACCTCGAGGCGCGGCTGCGCGGCGGGCCGGTCGACTGGGCCGAGATGGTCCACGGGACCAAGCGCGCGGTCGCCGACGGCATCCTGCACTCCGAGGTACGACGCATCGTGCGCGACCTGCGCCGTCACGTGCCGCTGGTCCCTGCGTTCCGTGCCGAGGACGCCGTCGGCGAGCTGCTGGCCTGCTTCCCGGTCTACCGCTCCTACCTGCCCGAGGGCCGCGAGCACCTCGAGCACGCCTTCGCCGAGGCCCGGCGGCACCGCCCCGACCTCGGCGCGACCTTCGACCGGCTGGAGCCGTGGCTCTTCGACGCCGACCTGGCCGGGGCCAAGCGGTTCCAGCAGACCAGCGGCATGGTGATGGCCAAGGGTGTCGAGGACTGCGCCTTCTACCGTTACTCCCGGCTCACCTCCCTCAACGAGGTCGGCGGTGACCCGTCGGTGTTCGCGCTGTCCGTGCCGGACTTCCACACCGCGATGGCCGAGCGGCAGCGGGACTGGCCGCACGCGATGACGACGCTGTCGACGCACGACACGAAACGCGGCGAGGACGTCCGGGCGCGGATCACGACGTACGCCGAGCTGCCCGGGCGGTGGGAGCCGGCGTTGGAGTCGCTGCTCTCGCTGGTGCCGCTGCCGGACCCGGGCTTCGGCTCGCTGCTGTGGCAGGCCGTCGTCGGCTCGTGGCTGCCGTCCGACCCGGACCTGCGCTCCCGGCTGCACGGGTACGCCGAGAAGGCGATGCGCGAGGCCGGCGACCGGACCACCTGGACGGAGCCGGACGAGGAGTACGAGGCCGCCGTCCACGCGGCCGTCGACGCGGCGTTCGACCGCGACGACGTGCGTGCCGTCATCGAGGACCTGCTCCCCCACGTGGTGGGCCCGGGCTGGGTCAACGCACTGTCGGCCAAGCTGCTGGGCCTCACGATCCCCGGGGTGCCGGACGTCTACCAGGGCAGCGAGTTGTGGGAGCAGTCCCTCGTCGACCCCGACAACCGGCGCCGGGTCGACTTCGACCGTCGCCAGGACCTGCTGCGGGCCGCCGAGTGGTCGCCGCTCGGCAGCGCGCTCGACGACCCGGGGGTGACGAAGCTGCGGGTCACCCACGCGGCGCTGAGCCTGCGCCGCGACCGGCCGGACCTGTTCGGGTCCTACGCGCCGGTCGCCGCGAGCGGGCCGGCGGCCGGCCACGTGCTCGCCTACGACCGGGGCGGGGCGATCGCCGTCGTCACCCGGCTGCCGGTCGGGCTGGCCGCCCGGGGCGGCTGGGGCGACACCGAGCTCCGGCTGCCCGACGGACGCTGGCACGACGTGATCGCCGACCGGCCCGCGTCGGCGCAGGTGGGAGAGCTGCTCGACGGGTATCCCGTCGCGCTACTGGTGGAGGAGATCTGATGCGTTCCGTCTACGACGTGTGGGCACCGCGGCCGTCGCGCCTCCGCCTGTCGGTGGGCGATGCCATCGTCGACATGCACCGCGGAGACGACGGCTGGTGGACCCCCGCGGGACCCGTTCCCGATCCACGCTCGGAGGTGGACTACGGCTACCTGATCGACGACTCGGACGTGCCCCGACCCGACCCGCGGTCGCGGCGCCAGCCGGCGGGCGTCCACCAGCGCTCGCGAACCCACGACCCCGCGGCGTTCGCCTGGACCGACCAGGCCTGGACCGGGCGCCAGCTCGCGGGGGCGGTCGTCTACGAGCTGCACGTCGGGACCTTCACCCCGGAGGGGACGTTCGACGCGGCGCTCGGCCGGCTCGACCACCTCCGCGACCTCGGCGTCGACCTCGTCGAGGTGATGCCGGTCAACGCCTTCAACGGCACCCACAACTGGGGCTACGACGGTGTGCTCTGGTCGGCGGTCCACGAGGGGTACGGCGGCCCCACGGGCTACCAGCGCTTCGTCGACGGCTGCCACGCCGCCGGGCTCGGCGTCATCCAGGACGTGGTCTACAACCACCTGGGCCCGTCCGGGAACTACCTGCCGCTCTTCGGTCCCTACCTGAAGTCCGGCAGCAACACCTGGGGCGACCTGGTCAACCTCGACGGTGACGGCTCGGCGGAGGTGCGGCGCTACATCCTGGACAACGTCCGGATGTGGCTGGAGGACTACCACGTCGACGGGCTGCGGCTGGACGCCGTACACGCGCTGGCCGACGGGTCGGCGACCCACCTGCTGGAGGAGATGGCCGTCGAGGTGGCGGCACTCTCCGCCCACCAGCGGCGGCCGCTGACGCTGATCGCGGAGTCGGACCTCAACGACGCGAAGCTGGTGACTCCGCGCGAGGCCGGCGGCTACGGCCTGGACGCGCAGTGGAGCGACGACTTCCACCACGCGGTGCACGTCGCCCTGACCGGGGAGACCGACGGGTACTACGCCGACTTCGCGCCGCTCGGCGCACTCGCCAAGGTGTGCGAGCGCGGCTTCTTCCACGACGGCACGTTCTCGTCGTTCCGCGGCCGCGACCACGGGACCCCGGTCGACACCGCGGCGATGCCGAGCTGGCGGCTGGTCGTGTGCGCGCAGAACCACGACCAGGTGGGCAACCGCGCCGTCGGCGACCGGATCACGGACCACCTCGACGAGGACCAGCTCGCCTGCGCGGCGCTGCTGACGCTGGCCGGCCCGTTCACGCCGATGCTCTTCCAGGGCGAGGAGTGGGCGGCCTCGTCGCCGTTCCTGTTCTTCACCTCGCACCCGGAGCCCGAGCTCGGGAAGGCGACGGCCGAGGGACGGATCGCGGAGTTCGAGCGGATGGGCTGGGACCCGGCCGTCGTACCGGACCCGCAGGACCCGGCCAGTTTCGCGCGCTCGAAGCTCGACTGGGCCGAGGCGGCCGAGGGCCGGCACGCGCGGATCCTCGACGTCTACCGGCGGCTGGGCGCGCTGCGTCGCGAGTGGAGCCAGCTCACCGACCCGGCGTTCGCCCGCACCCGGTGCGAGGTGGACGAGGAGCGCCGTACATTCGTGATGCACCGGGGCGAGCTGGCCGTGGTGGTCAACCTCGGCGACGCCGAGGCGAGCTTCGCGCTGCCGCACGGCCGGCTGCTCTTCGCGACGCTCGCCGGAGCCGAGCTGGCGGGCGGCACGCTCACGCTGCCGCCGCACGCGGGAGCGCTGCTCGCGCCCTGAACGCCAGGACGGGGCAGAGCCGCTACCTGCGGCCCCGCCCCGTCCTTGCCGCTGATCAGCTGCCGAGCTGGTTGAGGTCGACGATGTCCTCCTCGGCGGGGACCTCGACCGGCACCTCCTCGTTGAAGTCGGAGAAGGTGATCGACCCCTGGTCGTCGCCCTCGGTGCGCTCCACCTTCAGCAGGTAGTGGTCACCGTCGACCTGGACGTGGCCGACGGACGGGCCGTCCTCCTGGTCGGTGTTGGTGATCGCGATCGCCTCGGTGCCGTCGATCTCCGACACGTCGCCCTTCTCGTAGCTGCCCTCGTCGTCGCTGTCGACGAGCTCCTCGAGGAGGGAGTTCAGGTTGCAGAACTCGCCGAAGCTGTCGTCGTCCGCGGGCATCACGACCCACCGTCCGGCGACCAGGTCGATGATCGTCTGGGCCTGCTCGCCGGCCTGGGCGGTCCAGAACTCGTCGCTCGGCTTGAACCAGGCCGTGCCGTCGGTGCCGAGCAGCTCGGCCGAGGCGCCGCCGATGGAGACCGTGCCCGCGCACTCGCCGGCCGTGCTCACCGCGAGGTCGAGGGCGATCTCCTGACCGTCGCTGGTGATGGAGCCGTCGACGCGCACCGACTCCAGGCCGGCCATGGCCTCGCGCGCGGTGTCGGCGATCTCCTTGGCGGACTGGTCGGTGAAGGAGCTGTCGCCGGCGGACCCGCCGCCGTTGCCGCTGTCGTCGTCGCCACCGCAGCCGGTCAGCAGGGTCGCGGCGCCGAGCACAGCGGCGGCCAGGGTCAGGGTCTTCATCGGATCTCCTCAAGGCGGGGGGTCGGGCCCGCATCACAGCACAAGACGTGCCCTGAGAGCGACGCACAAAACGGGACACCCCGGCAGTGAGGCCGATGTCACGGCCCGGATCAGACCACGGACGCCTTCCGGCCGGGGTCGTCCTCGGCGACGCCGTCGAGCACGTCGTCGCCCTCGCGGAAGCCGTACCGCTCCCACCAGCGGCGCAGCGGGCCGGGGGCGTACCAGTTCCAGTCGCCGAGCAGCTTCATCGTCGCCGGCACCAGCAGCGCACGGACGACCGTCGCGTCAATGAGCAGCGCGACCAGCATGCCGATGCCGAGCATCTTCATGAACACGATCCCGCTGGTGCCGAACGCGCCGATCACCACGCCCAGCAGCAGGGCCGCGCTGGTGATGATGCGGCCGGTCTTCTGCAGGCCGGTCGCGACCGCGAGGTCGTTGTCGTGGGTGCGGTCCCACTGCTCGCGGATCCGCGAGAGCAGGAACACCTCGTAGTCCATCGAGAGACCGAACAGGATCGCCAGCATCAGGATCGGGTTGGTCACGTCGAGGAAGCCCTGGGGGGTGAAGCCGAACAGGTCGGCCAGGTGGCCGTCGCTGAAGATCCAGGTCACGACCCCGAAGCAGGCGGCGACCGAGAACAGGTTCATCAGCACCGCCTTGAACGGCAGCACCACCGACCCGAAGGCGAGGAACAGCAGCACCAGCATCACGACGAGCACGATGAGCCCCATCCAGGGCAGGTGCGCGCCGACGGAGTCGATCAGGTCGACGGTCGCCGCGGTCTGGCCGCCGACGAGCACGGTGCCTACGTCGGGATCGACCTCCCGCAGGTCGTGGACGACGGCCTGGGACGCCTCGGTCTGGCTGTTGCCCTCCCAGACCGCCCGCAACAGGGTGGCGCCGTCGGCCTGCGCGACCGGGATGACGGCCGTGACGCCGTCGACCTCCTGGACCGCACGGGTGTACGACGCCACCTGCTCGTCGGGCACGTCCCGCAGCAGCAGCGACGCGGTCGACGCCTCGGCGCCGAACTCCGTGTTCAGCTTGTCGATCGCCACGTGCGCGGGTGCGTCGTCCGGCAGCACCCGGTGGTCGACACTCCCCCAGCGCGCGCCGAGGAACGGCGAGGCGATGACCAGCAGGCCGACCACGGTCACCGCGATCACGGCGACCGGCCGGCGCATCACCGCACGGGCCAGCCGCGCCCACCGGCCGTGGGCGTCGTCGACCACCACGGGACGGTGCCGGCGCCACGGGAGCCGGCCGGCGTCCACGCGACGACCCAGCAGGCGCAGCGTCGCCGGCAGCACGGTCAGCGCCGCGACCATCGCGACCAGGACCGCCGCGATCCCGCCGTACCCCATGCTCTTGAGGAAGGCCTGCGGGAAGATCAGCAGGCTCGACATCGCCGCCGCCACGGTCAGGCCGGAGAAGAGCACGGTCCGGCCCGCGGTCGCCATGGTGCGCCGTACGGCGATGGCGGCGGCATCCGGATGGTCGTCCGGCAGGAGCGCGAGCTCCTCGCGGAACCGGCTGACCACGAACAGCGCGTAGTCGATCGCGAGACCGATGCCGAGCAGTGAGATCACGTTGACGGCGAAGATCGACACGTCGGTGACCATGGTCAGCGCCCGCACCACCGCCAGCGCCCCGAGCATCGCCACCACGCCGACTAGGACCGGCATCGACGCCGCCACCAGGCTGCCGAAGATCAGCAGGGCGAGCAGCAGCACCAGCGGCATCGAGATCAGCTCGGCGCGCTTGAGGTCGTCGGAGGTGATCTCGTTGACATCGGTGAAGACGGCGTACGTGCCGGCCAGGTCGGTCTCCAGGCCCGTGGCCACGAGGTCGGGGCTCAGCTCCTCGTAGGCGCTGGTGAAGTCGTCCTCGGTCTCGCCGGCCAACGAGATCTGCACCTGCGCGGCGTGTCCGTCGGCGCTGACCAGGTCCGGTCGCTCGCTGTCGTAGTACGGCACCACCGCGGAGACGAGGTCCTGCGGGATCGCGTCGACGACGGCCGCGACGGCCGCACGGAACTCCGGCTGGTCGGCGGTGAGCTCCTCGCTGGAGTAGATCGCGATCACGTCGAGCGACCGGTTGCCGAACGTGTCCTGCTCGACGCGGAGCTCGCGCGAGCTCTCGCTGGCCTTGTCGTCGAAGCCGCCCTGCGAGAGATGGTCGAAGACGCCCATGCCGAACGCACCGGCGGCCAGGGCGATCGCCAGTCCGGCGAGCAGCACGGTCCGTGCCCGGCGTCCGACGTAGGCACCCCAGCGTTCGATCATCACGGTCTCCTCGGGACTGGTGAACACAGGTAAGTAAAGTGAACGGTGTAAAC
Organism: Nocardioides sp.; assembly: GCF_035503875.1. Classification (GTDB taxonomy): domain Bacteria; phylum Actinomycetota; class Actinomycetes; order Propionibacteriales; family Nocardioidaceae; genus Nocardioides. The sequence continues at coordinate 57,199 of NZ_DATJTA010000026.1, forward strand.
CATAAACGGTGTAAACTGCTCACGTCAACGGTTTCGGGGCGACGGGAGTGAACACAGGTGGGGACGTTGCGGGAGCCGACCAGGCGTGAGCGCCAGCGCGAGGCGACGTACGACGAGATCGTGCGGGCCTCACGGGCCCTGCTCGCCGAGGGCGCCGAGCTCTCGCTGCGCGCGGTGGCCAGCAGGATGGGGATGACCGCGCCGGCGCTGTACCGCTACGTCGCGAGCTACCAGGAGCTCGTGGACCTGGTCGCGTTCGAGATCGACAAGGCGGCGACCGCGTCATTCGCGGCGGCCGCCGACGAGCTGCCCGAGGACGACCACGCCGGCCGGCTCGTGGTGTCGGTGACCGCGTTCCGCCAGTGGGCGCTCACCCAGCCGCGCGAGTTCGGCCTGGTCTTCGCCAACCCGGTCGCCGACGCGTCCTGCACCCGCCGCGAGATGCTGACCCTGTCGTCGTCGGGCCACCTGTTCACCGACCAGATGCGCGCGCTCTGGGAGCAGAACCGGCACCCCATCCCGGCCGTCGACGACCTGCCCCCCGCCATCCGCGACTCGGTGCTCGAACCGCTGATCCCGGCCGAGGTGGAGGGTCTCGCCCGCGAGGACCGTGGCCTGGTCTGGGTCTACATGCAGGGCTGGACGCGCCTGTACGGCGTGGTCGCGCTCGAGGTGTTCGGCCACATGGACCCGCGCATCATCGCCAGCGGCGAGATGTTCATCGACGTGGTCCGCGGCTTCGCCCCCGTGATCGGCGTCGAGGACGACGTCGTCCGGCTGGAGGGGCTGATCCGGGAGCGCCTGGCGGGGTAGTCCGTCACACCAGAGGGGGCTGAGAGCCGTCTTAACCCCCTTGTGTGACGGACTACCCCAGCAGCGCGTCCACCCAGTCCGGCACCACGCGGGACGCCGGACCGTGCCGGGTCTCGTCGAAGAGGTGGCTGCCCTCGGAGGGGAGCAGGTTCAGCTCCAGCGTGCGGGCGCCGTACGACGCGGCCGCCTGGACGAAGCCGGCCGCGGGGTAGACCGCGCCGGAGGTGCCGATCGAGACGAACAGGTCGCAGCGCTCGAGGGCGCCGTAGATGCGGTCCATCTCGTAGGGGATCTCGCCGAACCAGACGACGTCGGGCCGCAGCTCGGTCACGCCGCAGCGCGGGCAGGGCGGGAGGTCGGCGAGCGGGTCGGCCCACGGCGAGCGGCTGCGGCAGCCGCGGCACAGGGCCGAGAGCAGCTCGCCGTGCATGTGCAGCACCCGTTGCGAGCCCGATCGCTCGTGCAGGTCGTCGATGTTCTGGGTGACGACCAGCAGGTCGTCACCCAGGGTCTGCTCCAAACGGGCCAGCGCCGCGTGGGCGGGGTTGGGGTCGACCTCGGCGAGCGCGGCGCGGCGGGCGTCGTAGAACGCGTGCACCATCCCGGGCTGCAGGTCGAAGGCCTCCGGGGTCGCGACGTCCTCGACCCGGTGGCCCTCCCACAGCCCGTCGGCATCGCGGAACGTCGGGACCCCGCTCTCGGCGGAGATCCCGGCACCGGTCAGCACCACGACCCTCATGCGCCGATCCTCTCGCACCGCTCGTGCACGGTGACGACGTACCCGCCGCCGTCGTACGGGTCGCCGTCCCAGGTCGCCAGCGGCTCCCGCGCGACCAGCCCGGCCGCCGCCATCGCGGCGTCGACGTCGGCGAGCGGGGTCACCGGGCAGTCGCCCGGCAGGTGGGCGGCGTCGAGGCCGAAGCCGCACACGACCCGGCCGCTGGGTGCGGTGTGCGCCGCGAGCCGGGCGGCGACGGCGTCCAGGGTCCCCGGCTCCAGCAGCGGAAGGATGTTCCCGGCGAGCAGCACCAGGTCGAAGGTCGCCCCCAGCTCGAAGGTCGCCAGGTCCGCCTCCACCCAGGACAGTTGCGGAGCGTCCCGGCGGGCGACGTCCAGCATCGCCGTGTCGACGTCGACCCCGACGACGTCGTACCCCAGCTCGTCGAGGCGTACGGCGATCCGCCCGGTCCCGCAGCCCGCGTCCAGCACCCGGGCCGGGGGCGCGAGGAGCCGGGTCACCAGCGCCGCCTCGCCGTGCACGTCCTGGCCGTCGGCGGCGAGGCGTGCGAAGCGGTCGGCGTACGTCGTCGCGTAGTCCGCGCCGGCCTGCGCCCGCGCGATCCGCTCCCACCTGCTGGTCATCGGCTCAGTAGCCCGCCGGGAAGGTCACCGACACCCTGCCTTCCAGGGCGAAGTGCGTGATGTCGTCGGTCGGACGCAGCGCGTGCCGGTCGAACTCCAGCCTGCTCTCGATCTGTGAGGTCGACGGGTTGAAGACGTCGGTGAAGTAGGAGACCGCGCTGACGTCGCCCGTGACCGGAGCCTCGGCGGGATCATGAGCGTTCGGGATGTTGATGTTGGCCACCGTCCAGTCCTCCCGGCGCATCGTCCATTCCAGTGCGGCTGCGCAGGCCTCGGCGATACCTTCCCATTCCCAGCCGTTCGGATCGCTGCCCAGGTCGCCGCCGTACTGCCGGGACAGGGCGACGCCGCGTACCTGGTAGGAACGTGCCTCGAGTGCTGCCCCGAACGTACCGCTGACGCTGAGTGCGCTGCCCAGGTTCTCTCCCGCGTTCACGCCGCTCACGCACAGATCGACCTCGGGGATCAGACCGGACGTCAGCCCCACGACCACGCACGTCGCGGGCGACCCGTCGACGCAGACGACCTCGACGCCCTCGACCTCGCGACGAGTCACCTCGTAGGTGACACCACTGCGTCGAGATCGAGAGGCACCTGACATCGCGCCCTCGGGAGCGACCGGGTACGGCGTCCACCCCAGCAGCCGGACCGCGCGCAGCATCGCGGTGAACCCCGGCGCGGCGTAGCCGTCGTCGTTGGTGACCAACACGCGCATCGTCAACTGCACTCCTCCATCAAACGGGTGACCGTCGATCCCCTGACAAGCTCTGGGAACAATGCCGCATGCCTGGTGACGACGTTCAACGCGGTGCCGTTGCGTTGCACCTGGTCGGCAAGCTCGACCCGGGGATCGGGACACCAGCGCTGCCACATCAGAGAACACCCCGTCCGCGTGACGTCGGATGACCGAAGGTAGCCACGGGCACCCGAGTCCGCGAGGTAGGTCGTCGCCCCGACGGCTGCGAGGATCTGCAGGATGCCCGATGACTTCGGCTCCACGGTGTCTCGCAACGTCGAAGCCAACACCACGTGCGGCGCGACTCCAGCCTCGGCGAGCAGTGCAGTCGTCGACGAGATCGCGATCCCCGAGAGACGGGGGAGTTCGTGCTCGATCGCTTCATCCATCGTCGTCGATGCACCGGATGTCCCGGGTGGCGCGACTCCGGCTTCGGCGGAGTCCAGAAGTCGCCTGACGACGGGGTGAGCGGCGTAGAGGAAGTCCACCTTGCGACGAAACGTCGCCCACGCCGCCGGAGCGGAGACCACGACGTCACGGATCGGAGTCCGACGACGCTGGGGCAGCGTCACCGGGAGCGAGCACCATTGGGCCGGGTTCATCGGATCGGTCGGCTGAACCCATGACCGCTGCTGGTAGTCACGGCGGTTGAACTGCACGTCGTCGAGGACCACCCACAGGTCGGCGAGCGCCAGCTTCTGCAGCACCTTGAGTCGAGGGAACAGGTTGGGCTGGTGAATCGCGACGATCATGAGGTCGTCTGGTGGTGACGAGCCAGCACGGCAGCGCCGTCCTCGGTGTCCGGAGCGTCCCACAGGTCGGTGAAGGTCTTGTCGAAGAACTTCGTCAGATGGAGGGTGTCGGGACGCCTAATGTCGTGCAGCATCGAGGGATTGTCGTGGCCGTACGCCGTCTGCCGGTCACGGTCCGTCGTCAACCACCCCAGCTCGAGGACCCGGTGACCCAGCCGGCGACCTCGCAGCGTGAACGGACCGCGATAGCAGCGAACCTCGAAGCCGGCCGAATACTTGTCGAACACCGACGTGTACAGCGTGTCGAGCGTCGAGATGGTCCGTTGTCTCTGCATGGGCGCCACTGTCTCGGGGTGCTTGATGAGGATCCGGACCGGGAGCTCCTGGCGGGCGACGCAACGCATGAGCGGCAGAGTCGTCTGGCCGGCGTACTCGAGGAGGTCGACCTGTTCGTGCCGCAGCGTCTGGGCGATCTGCATCAGCTTGGGCATCGCCTCGTCCTGGTTGATCGAGACGTCGACCACCTCGTCGGCGAGGCGGCTGCGCTCCGCGAGTGCCAGGTCGATGAGGAGGAGCAGGCACAGGTACGGCACCACGTTGGAGCCCTTGAGGAAGTCGTCGACCGGATCGATGAAGACCGCCGCCACTCCCGCGAGCAGGGCGCTCGCTCCGACCCCGACTAGGATCGGCGTGCGGAAGCGTTGGGTCGCTGAGCTGAGTCGCAAGTACCAGGTCATCGCCGCTCCCGTTACCGCCGCCAGGCACAGGTGTCGTCGCGTCGATGCGTCGACCGCACGAGGTCCTCAGGCGGTCTCATCGAACACCTCGCGGATCCCGGGGTGCTTCTCGACGGGCGGGTGGGAGAAGTAGGCGCGCACCGGCGCGCCCGGCACGGTCAGCTCCAGCATCTCGAAGTGGGGCCGTTCGATCAGACTCAGCTGACCCGTCGTCTCGAAGGTCGCCTTGAATGCGGCGTAGTCGTCCACGGCGAAGTCGGCGTCGCCGAGTTCGGGCCGGGTGGGATCGGGCTTCCGGACCTTGACGACGCGCAAGGTCCCGGCAGGGGTCTCGATCCCCGGAGTCACGTACACCGGACCTGTCGCGGTCTCGTTGGCGAGCGTTCCCGCGGCGGCCACGGCGGCGACGTAGTCGTCGTACTGCCCGTCGTCCTGGCAGAAGATCGCGCAGTAGCTGATGTGGTGTCGGCGATCGCCGATCACATCCGAGGCAAGGTCATGGGCCTTGATCGCGATGTCGTGGACGATGGGGACGACGGAGTTCCAATCGATGCGCTCAGTCATCGGATTTCTCCTGAATCTGCTTGCGCCCGAGTCGAGAGGATTTCGGTGATTCGCGCGGTCGCACTCAGTCGCGCTTCTGTGCAACGTAGTGGCCTCGGAGCCGCTCCAGGTTTCCCCGAATCACGACTCGGTCAGCATCCCCGTCGACATTGACGATCGCCGCGCCCGCACTCGCCCGGACGGTCGATCCGGGCGTCGCGAGAACTATGGCACCGGCATTCCCCGTGGTGTCGGTTTTCACGACAAATTCGCGACCCAGGGCTGTTGCCAGAATCTCGAGCCATCCGCGACTGCGGCTCCCCCCTCCCGCGACCCGCAGCGCCGGCAAGGAACTCAGCCCTCTCGACGCACCGTTCGCCCTGTGAGGGCTGGGATCGTCGTCGCCCACGAGGGTGTCACCTAGTGCCAGCATGGGGTACGCCGGAGACTCCAGGACGGCGCGCGCCACCAACGGGCGCCGTGATCGCGGCGGTGTCGCGGACAAGAGATCGTAGGAGCCGCGCGCGAGGCCGTTCGCGCCCCACACCGGGACCTTCAGAATCTCTCCGCCCGCTCCCGCCGGCGCCTGTCCGGCCAGATCGACGAACGCGGCAAGCGCGTCGGCGAGACTGCGGCGCGGGAACATCGCCGTCGCAGTCGCCTCCAGGTGCTCCCCGAATCCCGGCACCGACACGATCCACTCGTACGGCGACCTCGGCCACGGATCTGACTTCGGGAGAGCCGCGATGTCGTCGCGGGTTCGCAACAGACTGGCGAAGGTGCCGAGGTACACCATGAGGTCACCGGTCCGGTCGGCCCCGGTGGCCAGCGCGGCGGCGAAGCTGTCCGATCCGCCGAAAGACGCCTCCCACCCGGTCAGCAGCGACGTGACTGCCCGGGCCTCGGAGGATCGGACGGTCGCCGCCGTGGCCGACGGTGACCCCAGCACCGGAAGCTCCGCACCCCTCACGGTCCGTCCGATCTCGTCGAGGTCCGACCAGCTCGTGATCCCCATCTCCGCAGCCGAGGCGCAGTTCAACGTCAGGCGCCCGGTGAGCAGGTACACGAAGTACCCGCCGAGGTCGGTGAACGCGACGCGGCCCCCGGCGACGACGGAGGCGAGGAGTGAGAAGCGCCGGATCGTCCGGGCGAACCCTGCCGCCGCCTCACCGACGCCATCGATCGACCCTCCCCGATCGATGTCCGGAAGCGTCCAGTAGGGCAGCGCCACGGCGTCCGCCGGCCGATCCAGCGGCATCGCGACCACCACGGGAGACACACATGCGAAGGCCAGGCGCCCCGCACTCCGTGGCCGGGGGCTCAGGATCCCGGACGAACGCGACCCGGAGCCGGAGTCGTCAGCGACACCGCTCGCCGCCTGAACGACCGCCGAGACGACCTCCTCGAACCAGGCATAGGGCCGGAACAGCGGCTCACCCGACAGCACCGACGAGACGGGGGACCTGCGCCGGGTCGCGCCCACCGTCCGATCGCTCTCGTCGACGAACGACACCTTCAGGTACGACGTGCCCACGTCGATTCCACACCGGAAATGCCGATCTCCTATGAGCGAGTCGGTTCGGTCCCGCATGGATGACATGCGCGGGACCTTAGCGCCACGAAATCGAGGCGGCTTTCCGGATCACTGTCGAACGAAGTGATCCCGTTCGTGGTCCAGACAACCGGATCACCGGATATTCCGGAATCGAAGATCAGTAGTACCAGGGAAATGGCGACCAGTCCGGGTCGCGCTTCTCCAGGAACTGGTCGCGACCCTCGGCCGCCTCGTCGGTCATGTACGCCAGTCGGGTGGTCTCGCCGGCGAAGATCTGCTGACCGATCAGGCCGTCGTCGATGGCGTTGAAGGAGTACTTCAGCATCCGCTGCGCCGTCGGGCTCTTGCCGTTGATCAGCCGGCCCCACTCCAGAGCGGTCGCCTCCAGCTCGGCGTGGGGGACGGCGCGGTTGACGGTGCCCATCCGGACGCCGTCCTCGGCGGAGTACTCCTGGCCGAGGAAGAAGATCTCGCGGGCGATCTTCTGACCGACCTGGCGGGCGAGGTACGCCGACCCGAAGCCGCCGTCGAAGGAGCCGACGTCGGCGTCGGTCTGCTTGAAGCGCGCCTCCTCGGTGCTGGCCAGGGTCAGGTCGCACACGACGTGCAGGCTGTGGCCGCCGCCGGCGGTCCAGCCCGGCACCACGCAGATGACGACCTTCGGCATGAACCGGATCAGCCGCTGCACCTCCAGGATGTGCAGCCGGCCGAGCTTGGCCTTGTCGATCGGGTTGGGCTCCTCGCCGGATCGGTCGTGGTGCCCCTCCTCGTACTGGTAGCCCGCCTTGCCGCGGATCCGCTGGTCGCCGCCGGTGCAGAACGCCCACTTGCCGTTCTTCGCGCTCGGGCCGTTGCCGGTGAGGATGACGCAGCCGACGTCGCTGGAGGTGCGGGCGTGCTCGAGGACCCAGAGCAGCTCGTCGACGGTGTTGGGCCGGAAGGCGTTGAGGACGTCGGGCCGGTCGAAGGCGACCCGGACGGTGCCGTGGTCCTTCGCGCGGTGGTAGGTCAGGTCGGTCAGCTCCTCGAAGCCGGGGACGACGTCCCAGGCCTCGGCGTCGAAGATCTCCGACACCCCGTCGATAGCGCTCATGGCGCAGACGCTATCGCCGCGGGCCGGCGGGGAATGGCGCGCCCTCCTCGGGGCATTGGACAGACATGACACTTGAAGGCGAGTACGAGCCCAGCCCCGAGCAGTGGGTCCGCGACCAGGTCGAGGAGTTCGAGTCCTCCGGCGGCCAGCGCGGCAACATCCTGCGCGGCAACCCCGAGTGGCCGATCGTGGTCATCACCTCGCGCGGCGCCAAGTCCGGGAAGCTGCGCAAGAACCCGGTGATGCGCGTCGAGAAGGACGGGAAGTACGTCGCCATCGCGTCGCTGGGCGGGGCTCCGAAGAACCCGACCTGGTACCACAACTTCCTCGCCCACCCGGAGGTCGACCTCCAGGACGGCGCCGAGAAGCACACCTACCGCGCCCGGGTCCTGGAGGGCGAGGAGCGCGCCGAGTGGTGGGAGTACGCCGTCGACACCTGGTCGACCTACGGCGAGTACCAGCAGAAGACCGACCGCGAGATCCCGGTCTTCCTGCTCGAGCGGGTCTGAGCCCCGGTCAGCCGGCGCGGGCGATCGACATCGCCAGCGCGACCAGGTGGCCGAGCCGGGCGAGCTCGGAGTCGAGGAACTCCGGACCACCCCGGCGGCCGATGATCACGACCTCGTGGTGGTTGAGCCGCGCGCCGCAGTGCACGTTGTCGTCGTCGGTGTCGAGCCGGGCGGCCCGGCCCATCGACACCCAGGCGAGGTCGGCCGGCGCGGCCTCGGTCGCGTAGACGACCCCGGCCTGGTCGCTGACCCGCGCCGCCCAGTCCGCGCGGAAGGTGATCGGCAGCAGGTCGATCAGCTTGTCCAGCGCCTCGGCCGGGTTGGCGGTCAGCTCCTCGACCGCCTCCAGGTCGAGGAACAGGTTCCCGCCGGCGGCGTACCGGCTGATCCAGACGACCCGGACGCCGTCGATGGCGTTGCAGGCGGAGACGATCGAGTCGGGCATCGCGCCGGGTGAGATCTCCAGGAGCACGTCGTCGACCGCCGTCCCGTCGCGCCGCTTCTCGACGATCTCGATCGCCTCGATGTCGCCCCCGGCCTCACCGATCCGGCTGGCGAGCCGGCCCAGGGACCCGGGGACGTCGGGCAGCTCGACGCGCAGCAGGAAGGGCACGCCACGACCCTAACCGGCCGACGTTGCCGCGCTGTTTCCGCGTGTCAGGGTCCGGACCGGGCCGGATCGGCGTCCCGGAGCCGTTGCCGCAGCCCCGTGGCGCGCTGCGCCTGCGTCGCCACGGCGGCGCGGACGGCCGCCTCCGACCCCACCACCCGGACGTGGTCCTGGGCGCGGGTCACCGCGGTGTAGAAGAGCTGTCGGGTCAGCAGCGGCGAGTCGTCCGGCGGCAACAGCAGCGTGATCTCGCGGGCCTGGCTGCCCTGGCTCTTGTGGACCGTCATCGCGTGCAGGGTCTCGACGTCGCCCAGCCGCGAGATCGGCAGCCGGCGGTGCGCGTCGGCCCCGGCGATCACCGCACGCAGGTCCTCGCCCTCGGCGACCACGACGCCGGTGTCACCGTTGAACAGCTCCAGGCCGTAGTCGTTCGCGGTCACGAGCAGCGGGCGGCCGGCGTACCACTCGTGGCCCCAGGCGGCGCCGAGGGGCTGACCGGTGGCGTCGCCGAGCCAGCGCTCCACCTGCCGGTTCCAGTGGGTGACGCCCCACGGCCCGTCTCGGTGGGCGCAGAGCAGCCGGTGCCGGTCGGCGGCGAGTACGGCGGCGTCCGCGTCGCCGGCCAGCGCCGCCTCGCGGACGGCCAACGCGTGGCGCAGCAGTAACGATTGCACCCCGCCCATCGCCGTCTGGTCGTCGGGGTCGACCAGCGACGTGGCCGGGTCGTCGTCGCGCAGCAGCGCCAGCAGCCGGTCGGCGTCACCGACCCGCAGCGCCTCGGCCACGGCACCGATGCTGGCGCCGAAGCGGTGCGTGGTGCGCAGCCCGGCCACCGACTCGGGGGCGCGGGCGTCCAGGCCCTCGACCAGGTCGGAGAGCACCGCGCCCGCCTCGACGGAGGCGAGCTGGTCCGGGTCGCCCACCAGCACCAGCCGGGCGTCGGGCCGGACCGCTTCGAGCAGCCGGGCCATCATCGTCAGGGAGACCATCGAGGTCTCGTCGACCACCACCACGTCGTGGGGCAGCCGGTTGCCGCGGTGGTGGCGGAAGCGCGTGCTGGACTCCGGGCGCCAGCCCAGCAGGCGGTGCAGGGTCGAGGCGGACAGCTCGGCCAGCCGGGTCCGGTCGTCCTCGGAGAACCGCTCGCCCCCCTGGGCGTCCTGGACGGCCTGCTGGAGGCGGGCCGCCGCCTTGCCCGTGGGAGCGGTCAGCGCGATCCGCAGTCGTCGCCCCTGCGCCTCGGCCTGGTCGGTGAGCAGCGCGAGCAGTCCGGCGACGGTGGTGGTCTTGCCGGTGCCGGGACCCCCGGTGAGGACGGTCGTCCACTGCCGGGCGGCGGCGAGCGCGGCGGCGCGCTGCTCGGCGTACCCGGCGCCGGGGAAGAGGCCGTCGGCGCGCGCCTCCAGCCGGTCGACGAGGACGTGCGGCGGCACCGCGGCGGCGCGGGTCAGCAGGTCGTCGCGGACCTGGCCCTCCTCGCGCCAGTAGCGGTCGAGGTAGAGCAGACCGCCCTCGACCTGGACCACCGACGCGGCGGCCAGCGGGGAGGCGGCGACCCGGTCGAGCCAGCCCGCCGCCTCGGGCCAGGGCAGGTCGGCGTCGTCGGGGTCCCCCGCCAGCGTGGCGAGGTCGACGCAGACCGAGCCCTGCCGCGCGGCCCGCACGGCGAGGGCGACCCCGAGGCGTACGTCGTCCTCGAGCGTGCGGGTCAGCTCGGCCACCCGCGCGGCCACGTGTACGTCGGCCGCGGTCAGTACGCCGGCCCGGTTGAAGTCGCGCAACAGCCCGGTGGCGCCGGCGGCGAACCGGGCGTCGTGGGGGTCGTCGGTCTCGAAGCGCTCGATCACCGGACACCGTCCAACAGGTCGGAGAGGGCGACGACCAGCGCTGCCGGCGGCTGCCAGCTGAAGACACCCGCGGGCACGCCGTCGACGCTCGGGGTGTCCGGACCGCACATCCCCCGGACGTAGAGGTAGAGCACCCCACCGAGGTGGACCTCCGGGTCGTAGTCGGGCAGCCGCCAGCGGAGGAACCGGTGCACGACCGCGGAGTAGAGCAGCGCCTGGAGGGGGTAGTGCGAGTGCAGCATCGCCTCGGCCAGCAACGGCGGGGCGTAGTCCGCCGCGGTCAGCGGTCGTCCGGGCTCGCCGAGCAGGTTGGTCTTGTAGTCGACGACGACGAACCGGTCGGGGCTCGTCGCGTCCGCGCCGGGGATGCGCAGCACGGCGTCGATCGAGCCCGCGAGGTAGCCCCGCAGCGGCTGGTCGCCCAGGGGCGGCCGCTCCAGACGCTGGGAGTACGACGCCAGCGGGTCGTCCGCTGGGAGGTGGTCACGCAGCAGCGGTGCCAGGTCGCGCAGCAGCACCTCGGGTCCGTCGCGGTCGACACCGCGGCGGTCGCCACCGGTCAGCGGGATCTCGAAGTCGAGCTCCCGCAACCGGTCGCGCAGCGGGATCCGGCCCAGCGTCAGGCCGTCCGCGAGCGGCCCGAGCGAGGTCTCGTGGAGGGGCACCAGCGCCGTCGCGAGGTCGTCGGGCGCCACCTCGACCGGCCACCAGCGCAGCTGCTCGACGACCTGGCCGCGCAGCTCGGCCACCAGGTCGGGGGAATCGGGGTCGGCGTGCTCGAGGACGCCGTGGACCAGGCTGCCGAACGCCGCCCCGGCGGGCAGCTCGGCCATCGGCGAGACCGGCGACGCGGCGACGTCGGACACCGCCTCGGCGAGCGCGAGCTCGACCGTCTCCGGCTCGTCCTCCAGCCCCGGCACCTCCGGCTCGCTGGCCACCTCGCCGCCCGTCTCCTCCACCCGGATGAGACCGGAGTACGACGTGCGCCGCCAGTCGGCGTCGACCTCCCGGCCGAAGCGGCGAGCGTCGAGCCGATCCGGTCCGTCGTCGCGGGACGGCGCGAGCGCCTCGACCGTCTCCGCGACCTCCGCCACCGGCCCGCCGAGCTGCTCGAGCAGGCCGAGCACCCGCTCGGCGTACTCGTCGTCGCGGACGTCCTGGGCGTCGGGCACCTCCGGCGTGCCGGGCTGGCGGCCGAAGAGCAGCCGGTGGAGTCCGCCGATGCGGGTGTTGGCGGTCGGCGCCCACCAGACCACCACCTGGGACTGGGCGCGGGTGAGCGCGACGTAGAGGTCGCGCAGCTCCTCGCCCGCCTCCTCGGCGCGGTGGGCCGCCAGGTGCCGCTCCCAGTCGGCCCCGGCACCGCTGACGTCGAGGGTGCGGCCGCCGTCGTCGTGGTAGAGCGCGACCTCGGTGGGGAACTCGAAGGACTGGTAGGCGAAGGGGAGGTAGGTGAGGGGGTACTGCAGTCCCTTGCTGCCGTGGATCGTCACGATCTGGACCGCCGCGGCGTCGGAGTCGAGCCGGCGCGGCCGCTCGGTGGCGGCGGTGCGTCGCTGCTCCTCGCGGAACCACGCCAGCAGCGCGGTGAGCCCCAGCCGGTCGCGGGCCGCAGTCTCGTGGAGCAGCTGGGTGAGGTGACGCAGGTCGGTGAGCAGCCGCTCGCCGTCGGCGACCCCCAGCACCCGGGCCGAGAGCCCGCGCTCCTCGGCCGCCTCCTGGAGGGCGGCGACGCCTCGGGAGCGGAGCAGCAGCGCCCAGCCGCGCAGCGCGTCGGCCACCCGGCCGGTCAGCCGCTCGCCCTCGGCGTCGAGCTCGACCACCGTGTGCCCGAAGAAGCTGGTCAGCGCGGCGGCGCGGACCAGGGCCGAGCGGTGCGGCTGCTCGAGCGCCTCCAGCAGCGCCAGCCACTCCCCGGCCGCGGGGGTGGAGAAGACGTGACCGCCTCCGGCGACCACGGCGGGGACGCCGCGGGCGTGCAGGGCGCGTTGCACGAGGAGGCCGTGGTCACGGGCGCCGACGATCACCGCGACGTGGCGCGCCTCGACCGGAGCTCCGTCCCAGGTCGCACCGGAGCCGAGCAGCTCGGCGATGTCGGCGGCGCAGTCCTCGGCGATGCGCGCGCGGGCGTCCGCGGCCGCGATCAGCCCGCGTCGCAGCCGGAAGCCGTCGCGGGGCACCCGGCGCAGCCGGAAGGGCGCGGGGTGCGGGGCTCCGGCCAGCCGGGTCCCGGGATGGTGCGCACTGACGTCGCGCACCCGGATCTCGGGGTGGCCCAGCGCCGCGCCGCGCAGCACGACCTGCAACCGGTCGACGAGATCGGCGTCGCTGCGCCAGTTGGTCCCGAGCGTGGCGCGGGTCCCGGCCGTGCGCGCCGCCCGGAGGTAGGTCACGACGTCACCGCCGCGGAAGGCGTAGATGGCCTGCTTGGGATCGCCGATGAGGACCATCCGCGCGTGGCCCGTGAACGCCCGGTCGAGGACCTGCCACTGCACCGGGTCGGTGTCCTGGAACTCGTCGACCAGCACGATCCGCCAGCGCTCGCGCATCCGGGCACGGGCAGGGGCGTCGTCCTCCTCGAGTGCGACCGCGAGGCGGGCGAGGAGGTCGTCGTACGAGAGCAGGCCGAGGCGACGCTTGCGGCGGTCGACCTCGGCCCGCACCGCCTCCGCGAAGGCGACCCGCTCGCCGGCCCGGCTCGCCGGGTCGGACGCCGGCGCGAGCGCCGCCTGGGGATCGCCGACGGCGGTGCGACCGAGGTCGAGCGCGAGCGCGCGATCGAAGGGCGGCCGGTCGCGGAGGTGGCCGTAGCGCTGGAGGTAGAGGTCGTCGACGACCTCGACGACCAGGTCGTCCAGGGTGTCGACCAGCTCGGCCCCGGCGTCGGTGTCGCCGGCGACGCCCAGCGAGCGCAGCACCAGCTGGCAGAACTGGTGGGTGGTGGCGACGGTCGCGGTGTCGAAGGAGGCCAGCGCGTCGCGCAGCCGGTGGCGCATCGTCGTCCGGGTGGCCTCGTCCTCCTGAAGCAGCCGATCGAGGAGCGTGTCCGAGCGATCGGCCGTGGCGGGGTCGGCCAGCGCCCGCTCGGCGCACACGAGCTGCTCGCGGACCCGCTCGCGCAGCTCCTGGCTGGCCGCCCGGCCGAAGGTGATCACCAGCAGCTGGTCGATCTCGGCGACGCCCTCGGCGACGTAGCGCGTCACCAGGGCACCCACGGTGTACGTCTTGCCGGTGCCGGCGCTGGCCTCCAACAGCGTCGTGCCGACGCCGGGCAGCGGACCGCAGACGTCGAAGGGCGCCATCTCGTCCACGCTCACCAGCTCCCCTGCTCCGCGACCAGCAGCGGACTCCACAGCCGCAGCGCGAGGGCGCCGAAGCGGGTGGTCTCCCCCTCGAAGGACTCGCCGTCGCGCGGCTGCTCCTCGAGCCCCGGGATCGCCGACCGCGGACCCCAGACCCGGACGTTCGCGGGCTCCGAGCACTCTCCCGGGAAGCGTCCGTCGTCCCAGTCCCAGCCGGCCTTGACCAGGGCCTCCTCCGGCGTGGCCTGGGTCCGGCGGGCGCGGGCGTAGGCGAGCGAGGCCTTCAACGGCAGGGGCAGCGGCTCGCACAGGCCGGTGTCGCGCAGGGCGACCAGATCGCGCAGGACCGCGACCGCCGTGTGGTCGAGCGGACCGAGCAGCGAGACCCCGAACGGGTCGCGCGAGCGGCTGTTGCCGGGCCGGCCCAGGGTGTGCGCGGTCCAGCTGCGGTCGTCGTCGGTGGCCGCCAGCGCGAGCAGCCGCAGCCACGACTGCAGGCGGTGGGTGGCTCCGAGGCGGGAGTAGTGGACCGGGACCAGCCGGTCGCCGTACACGTCCGGCACGGTGCCGCGCAGCCGGCGGCCGTCGCCGAGGTCGACGTCGACGTCGACCGCGCGGGCCTCGCGGACCCGCAGGCGGCGGCCCTCCTCGGCCAGCGGGTGCGCCCGGTCCAGGAGCTCGGCGAGGATCCGCCAGCCCAGGAAGCCTGGGGGCAGGACCCCGCGGCGCCACTCCTGCTGGCGGGCCTGCTCGGGGTCGAGCCCGGCCAGCAGGTCGCGCAGCACCCGGTCGCCGACCGACCACTGGGTGAGCTGGTCGATCTCCACGGGCAGGCCGTCGTCCAGCGGCTCCTCCTCCCGCGGCAGCCTCAGGTCGAGCCGCTGGCGCGACAGCAGGCCCTGGACCGGGCCGCCGCGCTTGGCGAAGAAGTCGATCAGGTCATCGAGGGAGACGTCCTCGAGGGGCGCCGGGGGCAGCGGTCCGGCCAGGAACGGCGGCTCCGGCCGCCGCTCTCCGACGGCGGCCCGAGCCCCGGCGAGCGCCGCGCGGTCGAAGCTGAACGGCGTGCCGGGGACCAGGGCGCCGCTGGTGTGGTTGCGGGCGTCGAAGGGCTGCAGCGGGTGGCGCACGGTGATCGCATCGGCGACGGAGCCGGCGCCGGCCCGTGCCGTCAGGTCGAGCGCGTCCAGGAGCTCGCCGAGCGGGACGGCGGGCGGGCGCGGCTGGCCGGAGTACTCGTTGGCGCCGGTGTAGGTCACCACCAGGTGCTCGGTGGCGGCCAGGACCGCGTCGAGCAGCAGCTGGCGGTCCTCGCTGCGCGCGTCGCGCTCCCCCGTGACCGGGTCGCGGGCCAGCACGTCGTCGCCGTCGACGGAGCCGACCCGGGGGAACACGCCGTCGTCGAGACCGAGCAGGCACACCACGCGGTGCGGCACGGACCGCATCGGGACCATCGTGCAGACGGTGAGCGTGCCGGTGCGGAAGTTCGCCCGGGTGGGGCGACCGGCCAGCCGGTCGGTGAGCATCGCCCGGACGTCGGGCAGGCGCAGGTCGGTCGCACCGAGGTCGCCGGCGGCCTCGCGGATCCGAGCCAGCTCGCGCTGCACCTGGCCGGCCTGCCACCCCTCGGTCGCCGGCACCGCGGTCAGGGCCGCGACGCCGTCCTCGAGGACGGTGAGCCAGTGATCGAGGGGGTGGGTGCCGACCAGCTGGTCGGTGATGGTGCGGAGCCGGTCGACGTACTCGGCGAGGCGGCCCGCGAGCTCGACCTGCCCGCTGCCGACGTCGTCGAGGGGCAGGGTGTGCTCGAGCCAGGTGCGGGAGTCGTCGGACATCGCGACGCCCGCCAGCAGCCGGTCGAGGCCGAACCGCCAGGTGTTGGCGACGTACGACGAGAGCCCGAACTCGGCCCGGTGGTCGGCGTCGAAGGACCACCGCACGCCCGCCGTCCGCGCCCACTCGGTCAGCTGCTGGAGGTCGTCGTCGCGGAACCCGAAGCGGCGCCGGACCGGCTCCGCGTGGGCCAGGTCGAGCACGTCGCCGACCCCCGCCCGGCCGCCCGCGAGGTCGAGCAGCCGCGAGGCGACCGCGAGCAGCGGGTTGGTCTGGGTGAGCGCCCGGTCGGCGAGCCGGACCCGGAGCCCGTGGGCGGGATGGGCGTCCCGGTCGGCCACCTCGCCGAGACCGAAACCCGCGGAGATCAGGGGTGCGAAGGTCTCGATGTCGGGGCACATCACGAGGATGTCGCGCGGTTCCAGGGTCGGGTCGTCCTCCAGGAGCCCGACCAGCACCTCGCGCAGCACGTCGACCTGGCGGGCCGTGCCGTGACAGGCGTGCACCTGGACGCTGCGGTCGCTCGGCACGAGCCGCCGACCCTCCGTCGGCCCCGTGGCGTTGGCCCGCAGGTCGGTCTGGAGCCAGCCGAGCAGAGTCTCGGGGGCTGCGGGATCGGGATCCGGGGCGGTCTCGCTCAGGGTGGCGGTGGCCAGCGTGCGCTGGAGCTCGCGCACGTCGCGGCCCAGGGTCGCCAGCAGCGGGTGGCCGACCCGGCGGTGGGACTCGTCCGCGGCGCGCGGCACCGGCCCGGCGGCGGCCTCCGGCGCCAGGGCGTCCCAGAGCGCGGCCGAGGGGTGCGGCAGCCACAGGTGCACCTCGCGGTGGGCGCCGAGCGCCTCGAGGAGCGCCACCTCGGTGACCGGCAGCCGGGTGTGGCCGAACAGCGAGAGCCTCGGCGGCAGGTCGAAGGCGTCGGGCTCGGCGCGCAGCCGCTCCACGGTCTCCGCCAGCCGGAGGTGGGGCGGTGGCGCGTCGACCCGCGCGGCGAGCCGGCGCCAGAGCTCGGGCTGCCAGGCGAGATCGGCCGGGAGCGACCGGCCGCACCCGTCGGTGTCCCGCCCCTCGTGCCAGTCGCGGACGAGGTCGGGCCGCTGGACGGCGTACGACGTGAACAGCCCGGCCAACCGGCGGCCGAGCGCGAACCGGCGACCCCGCCGCAGGTCGGCCTCCTCGCCCTCCAGGCCCGCACCGAGGTGGCGGGCGAGCGGGCGCGCCCAGCCCTCGTCGAGGGCGTCGTCGACGACCGCGACGATCGGCCACACGATCGCCTCCGGCGCCCACGGGTCCTCGTCGCGGGTGCCGAGCACGTCGGCCACCAGCGACCAGGGCGTCCGGAAGTCGATGCCGGCGCACACCCCGTCCCCGCCCCGCGCTCCCACCCCGAGCCGGTGCGCGAGCCGCTGGGAGAGCCACCGCTCCGTCCCCTTCGCCGGGACCACCACGACCTCCGTCGCGAACGGATCCGCCAGCGGCGTCGCGAGCAGGTCCCCCAGCGCGGCCGCGAGCACGTCGGTGCGTGCGGCGCGGTGCAGGTGGAGGGTCACGGGCCGCAGCATGGCACGCGCTTCCGACAGGTCGGCGTACCGGTGGAGGGGCTCGTGCGCGGGTTCCCTCAGCGCGTGGCGAGCCGGGGCAGCACGTGCTGCTCCCACGCGTCGCGGAACGAGCGCCGGAAGAAGCCGTGGTGCCCGATCCGGGGTACGCCGAGGTCCGCGGGCGCGAGGCGCTGCGACTCGACGACCGTCCCGGTGTAGAGCGCTTCGAGCGCCTGCATGCTGGCCTCGGACAGCAGCTCGTCGTCGGTGAAGTGCAGGGTGCTCATCGGGACGGTGACCTCGGCGTACCGGGCGGCGGCGTCGGGGACGTCGACGGCCAGGTAGTCCTCCGCGAGGCACCAGCGGCCCCACTGCCGGACGACGCCGGTGGGCAGGTCGCCGACCATCCGCAGCCGGCGGCCGGGGTAGTAGCCGGCCAGGCGCGTGGTGATCGGCACGACCACGCGCCACAGCAGGGGCGCGACCAGCCGGACGGTGCCGACGTTGTGCCGCCAGTAGCCCGAGCCGGCGGCGACGAGCAGCACCCGCTCGATCAGGTCGTGGCGGGCGAACGGGAGGACCTGGCCGCCGAGGCTGTGGCCGAGCCAGGTCACGGGTACGCCGTCCGGCACCTTCTCCAGCAGCGCCTCGAGGGCGCTCGCGGCGTCGCCGGCCCACCGCAGCAGGTCGCCGGTCTCGGCCTTCAGGTCCTGCGTCGAGGCGGTGCCGCGGTAGTCGAAGGTCAGGGCCAGGAAGCCGTGCTCCGCGAGCCAGTCGCCGAACGCGCCGTAGAACGCCGACGGCGTCGCCATCGCCGGGACCACGACGACCGCACCGCGCGGCTCGCCCGCGGGACGGAACCAGGTGGCCCGCAGCTCGCGCCCGTCGTCGGCGAGGACGGTGGTCTCCTGCCGGGTCGCACTATTACGAGTGTCATAGACGGTCATGGGCCGGACTCTAGGACAGTCGTCATAGACCGGGCAATAGACTTTCCGGCATGACGAGGGACACCCGCCAGCGGATGGTCGCCGGTGCCGCCCGGATGATCGGGACGGGCGGCATCGACGCGATGAGCCTGCGCGACCTGGCCGAGCAGGAGGGCGTGCCGCTCGGCTCGACGTACCACCACTTCCCCGGCGGGAAGGCCGAGCTCGTCGACGAGGCGGTCCGGTACGTCGGCGCCTACGTCACCCGGATCATCGAGCAGGCGCCCGAGACCGGGCCGCGGGGCGTGCTGCAGGTCTTCTCCGACACCTGGCGCGCGACCCTCGCCCAGAGCGACTACCGCTCCGGCTGCGCCGTCCTCGCCGCCGCCACGTCGACCGACCCGCGCCACCACGAGGTCGCCCGCGAGGTCTTCGAGGCGTGGCAGCAGGTGCTCGCGGGCTCGCTCGCCGACGCGGGGGTCCCACCCGCCCGCGCCCCCCGCCTGGCCCGGACGGTCGTCGCCGCGGTCGAGGGAGCGATCGGCCTGTCCCGCGCCGCCGGCACCGCCGACCCGCTGGACGAGGTCATCGAGGAGCTGGCGGAGCTGCTCGACTCGGCCGCGCCCACGCGCTGATCACGGGCCGGGCGCGGGCCGGGCGCTCAGTCCCGCAGCTCCTTGAACGCCTCGTCCGCCTCGGCGATGTCCCGGTCGAGCTCGGCGACGGCCTCGGGCTTGCCGTGGAAGCGTCGGTAGCTCCAGCCGAGCAGGATGAAGGCCACGATGCCCGAGGCGATCTGGGTGATCCCGGTGGCCAGGCCGCCGGGCAGCCACCACTGGTCGTCCAGCGGCCACCAGCCGGGCACCGGCGGGCCCCAGCTCCACAGCACGCCGCAGGCGAGCAGGCCGATCGCGATCAGCGAGGAGAAGCCGATCCGGAGCCAGGTCTCGACGCTCTCGGCGGCGCCCTTGAGGGCGCGGTACTTGATCGGGTCCAGGCGCTTCTCGGCCCATTCGTACTGCTGCGACAGGACGGCGACGCCGGCGAAGATCATCAGCAGTCCCGGCCCCGGCAGGATCAGCGCCGCCACGCCGGCGAGCACGAGCACCCAGCCGCCGACCTCGATCGCCACCCGGCGGGCTGCCGCCTTCATCGCCTCGCCCTCATGGTCGCTAGCCTCCCAGATCCGCTCAAGCGCGGCATCGGGGATCGCCCTGGTCCGCCTCGTGCAGCGCAAGCACCGCGTGCGGGTCGTCGTGGAAGCGTCGCCAGGCGTAGCCCACCAGTGCCAGTGCCACGAGCCCCGACACGATCTGCCCGATCCCGCTCCACAGCCCGCCCGGCAGCCAGGTCCAGGCGGGCAGCACCCACCACGACGGCTGGGGCGGCGCCCACAGCCAGAGCACGCCCGAGGCGCCCAGCAGCGCGGTCACGAGGACTGTCCCGACCGTGCGCCACGGCGTCCGTACGCCGGCCGCGGCCGCGCGCAGTGCCCGCAGCCGGACCCGGTCGACGTACCTCTCGGCCCACGGGTAGTGGTCGGCGAGTACGGCGAGTCCCGCGGCGAGCAGCAGCAGCCCGGGACCCGGCAGCGGGAAGAGCACGATCCCCGCGAGGGTCAGCAGCCAGCCGAGGACCAGCACCGTCGTACGACGCACCCCGCGCAGGGTGCCAGCGGTCAGTGACCGGCAGGTGAACCGTACTTGGCCACGTAGGCCCGGCCCTCGTCCGAGAGCCGACCGTGCTGCTCGGCGACGGCGGCCCAGCGCAGCGTCATCCGCAGGAAGCGCAGCGGGTTGTAGACGTCCTCCTCGCGGCTGAACAGGCCGTCCCCGGCGTAGGTCATGATCGTCAGGTTGGACTGCTCGTGCACCGAGCCGTCGCCCGGGTCGGGCATCAGGTTGCGGACCTCGCAGACCAGCCGCGCGGCCGACTCGTCCACGACCGACCAGGCGAGCGGGAAGCCGGTCATCACCCCGCCCGGGAAGGTCGTCATCGTCTCGGTCGACCAGGCCCGGATCTCCTCGCGGCCGTGGAACGTGCCGTAGGCGTGCTCGACGTACGTCGCGTCCTCGGTGAAGAGATCGGCGAAGCCGTGCCAGTCGCCGCTGTCGGCGAAGCCCTGGACCTGGCGGTGCAGGGCGGCGTACGCCTCCTCGATCTCCCCGGCCGGGAACGGCCCCGGGGCGCCCACTACCGCTGCTGCTCGCGCAGCGCGGCGACCAGCTCGTCGTGCCGCTCCTGCGACTCCACGACCTGGCGCAGCAGCCACAGCCGCATCAGGGCCGACAGCGACCCGGCGAGGTAGAACCCGACGCCGAGCACGGAGAGGGCGAGGAACGCGACGGCCAGGATCTGCGCGGACCCGGTGTCGCGGGAGTCCTCGTAGCCCAGCGAGAGCTGGTAGGCCACGAAGGCGCCGACCACGCCGACGATCATCGCGGCCAGCCCGACGCCGCGGACCAGGCCGTCGCGGGAGGCGCTCCCGGTCTTCAGCTTCTTCTCGGCGACCGCGGAGGTGAAGGCCTCGCTGCGCTGGCCAGGTCGAGCACTCACGGTGGGCTCCTGTGTCGGGTCGGGGTCGGTTCGGTGATCGGCGGCGTTCGTGGTCATGGTGATCGTCATCCCCCCAGGTAGGTGGTGGACAGGTCGGCATCGATCTCGGCCGGACTGCCGACGGCGGCGATCCGGCCCTGGAGCATCACGGCGGCCACGTCGGCGATCGGCAGGACCGTCCGCGCGAACTGCTCGGCGACGAGCACGGAGATCCCCTCCTCGACCAGCTGGGCCACGGTGTCGTACATCTGGCTGACGATCATCGGCGCGAGGCCCATCGACAGCTCGTCGAGCAGCAGGACCGCGGGGTCGGTGGCCAGCGCTCGGGAGAGGGCGAGCATCTGCTGCTCGCCGCCGGACATCGAGCCGGCCAGCTGGTTGCGGCGGTCCTGGAGGATCGGGAAGCGGAAGTACGCCCGCTCCTCGATCTGCTCGCGGGAGGCGCCGGTCCCGGTCGCGAGCCAGAGGTTCTCGCGGACGGTCAGGTTGGCGAAGACGCCGCGGCCCTCGGGGATCAGGCACACCCCCATGCCGGCGGCGGTCTCGGCCGAGACGCCGTTGACCTTCTGGCCGGCGTACCGCAGCTCCCCGCCGGTCAGCGGCAGCAGCCCGGCGGCCAGCTTGACCGTCGTGGTCTTCCCGCCGCCGTTGGGACCGAGCAGGGCCACCACCTGGCCGGGGTGCACGGTCAGGTCGACGCCGTGCAGCACCTGGATCGGCCCGTACGACGCGCGTACGCCGACCAGCTCGAGCACCGGCGGGATCGGCGGCGCCTCGGGCTCGACCGGCCCGGTCGGCCGGTCGTTCACGTCGATCGTCATGCCAGGACCTCCCCGCCGATGTAGGCCGCGACCACCTCGGGCGAGGCCTGGACCTCCGCCGGGGAGCCGGACGCGATCAGCCGGCCCTGGTCGAGGACGTGGATGGTGCTGCACAGCTTCATCACGAGCGGCAGGTCGTGCTCGACCAGGCAGATCCCGAGGCCGGCCTCGGCCAGCCCGGCGAGCATCTCGGCGAACTCCTCCGTCTCCTGCTCGGTCTGCCCGGAGGCGGGCTCGTCGAGGAGCAGCAGCCGCGGGTTCGTCATCAGCGCCCGGGCCACCTCGACGACCCGCGCCCGGCCGGTGGGGATGTCCGAGACCTCCATGTCCGCGATCGGGGTCAGGCCGGTGAGCTCCAGCAGCCGGTCGGTCTCGGCCTCGACGTCGAGGCCGCTCCCGCCCCCGCGCCAGCGCCGGCCCGAGCGGACGATGTCGCCGGCGACCCGGACGTTGTCCCGCACGCTGAGCGTGAGGAAGAGCTCGAGGCGCTGGAAGGTCCGGGCGATGCCGAGCGCCGCGCGCTTGGCCACCGGCCGGCCGGTGATGTCGGTGCCGTCGACGAGCACCCGGCCCGCCGTCGGTCGCTGCATCCCGGTGATGGTGTTGAACAGCGTCGTCTTGCCGGCGCCGTTCGGGCCGATCAGGCCGGTCACCCGGCCCGCCTCGACGCTCAGGCTCACGTCGTCGACCGCGGTATTGCCGCCGAAGCGGACGGTGATCCCGCGGGTCTCCAGCAGCGGGGTGCCGGTCGTCGGGCCAGACGTCGGGCTAGACACGGGCCACCTCCGGTGCGTCCTGCGGGTTCTCGTCGAGCGCGGGCAGCGCCCGGGCGGGCAGTCCGAGATAGGTGTCGAGGTCGTAGCGTTCCTCGGGCGTGAGCGGGGCGTCGAGGCCGCGGAGCTCGGGTGGCACGACCGTCCTCCGGGCCCGGTGCTCGGCGAGCTCGTGCTCGGTGAGCACCCGCTCGGGCATCCACATCCGGCCGAGGACCGGCAGCAGCAGCACCACGCAGAAGATCCCGATGGCCAGGCTCCAGTCGCCGATCACCTCGACCCAGTTCAGCGCCAGCAGGAAGGCCCCGGCGCCGATCCCGACGTACAGCACGGGACGGGCGTTGCGCAGCGGCCGGTAGGACTCGCAGATGTCGCTGACGATCCCGCTCGGGTTCCGGTTGATGCCGACGCCGGCGAGGGCGATCATCAGGGCGAACACGTGCTTGAGCGACTCGAAGAGCCCGGAGTACATCTGGCTGTCGGCCGCGAGGTTGCCGAAGGTGCCGTTGATGAGCGAGAAGCCCATGCCGACCATGAAGCCGCCGAACAGCGCCCCGCTGACGTAGCTGACGCCGCCCACGACGGTCAGCATCACCAGCGCCAGGCTGGCCGTGATCAGGAAGTTCTCGGGAGCCACCGAGCCGACCGCCATCACCATCAGGATCGCGCCGAGTCCGGCAATGGCCGCCGAGAGCATGAAGACGCTGAGCTTGAGCCGCACCAGGGACTGCCCGAGCATCGCCGCCGCGGCCGGACTGTCCTTCATCGCCGCCAGCCGGCGTCCGTAGCCGCTGTTGCGCAGCGCGATCACGCCGACCGACAAGACGGCGAACACGACGGCCAGGGCGACGACGTACGTCGCGTCCTCGCTCAGGTCGAACGGACCCGCGTCGACGGGCGGCAGGGTGATCACCGCGGCCGGGAAGATGGTGTTCTCGCCCCAGATCGGCCAGTCGCGCGGGGTGACCTCGCTCAGCACCAGGGCCGAGACCAGGCCGCCGAACGCCATCGTCGACAGCGCGAGGTAGAGCCCGCGCAGGCGCAGGGCGGGCAGGGCCACCAGGCCGCCGACCAGCGCCGCCGCAAGGACACCGGCGATCACGCCGGTCCAGGACAGGCGGGCGTCCATGCCGGTGCCGCTCACGCCGACGTGGTAGGCCACGATCACCGCGATCGCGCCGAACGTCAGCGGCGCCAGGTTGATCTCGCCGGCGTACCCGGTGAGCGGGACCAGCGACAGCGCGATGACCGAGAACGCCAGCGCGGCGGCCCACGGCCCCAGCATCAGCGGGTTCGCGATCTGGGTGATCACGAACATGATCGCCACGAAGGCGACGGCCCACCCGGCGGCGAAGCGCACGGTCGGCACCCGGGTCCGTTCGCGGGTGCGCTGCTGCGCCCCGCGCAGCCGGTCCTGGGGCAGCATCAGCAGCACCAGGAAGAGCACGATCATGGGCAGCGCCGTCTTGAAGTTGCCGACCCAGGTCCACTCGGTCGGCGCGTAGGCGAGGACGTACGTCGAGGCCAGGCCCAGGAACAGCGCGCCGACGAAGGTCCGCGGGATGCTCTTGAGCCGCCCGAACATCGCGGCCGCGAAGGTGTCGATGACCAGCAGGGTCAGGGTGTTGGCCTCCAGCGAGCCGCCGGCGACCGGGGTGACCAGCACGCCGGCCAGCGCGGCCAGCGCCGCGCCCACGGCCCAGCTCGCCATGGCGACCCGGTCCGGGTTGTAGCCGTTGAGCCGCAGCAGGTCGGGGTCGTCGACGACCGCGCGCATCGTGACGCCGACGCGGCTGCGAGTGAAGAGCAGCCGCAGGCCGATCGCCAGCGCCGCGGCGGCGACCAGGCAGAGCAGCTCGTGGTAGCGGATCCGCACGCCCAGGACCTCGAAGGAGGTGCGGTTGCCCCACAGCATCTCGACGCTGCGCGGGTCGCTGGGGTTCCAGATCCACTGCGAGAGCGACACCATCCCGAGCAGCACCGCGATGGTGACGACCACCTTGGTGACCTCGGCGACGTCGCGCAGCCCGTGCATGAGGGTCTTGAACAGCAGGATCCCGGTGAGGGGTCCGAAGACGAAGACGACGAGCACGAACGCGACCGGCACCGGCAGGCCCCAGCCGACGCTGAGCTGCCAGTACAGGAACGCCGAGAGCATCGCCTGTGCGCCGTGGGCGAAGTTGAAGACGCCCGACGTCGTATAGGTGAGCACGAGGCCGGACGCCGCGATGGCGTACACCGCGCCCATCACGAGGCCGACCAGCGTGTAGGTCAGAAACAGGTCCACGGAGCCCCTCCCCAGGAACTGCGACGAGTACTACCTCGACGGTGACGGTGCGGGGCCCGGTCGTGCGACCGGACCCCGCACCGATGACGCGCTCAGCTCGACGGCGTCAGGACGTCGTCGGTGAGGTACTTCGTGGCGATGCGGTCCTCGGTCAGCTCGATGCCGCCCCACTCCTCCTTGCCCGCGGGCCGCGGGCCGTCGGAGCAGTCGAACTCACCCTTGGCGGCCGGCACGACCTGCTCGAACGTGTCGCCCTTGACCTCCATCAGCAGCCCGCAGTACGGCGTCCGGTTGTCGGCCGGGTTGCTCTCGGCGTGCAGACCGCCACCGGTCCAGCTGGTGACCGTGGACAGGTTGTCGACCATGCACTGGCGGGTCAGCTCGGAGCCGCACGCCTTGGCGGCCTGTGCCCACAGCAGGAACGAGGACGCCGACTGCATGCCGAGCAGCGCCTTGACGCCGCCGAACTCGTCCATGATCGCGAGGTAGTCGGCGACCGCCTTGTTCACGTCGGCGTTCTCGAACGGCTGGAACTGCAGGCCCACGAGGATGCCCTCGGTCAGCCCGTTCGCGTTGGCGCTGGTGATGGACTCGCTGTACCAGGTCGCCTCGGAGGCGGTCGGCACGTCGAACTCCTCGACGCTGGCCGCCTCCAGGAACGAGTAGAGCGGCGGCGACGGCGGCGTGAAGGTGAACAGTGCGGTCGGGCCGCACTCCTTGTACTTCTCCACGATCGCGCGGTAGTTGTCGCCGCCCGCCGACTTCAGCCGGACACCGCAGTCGGTGACCTCGGCGCCGACGGACTCCCAGTTGCCGGTGTAGCGCGCGATGCCCTGGTCGACCGCGGGCGAGTCGCTGTTGACCATGCCCACGTTCGCGAACTCGGGGTAGTTCTCCATGAGCAGCCGGGCGGTGGTCGCGTTCTGCTCGTCGACCGGGCCGGGCAGGCCCTGGTAGTGCATCGGACCCATCGCGGCCGCGGCCGAGATCGTGAAGCCCGGGACGGTCGGCATGTTGCACTTGATCCGCTCGGGCTCGGCGTTCTCGTCGAGACCGAAGCCGTGGCCGACCATCATGAAGTCCTGGGCGCAGGACTCCTTCTGCACCTGGGCCGACTCGAAGATCGCGGCGTCGTAGCGGTGGCCGACGATCTCGCGACCGTTGATGCCGCCGAGGCCGTTGCACCACTCGATGAAGGCCGCCATGGCGTCGCCCATCTCCTGGTTCAGCCCGGGCGTCGCGGTGAAGCCCTTGTCGTCGCCGTACCCGATCGCGATCGAGTCGTCGGTGACGCCCTGATCGGTGGCGCCCGATGCGTCACCCTCCCCGCACGGGCTCTCGAGGTCGCCGAACGTGTCCGTCGGAAGCTCGGTCCCGGCGGCGGCGCTCTCCTCACCCTCGTTGGGGTCGTCGCCCCCGCGGTCCGACGAGCATGCCGGCACGAGAAGCAGGATGCTGGCCGCCGCGGCTCCCGCACGGACCAGTCTGTGGTGACGCATCAAAGTCTCCCCTCCCTGAAAGATTGTGATCGCGAGCACATCAAACCTCATTGAGGGTACTATGTGAATAGTCATCGAGGTGCCGATGTGAAGATCGCACACGGGAGGACCCACCCGCACCGGTTTGCGTGATCACGATCACACAACGCCTCTCCGGAGAATGGGGGGCGGATCCCGGATACCGGGACGAAGACTGGGAGAGAGGCGCCCGTGGAGGACAGCACGACCACCGAGAGCGGTCCCGCGCTCAGCGCGAAGGGCACCCGCCTGAACCGGCGCGGGCTGCAGACACGGCGCCACCTGCTCCGCGTGGCGCTGCACTGCCTGGCCGAAGGTGGCCCCGAGTCGGTCAGCGCCAACCTCGTCGCCCGCCGGGCGGGCGTCACCTGGGGAACGGTCCAGCACCAGTTCGGCGACGTCGACGGCCTGTGGGCCGCCGTCCTGGAGTACGTCGCCGCCGAGAGCGGCCCGATGCTCGCCGACATGCCGGACCAGACCGATCTCGCTGAGCGGGTCTCCGCGGTCGTCGACCTGCTGTGGACCATGCTCGACCTGCCCGTCTCGCGGGCCATCCACCAACTGCGCACCGCGCTCCCGCAGGAGCGCAGCGAGCTGGAGGCGGCGTTCCCCCGGACCGCGAAGGCCATCGCCACCTGGGACCAGAACTGGGCGGGCGCCGTCGAGCACGCCTTCGCCGACCTCGACGTCGACCGGGTCCGCCTGGGCCGGGTCCGGGCGATGCTGCCCGCCGCGATGCGCGGACTGCGCATCGAGGAGGCGATGAGCACCTACCTCGACATCGAGGCCGCCCGGATCGGGCTGCGCGACGCCATCACGGCGTACCTGGCGGCGGACGCCTGAGCCTTCAGAGCGTCGCGCGGCCGGTGCGCCGCAGCCAGGGAGGAGGCCACGGCGCACCGCGCGACCAGCAAGGGTCGACACCGAGCCTAGGGACGATCCGGAGATACCGATGGGTAGGTGATCGGTGCCACAGTGCACCGGTCCGGACCCGTTCCGGGCGTGCCACACTCACCTCATGGCCGAGGAGGACCTGCTGCGCGCGATCGGGAACGAGCTGCTGCGGGTCAGCCGCCTGAGAGCGGCGTCGTACCCCGGCTCGGTGCTGGACAACTCCGCGTTCCGGATCCTGTGGCGCCTCGTCGAGCGCGGGCCGTCGACACAGCGGGAGATCGCCGACGACCTCCAGCTGGACCGGTCCACCATCACCCGCCAGGTCGCGGCCGCGCTCGAGCGCGGCCTCGTGGAGCGGTACGACGCCTCCGGGCGCGGCGGCCGGCTGCTGCGCCCGACCGCGGCCGGCGAGGAGGCCTATCTCCACGACGGCCGGCTGCGCGCCGACCGGCTGAGCAACGCGCTCGACGCGATCGGCCCGGAGCGCGCACAGGGGCTGGTCGACGGTCTCCGGTCGTTCAACGACGCCCTCGACCGGACCTGACGTCAGTTCCGCGTCGAGGCGGGCTCCTCGACCGTGACCGGCGCCGGCGCGGCGTCGCGGTTGCGCGGGATGGTGGCGCCGATGAGCACGCCGAGGAAGGCGGCCGCGGCGCCGACGATGAAGCAGAGCTGGAAGGCCCGCTCCGTCGGCAGGCCGGACGCGGTCGCCGAGCTGGTCAGCAGCGCGGCCATGATCGCCGAGGCCAGGGTGGTGCCGATCGAGCGCATCAGGGAGTTCAGGCCGACCGCCGCCCCGGCCTCGCGCATCGGCACGTTGTCCAGGATGAGGGTGGGCATCGCGGCGTACCCGATGCCGACGCCCGCGGAGGTGATGCAGGAGGCGATCAGCAGCTTCCACGCGGCGTCCATGAGGCCGAAGGCGACGAGGTAGCCGGCACCGAGCACGGCCGCGCCGACCATCAGGGTCAGCTTGGCCCCGAACCGCTTGATCAGCAGGCTGGAGATCGGGGCGAAGACCATCATCATCAGGCCGCCCGGCGCCATCCACAGGCCGGCCTGCAGGATCGTCTGACCCAGCCCGTAGCCGGTGGCCTCCGGCAGCTGCAGCAGCTGGGGCATGACGATCGCCTGCGCCATCATGCCGAAGCCGATCGCGACGGCGGCGAGGTTGGTCATCAGGACCGGGAGCTGCGCGGTGGTGCGCAGGTCGACCAGCGGCTCGGCCTGCGCGAGCTCGAACCACCCCCACAGCACGAGGACGACCACGCCACCGACGATGAAGCCCAGGGTCCTCGGGTCGCCCCAACCCCAGGCATTGGCCTTCGAGATGCCGATCAGGAAGCCGACCAGGCCGATGCCGAGGAGGACGGCCCCGGTCCAGTCGATGCGGCCGGGGTGGGCGTCGTGGACGTGCGGCACGCAGAACACCACGCCGAGCAGGATCACCGCCGCGGCGCCCGTCGAGACCCAGAACAGCGCGTGCCAGTCGTGGGCGTCGGCGATCCACGCCGAGAGCGGCAGCCCGATCGCGCCGCCGACGCCGAGCGTGGCGCTCATCGCGGCGATCGCGGTGCCGGTCATCGCCGGCGGGGTGATCTCCCGCAGCAGGGAGATGCCCACCGGGATGAAGCCCATCGCCACGCCCTGCAGCGCGCGGCCGACCAGCATCGGCGCGAGGGTGGCGGACAGGGCGCAGACGGCCGAGCCGACCACCAGGATCGCGGCACTGGCGGCGAGGACCCGCTGCTTGCCGAGCAGGTCGGCCAGCCGGCCGGAGATCGGCATGGCCACGGCGGCGGCCAGCAGCGTGATCGTGATGACCCAGGCCGTGTTGTCGGCCGTGCTGCCCAGGAGCGCCGGCAGCTCGCCCTGGATCGGCACGACCATCGTCTGGGTCAGCGCCGCGGCGAGACCGCCGAGACAGAGGACGACGATCGGCACGATCGGGCTCGCCGAGGAGCGACGGGAGGAGGACACGCTACATGTGTAGCATGCACATGCTTGTCGTGGTCAACCTTCTGTGCCCGAGGACACACCTCGGCGAGCCGCCGGGTCACGACTGGCGCAGCGGCACCTCCAGGCGGTCCGCGAGCTCGTCGTACGACATGCCGTGCGTCTCGCGCACCACGACCCCGTCGGGGCCGAGGTCGAAGGTGGCCACGTCGGTGTAGACGCGGTCGACGCAGCCGACGCCGGTGAGCGGGTAGCTGCACCGCGGCACCAGCTTCGGCGAGCCGTCCTTGGCGAAGAGCGTCATCATGACGAAGACGCTCTTGGCGCCGATCGCGAGGTCCATCGCCCCGCCGACGGCCGGGATCGCGTCGGGGGCGCCGGTGTGCCAGTTGGCGAGGTCGCCCGTCGCCGAGACCTGGAAGGCGCCCAGCACGCACACGTCGAGGTGGCCGCCGCGCATCATCGCGAAGGAGTCCGCGTGGTGGAAGTACGACGCCCCCGGCAGCTCGGTGACGGGGATCTTGCCGGCGTTGGTGAGGTCGGGATCGACCTCGCCCTCGGCAGCGGCCGGGCCCATGTTCAGCATGCCGTTCTCGGTGTGCAGCACCACGCCGGAGCCCTCCGGCAGGTGGTCGGCGACCAGCGTGGGCTGGCCGATGCCGAGGTTCACGTAGGCGCCGCGCGGGATGTCGCGGGCGACCAGCTCGGCCATCTCGTGCTTGCTGAGGCTCATACCTGCACCACCCGGTCGACGTAGATGCTCGGGGTCACGACGGACTCGGGGTCGAGCGCGCCGGTCTCGACGACCTCGGAGACCTGCGCGACGACCGTGGTCGCCGCCGTGGCCATCACGGGTCCGAAATTGCGGGCGGTCTTGCGGTAGACCAGGTTGCCCATCCGGTCCGAGCGGTGTGCGCCGATCAGGGCGACGTCGCCTCGGATCGGGAGCTCCAGGACGTAGGTCCGACCGTCGATCTCGCGCGTCTCCTTGCCCTCCGCGAGGGGCGTGCCGACGGCGGTCGGGGAGTAGAACGCCCCGATGCCCGCACCGGCGGCCCGCATCCGCTCGGCGAGGTTGCCCTGCGGCACCACCTCGAGCTCGATCCTCCCGGCCCGGTAGAGGCCGTCGAAGACCCAGGAGTCGGACTGCCGGGGGAAGGAGCAGACCATCTTCCGGACCCGGCCCTCGGCCAGCAGGGCGGCCAGCCCGGTGTCGCCGTTGCCGGCGTTGTTCGAGACGACCGTGAGGTCGGTGGCGCCCTGCTCGATGAGCGCGTCGATCAGCTGGACCGGCATGCCGGCCATGCCGAATCCGCCGATCAGGACGGTCGAGCCGTCGGCGACGCCCTCGACGGCCGCGGCGACGCTGTCGCAGATGGTCGCGGTCACGACACGCCCCCCGTCACGTTCTCCAGCACCACGGCGAGCCCCTGACCGACGCCGATGCAGATCGCCGCGACCCCGTACCGCTCCCCGGACTCGGCGAGCCGCTTCGCCAGCGTGCCGATGACCCGCGCGCCCGAGGCACCGAGCGGGTGGCCGATGGCGATCGCGCCGCCGCGGGCGTTGACGATCTCGGGGTCGATCCCCCAGGCGTCGACGCACGCGAGGCTCTGGACGGCGAACGCCTCGTTCAGCTCGACCGCGGAGACGTCGGCCCAGGTGAGGCCCGCGCGGGCGAGCGCCTTCTCGGCCGCCTCGACCGGGGCGAACCCGAACTCCTGCGGCGCGAGGGCGTGCGCGCCCCGGCCCGCGATGCGCGCGATCGGGTCGACGCCGAGGCCGGCGCTGTCGCTGCCGAGCACCAGCGCCGAGGCGCCGTCGTTCAGGGGTGAGGCGTTGGCGGCCGTGATGGTGCCGTCGGGGCGGAACGATGGCTTCAGGCCGGCGAGCTTCTCGGCGCTCGATCCGGGGCGGATGCCCTCGTCGCAGGTGAGCTCGACGCCCGCGACCGGCACCACCAGGTCGTCGTAGAACCCCGCCTCCCAGGCGGCGTCGGCCAGCCGGTGGGAGCGGGCGGCGAACTCGTCCTGGCGCTCGCGGGAGATCGAGAACCGCTCGGCCAGCTGCTCGTTCGCCTCGCCGAGCGAGACCGTCCACTCCGCGGGCATCTTCTCGTTGACGAGCCGCCAGCCCAGCGTCGTCGAGACGGCCGTGACGTTGCCGGCCGGGTAGGCGCGCGACGGCTTGGGCAGCACCCAGGGCGCCCGGGTCATCGACTCGACGCCGCCGACCACGACGACGTCGGCGTCGCCGGTCTCGATCGTCCGGGAGCCGATCATCGCCGCGTCCAGGGAGGAGCCGCAGAGGCGGTTGACCGTGGTGGCCGGGACGCTGACCGGGAGGCCGGCGAGCAGCACCGCCATCCGCCCGACGTTGCGGTTGTCCTCGCCGGCCTGGTTGGCGCAGCCCCAGACGACGTCGCCGATCCGCACGGGATCCAGCTCCGGCACCCGGGCGAGGACGCCGCTCAGGGCGGTCGCGGCCAGGTCGTCCGGGCGGACGTCGGCGAGCGCACCGCCGAACCGGCCGAAGGGCGTCCGCGCACTGGCGTACAGATAGGAGGAGGTCACGCTGTCGACGGTAGGCAGGGCGATCCATCACGTCCAATACCGATTGGACGATCATTCATAACGCAATGCCACATAATCGACGGATGGAGATCCGGCACCTGCGCTCGTTCGTCGTCCTCGCCGAGGAACGGCACTTCGGACGGGCGGCCGCCCGGCTGCACATCGCCCAGCCGGCGCTCTCCCAGCAGCTGCGCCGCCTCGAGCACGAGCTGGGCGTCACGCTGCTCGACCGCTCCACCCGTCGCGTCGACCTGACCGAGGCGGGCCGGCTGCTCCAGACGCGCGCGCTGCGGATGCTCGCCGAGATGGACCGCACGACCGGCGACCTGGAGGCGCTCGCCGCCGGGCTGGCCGGCACGGTGCGGCTCGGCTTCGTCGGCACCGCGACGTACGACGTCCTGCCGCAGGTCGCGCGCCGGGTGCGGGCCGAGCTGCCCGAGGTGCACCTGGAGCTGCACGGGGAGCTGCTCGGGCCGGCCCTGCTCGACGCACTCGTCGCCGGCGACCTCGACCTCGCGGTCCTGCGCCCCGGGCCGGGCGCTCCCGACGGGGTCGTCCTGCGCGAGCTGCGCACGGAGCCGCTGGTCGCCGTACTGCCGGCCCAGCACCGGCTGGCGGGAGCCGACGCGGTCGAGGTCGCCGAGCTCGCCGGCGAGCCGCTGGTGACCCACCCGTCGGGGCACCGCTCGTCGATGCAGCCGCGGGTGCTCGACGCCTTCCGGCGGGCGGGACTGGAGCCGGACCTCATCGAGGTCGGGGAGACCGGCACCCTCGTCGTCTTCGTGGCGGCCGGGCTGGGAGTCGGCCTGGTTCCCGCGTCGGTTCGCGCGCTGCGCCTCGACGGCGTCGCCTACGTCCCGCTCGCCGGTCCGGCCGAGGAGGTCACGCTCGCGCTCGCGCACCGTCCGGAGCCCGGCGCCGCCGTCACCCGGGTGGCGGAGCTGGTCGCCGAGGTCGCCCGGCCCGACTGACGCGCGCTGCGGTCAGTCCGCGACGCGCCGGCTGAGCTCCGCGAGCCGCAGGGCGCACGGCCGGCACGACTCCGGCTTGCGGCCGTCGAAGGGCAGGTGCCAGAAGACGAACCAGGTCGTCCGCGAGATCCCGCACGCCGTCGTCCCCAGGCCGCTGATGCCGGCGTGCACGACTCCCCATGGGGCGCGGTCGCCCACGTGCCGCGGCTGCAGGTGCGGCGCCACGGAGAACCACGTCCGGGTCGGGGCGGCCGGCACCTTGCGGTCGGACTGCCGCTGGGCGCTCACGTCGGGCATCACGGGACTCAGTGTCACAATTCGACACTACGTCTCAATGCGCGATGATGTCCAGAGCATCCGCCCGCGAATGTCGAGCCCGAGGGGTCCCGTGGCCGCACCGTCAGCGCACGACGTCATCACCGACGCCGCCTTCACGCTCTTCGCCCGACAGGGGTACGACGCCACCTCGGTCGAGGACATCGCTGGCGCGGCGGGCGTCAGCCGCAGCACCTTCTTCCGCTCGTTCGGATCGAAGGAGGCGGTGATCTTCCCGAACCACGACGAGCTCCTGGTCCGGGTCGAGTCCCGCCTGCAGTCCTCCCACGAGGACTCCGCCCTGGCCGCCGTCATCGACGCGGTCAAGATCGTGCTGTTCCACTACGTCGCCGAGGGCGAGCGGGCGCGCGAGCGGTACCGGCTCACGTC
This sequence comes from Nocardioides sp., assembly GCF_035503875.1. Taxonomy (GTDB): domain Bacteria; phylum Actinomycetota; class Actinomycetes; order Propionibacteriales; family Nocardioidaceae; genus Nocardioides. The sequence continues at coordinate 90,408 of NZ_DATJTA010000026.1, forward strand.
GGCCGTCACCACGCTCCGCGAGCGCGAGCTGGTCAGCAGCGCCCGCTACCAGCGCCTGTTCCGCCACCACCTCAGCCGCTGGGGCGACGGCGGCGCGGCGGCGGACCTGCAGGCCGAGGTGACCGCGGCCGCCGTGGTGGCCGCCCACAACCGGGTGCTCCGGCGCTGGCTGCGCGGCGAGTGCACCGACCCCGAGCGCGAGATCACCGGTGCGCTGGCCGTCGTGCACCGGACCTTCGACCCGAAGCAGTCACCGGCCAGTCCGGTCGCGCTCGTGGTCCTCCCCGCCGGGACGCCGCTCTCCGCCGCGGAGGACGCCGTACGGCACCTCGCCTGGTCGCCGCCCCAGTAGAGAGCCTCAGGCCCTCGGGTCCGAGCTGGCCCGCACGATCAGCTGCGGATCGAGCCGGACGCGCTGGTGGAGGTGGCGCGCGGGCTCGCGGATCTCCTCGATGAGCAGGCGCGTGCCGGTGCGCCCGATCTCGTAGCCGGGCTGGGCGACGGTGGAGAGCGGGATCGCGCTCTCCCAGGACGCCTGGTTGTTGTCGTACCCCACGACGCTCAGGTCCTCGGGGATGCGGAACCCGGGCAGGTGGGAGAGGGCCTGCACCACTCCCAGGGCGAGCAGGTCGGCCGCGGCGACGACGCCGTCCGGTCGCTCCTCGGCCGGGAGGTCGCGGAGCTGGGAGCCGATGTCGCGGCCGTGGTGCGGACGGAGTCCCCGGGCGGTCAGGGTCGTCATCCGGACCGCCCCGTTGGTCTCGGCGACGGCGCGCTCGGCGCCCCGCAGGCGGTTCGCGACCGGGGCGAGGTGGTACAGCGCCCCCGCGAAGACGAGGTTGCGGCGCCCGACGTCGATGAGGTGGCGCGCGGCGAGATAGCCCCCGAGCTCGTCGTCGGGTACGACGCTGCAGCGGTCGACGTCGGCCTCGCTGTTGAGCAGGACCAGCTCCCGCCGCCACTCGTGGGAGAGCCACGCCTGGTCGGCCAGGTTCTCCATCGGGGTGAGCAGGATGCCGGCGACCCGCTCCTCGTGGAAGAGCTGCAGGTAGGTCCGCTCCTTCTCCGCCTGGATGTCGGAGTTGCCGAGGACGACGTTCATGCCGGCGAGGTTGGCCTCCTCCTCGGCACCGCGGGCCATGTCGACGAAGTAGGAGTTGGTGAGGTCGATGACGACGAACCCGATCATCGAGCTGACCCCGCCCGCGAGGGACCGGGCGCGGCGGTCCGGGACGAAGCCGAGCTCCTCGATCGCGCGGCGTACCCGGTCGAGGGTGCGGGGGGCGACCCGGTGCGGGTGGTTGAGGACGTGCGACACCGTCCCGAGCGAGACGCCGGCCAGCTTCGCGACGTCGTCCATCCGGGCCGGCCGGGACGTCGGGTCGTCGCTCACCGCCCGCCCTCATCGATCACGCGGCGACTGTAGGCGAACAACGACAGGGGTCCCCAGCCGCCCGAGCGACTGGGGACCCCTGGGATCGCAGGTCAGCGGCGCTTGACCACCCGAACCGTGACCGTCTGCTTGCTGCCGGCGACGTTGGCGTCACCGACGTACCGCACGGTCAGCCGGCGGGCACCCGGGCGCTGCTTCGGGAGCCGGATGGCGGCCTTGCCCGATGCGGTGAGCCGGCCCGCGGCGATGGTCTTGCGGCCGCGGAGCACGACGACCCGACCGGCCGGACGAACGCCGGCGACGCTCACGGTGACCCGGACCGTCGGCCGGGTCCCGGCCTTGGCACGCTTCGGGGTCACCGTCGCCCGCAGCCGCGAGGACGCCTTGGCGATCCGCGCGGTGACACTCGACGAGGACTTCGCGTTCGCGCTGTCACCGCCGTACGCCACGGTGAGGGAGTGCGCACCCGCACCGAGAGCGGTGCCGGGGATCGACACCCGGGCGACGCCGCCGGTCACGGCAGCGCGGCCCAGGACCGTCGCACCCTTCGAGACGGTCACCGTGCCCGTGGGCTTCGCGCCGGTCACCGTGGCGACGACCGTGGTCGCCTTGCCGTAGGTGCCCGACACCGCGGCGGCGGAGACGGACGACGCGGCGGCCGACTCGTCGACCGCGTAGTCGCTGTCGAGCGTGGCGGTCACCGTCGCACCGTCGATGTCGAACTCGTAGCCACCGGCGCCGAGCTCGAACTGCGCCACGTCGAGCCCGTTGCGCTCGGTCATGCCGACGAAGGACACGCCCGGCACGGCCCGGAAGCCGCTCACGTCGGTGTCGGTCGGCAGGTACAGCGTCGCCGTGGTGTTCGCCGGGACGGTGGTGGCGTACGACGTCATCTCGCCGCCCTCCGCCTCCCACGCGGACTCGATCAGGCCGTAGCTGGAGTCGAAGCTGCCCTCCAGCTTGGTGAACTCGCCACCGGGGACGGGCTGCAGGACGAAGTCCTTGTAGCCCTTGCCGCCGTCGGAGGTGATGCCGAGCTGGTACTCGTACATCCACTGCTGCGAGGCACCCAGCGCGAAGTGGTTCTGCGAGTTCATCTGGCTGTTGCCGCCCGGGGCGAAGCCCCGCTCGTAGGAGTTCCACAGCTCCCACATCGACGTGGCGCCCAGGGTGACCGGGTAGAGCCAGCTGGCGAACTCGTCGTTGCTGAACAGCTTGTACGCCGTGTCGATCTCGCCGGTCTTCGTCAGCGCCGGGAGGATGTTCGGCGTGGCGTTGAAGCCGGTGGTGATGGTGTACGGCCGGTTGCTGGCCTGACCGCCGGAGAAGATGCCGGAACCCGCGAGCGGGCCGGCCCCGTTGTTGCTCTTCGCCGGGTCGGCGATGAGCTCGGCGAGCCGCTCGGTGGCGAACTCCTTGTAGGTCTTGCCGGCGTGCGCCCCGCCCTGGATCTTCATCTCCTCGCTGAACAGGTCGAGCGCGAGCGGGGTGGCGTAGGACGCCTGCGAGTCCTGCAGGGTGTGGGCCGGGAAGGTCGCCCCCGGCGTCGCGTTCCGGGTGAAGCCGGTCTGCGGGTCGACGTACAGCCTGTTGAAGCTGTCCACGCCCTGGGTGTAGCGCTGCCGCAGCTGCTCGGCGTACGCCGTCTCCCCGATGATGTCCGCCATCTTCGACGAGACGTCGAGGAAGTAGAGGTACATCGCCTGGTTGACCATGTGCGGACCGGTGTTGGCGTCCATGCTGATGTGGTCGGCGTGGCTGGACGTGCCGGCCGTCAGGCCCGGGTAGGCGGCGTTCAGCGGCTGGTTGGCGTAGCCGTTGAGCCACTTGCGGATCGTCGCGAAGTTCTCCTCGATGATCTGCGTGTCGCCGTACTGGGTGTAGAGCTGCCACGGCGCCTGGGCGACCGCGCCCTCCCAGGTCGGCGTCGCCGGCATGGCGGTGCCGAGGTCACCGGTCATGCTGATGATCGGCACGGTGGTGCCGACGCTGCCGTTGGCACCCTGGGCGTCGCGCAGCGCGACCATCCACTGACGCAGGAACGCCTGGCTGTCGGTCGAGTTGTACGTCGCCGAGCGGGCGTAGGCCTGCAGGTCACCGGTCCAGCCCATCCGCTCGTTGCGCTGCGGGCAGTCGGTCGGCAGCGAGAAGAAGTTGCCGACCTGGCTGCGCTGGGCGTTCTTGAAGAACTGGGTGGCCAGCTTGCCGGTGTGGTTGTCGTCGCTGGTCGTGGCCTCGTAGGTGCTCTCCGGCAGGTCGATCGACGAGAGCACGATGCCCTCGACGTTCTCCAGCGGGAGGGAGGTCTTGCGACCCGGGACGGTGACCTCGATGTACTGGTAGCCGCGGAAGGTGAAGTTCGGCGTGATGGTCACGTCGCGCGTCGCGTCGGCGGCCGAGGCCACGTAGTTGTCCTGCGCCAGCGCGCCCCGGTAGGTGTCGGTCAGGATCTGACCGGCGACGCCCGGGCGGTAGGTGCCGTTCGGGCCGTAGAGGCTCGAGTAGGGCCGCGCCACCGCCTGGTCAGGCCGCGGGTCGATGCCCGGGAAGGTGGTGTTCGGGGAGTCGCCGTTGCCGGGGTAGATCGTCTCGCCGAAGCGGAAGATCACCTCGTCGCCGGCCTTCAGCGAGCCGGCCGGGATGGTGATGCTCGGGACACCGACCATGTTCGTGCCCATGTCGTAGGTCCACGTGGTGTCGTCGTCGCTGTGCGTCGCGAGCACCCGCTGGGCGCTCAGCCGCTCGACCTCGCGGATCGGCTTGTCCTGGCGCGCGACCAGGTCGGGGGTCAGCCCGGCCTTGAGCGGGATGACCTCGGCGGGCGACCACTTGCTCAGCAGGCCGTTCTTGTAGCCGGTCGTCGTCCAGCCGGTGGTGTTCGACTCCTTCGCGGCGTCGTACGTCACGCCCTGGAAGTTGTCGGCGTAGCGGTTCGGGCCGTCGTTGTAGGACTGCCAGGTCGCCGGGTCGGTGACGATGGTGTCCGTCGTCCCGTCGGTGTAGGTGACGACCATGCGGGCGAGCAGCGCCTCGGTGTCCCCGAACATGTTGTAGTTGTTGCCGGTGAAGGTCATCATCCCGGTGAAGAAGCCGGGGCCCAGGAGGGCGCCGACCGCGTTCTGACCGGGCGACAGCATGTCGGTGACGTCGTACGTGTGGTAGTTCAGCGTCTTGGCGTAGGTCGCCATGCCGGGGTTGAGGTAGTCCTCGCTGACCCGCTTGCCGTTGATGTGCATCTCGTAGGCACCCTGCGCGGTGACGTTCAGGCGGGCCTTCGCGATGTCCTTGGCCGGGTCCAGCTTGAACTCCGAGCGCACCTGGGTCTGCGCACCGTAGGACGGGTCGGCGTACTTCGGGCCGAGCTGGTTCGGCGCGGTCGGGTTGATCCGGATCGCGTTGCCGGCCGCCGTGATGCCCGAGTTGGGCAGGGCGGGGGCGGTGAAGATGCTGTAGTTGGCACCCGTCGTCGAGTCGAACAGCGTGCGCTTGGCGCTCTGCCCGACATCGACGATCTTGTAGTCGGTGACGGTGACGTCGTCGTTGACGTTCCTGACCGAGAAGCCCACCGAGTTCAGGTTCGGGAAGGTGTTGTAGTTGCCGCCGGTGACGAAGGTGTGCACCTGGGCGTCGTCGATCGTCGAGTTCGGCGAGACGTTGAGGTTGAACTTCGCCCCGGGGCGGCCCGCGGCCACCGTGACCGTGCCGTTCGTGGCGTTGGTGCCGAAGCCGGTGATGGCGGTGCCGTCGACCGTGTAGGTCATCGCGCTCTCGTTGCCCTGGAGGCGCAGGGTGTGCGGCGCGTTCTTGTTGGCCGGGGTGAAGAGGGTCCGCACCGCCGCGACCGTGCTGTCGACCAGCCGCACCGACTTGTACGGCGTGTCGCCGGCCCCGTCGGTCGCGTGGTAGCCCTTGCGGTAGATGTTGACCACGCCGCCGGTGTTGGTGTCGGGGTCGGCGGTGACGCCGGACAGGTCGAGCTCGAAGCGGGCGAAGTTCTCGCCGCCCGGGGCGCCGTACACGTTGCGGAACTCGCTGGTGAACCGCGCGTCGTCCGCACCGAAGACGTAGGAGACGTTGTCGCCGGTGGCGATCTGGAACGTGCTCTGGACGTCGAAGATCGACGCGGACTTGGCGTCGAGCTGGGTCTTCGTGCTGCCGATCCACTGCGCGCCGTCCCAGGCGCCCATCCGCTTGTTCATCAGGCCGGTCGAGAACCGGGAGACGGCGGACGTCGTGGCGACTCCGCGGTCGTCGACGACGGTCACGCGGAACCAGTAGTCGGTCTCGGGGCGCAGCGGGTCGGCCTGGCCGGTGCTTCCGTAGCGGATGTCGGTGGACTCGTCCGAGGCGACCGTGCCGCTGTCCCACGCGAGCCTGCTGAAGCCCGCGTCCTTGGCGACCTCGATGCGGTAGCTCACCTGCTTGGCGCCGACCACGTTGGACTCGAAGCCCCAGCAGATGACCGGCTTGGCGTCGTCGATCCCCATCGGGGAGAACAGGTGGTTCACCTCCAGGCCGGTCACCGCGACCTGCGGCGCGACCGGCGCGAGCGCAGACGCCGCGGCGAGCGGCGCTGCCTGCGCTGTCATGACGGGCGTGAGGGCGGCGGCCCCCATCCCGATCGCGAGGGCGGCGATGCCCAGGCGACTGACCGGCCGCTGGCGCAGCGGCCGGCCGGCGAGAGTTCTCGTCAACGTCTCTTCCCATCCATTCGAACCGAGGCCCGACGCACCTCCGGGGCGTCGAACCGCGTGACGACCGTCACGACTGGCGATGAACCGTTTCATAGGCAAGACGGGTCGCGCATCACCCGGCGGAGAAGTTGAGGCGATGCTCGCAACTGCGCGTGAGGTTGTCTTTGAAGCCTTTCAATTCCGCGTGGCGGCTGACACACTGCGCGGCGCGGCCCTGAATCGTTCCAGGGCCGACTCGGGCGGCGGGAAGGGTGTGACGAGGTGGGTGACCGGGAGCGCGGTGGAGAGGATCGACTGACGCTCGCGCTGGTGCGCGAGCTCGCCGAGGGACGTACGACGGCGGAGGCCGCGGCCACCTGCAACGTCTCGAAGGCGACGGCCTGGCGCCGGCTGGAGGCGCTGCGCAAGGACTGGGGCGTCGAGCACAACATCCAGCTGATCGTGTCGGCGGTCCGGCGCGGACTGATCTGACCCGATGGGCATCACGCGCGCCGAGCCGATCGCCTCGGTCAAGGACGTCGCGGCCACGGCGGGTGTCTCCGTGGGCACGGTGTCCAATGTGCTCAACCGACCGGACCGGGTGAGCGCCGCGACCCGGGCACGGGTCCAGGAGGCGATGGCAGACCTGGGGTTCGTGCGCAACGAGTCCGCCCGCCAGCTCCGCGCCGGGACGAGCCGGACCCTGGCCTACGTGATGCTCGACATCGGCAACCCGTTCTTCACCGACGTCGCCCGCGGGGCGGAGTCCGCCGCCGAGTCGCTCGGGCTCTCCCTCGTGCTCTGCAGCAGCGCGTCGACCGCCGCCCGCGAGGCCGCCCACATCGCCCTGCTCCAGCAGCAACGCGTCCAGGGGATCCTGGTGACGCCCGTCGATCCCGACGCCGCCGTCCTGCGCGACCTACGCGGGAACGGGACTCCGGTCGTCATCGTGGACCGCACCCGGTCCGACTCCGCCTTCTGCACGGTGGCCGTCGACGACGTACTCGGCGGGCGCCTGGCGGTGGAGCACCTCGTGGACCGCGGCCACACCCGGGTCGCGTTCGTCGGTGGTCCGCTCGGCCTGGGCCAGGTCGCGGACCGGCTGCGCGGCGCCCGCGATGCCTGGGCCGCGGCCGGGCTTCCACGCGAGGCGCTCGTCGTCCTCGAGACCACGGCCCTCGACGTGACCGAGGGCCGGTACGCCGGCCAGCGCCTCGCGGACCTGCCGAGCCGTTCCCGTCCGACCGCGGCGTTCTGCGCCAACGACCTGCTGGCCCTCGGCCTGCTGCAGCACGCGGTCGGGGCCGGGACGCCGGTCCCCGGCCGGCTCGCCATCGTCGGGTACGACGACATCGGCTTCGCCGGCGCGGCCGCCGTACCCATCAGCTCCGTGCGGCGCCCACGCGAGGAGCTCGGCCGTGCCGCCGCCGAGCTCCTGCTGGACGAGGCGGCCGACCCCGGTCACCGGCACCGGCACGTGCTCTTCACGCCCGAGCTCGTGGCCCGGACCTCGTCACTCGGATAGCCGCTACCGGATCGTCGAGCCGAGCGGCGGCTGGGCGACCACGTGCCCCGGAGCGGTCCGGCCGCCGGTGAGCCGGCGGTAGATCTCCTGGGCCGCGCCGCGCATGCCACGCAGGAACGGGTGGAAGTTCGCGGCGCGGAGCGGCCGGAGGGTGCTCCCGTTGATCCAGGCCTCCTTGCCGGCGCAGGCGTCGTGCCCGCGCGAGGCCGGGTAGAGGTTGACGTACGTCGCGCCGGTCGCGGCCGCCGCGCGCCGCAGCGAGCGGTTGAGGCGCTTCTCGATCCGGTTGCCCCAGCGGTAGTCGCCGGCGGCGAACTTCACGGCCTTGCAGGTGCCGCGCTGGGGCAGCAGACGCGGGTAGCCCACGACGTACACCTCCGCGGCGGGGGCGCGCCGGGCGACGGCGCGCAGCACCCGGGCGACGTTGGCCTGGATCTTGGTGGCGTCCCGGAGCTTGGTGTCGACGCCGCGCCGGTTGGTGAAGTGGCGTCGGCAGGGCGCGCCCTTCGCATCGAGCTTGGCGACGGCCTCGCAGACCTCGATCATCGACCCGAAGAGCTTGCGGTCGTTGCCGCCGATGCCGACGGTCACCAGGTCGGTCTCCGCGCTGAGCGCGTCGATCTGCGGCGCCGGCTTGGGTCCCGGAACGATCGTCTCCTGACGGCGCCGGTCCAGGTCGGCCGTCTGCGCGCCCGAGCAGGTGACGTCGACGTAGCTGCGGACCCGGAAGTAGCCGGCGAGGAAGGCCGGGTAGTTGTTCGTCGAGCGCAGGCAGCCGAGCGGGTCGGGTCGCTGCGCCGGCACCAGCGGGCCGGCGCTGTACGAGTCGCCGAGGGCGACGTAGTCGATCGGCTCGCCGCCGGCGACGACATCGCTGGGTGCGCTGGGCGCGGCGGACGCGGCCGGTGCGAAGCCGAGCGTGAGGGCGAGCGCGGCCGCACCGACCAGCGCCGATCGGAGTGAACGGGGACGGGTGCTGGTCATCGGGGCTCCTGGTCGTGGCTCGCCGGTCCTTACCGACGAGTAGATACCCCTGCTCCCGCTCTCCGAATCAGCCTCCGTCCGGGCGGATCCAGCCGCGCCGCAGTCCCTCCTCGACGAGCCGGCCCGTGACGGCCCCCAGCGAGGTGGATCCGGCGACCACTCCGGCCTCGCGGGCACGCACGGTCGACTCGGTGGCGCCCGGCATCTGCCAGGTGCCGCCCTGGTTGAGCCAGTTGAGCAGCATCGGCTCCAGCCGGTCCATCGCCTTGCAGAACCGCGCCTCCGGTGTCCGGCCCTCCTCGAACTCGTCCCACAGCGCCCGCACGCGGGCCGCCTGGTCCTCCGGCAGCAGCGGGAACAGCCGCTCGGCCGCCGCCTCCTCCCGCTCGCGCTGGCCGACCACCGCGGCCGCGTCGAACACCGGGCTGTCGCCCGCGTAGATCTCCACCAGGTCGTGCACGACCACCAGCTGCATCGCGTGCCCGACATCGATGGGCTCGTCGGCGTACTCCGCGAGGAGCATGACCATCAGCGCCAGGTGCCACGAGTGCTCGGCGTCGTTCTCCCGCCGGTCCACCGCCGCCAGCGGCGAGGCGCGCAGGACCGTCTTGAGCCGATCCGCCTCCGCGATGAACGTCAGCTGCTCGCCCACCCGCTCGTCGAGGTCGAGGGGCAGGGGGCTGTCGTCGGTCAGTAGGCGCGGTTCTTCCGAGGAGGTGGGCACAATGTCGAGCGTAGGCGTGCGAGCGACCCGACCCGGCTGGGCCACCGCCGGGGTGGTCTACCTCGTGCTTCGCCTCGGAGCGGCCACGCCGACTCAGCAGGTTCTTCGTTCAGCCTGACGGCCACGACACCCGCCGTCGCCCGTCTACAGCGATCTCGGACAGACCACCATCAGGATGAATAGGGATCGCGAGTTTCCTGGCTCCGGCAGTACTCGGATTAGCCCCAAGCGCCCACTATGACGTGAGCGCGATCCGTTCAGGCGAGACGACGGTTCGCCTCGTAGAGGTAGTAGAGCTCGCTCGCCTTCGGCCCGGTCTGCCCCTCTCGCCTGGATCTGACGGCTTCCAGTGCGACCGTCGCCGCTCCCCCTGCAGCGCTCGCAATAAATCCGGTGGCCAGAGCGTCGAGTGCTGTGGAACTCGCAACCGCGAAGTACGTGCCTGCTGTCCAACCGCCGAAATCGCGGATGTTCTGAACGTCCAGCGACCGAGCGATCTCCCGCACCAACCCGTGGTCGGCCATCTCATCTTCCAGACCGAGAAGGGTCGGCTTCACCGTCTCGATCCAGAGTTGCTCGACCTCGAAATCAAGGTTTTCTCCAACGACCTGCGGCATGTCCTTTGAGAATCGAGCGACCGCGCCTCGGTAACGGGCGAGTGGCAGCGCCAAATCCCTCCGCATGTCCAGCAGTTCGTCCATCTTGGCGGTCGGAAAGGCGGGCAGACGCTCGGTGAAGCCCGCGCCGAGGGCTGCCTGTGCCGCGAGGCGCAGGCCCTGAGGGTTGGCCGGGATCATCCCCTCTTCCAGCATGGATTGGATCAGGCTCCCTGCATCGCGATCGAAGAGAAGGCGGGTCTTCTTGTCGGTGAGCCGAGCAACGAGCGCGTCGATCCAGTTCCACATCTGGGTGTCGGTGCTGTCGGCCGGGTCCAGGTCGGCCGGCCGCAACGTTGAGGAGGGGGACGCGCCGAGTTCGGCGACCTTGATTGCCCCACCCCGGATCGCCGTCACCAGCTCGGTAGCGCCTTGCTCGTCGAGGAGGTTCGTTAGGTCCTGCTGTGTGCGGCGCCCCTGCTCGGCAGCCATCTCCTGCAACTCCCGCAATTGACCAGCACCTTCGACACCGAGCGCCTCAAGGGCTTCCGGAGACACGGACAGGGCCGCCTCAATCGTCTGCCGCCAGTCGGGCGGCAACTTGTTCTCGGACCCCCCGCGGGTCGCGAGGTAGTTAATGGTGTCGTCGTCAAGCGAGGCGAGTAATCCGTAGCCACCCAACTCCCCCGCGTCAATCACTTGACGGAGCTCATCGAACATCGACATGCCGAGGCTCACCAATTCGACCTCGTCGGCGTAGAGCAGCGCTGCCTTGGTCAACTCGGTGTCCTGATCGAGCGCCCGACGCTTTCCCGTGCTGCTTTGCGGCGTAGTAGCGATGGCGACCTTGATCGGCGACTCGCTCAAAGTCTCCTTTGTGCGCTTGCGCTCTCGGCGCGGCTCCCGGCGCTTCCGATCCTTCCCCATGCGCTCCAGTTTGACCGGCACCACCGACAGTTGGCCGGATGCCGACCCTTGATGAGTCCGATGTAGGCCATACCACCGCCTGTCCGCGCCATCCAGAAGCGGTCGGACATGCCGATGAGCGTACGTTCAGTGTGTGGGACTTCGCGTCGACTATGCCTCGCGTTGATCAGCGGACGCCGACACTATGTTGTCGACTCTCCGCCTTGGCGGTTCCTCAGGTCTCTCCACAACGTGGAGCGCCACGACGACAGCGCCACATCCTCTCACTCTGGTCGCGGGAGTTAGCTCCAGCCGCCCGCCGGGTTCGACCCGGTCTCATAACTGACCGGAGTCTCGTAGCGGTAGTCCCACGCCCGACCCGTGACAGCCTCGTACGCCTGGGGGCCGACGTAGAGCAACTCCTCCGCGCGCACATCCCACCGCCGCTTGAAGGCCCGCGGCTCGGCAAGGATTCGCGCGACCATGCCCGGCCCCTGAAGGACAGCAGAGCAACGGGCGTAAAGAAAGCCGTCCTCACTGATACCCGGGATGCGCGGCAGCCAGGACGGCTCCGAGACGTCGCGCCAACGCTGCTTGGCGATCACCCTTAGATCGAGCCGATGGAGGACCTCAGCAAGCCGGTCCTCAAAGCCCAGGATCTCGTCAGGCTCCCTCACACGTAGCCCTAACCAGATCCGGTGAACCGCAGTCTCGTCAGCGGATCCCTCGGCGAGTGCGATGAGATCCCAGAACTCCACTTCGTCCATCACAGCAAGGAGTATGCCGACTGACTTAGACCCGAATGGGTGGGCCACTCGACCTTGTCCCCTCCACTTAGGAAACGACCCCTCGGCACCACCCGCCTCGTTGGGACACGCAGATCGGCAGCGCCCCAAGCGCACGCTCCTGCCGATGTCCGTGCACTGCGCGACGACCTGGATACGGTTCGGACCATGTGGTTGGACTCGAAGGGTGTGACGCACACGGTTGCCCTCCCTGACCCCTCGGTGGGGATGCGCACCGAGACGGTTGCCTCGTTGGATGCGCTCTCCGTCGACGAGCGAGCGCGGGTCCTCGACGTGCTCGATGACTATTACTGGAACGACTACATCGCGGTCTCGCGAAGCGACATCATCACCTCGGCCCTGGCTCCCGAAGGCGCGCCGCTTCCAGATGGCTTCCTGACATGGAGGATTGCGAGCGCGGAGGAGGCGTTGGCGATGGTCAAGGCAACCGAGCCAGCGTGGCGGATTGATGTCCTCGAAGTGATCCAGGACTACTTGGAGCAGGACGACGACGACTGAGCCCTACCGCCCGCTCATGCCGCGATGAGTGCTGCCGGCAACCTGCGTCAGCGCCGCCTGCTTCACAGGTCTCTCTCGGTAACATCTGTTCCCAAGAACGCCCGCCCTCCACGAGCCAAGCCCTTGGGAGGGGGCGCCCACGTTCACTTGGCTCGTAGGCTCCTCTCATGAGCACGCGCGACGCGGATTCGTTCCCAGAGCCACCCCCATTCGTGGTTGGCGACAAGGCTGAAGGATGGTTCCACAACCGTCGGGGCGGCGGAATCGTGCTCGATCGTCATCTGGAACTCGTCCATCAGATCTTCGGCGCTGAGGTTCCGTACCGGGTCACCGCCTCAGTCAACCGGTGGAACGGGCGACCGTCACATTTCTTCATCGAGATCGACCTCCCAGTCGACGATGAAGTTAGCCAAGACCGTTTGATCGAGCTAGAACGGGCTTTGATTGAGGTCGAGGATGATCTGATCGAGCGGAGCAACAGACCTCGACCCTATGGAGACATCAGCGTTGTGCTGGCCGGCAATCCCTTGCGGTGGGACGCGGTCGGTGACGCTCTCAGCGTAGAAGATGACTCGTGATGTTTGCGTGGAGTCACTTCCTCTCGCTTGCTGCGAAGCTGTTGAACAGCGCGAACGTGACGGACAGTGAAATCCGAACCTCCGTTGGCCGCGCGTACTATGCGGCGTACTGCTCGACGCGAGACAAGGCGGTAGCGCTAGGCCTCAGCTACAGCGGCAAGAAGCCCAGCCACGAGCAGGTCTGGCAGTTCATGCGCTCCGGCGGCTTGGCTAGCAACACCTCGGATCACGCGGCCTGTAAGCATGTCGGTGACCTCGGTGTCGCTCTTCGTGCCATGCGCACGCAGGCGGATTACTTCCTGGCAAACCCTCCAACCGAGGCGGACGCCCAGAAGGCGGTCGCCATGTCCACGGAGCTACTGAAGCGTCTCGCCAAGCTCTGATTCCTGAGCGCGCTGACGTCGATGCGTCGATCGGCAGCGACCTGGTTCTTGTCAGTGGACGTCCCGCCTTTGCCGCAGCGTGTACGGCATTCCGCCGCGAAGCCCTCGCCGCCGGTCACTAGTTGACGTTGAGCTGCCGGATCAACCGAGCGACTCGTGTCGGCCACGCCCTGTACGTTCCCGCCATGGCCGTCGTCAGTCGTCCTTCGGACGAGATCGCATCGCTGATCCGAGAGTCGGAAGCCCTTGAGGCTCAGATGGAGCGTTGGCAAGCGCTCGACGAAGCACCGCGTACAGAAGTCGACGACCTTCGCCGCCGGTACCGCGACTGGATGAGCCGGGCGAAACAGCATCTCGCAGAGGACGACCGTAAAGAGTTCCACAAGTGCTTCGATGGCGGGTTCTTTGGCATCAACGACATCAAGGCGTTCTTAGCAAACCCGCTGGCGGAGTCTCCGATCAAGGATGATCAGGGGAGGTTCGTTCTCGGCGAGCGTTGGGCGAATCCATTTAGTCCCGTCCGCGAGAAATTGGAGAAACAACGAGGCCTCCTGAGTGACGCTATGCGCGGAGTTGGATCGATCGACCAGACATTCGATGAGCTGGAAGCGATCTTCCGTCGTATCGGGGACTACGTTCGTGCTCTGCCCGCCGTCGTTACGAACGAGAAGCAGCTTCAGGACGTGGTGGAGGCCCTGCTCATCGCTCTCTTCGACGACGTCAGGCGCGAAGATCCCACGCCCATTCACGCGGGTGGGGCCTCTCGGGCCGACTTCCAGCTTCCCGAGATCGGCGTCGTGATCGAATTGAAGATGACGCGGCCTGGCCTGACAGACCGAAAGGTCGCCGAAGAGTTGCTGATAGACGCGGGGCGCTATCCAAAGCATCCCGACTGTCGAGCGATTCTCGCGGTGGTGTTCGACCCAGAGCGCCTCCTCAGAAGCCCACGCGGGATTGAGAGAGACCTGAGCAACCCGACGCGTGATGGCGTACCTATGCGTTGCGTCGTTGCGGTGTAGCTGCGGGCCTCAGGGCCAGCAGCGGTCGGAACCGTACGTATCGGCGAGTAGAGCCAGGCCGTACTCATGCGCTGCGAGAGACATGCGCGACGGTATCTCAGGCTCCGCGTCTTTTCCGCCGGCGAGTGCAACACCTCGCAAACGACTACCCACTCTGGACCAAGCTGGACGATCGACGCCGCCGACCGTCAGTCGTCTGACCGGAAGGGGGCGCGTCGTACTGGCGCGTCGATCAGGTGGGTGCCGGTGTGGTCGACGAGGCGTTGTAGCCCGTGGGGTGTGGTCCACAGGTACGTCGTACGGTCGAGTTGCTCGACGCGGTAGCCGAGGTGGGTCTTGGCGCGGTGGTGTCGCCGGGTGAGTGGGGCGGCGTTGTGGTCGCCGGTCTGGCCCGGTGGTCCGCCGGGGTCGTACGGCACGGCGTGATCGAGGTCGACGCGTCGGGTCAGGGTCGTGGAGTGCGGGAACGCGTCGGCCGGGACGAGGACTGCGGTGCGGTCGCGGACGCTGGTGGGGTGCTCGTAGGCGTCGACCGCCACGGCGTCGGCGAGGTCGAGGACCGGGCGGAGGGTGACGTTCGCGTGCGCGAGGAGCCGGACCACCTGGGCCAGGAGCAGGGGGCCGAGCTCCTCCACTCGCGCCACCCCGACACCGGCGTCCAGTGCGGCCTGGTGCAGGTGGACGTGCAACACCGCACTCGGACGCCGACGCTTCCGCTCGGCGTCCACCGCTTCCTCCGCGTCGGCGGCGTCGAGGATGCCCAACAGTTCGGCCAGGTCGTGGGGGCGGGCGAGCCAGCCCATCGCTACGGCCCGGAGCTCGTCCTTGCCGACGTCGGCGGGGAGGTCGGGGTGGTGGGTGGCGCGCAGGTCGTCATCGGCGGCGAGGAGGTCGGCGACCCGGTCGATCATGGCGTCGACCCACACCGCGTCGGCGGTCTCCAACCGAGCGATCAGCATCCGCAGGCCGTGCTCGTCGGCTGGGGTCAGCACGACACCGCGGTTGCGGCGCTGCTCGGCGACTCGTTCGGCGTGGGCTTGCGTGTCGGCCTCGATGATCTTGGCCTCGGCGATCCGCAGCACCCGACCCGGGGCGCAGGCCACCGCGGCGGCGACCGCGGCGTCCACGAGCGCGACCCGGTGCCGGTCCAGGCCCCGGCTCATCGAGGCGACCTTGCAGGCC
>NZ_DATJTA010000027.1:0-2427 GCF_035503875.1 Nocardioides sp.
GCCGCGGATGCCGATGGCGTTGCCGAGCACCATGATCCGCGCGTTCGAGGTCCGCCGGGTGAGCGCCGCCGCCATCAGGTTCGGCGACGGCATCAGCCCGTAGGCGGACTGGTGGTGCTCGTTGACCGCGATCCCGTCGAAGCCGAGCTGGTCCGCGTACTCGAGCTCGTCCAGGTAGCGCGCGTACAGCGCCGACCCGAGGGCCGGGTCGAAGTTCGCGTTCGGGTAGGTCAGCGCGGACGAGTCGTACTTCGAGTCGAAGTCGTCCGGCAGGTGCGGGTACGGCATCAGGTGGAAGAAGCTGAACTTCACCGGCTGACTCCGCTCTCGGCGAGGGGGGCAAGGGGGTGCGACGCCAGGAATGACGCCACCAGCGCGGCGAACTCGGCCGGCCGCTCGACGTGCATCGCGTGCCCGCACTCGGCGACCTCGGCGTAGTCGGCGCCGCCGATCAGCGCGGCGTAGCGCCGCGCGTGCGCGACCGGGACCAGCCGGTCGTCGGACGGCGCGACGACCAGGGTGGGCGCGGTGATCCGGCCCAGCCGCCGCTCGAGCTTGGGGTCGGACAGGTAGGGCGCCCACGAGAACCGGGCCAGCGACGTCGCCTCGCGGTAAGAGGCGATGATCGCGTCAAGGTCGGGGGCCGCGCCTGGGGGCGGCGGCGCAGGCGGCGGAACGAGCAGCGGATCGTGAAACAGCGCCGACGCCAGCTTCGCCGGGGACATCAGGAAGACGTCCGCGACCGGGTGGTCGGGCAGTCGCAGGCCCGCCGCCGACAGCAGCGTGAGCGACCCGATCAGGTGCGGCGAGTGCACGGCGACCTCGGCCGCGATCCACCCGCCGAATGACGCCCCGACGACGTGCGGTCGGTCCAGGCCGAGCCCGTCGAGCACGTCCAGGTAGTGGTACACCAGGTCGTCGATGGCCTCGACCTCGGGGAAGTCGTCGGACTGGCCGAATCCGGGATGGTCGGGCGCGATCACCTCGAACCCGGCCCCCGCCAACTGCGCGTGGAACGGAAGCCAGGCCCCCGCCCCGCCCGCTGCGTGCAGGAACAGCACCGGCTCGCCCGCCCCGCCCCGGAGCAGGTGCACCCTCCCCCCGGCAAGTTCGAGAAACTCCTCCGTCGGCGCGACTGCTGTCACTGCGCTGCCTCCTACCGGGTCGGCCCGCTACCGCACGTGTGAGCCCAGAATCCGTTGCCGCCGCGATCGCAGTCAAGGCGGTGGAACGCGCTCCTATGACCCGCTGTGCACGGCAACGATCACCGTCAGCCGACTTTGGTGGCTCGGGTCTAGCCGCGCTGGCCGAAACGCCGCCAGTGAACGTACGCTGATCGGATGGACGGTGTTGGCGCTAGCCAGGGACGTGACCAGGTCGACGCCACGGTCTTCAGGGATACGCTCGCCCGGGTACCGACCCCGGTGACGGTGGTGACCTCGCACGTGGACCGCAAGCCGCACGGCACCACGGTGAGCGCGTTCTCGTCGCTCTCCCTCGACCCGCCGATGATCCTGGTCTCGCTTGACCAGCGCTCCGACCTGCTGAAGATCATCTCCGACACGGGCCGGTTCGGCGTGAACGTGCTCGCGGTCGGACAGCAGACCCTGGCGACCGCGTTCGCCAGGAAGGGCGACGACAAGTTCGCCGACGTCGCCTGGTACATGGACCACGGCGCGCCCCGGCTGGCGGGCAAGGGCCAGTGGCTCGTCTGCCGCACCGAGCAGCTGATCACCGCTGGCGACCACGTCATCATCATCGGCCTGGTCGAGCACGCCGACACCCACTCGTTCGAGCCGCTCCTGTATCGCCAGCGCTCCTACGGCACCGTCACCCACATGCGATCCTGACCCGGCCGACTGGGTAGGGACACCACCGGGAATAGCAACACGCCCTCGTTTGCTTCCGATACATGCAAACGCATATATCGCCTGGGAGGCCTGCCATGCAGTTCGGACTCTTCTCGGTCAGCGACATCACCCGCGACCCGACCACCAACTACACGCCGAGCGAGGCGGAGCGCATCGACGCGGTGGTGAAGATCGCGCAGAAGACCGAGGAAGTCGGCATGGACGTGTTTGCCATCGGCGAGCACCACAACCCGCCCTTCTTCAGCAGCTCGCCGACCACCCTGCTGGCCTACATCGCCGCGACGACCAAGCGCCTCGTCGTCACCACGTCGACCACGCTGATCACGACCAACGACCCGGTGCGGATCGCCGAGGAGTACGCGATGCTCCAGCACCTGTCCAAGGGCCGGATGGACCTGATGATCGGCCGCGGCAACACCGCCCCGGTCTACCCCTGGTTCGGCCAGGACATCCGCGAGGGCCTGCCGCTCGCGCTCGAGAACTACAACCTGCTGCACCGGCTGTGGCGCGAGGACGTGGTGGACTGGAAGGGCAAGTACCGGACCGCGCTGCAGGG
>NZ_DATJTA010000028.1:0-19888 GCF_035503875.1 Nocardioides sp.
GAAGTTCGGCAGCGTCATCAGATCATTGCCGAACACCGCCGACTCCGAGGTGAACCGGTCACCCGTCAACTGCATCCCGTCACCAGAGTCACCCGCGAACCGGATGATCACCCGATCGAGCTGCTTCACCTGCTTGGACACCTGGGCCCACTTCCTTGCTCTGCCGAACACGTTTGGCGCATCTATACGGACGATTGCTGACCGATAACTGGTCGATCGTACGGTGGCCACGCCTCAAACTGGAACATGTTCCAGTTTCGGCCCCTCGGGCCACGTTGTCCACGATAGAGACCCCGGCCCCATTGACCGAAGTCGTCTCCCGTGTTGGACCTACCCCCGCAGTCTGAAATATACGATATCGGAAAGCCGCGGCAGCAGTCGAGGCGACACGATCTGGACACCCCGGTGCACATTCGTCGTCTAAGTCGAGTACTCTGCTCGAGATTAGTAAAAAGGCCGGTTAGATGAACCGGCTCGACGAAGGGTGCAGAAGGATGAAGATCAAGCGCGTCGTGGCGGGCCTCTCCGCCGGAGTACTGGCCCTCGGCCTCGCCGCCTGCGGTGGCTCGAGCTCCGGCGACAGCGCGGAGACCATCAGCATCGTCGGGTTCGCCGTCCCGGAGGCGGCCAACAAGGCGATCGCCGAGGAGTTCAAGAAGACCGACGAGGGCGAGGGCGTCGGGTTCAAGACGTCGTACGGCGCCTCCGGTGACCAGAGCCGCGCGGTCGCGGACGGGCTCAAGGCCGACTACGTCCACCTCTCCGTCGCCACCGACGTGAAGCGCCTGGTGGACGCCGACCTGGTCGACCCCGCCTGGAACCAGGGCGAGAACAAGGGCATCGTCTCGACCTCGGTCGTGGTCCTCGGCGTCCGCGAGGGCAACCCCAAGAACATCCAGGGCTGGGACGACCTGGTCAAGCCCGGCGTGGGCGTCGTCACCGCCAACCCGGCGTCGTCCGGTGCCGCCCGCTGGAACGCGCTCGCCGCGTGGGGCCACGTCACCGAGAACGGCGGCACCGAGGCGGAGGCGACCGAGTTCGTCGACCAGCTGTTCGCCAACGTCGTGTCGCTGACCAACTCCGGCCGGGACGCGACGACCAGCTTCCTGCAGGGCAACGGCGACGTGCTGCTCGCCTACGAGAACGAGGCGATCCTGGCGGCCCAGCAGGGCGAGGGCTTCGAGTACGTCATCCCCGAGACCACGATGCTGATCGAGAACCCGGGCGCGATCCTGAAGGACGCCAGCGCCCCGTCGCAGGACTGGCTCGACTTCGTGCTGAGCGAGGAGGGCCAGAAGCAGTTCGCCCTCACCGGCTTCCGCCCGGTGAACACCGCCGAGCCGGGCACGGTCGACTGGGACGCCGTGGGCCTGGAGCCCGGTGACATCGAGGGTGCCCCGAACTCCGAGGACCCGTTCCCGGCCGTCCCCAACCTGCTGACCCTCGACAAGAACTTCGGCGGCGGCGACTGGAGCGGCGTCGCGGACAAGCTCTTCGGCACCGGTGAGGACGGCCAGTCGCTGGGCATCGTCACCGAGGCGATCGCCAAGTCCGGCAAGGCGTCCGAGTAAGCGGCGTACCGAACGACGACCGAGATCCACGCGAGGGTGCCATGAGCGTGCAGATCGAGGCCGTGCGTCCGGCCACCGCCCGACGTACGCCGACCCACAACCTGACCCGGACCTCCGGGATCGGGCTGGGGGTGACCATGATCTGGTTCAGCCTGCTCGTCCTGATCCCGCTCGCCGCTGTCGTAGCCACGGCAGCGGCGGGGGGATGGGACGGGTTCTGGCGAGCCATCACCAACGAGCAGACCGCGGCCGCCATCCGGGTGACCGTGACGGCGGCGTTCGCCGTGACGCTCGTCAACATCGTGATCGGGACGATGATCTCGTGGGTGCTCGTCCGGGACCGGTTCCCGGGCAAGGGCCTGCTCGAGCTCGTCATCGACATCCCGTTCGCGCTGCCGACGATCGTCGCGGGCCTGGTCCTGCTCTCCCTGTACGGCAACGACAGTCCGCTGGGCCTCCACTTCGCCAACACGAAGTGGTCGATCTACCTGGCGTTCCTCTTCGTCACGCTGCCCTTCATCGTGCGCACGGTGCAGCCGGTGCTGGAGGAGCTCGACCAGGAGATCGAGGAGGCGGCCGCGTCGCTCGGCGCCAGCCGGTTCACGACGTTCCGGCGGATCATCCTGCCGGCGCTGGTGCCGGCGATCGCGGCGGGTGCGGCCCTGTCCTTCGCACGCGCCGTCGGCGAGTACGGCTCGCTCGTGCTCCTGTCCGGCAACCTCCCGTTCGAGTCGGAGGTGACGTCGGTGCGGATCCTGAGCGCGATCGAGAACGACAACCGGGCGACGGCCGCGTCGATCGCGACGCTGCTGCTGCTGATCTCGCTGCTGGTGATCGTCGTCCTCGACATCGTCCAGCGAAGGGTGGCGCGCCGTGGCTGAGCGACACCGCTACCCCAAGAGCCCGACGACCTACCTGCTGCGCGCCATCGTGATCGTCTACCTCGTCCTGCTCGTCGTGTGGCCGGTGGCGCTGGTCGTCACCAACACCTTCGAGAACGGCGGCGAGGCGCTGCGCAGCATCGTCGAGGACCCCGACATGATGGCCGCGCTGCGGCTCACCGCGATCGCGGCCGTCGTCGCGACGGCCATCAACACGGTCTTCGGCGTGAGCATGTCGCTGCTGCTGGTGCGCAACGAGTTCCCGGGCAAGCGCGTGGTCAGCTCGCTGCTCGACCTGCCGCTGTCGGTCTCGCCGATCGTGGTCGGCCTGGCGCTCGTGCTCGTGTACGGCGGCCGCAACGGCTGGCTGGGTCCGACGCTGGAGAGCTGGGGCTTCCAGGTCATCTTCTCCACGCCCGGCATCATCATGGCGACCGCGTTCGTCTCCCTGCCTCTCGTCATCCGTGAGGTGGTGCCGGTGCTCGAGGAGCTCGGCATCGAGCAGGAGCAGGCGGCGCAGAGTCTGGGCGCCAGTGGTGCGCAGACGTTCTGGCGGATCACCCTGCCGAGCATCAAGTGGGCCGTCATCTACGGCGTCGTGCTGACGCTGGCCCGCTCGCTCGGTGAGTTCGGCGCGGTCAAGGTCGTCTCCGGCAACGTGCTGGGGGAGACCCGGACGGCGACCCTCGCGGTCGAGGAGAAGTACCTCAACTTCGACCAGCAGGGTGCCTACGCGATCGCCTTCCTCCTCGCCAGCGTCTCCGTCCTCGCCATCCTCGTGGTCTTCCTGCTGCGTGCACGCGAGGACCGCCGTGAAAGGTCACTGTCATGAGCATCGACATCACGGGAGTCTCGAAGAGCTACGGCGACTTCGTGGCCCTCGAGAACATCAACCTCTCGCTGCCGAAGGGGCAGCTCACCGCCCTGCTCGGCCCGAGTGGCGGCGGTAAGACCACGCTGCTGCGGATCATCGCCGGCCTGGAGTCCCCGGACGGCGGGTCCGTCGTGATCGAGGGCAAGGACGCCACCCGGCTCCCGGTCCAGAAGCGCAACGTCGGCTTCGTCTTCCAGCACTACGCGGCGTTCAAGCACCTCTCGGTGGCCCGCAACGTCGCCTTCGGCCTGGAGATCCGCAAGCGGCCGAAGGCCGAGATCGCCGAGCGCGTCGACGAGCTGCTCAAGCTCGTGCACCTCTCGCAGTTCTCGCACCGGCTGCCGGCGCAGCTGTCCGGCGGTCAGCGCCAGCGCATGGCGCTGGCCCGGGCGCTCGCGGTCGAGCCGACCGTCCTGCTGCTCGACGAGCCGTTCGGCGCGCTCGACGCGAAGGTGCGCAAGGAGCTGCGTGACTGGCTGCGCCGCCTGCACGACGAGGTCCACGTGACGACCGTCTTCGTGACCCACGACCAGGAGGAGGCCCTCGAGGTCGCCGACGAGATCGTGGTGATCAACGACGGCCGGGTCGAGCAGGTCGGCACCCCCGACCAGCTGTACGACGAGCCGGCGAACGACTTCGTGATGAGCTTCCTCGGCGAGGTCACCCGGCTCCACGGCCACCTGATCCGGCCCCACGACATCGACGTCTCGGCGACCCCGGTCGGGGGTGGGGTGCCCGGCTCGGTGACCCGGGTGCTGCGCATCGGCTTCGAGGTGCGGGCCACGGTCGCCACCGAGGAGGGCGACGTCACCGTCGTGATGACCCGGACCCATGCCCGCACGGTCGGGCTCGAGCAGGGTGCCCAGGTCTGGCTGACGGCGGTCGCCGGAGCCACGATGGTGGCGCCGCTGACGGTGGGCTGAGCTCGCCGTACCCCTGAACGGCCACCCGTCTGAGGAGATTGCACCCCTCCTCAGGCGGGTGGTCCTCCACCGATTGTCCCCCGGATCCGTCCGGTGCGGGCAGGCGGTGGCCGGCGCGGACCCCGCGCCCCCTGGCGGCCGCCCGTCTGAGGAGATTGCACCCCTCCTCAGGCGGGCGGTCTCGTCGTTCGGGCGGGTCTAGACCAATCAACCAAATTCCAATCAATCTGATCTACTTTGAGTACCTTTCTCCCAGCGAGGAGGGTGCCGTCCCGGCTGCCCCGTGCGAAGCCGAGGAACGGAACGTGATGACTGCGGTGCCCGACGTGCTGGTGGACACCTCCGAGGAGGACCGCCCCCGCGTCATCCGCAGCCGCGAGTCGGCACAGGACCGGCTCTACCTCATCGCCGTGCGGGCGACCGGCCTGGTCGTGCTGCTGATCGTCTCGTCGATCGGCATCTTCCTGGGCCTGCAGTCGGTCCCGACCCTGCGGCACTACGGCCTCGGCTTCTTCACCGAGTCGCGCTGGCTGCCCAGCCAGGACATCATCGGCATCGCCGCCGTGGTGGTCGGGACGATCCAGGTGGCCCTGCTCGCGCTGGTCGTCGCCTTCCCGCTGTCGCTGCTGACCGCCCTGTTCATCTCCGACTGGGCGCCCGCGCGGCTGCGGCCGAGCCTGATCCGGATGGTCGACATGATGGCCGCCGTCCCCGGCATCGTCTTCGGCCTCTGGGTGCTCTTCATCATCCAGCCGCACGCCACCGAGGTCGCGCACTGGATCAGCAAGCACCTCGGGTGGTTCCCGCTCTTCCACGTGCGCACCGACGTCGACTACCCGATCTGGAACCAGCTGCCGGGCTACCCGTCGTACGCCGGGTCGGCGTTCATCGCCGCCATCGCGGTCGCGATGATGATCTTCCCGATGGCCACCTCGGTGATGCGCGAGGTCTTCTCGGAAGCGCCGGTCAACGAGAAGGAGGCGGCGCTCGCGCTCGGCGCCACCCGCTGGGCGATGGTGCGCACGGTGGTGCTGCCCTTCGGCCGCAGCGGCATCGTCGGCGGCACGATGCTCGCGCTCGGCCGGGCGCTCGGCGAGACCATCTCGGTGGTGCTGGTCATCTCCCAGACCTTCGAGATCAAGCCCTACGTGCTGGAGTCCGGCACCTCGACGATCTCCTCGCTCATCGCGTCCAGCTTCAAGGAGGCCTCGGCGGCGCAGCTGTCCGCGCTGCTCACCGCGGGCTTCGTGCTGTTCTGCATGACGCTGGTCGTCAACAGCTTCGCCGCGGTCATCGTCTCCCGCTCGCGCGGCCGGGAGGTGACGGACCTGTGACCCAGACCGTCACCCGCCCGCCGGGCCGGCGCCGGCGCGAGCCCGAGCCGGTCGCCACCGCGCCCGCTCCGCCGGCCGCGCCGGTGCCGGCCGCATCAGCCACGCCGCCGGTCGAGGAGGACGTACGCCGCCCGAGCGGCCGGACCCGCGAGGACCGGCTGACTGTCGTCGGCGCCGCCGCCGGGTCGCTCGCGACCACGTGGCTCTTCTACAGCCGGATCCTGCCGCTCGAGGGCGTGGTCGGCTTCGTCGTCGTCGGCTACCTCGTGTTCGTGGCCTTCTACGCCGGCGTGACCGCGCTGACCCAGCCGCGCCAGGTCGTCGTCGACCGGGTGGTGACGACCGCGGTGATCGCCGCGCCGACCCTGGTCGGCCTCGCGCTGGCGAGCGTCGTGGTGATGACGCTGTGGAAGGGCCTGCCGGTCCTCTCGAACGCGAACTTCTACACCTCCGACATGGCCGGCGTGCGCGCCGACGACCCGTTCACCCGCGGCGGCATCCTGCACGCCATCGTCGGCACCCTGATCGAGGTCCTCATCGCCGTCTCCATCGCGATGCCCCTCGGCGTCGCGACGGCCGTCTACATCTCGGAGGTCGGCGGCCGGCTGGCGGATCTGGTCCGCACGGTCATCGAGGCGATGACGGCCCTCCCCTCGATCGTCGCCGGCCTGTTCATCTACACCGTCTGCCTGGTCTACCTCGGCATGCCCACCAGCGGCCTCGCGGCCTCGCTCGCGCTGGCCGTGATGGCGCTGCCGATCATGGCGCGCGCCAGCTACGTCGTGCTCGGCGTGGTGCCCGGCGGGCTGCGCGAGGCGTCGTACGCCCTCGGGGCGGGGAAGTGGCAGACGGTCTGGCGGGTCGTGCTGCCGACGGCCAAGCCCGGCCTCGCGACCGCGCTGATCCTCGGCATCGCGCGGGCCGTGGGGGAGACCGCCCCGGTGCTGCTGACGTCGGGCGCGTCGACGTACTTCAACGCCAACCCGGTCCAGGACCCGATGAACTCGCTGCCGCTGTTCATCTACGCCGCCGTCCAGACCGGCAACCCCGCGATGGAGGAGCGGGCGTACGCCGCCGCCGCCGTCCTCCTCGCGGTGGTGCTCACCCTGTTCGTCCTGGCCCGGCTCGTCGCCGGTGGAAAGAAGTCCCGATGATCACCTCCCTGTCCCGGCTGCGCCGCACGGTCGCGATCCTGCTCGCGTTCTACGTCGCCCTGCTCGCCGGTCCCGGCGGCGCCAGCGCGGCGCCGTCGTACGCCCTGATCCAGGGCTCGGGCTCCTCCTGGGCCGCCAACGCCGTCAACCAGTGGGTCGCGGACGTGGACGCCAAGGGTCTCAAGGTCGTCTACACCGCCAACGGCGCCGCGCAGGGCCGCAAGGACTACGCGAACCGGCAGACCGACTTCGGGGTGACCGACTCGCCGTACCGCGGCAAGGACCCGACGACGGGGGCCGACGACTCGCCGCTGGGCCGGTCGTTCGCCTACCTGCCGATCGTGGCGGGCGGCACGGCCTTCCCCTACAACGTCCTGGTCGGCGGGAAGATGGTCCGCAACCTGCGCCTGTCGGGCGAGACGATCGCGAAGATCTTCACCAACCAGATCGACAACTGGAACGACCCGGCGATCACCAAGGACAACAACGGGCGGGCGCTGCCGTCGATCCCGATCATCCCCGTCGTGCGCGCCGACGGCGCCGGCATCACCAACCAGTTCACGACGTGGATGGTCGCGCAGTACCCGAGCCTGTGGAAGCAGTGCAACGGCGGCAAGCTCGCGCCCACCGACTACTTCCCCGTCAACTGCGGCGAGAGCCGCGGGCCGCAGCGTGCGCAGTCCGGCTCCGACGGCGTGATGAACTTCGTCAAGAGCAAGGGCGCGAACGGCGCGATCGCGATGGAGGAGTACTCCTACCCGCTCGGCGCCAACTTCCCGGTGGCCAAGGTGCTCAACAAGGCCGGCTACTTCACACTGCCGACGCAGTACAACGTCGCGGTGGCGCTCACCGCCGCGCAGATCAACAACGACCCCCGGGACCCCGAGTACCTCACCCAGAAGCTCGACCGGGTCTACGTCAACCCGGACAAGCGCACCTATCCGCTGTCGTCGTACGTGTACGCGATCATCCCGACCGCTGCCGACGACACCCGGATGACGACGGCCAAGCGGCAGACGATCGTCGACTTCCTGAAGAACTCCATCTGCGAGGGCCAGTCCGGGGTCGGGCCGATCGGCTACTCGCCGCTGCCGATCAACCTCGTCCAGGCCGGCTTCACCCAGGTCAACAAGCTCAAGCTCGCCGACGACAAGGTGCAGTTCGACGCCTCGATCATCCGAGACGTCAAGAACTGCCACAACCCGACGTTCGTCGCGGGCAAGCCGTCGGAGAACCATCTCGCCAAGATCGCGCCGTTCCCGGCCGAGTGCGACCGCCCGGGCCAGGGTCCGTGCGCCGACAACGTGGGCGCCTTCAACGCCAACCCCGACGGCGACGGCAAGGTGCCGCAGGAGCCGAAGGGCGGGGGCGGATCCGAGGGAGGCGGCGGCGCCGGCGGTACGCCGGGTGCACCGGGAGCGGGCAGCACCCCCACCGGCGGAGCCACCGAGGCCCCCGGTGCCGCTCCGCTGACGACCGACACCGACGGCGACGGCGTGCCCGACGCGCCCGGCGGCGCCGGGGTGTCCGCGGACGGTACGGGCGGTGGGGGCGAGACCGGCTCGGTCGTGGCCACCACGCTCAGTGCCGGCGAGACCCTCGGCGGGACGGGCACGCTGACGGCGCTCGTCGCGGGACTCTTCGTGGGGGTCCTGGTGGTCCCGGTCGTCGTGAGCCGCGGACTCCTGCGCCGAGGCCGCAAGTGAGCGATCGGCGCCGGCGGGCGGCCGGCCTGCTCCTCGTGACGTCGCTGCTGCTCGCCGGGCTCGCGGCCGTCGTCCCCGTGTTCCCGACGACGGCCGGCGCGGCCGACGGGTCCGCCGTCACGAAGTCGGTGACGGCCACGCGCGACTTCGTCGACGAGGACGGCACCCAGGCCGAGGCGAGCCGCAACGAGATCTCGCTGACCGTCTCGCAGACCCGGGACCTGCGCGGGCGCCAGGAGGTCGCGGTCAGCTGGACCGGCGCGCACCCGACCGGCGCCATCGTCGCCGACCCGAACTCGGCGGAGGCCAAGGACCAGGAGTACCCGTTCGTCCTCATCCAGTGCCGCGGCGTCGACACCACCGGCGCCGTGCCCGCGGGTCAGACCCGGCTCTCGCCCGAGACCTGCTGGACCCAGACCACGGGCGAGCGCTACTTCCCGAGCGGTACGCCGAACCCCGGCTGGCGCTTCGACGCCGCCGCCGCACCGGCCGAGCGCCAGGCCGTCGTCGGTGCCCCCGCGACGCTCCCCGACGAGTGCACGGCCTCCCCGGCCTCCGCGCGCTGGCTGCCCTTCCGCGCGGCCGACGGCACCGTGTACGCCGGCGGTCCCGACCCGTCGCAGGGCTGCGTCCAGCTGCCGCCCGAGACCTCCGACTCCGAGGGCGCCGGCCTGCCCAGCAACACGACCTACGCGACCACCCGGGCCGACGGGTCCGGCAAGGCCGACTTCTCGGTGTGGACCCGAGCCGAGAACGCCTCGCTCGGCTGCTCGGCCGAGGTCAGGTGCGCCCTGGTGGCCGTGCCGATCGTGGGTCTCAGCTGCGACGCCTGGGGCCACCGGCTCCCGGCGGGGACCGTGCAGTCCACCAGCGCGGGCCAGCCGCTCACCGCCGGTCAGCTGGCCGCCGGGAACACCGCCTGCCGGCGTACCGGCGCCTACGAGCCCGGCACCGGCAAGTCGGTCGCGACGACCGACCAGGCGGTGCGTGGCTCGCTGTGGTGGGCGGCCTCCAACTGGCGAAACCGGATCACGGTGCCGCTCGACTTCGCGGTGAGCGCCGAGGTCTGCGACGTCGAGTCGGCGACCAAACCGCTGGAGATCATCGGCTCGATCGTGGCCAACGAGCTCTCGGCCTCGTGGCGGCCGCGGTTCTGTACCGACGAGTCCCTGTTCGCCTTCAACCACATCCAGCAGGCCGACTCGCTCGCGCGGCGCGCCATCAACACCAACGACCTCTCGGCCGGGCTCACGACCGCCCCGGTGGGCGAGTCGATCCTGCGGCCGGTGGTCCAGGCGCCGCTCGCGGTGGGCGGCTTCGCGATCGCCTTCACCATCGACGGCGCGGACCGGGAGCGGGTGGAGGACCTGCGCCTGAACGCCCGGCTGGTGGCCAAGCTGCTGACGTCGTCGTACCTCGGCGCGGCGCTGGTGCGCGAGGGTCACCAGGAGCTGGAGGAGAACCCGCTCAACATCACCGAGGACGAGGAGTTCCGCGCGCTCAACCCGGGTCTGCCGGTCGAGGGCAGCAGGATCTCGGGTGCCGCGCTCCAGACCCTGTCGGCCAACGCCGACCTGACCTGGGCGCTGACCAGCTGGATCGACGCCGACCGGGAGGCGCGCGCCTGGCTGGACGGCACGCCCGACCCGTGGGGCATGCGGGTCAACCCGAACTACGAGGACATCGAGCTGCCGCTCGACAACTGGCCGCTGCTCGACGACGTCCTGGCGCCGGACTGGTTCCGCGAGGCCAACGCCTGCTACAAGAACAGCCCGACGCCGTACCTCCAGCTGATCGCCAACCCGCTCAGCAGCCTCGGCAACGTGATCGTGAACCTGCAGTACGGCCGCTCGGCCGTGCGGACGGTCTGCCTGTACGACGGCAGCGACATGACCACCCTGCCGTTCCGGCTCGAGGGAGCCCAGCCGGTGGGGAGCCGGTTCCTGCTCGGGCTGGTCACCCTGTCGGCCGCCGAGCGCTACAACCTGCGGACGGCGTCGCTGCAGACGACGTCCTCGGTCCCGGTCGGCGAGCAGTTCACCGACGCCGGCGGCCGCACCTTCGTCGACGGCGACACCGCCGGGCTGAAGGCGGCCGGCGAGCTCCTGGTGCCGGCCGACGAGGACCAGACCTGGTCGCTCGACTACCCCGCGCTCAACAGCGCCGGCGGCCAGCGGGCCTACCCGGGCGCGATGCCGATCTACGCCCTGGTGCCGACCTCCGGCCTCGCCCGCTCGACGGCCGACGACCTGGTGCGGCTGGTCTGCTACGCCCATGACCGCGGCCAGGTCAGCGGCCGCGCCAACGGCCAGCTGCCGCCCGGCTACCTCCCGGTCACCGACGCCAACGGCCTCGCCGGGATGCGTCGCTTCCAGCTGACGGCCGCGGCCGCGGTGAACCGGCAGGCCGGCGCCGAGCCGGTCGTCGACACCGACCCGCCGACCCACGCCGAGGCCTGCACGCCGCAGCGGACGAAGCCCTCCGCCACGCCGTCCCCGGACGACGAGGAGAACGATCCCGGGAGCCCCGGTCCGACACCGTCCGGCGGACCCGCGGGCGCGCCCGTCGTACCGGCCGCGCTGCCGGCCACCGACGTGCCCGCCGCCGCGGCCCCGCCGACAGGGGTCGGCGCGCCGGCGGCGCCGGTGACCGAGGCGGCGACGAGCCTCACGTCCGCTCCGCAGTCGCGCTTCGGCAACCTGGGGGTGCTCACCCTCCTGGTCCTCGCGCTGGCGAGCGGCCTCGCCGGTTCCGTGCTGCGGTGGCCCGCCGAGCTGGCGGCGGCGGGTCGATCGGCGCAGGCCCTGGCCGGTCGCGGCTGGGCGCGGCTGCGGCGGCTGCGGCGCGGGGGAGCGGCATGAGCGTGTCGACCCTCCCGGGCCGGACGGTGGTCCACGGAGGCGCCGTCGACGCCTCGCCCCCGGGCACCGCGGACCGGGAGTCGCTCCGGCTCACGCTCTCGCACGTGCTGCTCGGCCTGTCCGGTGTCGTGGTCTGGTTCCTGGTCTACCTGCTGGTGCTGAGCGGGGTGCAGCAGGGCCGCGCTCAGAGCGAGCTGTACGACCAGCTGCGCACCGACCTCGCCGCCGGCACCGCCCCCACCGGCGCGCCCATCGCCCCGGGGCGACCGATCGCGCTGTTGGCGATCCCCGACGCCGGGGTGGACGACCTGGTCGTGGTCGAGGGCACCGGCTCGCGGGAGCTCATGGACGGGCCCGGCCACGTGCCGGGCACCGTGCTCCCCGGGCAGCAGGGGGTGAGCGTGGTCGCCGGCCGCTCGCTCACCTTCGGGGCGCCGTTCGGCCGGCTGAGCGAGCTGCGACCGGGTGACCCCGTGACGGTCACGACCGCGCAGGGCGAGTTCGTCTACGCCGTGGCCGCCGTACGTCGCTCCGGGGACCCGGTGCCCGCGCCGCTCGCGGCCGGTGGCTCCCGCCTCACCCTGCGGACCTCCGGGCACCCGGACGGCGGTCTCGCGTCCGCCCGACCGGGCGCCGGACTCTACGTCGACGCCGTGCTCGCCACGGGAGCCGTCCCGGCCTCGGGCGTCGCTCCCGCCCAGTCCGGTGACCACCTGATGGCGGTGCAGGTCGACGCCGCGAGCCTGGCGCTGCTGGCCCTCGCGCTCCAGCTGCTCATCCTGGCGCTCGGTGGCCTGGTCTGGGCCTGGTCGCGCTGGTCGCGGACGGCCGCGTGGATCGCCGGCGGCCCCGTCGTCCTCGCCGCGCTCTGGCTCGTGGCCTCCCAGGCGGCGGTGTTCCTCCCCGCGCTCGTCTAGACCAGAGAAGCCAATGTCTATCGAATTACTTCTGTATTAGCGGGAAACGCCCCGCTCGTCGCGTTCGGCCCCTAGGGTCCTCCGCAGCCGTCAAACTCGTCTATCTCGGTTTGGTTACTCATCGAAAGGCACTTCCATGCTCAACGGACGCAAGCGCGTCGGGATCGCCACGGTGGCCCTGGCGACGACCGGTGCCCTCGGCCTCGGCCTGGCGCCGGCGCACGCCGACCCCGCCCCCCAGCCCGACGACGTCGTGACCACCGGGTCGGACATCATCCAGACGTCGTTCAACTTCCTGGCCGACGGCTACCACCAGCTGCCGGGCTACAACACCGCCGGCAACAAGTGGCGGTTCATCAACTTCGACTCCTCCGGCGACGCCCAGGGGCGCAGTGCCTTCGTCGACCCGCGGCTGCTGCCGTCGATCGACCAGGGCGGTACGCCCTACGTCAAGCGGGAGGACGTCAAGCAGCTCAACCCCACGATCTCGCTGCGTGCCGGGGCCGACCTCGTCGTCCGCCCGACCGGGGGCGGTGGTGGCGGCCTGAACGCCATCATCAACGACAAGGTCGTCAACGGCGTCGGCGGCTGGATCGACGCCGGCCGCACGCCGAACCGGCCGACCACCGCCAACCAGAACACGGCGCAGTCGAAGCTCGGGACCAAGGTCTGGACGGTCCGGGTCGGCACCGACCGCCAGCTGATCGCCACGGCGACGAGCTCCAACGCCCCGGCGACGCTGACCGGCGCGCAGATCCGCGACATCTACAGCGGCAACATCACCACCTGGGGCCAGGTCCCGGGCTACTCCGGTCCCGGTGCCGCGCTCGGCTCCAACCCGGGCTACAGCGGGGCGGCGCGCAACGAGACGATCGTCCCGCTGGTCCTGCCCACGGACGCCGGCATGTGGACGACGTTCCGCGACGGCATCCGGGCACAGACCAGCACCCCGACCTTCACCGGCGACGGCAACCAGAACCGGATCACCGTCCAGCAGAACGACCCGACCGCGATCACGGCGCTGGGCGACGTCGCCGAGCGCAACGCCATCGTGCCGTTCCCGCGCGGGCGCTACCGGGTGCTCGAGTCGGGCTACTACACCGTCGCCGAGGACGGGTCGGACAAGACCAACCCCTACAACGGCACCGTGCCCTACACCGGCACCACGGGCGCCGACGGCAACAAGCGCCTCTCGGCGTTCCCCACGGGCGTCAAGCTGCTCGACCCGAACGGCTCCGCCGGCACCACCGGCCAGGCGGACGCGCCGTACGGCACGAACTTCGGCTACAACGCGGTCTTCCGGAAGTCGGACTACGACAGCAACGACCCGTGGCAGCCGGGCAGCTCCCTGAACTGGGTCGAGGCCCTGTTCTACAACCCCGGCGGCCCGACGCCGTTCGTGGCCTCGCCTGCCGGTGAGGCGCTCCTGGAGGCGGCCGGCATCGAGCCCGACTACCAGGTCTTCGACGAGAACGACGCGCCGCAGATCACCGACTGACCCGTCCCGTCACCCCCACCGCGACCCCGGGAGAACCGCATGAGCACCGACCAGATCAGCGCCGACGTGGCGCCGCCGCGCCGCCGGCTGCGCCCGGTCCTGATCGGTGCCCTCGTGCTCGGTGTCCTGGTCGCGGCGGGGGTGGTGGCCTGGCGCCTCACCGCCGAGCGGACAACGCCGTACGACGATGCGCAGTCGGCGGGCGCGCTCACGCTCTGCTCCGCCGACGGCGAGCAGATCACGGGAGGGAAGGTCACCGACCGCCCCTTCGCGGCCTACGCGCTCGGTGAGACGCCGGTCGGGGAGCCGTACGTGCCCGAGGGCGCCGTCGCCACGCTCTTCGGCTACCAGCCGCGGGAGGGGGTCGAGGCCTCCGAGTTCAGCGGGTCGCCGATCTCCCGGGCCGCGGAGTACGTCGACCCCGAGCGGCCGGCGACGTACGTCGAGGAGGGTGCGTGGTCGATCGCCGACTTCGTCTCCGCCTTCCCGGCGGACCTCGACGGCTACGTCCAGCTCCGGCTCTATCTCGGGGTCCCCGGCGTCGGCACGCTCACGAACGAGCCCTACGACACCGCCGACCTCCGTGTCGACGGCGACACGTGGGAGCTCGTGCGGGGCGGCGACGCCTCCTGTGCGGGCGCGGCCGACCTGTTGCCCGACTCCAGCACCTCGTGACCCCTGGTCACGGACGAACTTCTTCTCCGAGAGGAACACGATGAACCTGCAGCCGCGACAGAGGTGGGCCACCGTCATCGGTGCGGCGCTCGCGCTCAGTGCCGTGACCGGGGCCGGCGCCTACGCGTGGGACGCCGCGACCGAGGCGGACGCCGCCGGGTGGTACACCGCCGACGAGAACGCCGGCGAGCCCGATCCCGACCGCGTCGGGGGGCTGACCTTCTACAACGCCGCCGGCCAGGAGGTGACCGGTGGCGACCTCGACGAGCCGCTCGCCGACTTCGCCGTCGCCGACGACGTCGTGCGGGACGGCGACGGGTTCGCCACGCTCTACGCCTACAGCTCCGACGACGAGGTCGCGCCCGGAGCCTGGACCGGCACCCAGCTCAGCGGCACCAGCGCCTTCCCGGTGGCCGGGGCTCCGGCGGTGATCAACGCCGACGACGCGGTGTACCGCAGCTCGGCCGCCGACCTGACGCTCGCCGACGTCTTCGACGACTACGAGAACCTCACCTTCGAGATCCGGCTGCGGACCA
This sequence comes from Nocardioides sp., assembly GCF_035503875.1. Taxonomy (GTDB): domain Bacteria; phylum Actinomycetota; class Actinomycetes; order Propionibacteriales; family Nocardioidaceae; genus Nocardioides. The sequence goes on from NZ_DATJTA010000028.1 coordinate 14,931, forward strand.
GCTCGGCGGCCGCGGGGGTGGGCAGCCGTTACGCGTCGGCGCTGGTGCAGGTCAACGGCAGCGCGGGCACCTGGTCGCTCGGCGACGGGGGCACGGTGCTGCCGACCGCGACCACGCTCACGACGTCCGGAGCGGCGACGTACGGCGGGTCCGTGCGCCTCACCGCGGGGCTGTCGCGCTCGGCCGCCGGCGACGTCGAGTTCTTCGACGGCACGACGAGCCTCGGCACCAAGCCGGTGGCGCGGGCCGACCGGGGGGCCACTCTCGACGTGCCCGCGAGCCAGGTCGGAGCGCGTTCCTACCGGGCCGTCTTCACCCCGACCAAGACCGACGTCTACTCCGGCTCGGAGTCCCCGGTCGTCGCGGTGAACGTCGCCAAGGCGGTTCCGACGTTGACGGCCACGGTGCCGGCGTCGGCGGCGTACGGCCGGACCTTCGCGGTGACCGCCAAGGTGGCGGCGGCGGGCGGCACGCCCACCGGGACCGTGAGCGTCAAGGCAGGCGGCGCCACGCTCGCGACCGGGACGCTGGCCCAGGGCTCGGCGACGATCACGGTGCCGGCGACGGCGCTGGCTCCGGGCGCTCGTTCGTTGACGGTGGCCTACAGCGGGTCCGCCACGGTGTCCGAGGCGGCCTCGAACCGCACGGTCTCGGTGGCCAAGGTGGGCGGACTCAAGCCCGTCCTGAAGGTGGCCAAGAAGCCGACCCGCAAGAAGGCCGGCAAGGCGACGGTCACCGTCGCCAGCCCTGCGGGCCTGGTGAAGGCGGGCGGCAGGGCCACGGTCGTGCTGACCAAGGGCAAGGCCGTCAAGCGGGTCGTCGTCACGGTCAAGGCCGGGAAGGCGACCGCGAAGCTGCCGAAGCTGCCGAAGGGCACCTGGACGGTGCGCGTCGACTACGCCGGTGACGCGTACTACCTGGCGGCCAAGTCGAAGACGGCGAAGGTCAAGTCGAAGTAGAGTATCTATCTCGACAAACAGCGTGGGGGTCGGCGGGTGCCGGCCCCCACGTGCCCGCCCCGGCTCCACGAGCCGGGGCGCGATCAGGAGGGTGCCATGAGTGCAGAGCCGAGTGCAGCGGTGACCGACGTGCTGCCCGTCCTCACGGAGGACGTGACGGCGGAGACGCCTGTGGTCCCGACGGGGGCGGCCGCGGCCCCGGCGGCGGTGTCGACCGCCGCCACGCTGGAGGCGGACCGGGTCTCGGCCTGGTTCGGTCAGCGCAAGGTCCTCGACCGGGTCTCCCTGGACATCCCCGCGGGCCGGGTGACGGCGCTGATCGGCCCGTCCGGCTGCGGCAAGTCGACCTTCCTGCGGATCCTGAACCGGATGCACGAGCTGGTGCCCAGCGCCCAGCTCGCCGGCGAGGTGCGACTCGACGGCCAGGACATCTACGACCCCGAGCGCCGGCTCACCGACGCCCGCCGGGCCATCGGGATGGTCTTCCAGAAGCCCAACCCGTTCCCGGCGATGTCGATCGCCGACAACGTGCTCGCCGGCCTGAAGATCACCGGCACCAAGATCGCCCGACCGGACCGGGAGGCGCTGATCGAGGAGTCGCTGACCCGGGCCGGATTGTGGAACGAGGTCAAGGACCGGCTCCGGCAGCCCGGGTCGGCCCTCTCCGGCGGCCAGCAGCAGCGCCTGTGCATCGCGCGGTCGCTCGCCGTACGCCCGCGGGTGCTGCTGATGGACGAGCCCTGCTCGGCCCTCGACCCGACCTCGACCCGCGTGGTCGAGGAGACGATCGGCGAGATCGCCCGGGACGTCACGATCGTGATCGTCACCCACAACATGCAGCAGGCCCAGCGGGTCTCCGACCAGTGCGCCTTCTTCCTGGCGGCCCAGGGCACGCCCGGCGTGATCGTGGAGCACGGCCCCACCGACGTGGTCTTCGATAGCCCGCAGGACCAGCGGACCGCGGACTACGTCAACGGCCGGTTCGGCTGACCGATCCCGACGCGCACGACCGGGCCGGACGACATGGGGACGTCCGGCCCGATCTGCGTTCTCAGGTCAGGGCGGCGGCGGGCGCCGGGGCCGGCGTGGACCGGCGTCGCTCGTCCAACGGCGAGGGCCGCCGGTGCAGGCGCTCGTCGAGGATCCTCATCGCCCGGTCGTGGTGTCCGGCGTTGACGAGCGCGATCAGCTGCGTCTCCTCGACGACCTCCCGCTGAGCGGCCGACCCGCCGACGCGGGCGAGCACCGGGAGCACGTCCTCGATCAGCGAGGCGGCGTCCTCCCAACGCTCCTCCACGACCGAGGCGAACGCCTGGCACAGCGTCGCGACCGTGCCGCGCAGCACCCCGTCCCGGGAGCGTCGGCAGTGCGCGGTGAGGGCCTGGAGACCGGCCAGGTCGCCTGCGGCGGCGTACGCGATCGCGGCGTGCAGCGCCATGAACGGCGTCTGCGGGCGCTCCAGCAGCCCGGGCTCGATCGCGTCGAGCACCGGCGCCACCGGGGGCGGGGTCTCGGCGGTCGTCACCCGCCACCGCCACAGCAGGGAGGCCGAGTCGACCAGGGCGCGGACGCCGGTGACCTCGGGCGCGGCCAGCTGGGAGTAGTAGCGGCGGCGTACGGCCTCCGTGTCGCCGAGGGCGAGCTCGTGCAGGGCGGCGTGCCACGAGAAGTGCGCCCGGTGGCTGGCCGAGCGGCCGCTCTCGGCGACCCAGTGGTCGAGCCAGACCCGACCGACCTCGTGCTGGCCCGTCTCGTAGAGCACGTGGGTCTGGGCGTGCACCGCGTGACCGGACGAGGGCTCGCAGGAGAGTGCGCTCTCGGCGAGCAGACCGGCCTCCTCGAAGAGTCCCTGGTCCTGGCGGGTGAAGGCGAGCAGGGAGATGTACCACCAGTGGTCGCCGTACGCCGGAGCCAGGCCCTCGACCAGGTCCCAGGCCTCCTGCTGGACGTCGGTGACGCCCGAGAAGGCGATCGTCGGGACCGCCGCGGAGACCGCGAGCACGTCGCGCGGGTGCAGCGAGATGTGGTGCATCAGGGCGTCGGACCCGGTGCGCCGTACGTCCTTGACCCGCAGGCCCACGACGTCGACGAGGCTGCGCTCCCGGTCGTCGCCGCGCTGGCGGGCGGCCTTGCGGGCCGCCTCGAGGGAGGCGCGTACGTCGGCGTCCGCCCCCGCCTCGTGGCCGAGCATGGCCAGCGCGGCATGGGCGAGCGCGAACCCGGGGTCGAGCTCGGTGGCGAGGCGCAGCTGCTCCTCGGCGCCGTCCTGGAGGCGCATGAGGCGCTCCAGCCCGGCGTTGTAGGCGGCCGCGGCCTCACTGGTCGTCGACAGCGGCAGGCCCAGCGGGTCCCGCGGCCGGGCGATCGGGTGCCGGCCGCCGACCAGCCGGCCGTCGGCGAGGCGCCGGGGGAGCGGGGCCACCTCGTCGAGCACGGCCCGGGCGACCGAGGCCGCCTGGAGCCGGATCTCCGGGATCGCGGTGGTCTCCCACAGCTCGCCGCGGCGCAGCGCGCCGAGGGTCCACAGCGGGGCGTCGGTCTCGCCGTCGGAGGCGATCAGCCGGCCGTTCTCGGTGCGCACGCCGAGGCCGGCCACGTCGATCGAGGCCAGTGCGGCGCCGCCGCGCTCGCGCAGCAGGTCGTCGAGGACGGGGCTGCCGAGCAGCCGCAGATCCGACTGCGGGCCGGTGCAGTTGACGACCCAGCCGACGTCACGGGTGCTGCCGTCGTCGAGCTCGACGCGGAGGCCGCCGGTGGGCAGCGGCTCCGCGCCCACGACCCGTCCGGTGCCGATCCGCAGGCGATCCTCGGCCCGCAGCGTGTCGAGGCGGACCGCGCTCGTCGGCGCCATCCGGTGCCGGACGGTGTTCCACCGGCCGGCGTCCTCGGCCAGGAAGCGCTCCTTGTCGGCATCCGACAGCCGCCCCCACAGCTCCTGCACCCGGAACCGCAGCCCGTCGAGCGCCGGGCGCCAGTCGCCGGCGGTGGTCCGCACCTCGGCGACGTGCCGCTCGACCGCCGTGCGGACCTCGTCGAGGCTCGTTCCCCACTCGGTGATGTCGGGGATGGCGGCGAGCTGGAGCTGCGGCGCGTGCACCTGCGGCAGCCGGCCGTTGCGGGAGGTCGCGTGCACCACCCGGTCGGGCCGGCTGCCCGCGTCGGTCAGCGAGAAGACGACGTCGACCATGGTCAGGCCGGTGCCGACCAGCAGTACGTCGGCGGGCCCGGTGCGGTCGCGGCGTACGACGTCGAGGGCGCCGCGCGCCCACGGGTCGGCGACGAAGAAGGGGGAGGAGGCGAGCGAGTCGGGTGCCCAGGAGCTGCCCGCGGCCGGGAGGCCGGAGGCGACCACGACGGCGTCGGCGACGATCTCGCCGCCGGCGGCCGTGCGCAGCGAGACGCCGGTGGAGGTCCGCCGTACCCCGACGACCTGCTGGCGGACATGCCGCAGGCCGATCTCGCCGAACGACGCGTGCCGGGCCTCCTCCAGGGTCTCGTCGAGGTAGCGCGCCCACTGCCGCCGGGGCGCGAAGTCGTACGGCGAGGTCTGGGCGTCGGGATCGAGCTCCTGCGCGTCCCGCTGGCGCCAGGCGGCGAAGTGGCCCGGCTCCTCGGGGAGCGCGGTCATGCCGGAGGCGGGCACGTTGAGCAGGTGCTGTTCGTCGGGGGTGCCGAAGGCGACGCCCTGGGCGCGCCGGTCGACGGGGTCGACGAGGACGATGTCGAGGCCGGTGCTGCGGCGGGCCGCGGTCCGGGTCAGGTGGAGGGCGACGAGGGTGCCGGCGGCACCGGCCCCCACCACCGCGACGGTCGGGCCGTGCCCACGGGGGCGGCGTCCTGCACTCATAGCGAACCGTCCTAACAGCATTAGAAAACTCGACAAACTGATTCTACGGATCCCCGGGTGCGCAGGACGAATGCGCAGCCCCCCGCGCGTCGTCCGGGGACCAGAAACGCCGAGTCGGCAGTAGTTGCGCGTCGAGTCGGCAGTAGTTACTG
>NZ_DATJTA010000029.1:0-31713 GCF_035503875.1 Nocardioides sp.
ATGTTCTGCCGACTCGGCTCAGCGGGGGACGCGGACCAGCAGGCGGCCGTGGATGCACTCCATCCTCAGCTCCCGGCCGAGGCCGATCGAGTCGCCGTCGAGCTGGCGGGGGGTGTCGGACGCGGCGCGGACGTGGATGGTCGCGCCGGTCATCCGGTTGATCAGGTCGTCGGTGCGGGGCCGCTTCGCCAGCACCCGGAAGGCCAGCGGCACCCAGGACAGGAACCGCTTCGGGTGCAGCAGTACGACGTCGAGCTGGCCGTCGTCGATCGCCGCGTCGGGCAGCAGCGGCATGCCGGCCTGCAGCGAGCCGACGTTGCCGACGACGACGGTGCGGGCGCGGTGCTTCGTGAACGGCGCGCCGTCGACGGAGACCTCGACGCGGACGGCCGGGAACATCAGCGCCTTGAGACCCGAGAGCACGTAGGCGATCCAGCCGACGCGCTTCTTCAGGTCCTCGTTGACGCCCTCCATGATCGCGGCGTCGAAGCCCATGCCGGCCATGACCATGAAGTGGGTGTCCTCGAAGCCGTCGCCGCTGACCCGGACCAGGTCGATGGCGCGGTCCTGGCCGTGCAGGCCGATGTCGATGGCCGAGCGCAGGTAGAGCGGGAGGCCCAGGTTGCGGGCCAGCAGGTTGCCGGTGCCGGCGGGGATGATCCCAACGGGGATCCCGGTGCCGGCCAGCTCGGCGCAGACCTCGCGCACGGTGCCGTCGCCGCCGCAGACCAGCACCAGGTCGGCGCCGGAGACCGCGGCTGCCTCGGCCATCCCGGTGCCGGGGTCCTCGATGGTGGTGAGGTACCAGGCGGGCTCGCCCCAGCCCGCCTCGGTCGCCATGGTGGTGACGACGGCCTGGAAGGCACCGACATCCTCGACCTTGATCGGGTTGAGGATGACCGCCAGCTGCCTGGTGGAGGTGAACACCTCCGGGAGCGGCTCGATCTTCACCGCGATGCTCTTCGGCAGCGGGCTGTAGACGGCCAGGCCGAGCAGGACGGTCCCGGCTCCGAGCAGCACCCCGCCGACGACGTCGGAGGGGTAGTGCCGGCCCAACAGCACCCGGTCGAGGCAGACGAGGACGGTGGCCAGGGCGCCGAGGGCGTACACGACCCGGCGCACGCTCGAGCGGCGTACCAGCATCAGCACCAGCACGCACACCACGCCCGCCAGCGCGGCGGTCATCGCCGCGTGCCCCGAGGGGTACGACGGGGTGCCGTGCTCGTTGACGAGGACCTGCCAGGACGGACGGTCGCGGTCGAGGAGCAGCTTGGTCAGGTGGGTGAGGACGCGGGTCGCGACCAGTACGCCGACGGCGTACGCCGCCGCACGCCGGTGTCCCTTGACGAACAGGCCGACCCCGAGCGCGAGGGCCGCGACGAGCATGCCGATGTCGCCGAAGGCCTCCTCGACGCCGCGCAGCACGTGCCGCAGCCAGCCCACGTCGGTGGCCCAGGTGGTGGCCGGCCCGCCCCGGTCGTCGACGTCGACGAGCCACACCCAGCGCTGGTCCACGGCCACGGCGAGACCCGCGAAGGCGGCGTAGCACAGGACGGCCCAGCTCAGGAGGACGACTCGGGGACGATCCAGCACCGGGCAAGTATGACCACGCCGCCGTTACTCGCGTGAGTCGCCGCCGGGTGCCCCGATAGCCTTGCGACCATGATCGACCCCCGCATCCTCCGTGAAGACCCCGACCGCGTGCGCGCCGCCCAGGCCAAGCGCGGGCTGTCCGACGAGGTGGTCGACCGCGCCCTGTCCGCCGACACCGAGCGCCGCCGCGCGATCGGCGAGTACGAGGCCAAGCGGGCCGAGCAGAAGCAGCTCGGCAAGCTGATCCCGCAGGCCCAGGGCGAGGAGAAGCAGGCGCTGCTCGCGCAGACGAAGACGCTCGCCGCCGAGGTGAAGGCCGCCGAGGCCGCCCAGGTGGCCGCGGAGGAGGCGTGGAACGACGCGCTGCTCTCGATGCCCAACCTCGCCTCCGACGAGACCCCGACGGGCGGCGAGGACGACTTCGTCGTCCTGGAGACGGTCGGCACGCCTCGCGACTTCGCGGCGGAGGGCTTCGAGCCGCGCGACCACATCGAGCTCGGGAAGATCCTCGGCGCCATCGACATCGAGCGTGGCGCGAAGGTCTCGGGCAGCCGCTTCTACTTCCTCACCGGGGTCGGCGCGCAGCTGGAGCTCGCGCTGATCAACCTGGCGATGGAGCAGGCCCGCAACGCCGGCTTCACCCAGGTGATGGCCCCCGCCCTGGTCCGGCCGCGGGCCATGGACGGCACCGGCTTCCTCGGCCAGGCCGCCGACGACGTCTACAAGATCGAGGGCGACGACCTCTACCTGGTCGGCACGTCGGAGGTGCCGATGGCGGCGTACCACTCCGACGAGATCCTCGACGGCTCGTCGTTGCCGCTGCGCTACGCGGCGTTCAGCCCGTGCTTCCGCAAGGAGGCAGGCTCGCACGGCAAGGACACCAAGGGCATCATCCGGGTGCACTGGTTCGACAAGGTGGAGATGTTCGTCTACACGACCACCGAGGACTCCTACGCCGAGCACCAGCGGCTGCTCGACTGGGAGAAGGAGTTCCTCGACAAGCTGGAGTTGGCCTACCGCGTCATCGACGTCGCCGCCGGAGACCTCGGCCTGTCCGCGATCCGCAAGTTCGACTGCGAGGCGTGGATCCCGACCCAGGGCAAGTACCGCGAGCTCACCTCGACCTCGAACTGCACCGAGTTCCAGACCCGCCGCCTCGACACCCGCGGCCGCTTCGAGGGCGCCACCAAGCCGATCTCGACGCTCAACGGCACCCTGTGCGCGATGACCCGCACCATCGTGGCGATCCTGGAGACCCACCAGCAGGCTGACGGCTCGGTCCGCGTCCCCGAGGCGCTGCGGCCGCACCTGGGTGGGCTCGAGGTGCTGAAGCCGGTGGGCGCGTGACCGAGGCCTGGCAGCCACGTCTCGTCGCGCTCGACATCGACGGCACGCTGCTGAAGTGGATCGAGGGCGAGGGCGCGACCCGCGAGGAGATCTCGCCGGCGGTGTACGACGCCGTCCACCGGGCGCTCGACGCCGGTGCCCACATCGTGCTGGCCAGCGGCCGCTCCCCGCACGGGATGATCGGCATCGCCGACCTGCTCGACCTGCACGGCGAGGAGCGCGACCGGCTCTGGATCGTGGCCTCCAACGGCGCCGTGGTGCTGCGCTACCCGCCGTTCGAGGTCGTCCACGAGGAGACCTTCGACGCCGGCCCGGCGGTCAAGGCGATCCTCGAGCGGCACCCGAACGCCCTGGTGGCCGTCGAGGAGCGCGGCGTCGGCTACCGGGTCAGCTCGCACTTCCCCGACGGTGAGCTCTCCGGCGACATGATCGTCACCGACGTGGAGGAGCTCGTGGCCGGCCCGGTCAGCCGCGTGATCATCCGCGACCCCGAGTCCACCGCCGACGAGTTCGTCGCGCTCGCCGAGGACCTCGGTCTGCACGGCACCAACTACGTCGTCGGCTGGACCGCCTGGCTCGACCTCGCCCCGGTCGGCGTCTCCAAGGCGTCCGGGCTCGAGTACGTCTGCCGCGAGCTCGGTCTGGGCGCCGACGACGTCCTGGCCATCGGCGACGGGCGCAACGACATCGAGATGCTCCAGTGGGCGCACCGCGGCGTGGCCATGGGCCAGGCCATCCAGGTCGTCATCGACGTCGCCGACGATGTCACCGCGAGCGTCTTCGAGGACGGCGCGGCGATCGAGATCAACCAGTGGTTCTCCCCGCGGTAGTCACGACGGAGCGGCTGACGCTGCCGCTCTGGACGGCCGACGACGTGGCGGCGATGCGCGACGGCGTACGACGTCCCGGGTGGCACGCCGCCTTCCCCCGCCCCGACGACCGGGACGCGGCGACGCTGTGGCGTGACGGCGACTGCTGGTCGCCGCGCAGCATCGTGCGGGGTACGACGGTGCTCGGCTCGATCGGCTTCTTCGGCCCGCCGGAGGTCGCGGACGACGGGGTCGAGGAGACGGAGGTCGGCTACGGCCTGGTCGACGAGGCACACGGCTGGGGCTTCGCCACCGAGGCGCTGCGCGGGGTGCTGGTGCACACCGACGCCGCGGGCGTCCGGATCCGCGCCAGCGTCGCGCCCGAGAACAAGCCGAGCCTGCGGGTCCTCGCCAAGTGCGGCTTCACCCAGCTGCGCGGTGCCAACGAGGACGGCGAGCTCGTGATGGCCCGGCCGCTGTGACACCCCGCCTGGTCGCCACCGACCTCGACGGCACCCTGGTCCGCTCGGACGGGACCGTCTCGGACTACACCCGCGACGTGCTCCTCGAGCTCGACCGCCGCGACGTCCCGGTCGTCTTCGTGACCGGCCGGCCGCTGCGCTGGGCGGAGGAGGTCTTCGAGCACGTCGGCAGCCACGGCCTGGCGATCGTCTCCAACGGCGCGCTGGTCTGGGACGTCGCCCGGGAGCGGGTCGACCTGGAGCGCCCGATCGAGCCGGCGCTCGGCCTGGAGGTCTGCCGGGCGCTGCGCACGGCGGTCCCCGGGACGTCGTACGCCGTCGAGAGCCTGCAGGGCATCGGGCTGGAGCCGGGCTACCTGGAGCGCTACCCGATGCCGGACGGCACCCGGCGTGCGCCGGTCGAGGAGCTGTTCGACCGGCCGGCGCTGAAGCTGCTCGCCCGCCACGAGGAGCTGGCGCCCGAGGAGTTCTGGGATCTCGCCGAGGTCGCGACCGAGGGCCGGCTGGTGATCACCTGGTCCTCGACGACCTCGCTGCTGGAGATCAGCGCGCCCGACGTCACCAAGGCCTCCACGCTCTCGCTGCTGTGCGAGCGGCTCGGCGTGGCGGCCGAGGACGTGATCGCGTTCGGCGACATGCCGAACGACCTCCCGATGCTGACCTGGGCCGGGACGTCGTACGCCATGGCCGACGCGCACCGCTCGGTCACCGAGATCGCCGACCACGTGGCGCCGGGTCACGACGAGGACGGCGTGGCCCGGGTCCTGGCTGGTGTCTTCGACCTGTGACCTGGTTGCATGAGGGCGTGCCGATCCCGACGCTGCTCCGCCGCCTGCTCGTGATGGCGCTGCTCTCGAGCGCGCTCGTCTGGGTGGGGTCGTCGCCGGCGTCGGCCGCCTGCTCCTGCACCGCGGCCGCGATCCGGTCCGACACCGAGCGGCTGGCCCGCATCGCCAACCAGGTCTTCACCGGCACCGTGACGGCCTCGTCGGCCGCCCGCCGCACTGACGGTGTCGCGGGGGCGGTCCTCACCCACGACGTGTCGGTCGAGCTCGTCTACAAGGGCGACCTCCGCGAGGAGGCGGTCCAGGTGCAGACGTTCCGGGGCGCCGACTGCGACCTCGGCCGGCTCGACAACGGGACGCGCTACGCCTTCTTCGTCCAGTCCGCCGAGGAGACCCTGGTCGCCAACGGCTGCGGGGGCACCCAGCGGTCCCGCCCCAAGCTGACCGTCGAGCTGGAGACCCTCTTCGGCCCCGGCGAGCCCCCGCAGAGCGAGGCGCCCGCCGAGACCGCCGACATCCAGCCGGTCCCCGGGGTCGAGGACCCGATGACCTTCACCCGCGCGGCCGCTCCCGGCGCCGCGATGGTGCTCGTCGGGCTGCTCGGCCTGGTCGTCGTACGCCGCTGGGCGCGGCGGGGTTGACCTACAGGTACATCCCGCCGGAGTCGCCCGGCCGCGGACCCTGGTCGTCGGCGCCCGGCTGACCGGGCATGCCCGGCTGGTCGGGCAGCATGCCCTGCGGCAGGCCCTTGCGGATCTGCTCGAACTGGGCGCGCGCGGCCATCTGCTGCGCGTAGATCGCGGTCTGGATGCCGTGGAAGAGACCCTCGAGCCAGCCGACCAGCTGGGCCTGGGCGATGCGCAGCTCGCCCTCCGAGGGCGTGGTCTCCTCGCTGAAGGGCAGCGCGAGCCGGTTCAGCTCCTCGACCAGCTCGGGAGCCAGGCCCTCCTCCAGCTCGTGGATGGAGGCCTGGTGGATCTCCTTGAGCCGGTTGCGGCTGGCCTCGTCGAGCGGCGCGGCCTTCACCTCTTCGAGCAGCTGGCGGATCATGCTGCCGATCCGCATCACCTTCGCCGGCTGCTCGACCAGGTCGGTGACGGCGCGCTCGCCCTCGCCGTCCTGGCTGTCGTCGGCCTGCGTCAGCGCGGAGGCGGGTACGGCGCCCAGCGGCTGGCCGTCCGGCCCGATCACGACGACCTGCTGCTCCTGCGGCTCACTCATGGCCCCGACCCTACCGAGCGGGCGGTTCCCGTCAGAGGGTGAGCAGGATCTTGCCGGTGTGCGCGCCGGACTCCATCTGGGCGTGCGCCTCGGCGGCCTGCTCCAGGGGCATGGTGCCGTGCACGACCGGCTGGACGAGCCCCTCGGCCACCAGCGGCCAGACGTGCTCGACGACCGAGGCGCAGATGGCGGACTTCTCCGCAGTCGGCCGGGAGCGCAGGGTGGTGGCGATGACCGCCCCGCGCTTGCGCAGCAGGGCGTTGATGTCGAGCTCGGCCTTGGTGCCGCCCTGCATGCCGATGATGACGAGCCGGCCCTCGGTGGCGAGCGCGGAGACGTTGCGGCCGAGGTACTTGGCGCCCATGTTGTCGAGGATGACGTCGGCGCCGTGCCCGTCGGTGCGCTCCTTGACGACCTCGACGAAGTCCTCGTCGCGGTAGTTGATCGTCACGTCGGCGCCGAGGTCCGCGCAGAAGGCGAGCTTCTCCGCCGTACCCCCGGTCGTGAGGACGAACGCGCCGAGCCGGTGCGCGAGCTGGATCGCGAAGGTGCCGATGCCGCCGGCGCCACCGTGCACGAGCAGCCGCTCCTGCGGTTGCAGGCCCGCGACCATGAACACGTTGGACCACACGGTCGCCGCGACCTCGGGGAGCGCGGCCGCGGTGACCAGGTCGATCCCCTCCGGCACCGGCATCACCTGGCCGGCGGGGACGGCCACCAGCGAGGCGTACCCGCCCCCCGCGAGCAGCGCGCACACCTCGTCGCCGACCTGCCACTCGTCGACGCCCTCGCCGACGGCGGCGACCGTGCCGCTGCACTCCATGCCGATCACCTCGGACGCGCCCGGCGGCGGCGGGTAGAAGCCCTGGCGCTGCAGCAGGTCGGCGCGGTTCAGCCCCGCGGCCGCGACCGCGATGAGAACCTCGCCCGGACCGGCCTGGACATCGGGGAGCTCGGTGACCGACAGGACCTCGGGTCCGCCGGTCCCGTTCGCAACGACTGCACGCATGCGCCTCAGCCTACGGAGGCCGCCACTAGCGCTCGAAGCGCTCCCCGGTGTGGTCGACGCCGCTGTCGTCGGGGACCTCGTCGGTCACGTCGTCCGGATCCGGGGCGCCCGCGGGCCGCTCCCAGCCCTCCGCGAGGACCTGCGCCCGCGCGGCCAGGCTCTCGACCAGCGTGGGGTTCGCGCCCCGGGCGCCGGCCGCGAGGCCGAGGAGGTACGCCGTCACCGGCGCGGCCGGGCGCTCCACGGCGTGGGCCACCACCCGGGCGAGGTCGAGCACCAGGCCCTCGTCGATCTCGACCTCCGGGTCGAGGTCGAGGGCGTCGCTCAGCTCGTCGATCCAGTCGTGGAGGTTCACCAGGCCACATTCCCGCGCCCGGGCCGGACTCGCAAGACCTCACAGGTCGCGCAGGTCGAGCCAGGTGTCGACGTCGCGGTGCTCGTCCGCGGTGGCGGCGACGTCGGCGAGGTCGAGCGGGCCGAGCAGCCGGCGTACGGCCATGCCGTGCTGCCCTTCCAGGTCGGGACGTACGTCGTCCAGCCGTCCGGCGTCCAGCACCATCGCGAGCTGACGCCGTCCGTCCGGCCCGACGAGCACCGCCCCGTCCCGGCCGGCGGCCGCCTCGTGCAGGCGCCGGAAGGTCAGCGCCGTCACGCGCGGCATGTCCACCGCGAGCACCCCGACCGTCCGCGGGGTGCGCAGCAGCGCGTCGACCCCGGTCAGCAGCCCCGCCACGGGGCCGCCGTACCGCGGGCTCTCCCGGCAGAAGGTCACCGGCCGCTCGGTCGGCACCGGGTCTCCCACGACCACCACCTCGGCGGCGTCCACGAGCGCGTCGAGCGCGTGGGCGAGCAGGGTCCGGCCGTCCAGCTCGATCGAGGCCTTGTCGGCGCCGTCCAGGCGAGCGGCGGTGCCTCCCGCCAGCACGACGGCGCAGAAACCGAACGGCCCGAGGTCCTCCATGCCGGCCAGCGTGCCACGCTGGTCCCGTGCGCATCGCCCTGGTCCAGGAGCCCGCCGGCCTCGAGCCGGACGCCAACCGTGCCCGCCTGCTCGAGCTGACGCCGGACGGCGCGGACCTGGTCGTCTTCCCGGAGGCCTTCGCCCGCGACTTCGGGGCGCCCGGCTCCGACGTCGGCCCGTACGCCGAGGCGCCGGACGGCCCGTTCGCGACCGCGGTCGCCACGGCGGCCGCCGAGCACGCGACCACGGTGGTCGCGGGCATGTTCGAGGCCGGGCCGGATCCCGAGCGCCCGTACAACACCCTCGTGATGCGTGGCGCGGCCGCGGCCGACTACCGCAAGGTGCACCTGTACGACTCCTTCGGCTACCGCGAGTCCGACCGGCTCACCGCCGGCGCGGTCGAGCCGGTGGTGGCCGACGTGGCGGGCCTCCGGGTCGGGCTGATGACCTGCTACGACCTGCGCTTCCCGGAGCTGGCCCGGGCGCTGGTCGACGCCGGCGCCGAGGTGCTGGTCGTCCCGGCCGCCTGGGTCGCCGGCGAGCGGAAGGTCGACCACTGGCGGACCCTGGCTCGGGCACGCGCCATCGAGAACACCGTGTACGTCGCCGCCGCGGGCCAGCCCGGCCCGCGCTACAGCGGCCACTCGCTGGTCGTCGACCCGCTCGGCGACGTCCTCGCGGAGGCCGGGGACGGGGCGGAGATCCTGACGGCCGACCTGGACGCCGAGACGCTCGCCGCGGCCCGCCGTACCAATCCGTCGCTCGCGAACCGTCGTCTGTAACCTTCCTCGACGTGCCTTCCGCTCCTCCTCGTCGTCGCGCCGAGCGCCCGACCCGGGAGCGGCGACGCCGGACGAGGCCGCAGCCCGGTCCGGGCTCCGAGCCGCGACCGGCCCGGCTCACGCGGATCGCGGAGTCCCGGCTGCCGCTGACCGTCTGGGTGGCGGTCGTCCTCGCGGGCGTCGCGTGCCTGGTGGCCGCGATGGTCCCCGTCGGGCCGGAGCAGCTGGCCGGCATCGGCTCGGTCACGGTCACCGCGGCGCTCACCTGGGCGCTCGCGGCGCGGATGGGCGGCCGTCCGATCCTCTTCGGCACCCTGGCCCTGGCCTGCGGCATCGCCGTCCTGGTCATCGACGAGGAGTCGCTGCGCACCGGCGCCGCGGTGATGAGCTGCGTGATCAGCGGGGTGCTGGGGGTGGTCGCCACCGTGCCGGCGAAGCGCTTCCTCGACTCCGCGCGCGAGTGCCTGGTCGCCATCGGCATCGCCGCGATCGGCGCGCTCGCGACCGCCGGATTCGAGCCCACCATCGACCTGCTGCGGTTCGAGTACGTCACCCTGCTGCTGGTCCTCGCCGGGTGCTTCGGCGTGGTCTTCCGGCTCGGAGCGGGCTTCCACGGCCTCGGGCGGCGGGGCGTCGCGACCGTGCTGATCGGCGCCGTCGTCCTCGCCGTCACCCTCGCGTACGCCGAGCTGCTGCGCCGCTACGGAACCCCGGGGCTGGTCGACAACCTGCTCGACGGCGTGCGCTGGAGCCGGGAGAACCTCGGCGCCTTCCCGCGCCCGATCGAGACCGTGCTCGGCGTCCCGGCGCTCGTCTGGGGCACCCACATGCGCGCCCGGCGCCGCCAGGGCTGGTGGGTCTGCGCCTTCGGTGCCGCGGCGACCGCGCCGGTGGCGAACTCGCTGATGAACCCCGCGATCGCGCTGTCCGAGGTGGTCCTCTCCGTGACCTACGGCCTCGTCGTCGGCCTCGTGATCGGGTACGTCGTCGTCCGGGTCGACCTGCTCCTCACCGGCCCGCGCGGGCGCCGGGCCCGGCGCGCCGAGGAGGAGGCCGCGGGGCGGCCCGAGCCGTCGCGGACCAGCGCCCTGCTCTGAGGCCGCGGATCACGCCCTGATATGTACGTCGGTTCCGTCAAGGGGGCAGGGTGAGGCGCCCGTCGCGGAGGGTGTCCGTGGCGGGCGCCTCGTGCTTCGTCGGGTTGGGCTCGGTCAGCGTGTCATCGGCGACGCGTGGTCTGACTGATATGCGCGGGTTGGCTACCGCAGGACGGTGGTTCGGCTGGAACGGTTCCGCTTGTCTAGCAACGAGCGTGGCCCGCGGGACGGGCTGCTCATAGGGCGTTCGCGGGTTCGCTCCTCGCGCTGCCACCGAGCCGTTTCTCGACGAAGCAGCTCATGGGTCGACGAGCTACATGTCGTCGATGACTGCGAGTGACCAGCACCAGCCCGCCAACTCGCGGGCGATGGCGGTGGTGGCGATCTGGTGACGCTTCTTGCGTTCGATGAACTTGACCCAGCGCTGATGCAATCGCCGGTTTCCCTCGTCCCCACGGACCCGTGCCGCGGCCGGTGCCAGTGCCCAACGTTCGTGCATCGCCTTTGATGGGCGGTAGGCCGAGCGGTGGTGCCAGGAGGCCTCGACCAGTAACCGTCGGGCGTGGCCGTTGCCGGCCTTGGTGATCGGTCCCTGCACGCGAGTGGCGCCCGAGGAGTGCTCGGTCGGGACGAGGCCGACGAAGGAGCCGATCGATCGGCCGGTGAACCGGTGCCAGTCGCCGACCTCGACCGCGAGCGCGAACGCGGTTAGAAGGCCGATCCCGCGTAGGCACCCGAGCCGGCGCACGATGGGGGTGAACTCGGAGTCGGCAGCCATCTGCTCGATCAGCACGTCGAGCCGGTCACGACGTGCGAGCGTGGTCAACAGGGCGTCGTAGTCGTTGTCGAAGGTGACCCGGATCGACCGGCCGCCCGCCGCGGTCAGCCGGTCGAGGGCGTCGTGGCGCAGCCAGTGATCGTGAACGCCGGTCCAGGCCTTGCCGCCGTAGTAGACGATCCCGTAGCGCAGCAGCAGTTTCGACAACCGATGCCGAGCCCTCATCAGGTCACCGCGGGCGTCCTCACGTGCCCGGACCATGTCGCGCGCGGCTTCTTGGTCGATGCTCGGGATCGCGACCGGAGTGATCGCATCGAGCCGCAACAACCGCGCCAGGTGCAGTGCGTCCTTGGCATCGGTCTTGACCCGATCACCGGCTGGCTTCTGCAACTTCGACGGTGCCACCACTTCACAGCGAATCCCGGCCGCGCTCAGGTGCCGGTAAAGCCCAAAGCCAGTCGGACCGGCCTCATAGGCAACCGCCACCGGACCGGGCAGACGGCCGACCCACGAGCCGACATCGTCATAGGCCGGGGTCAATCTGGACCGGAACAACTCGCCCGTGACGCCATCGATCGCTGCGGCAACGACAGATCGGGCGTGCACGTCGAGACCAACACTCGTACGCTCGGTAAACACCGGGGCCTCCCACAATTGTCGGATAGGCCGAGCAGGCGGCCCCTGCTCGGTAACCCACGAATCTTGTGAGCGAGGCCCCGGCCCGCAACCACCCAGTCGCCCTGAGCGGTCACGTCATACCGTCTAGCCGCGCAGGTCCGCACGGGGCATGATCGACGCACCAGCGGGAGCACGCCCGACCCGGACCGCGAAGAGGGGCACCGTGAGCAGAGCCGTCCTGAACTCCATGACCGACGCCGAGCGGCTCCTCGTGGCCGAGACCGAGCGCGACGCCATCGCCGACCTCCCCGAGGACGACCTCCTCGACCTGCATAGCCGGGTCCGGCGAGCGCGGACCAAGTACGTCAAGAACTACCGTCAGGCGGCCAGCGCCAAGGTCGAGGCGGTGGGCGGGCGGGGCAAGGGCTTCGAGCAGAACTCCCGCGACCGGGACAAGGCCGAGGTCTTCGAGCTCGCCCTGGCGCGGGTCAGCCGCCAGGTGGCCGTGCGCGCCAACCAGGCCGCCGCCGAGCTCAAGGCCGAGCGGCTCGCCGCGGCCCGGGAGCGCTCGACCGGCCCGGACGTCGCGGCGACGCCGCAGGACGGCGTTCCCGCCGGGCGGGCGCGGCAGACCCGCAAGACGACGGGCGGGATCAAGAAGGACGCCTCGTCGAGGTCCGCCGGCGCTCGTCGGCAGGCCAAACGCGACGCGCGCTGAGCCCGGCCCCGGTTGCGGCGTACCTCGAAGTAACGACTAGGTTCGCGACATGGCCCGCGAACAGCTCACCGAGATCGTCGCCGAGATGGTCGCCAACGTCATGAGCGTCGCGGTCGACGCGGGGGACGCGGTCGCCGTCGGCGACACCGTGGCGCTCCTGGAGTCGATGAAGATGGAGATCCCGGTCCTCGCCGAGGTCGCCGGCTCCGTGCGCGCGGTCAAGGTCGCCCCCGGCGACGTCGTCCAGGAGGGCGACGTGCTGGTGGAGCTGCTCGTCAAGTAGCGGGCGGGGCCTGTCCGGAACCCGCAATTGCCCCGTTGGACGGGTTCGACCGGCCAGGGCCGGCACGCAGCCCGCAATTGCGGCCGTTGGACAGACCCGGCCGCCCAGAAACTGTCCGGAGGCTGCAATTGCGGCCGTGGGGCAGGCCGGACCAGCCTCATCCCGGCGCCGCCACCAGCTGCCACGGTACGGCGGGCAGCGGGCGGCCGTCCGGGCGTGGCTCGGGCAGCAGGCAGCCGGTGATCCACCGGCTCGAGGTGGACAGCACGACGCGGCCCTCGGCGTTGACGAGCACGGCGTCGTCGTCGCCCAGCCTGCCGAGGACCATCGACTCGAAGCGCGTGACGGGGACGTCCGCGCCCGCGACGCCGACGAAGCGCCCGGCGAGCTCGATCGGCATGGTGAAGGTGAGCATGTAGCCGTCGGTGCCGTGCACGTCGACGTACGGCCCGACCACGTGCCGGGCGCGGGTACGGCGGGGCACGGCGAACCAGTCCGCGGCCACGTAGTCGTAGAAGCCCAGGCTCTCGGGATGCAGGTCGACCTCCAGGGGCACGGGGTCGTCCGACCCGGGGACCCGCTGCCACCACTCGAGCCGGAGCGGGTGGCTGGCCAGCGTCCCGGGCTCGAGGATGACGCCGAGGCCGACGGCGACCTCGCCGGGAGCCCCGAGCAGGTCCACGAAGGCGGGACCGAGCGCGTCCACGTCGGCGTCGACGAGAGGACGGCCCGCGGCGACCTCGGTGAAGCGGGCCAGCGTGATGCGCCGTACCTCCTCGACGGTGGCGAAGATGCCCTCGATGGCCGCGCCGATCACGGTGGCGGGACCGCGGGTCTGCGGGATGGTCATCCGTCGCTCCTCAGCTCGCGCTCGACCGGCTCATCGCGATGTGGTCCTCGACCAGGCGCCGGGTGTCCTCCGCGACCTGTGCCTCGGTGAGCTGCCGGGCCAGGTCGCCCCGCTGCTCGGCCACGGCGTCGACCACCCGGTTCCGCTCCTCGGCCACGGCGCTGGGAGCGCGGTCGGACCGGAGCCGCCACATGACCTGGGCGAGGTCGAACTGGACGTCGATCTCCAGGCGGGTCAGCCGGGCCGACTGGGCGGCCGCCGCCATCTCGATGTAGTAGCGACCCTCGAGCCGGTGCAGCTCGGTGGCGTCGCGGGCCTCCGCCATCCGACCCACCAGCTCGCGCAGCCGGGCGAGCTCGGTCCGCGAGGCGCGCTCGGCGGCCAGGCGCGCCGCCGAGCCGGCCGCCATCGCGTGCATGTCCCCGAGCTCGCGCAGGTCGCTGGTGCCGACCTCCGCGAGCCGTTCGCGGGACAGGTCGGCGAGCGCGGCCTGCGACATCCGGACGAAGCTGCCGCCGCCCCGGCCCCGCCGGGTCTCCACCAGGCCCCGGGAGCGCAGGTCGGCCAGGGCGTCCCGCAGCGTCAGCGTCGAGACGTTGAGGGTCGCGGCGAGCTGCGTCTCCGAGGGCAGCTGCTCGCCGTTCTCGATCAGCCCGAGCGCGATGGCGCTGCCCAGGCGGCGGGCGACCGCCTCGCTGCGACCGCCGCCGTCGAGCGGCGTGAGCAGCGCGCTGCGCGCGTCACCGGACAGCAGTCGCACCGCGCCGCCCTCCTCAGATCCGGGGTTGCCAGTAAACCTTCATCACCATAGGTTTGCATCCGTCTTGATGTGATCTGGCTCACTACGAGCGGCGGGAGACGCGGATGACCCAGACCGACAAGGAACGGGGCGGCGCCGACGCGCTCGCCACGCCGTTCACCCCCGGGATGCGCGACAACCCGGCCGAGCTGGCGGACTTCACCGACGGGATCGTCGGCCGGCCGCTCCCGATCGCGGACGCCGGCGGCCCCTCGCCCGAGCAGGAGTTCGCCGCCGAGTGGAACAACGCGGCGTACAACTGCTTCTCCTCGGGCCACAAGTTCTGCCGCGAGGTGTGCCCGGTCATGCAGGTGACCCGCAACGAGTCGTGGACCCCCACGGCCTTCCACGCGAACGTGGTGGCGATGGGGCAGGGCGAGCTGAGCGTCGAGGACGTCGCCGCCGACTACGTGAACTGCACCCAGTGCGGGGCGTGCGAGCTGCGCTGCCCCAACACCCTATTCACCGGCGACTTCTACCGCTTCCGCACCCGCACGGTCGACGTCGTCAAGGCGGTGCGCGCGCTCGCCGTCGACCAGGGCGTCCACCAGGAGGGCTGGCGGACCTGGAACGCCCGCACCGACGAGCTCACCCACGAGCCGGTGCTCGGCGAGACCCCGGTCAACCAGGACCACGTGCGCGACTGGAGCGCGGGGCTCGACCTGCCGATCGGCGGCGAGACGGTGCTCTTCGTGGACTGCGAGGCGGCGTTCTACCGCACCTCGGTGCCCCGGGCGGTGGCGCAGGTGCTGCAGCTGGCCGGCTACGAGTTCGGCCTGATGGGTGAGCAGTGGTGCTGCGGCGGCCCCGCCGCCGAGATGGGGTACGTCGACCAGGCCCAGCGCTTCGCCCGGCACAACCTGGACAACTGGCGCTCGACGGGCACCAGGCGGGTGCTGGTGCTCGACCCGCACGACTACATCTCGTTCACCGAGGACTACCCGAAGTACTTCGGTGCCGAGTACGACATCGAGGTCGTGCTCGTCGTCGAGCTCTTCGCCCAGCTGATCCGGGAGGGCCGGCTGAACCCGAGCGTGCCCGTCGAGCGGACGATCACGTACCACGACCCCTGTCGGCTCAACAAGCGCAAGGGGATCTGGCAGGAGCCCCGCGAGATCCTCCGCGCGATCCCCGGACTCACGTTCAACGACGTCGACCGGGTGACCCAGTGGTCGTACTGCTCCGGGGGCGGCGGTGGACTCCCGATCGAGAAGCCGGAGCTCACCGAGCGGATCTCGGCCAGCCGCCTGGAGAAGGCCGCCGCCCTCGAGGTCGACACCCTGGTCAGCGCGTGCCCGTGGTCCGAACGACCTCTCACCGCGGCCGGCGAGAGCCACGACATCGACGTGGTCGACATCCACGAGCTGCTGGCGGCCTCCCTCGGCATCGAGGTCGGGGGTACGACGGACGGGGGTGCGTCGTGACCCTCCAGGTCGAGCGGCTCGACGAGGTGGTGACCGCGCTGCGCACGGTGCTCGCCGACGACCAGATCCTCACCTCCCGGGCCGACCGGCTGAACCGCGCCCGCGTGCCCGCGCCGTTCCCCGTGCACCGCTGGACCGAGCGGCTGCCCGACCTGGCGGTGCTGCCGACCAGCACCGAGCAGGTCGCCGGGGTGGTCCGGATCGCCAACGACCTGCGCGTCCCCGTCGTACCCCGCGACGGCGGGACGGGGCTCACCGACGGCGCCGTACCCCTGCGCGGCGGCATCGTCGTCGACGTCAAGCGGATGAACGACGTCAGGGAGATCGACCTGGAGAACCGCACGGTCCGCGTCGGCACCGGCATCAACATGCTCAAGCTCAACGAGCAGCTGGCGCGGCACGGGCTGTTCTACCCCGACGACCCCGCGTCGTACCCGTGCTCGCTGGTCGGCGGCCGGATCGGCACCAGCGGCTGGTCGCTGATCGGTGCGCGATACGGGCACACGCGCGACCTGGTGCTCAGTTTCGACCACGTCCTCCCGACCGGCGAGGTCATGCACGTCGGCGACGGGATCGGCCACCAGATCAGCAAGTCCTCCAGCGGCTACCAGCTCAAGCACCTCTTCATGGGCCACCAGGGCACGCTCGGCATCGCCACCGAGGCGACGCTGAAGCTCTACCCGAAGCCGGAGGCGGAGCTCTCGCCGTTCTGGGCCTTCGACAACTACGACGACGCCTACCGCTGCGTCGGCGCGCTGGCCCGCGCCGGCGTCGCGACCTTCGCCGGCGCGGTCCTCTTCGATGAGTGGAAGGTCGCGTACCTGCGCCGCGACGACGAGGCGTACATCCCCCAGCCCGGCGACGTGCGCGCCCTGGTCTGCGCGGTGATGTACGGCTACGAGGACGAGGTACGGCCGGCCGGGCGCCGGCTCTTCCGGATCGCGAAGGAGCACGGCGCCCGCTACCTCGGCGACGAGATCTCCGAGGGCGACTGGGCGGCCCGCCACGACCGTTACGCGACCCCGCTCCACGGCCGCACGAAGGACGGGCAGGTGGTCCCGATGAGCTGGCACTGCGAGGACGCGGCCGTGAACTACACCCGGCTGCCCGCGGTCTCGAAGGTGTGGCACGAGATCGTCGCCGACCTGCGTCGCAAGACCGACGTCTTCGACGACTGGGGGATGTTCGCCTACACCTCGGCGGACACGGGTGTCGACTACCTCACCGAGATCGACGTGGGCATCTGGGAGCAGCAGCTCGACGACCGCGCCTGGGAGCTCTGGGTCCGCGCCAAGCGCGACATCGCCGCCGTCGCCCTCGCCAACAACGCCTCGATCAGCGCCTGCCACGGGTCGTGCCGGGAGGGCGAGGTGGATCTCGTCCCCCAGGAGCTCGGACGCGGGTACGACGTCATGCTCGACCTCAAACGGACCCTCGACCCGAACAACATCATGAACCCGGGGAAGTACCACCTCGACCGCGCCTACCGAGCGGGCGGCCGGTGATGAGCCCCGCGGAGCACGGCGCCGGCGACGAGGACGCCCGGATCGGCTACCGCTACGCGGAGCAGCACGACCCGCCGCCGCCGGAGCGGGTGTCCGACGTGGCGCTCACGACCTTCGAGCACGTCTTCGAGGTCGACCCCCGCCTGATGGAGCGCTGGGTGCTGCAGCAGCAGTTCCCGAACTGGGACAGCCTCCGGATCATGAACAGCCGCCACGACCACCTGGAGTGGATGCACCGCCACTTCGCGGACCGGGTCGTCACCGGCTCGGAGCTGCTGGCCGAGGTCGAGCGGGAGGCGCCGGGATGAGCCACCGAGCGCAGGAGGACCCGGCCGCCCACCGGCACCACGAGCACGACGCGGACGCGGCCGCGCTGGCAGCCCTCGGCTACCGCTCGGAGTTCAAGCGGGACATGAGCCGGTGGGCCAACTTCGCGCTCGGCTTCACCTACCTCTCGCCGGTCGTCGGCATCTACACGCTCTTCGCGGTCGGCCTGATCACCGGCGGCCCGCCGATGATCTGGTGGCTGGTCATCGTCGGTGTGGGGCAGCTGCTGGTCGCGCTGGTCTTCGGGGAGGTCGTCTCGCAGTTCCCGGTCGCGGGTGGCGTGTACCCCTGGGCGCGGCGGTTGTGGGGCCGCAAGTGGGCCTGGATGACCGGTTGGATCTACCTCGTCGCCCTGCTCACCACCATCGCCGGCGTCGTCTACGGATCCGGTCCGTTCCTGGCCCAGCTGCTCGGCTTCACACCGAGCGAGCGGTCCACCATCACCTGCGCGCTGATCCTGCTGGTGCTGGCCCTCGCCATCAACCTGATGGGCACCCGCTGGCTCGCGATGGCCGCGGTCATCGGCTTCAGCGCGGAGCTGCTGGGTGCCCTCGCCGTCGGCGGCTGGCTGCTGCTCACCGAGCGCCACCACGGGCTCGGCGTCCTCTTCGACACCGAGGGCGTCGTCGGCCACAGCGGCGGCTACCTCTCGGCGTTCCTCGCCGCCGCCCTGATCGGCATCTACCAGTACTACGGCTTCGAGGCCTGCGGCGATGTCGCCGAGGAGGTGCCCGACCCGACGCGACAGATCCCCAAGGCGATGCGGATGACCATCTACGTCGGCGGCGCGGCGGCGATCTTCGTCTGCCTGTCCCTGCTGCTGGCAGTCTCGGACTACGCCGCCGTCATCGACGGCACCGACGCCGACCCGGTCACGACCGTGCTGCACAGCGCCTTCGGCGAGACCGGCACCAAGGTGGTGCTGGCCGTCGTGATGATCTCGTTCCTGTCCTGCGCGCTCAGCCTGATGGCGGCGGCCAGCCGCCTGATGTACTCCTACGCCCGCGACGACATGATCCTGGGCTCGGCCCTGTTCCGGAAATTCCTCCCGGGCCGCCACGTGCCGCCGTACGCCATGCTGGTCGCGGCGCTCGTGCCCGCGCTGATCGTGCTGGGCTCGGTGTTCTCGACCAAGGCGCTGACGTCGATCATCTCGTTCGCCACCCTCGGCATCTACCTCGGCTTCCACATGGTCACCCTCGCCGCGCTGCGCGCGCGGCTGAAGGGCTGGGTGCCGAGCGGCAGCTTCACGCTCGGCCGCTGGGGGCTGCTGATCAACGTCGTGGCCCTGGCGTACGGCGTGTTCGCGATGGTCAACATGGCGTGGCCCCGGACCCCCGACGCCGCCTGGTACGACAACTGGCTGGTCGCGCTCTCCGCCGCCGTCGGCGCCGGGATCGGCCTGGTCTACCTGGTCATCGCCCGCCCGTACGAGCGCAGCGACGCCATCGCCGGCGACGCCGTCCGCGGGCCGATCGAGGAACCCAACCGAGAAGGAGTCACCCGATGAGATTCAGCTACGCGATGCTGCCGGACTACCCGCTCAGCGAGTCCCTGGCCTCGATCAAGAAGGCCGACGAGCTCGGCTTCTACGCGGTGTACGCCGCCGACGAGACCTGGCACAAGGACCTGTGGCTGCTCTTCGCCGCGGCCGCGGCGTCGACCAGCCGGATCCGGCTGGGACCGAGCATCTCCGGGGTCTGCCTGCGCGAGCCGACCCTGATCGCGCAGGCGGCGGCGACGCTCGACGAGCTGACCGACGGGCGGGCCGAGGTCGCGGTCTCGAGCGGCAACTTCGGGCTGCTCGCGCAGTACAAGATCGACTGGGCGAAGACCAAGCCGCTCTCGCGGGTCAAGGAGTCGGTGCACGTCATCCGTACGCTGCTCGACGACGGCGTGATCACCTTCGACGGCGAGTTCTTCTCCTACGACGGCCTCTTCACCTTCGCCCGGCCCGTCCAGGAGCACCTGCCGGTGAAGATGGGCGCGATGCGGGGGCCGAAGTCGTTCCAGGCCTCGACCGAGTTTTCCGACGGCTGCCACCACGCGCTCAGCTACACCCGCGAGGCCTACGAGTACATGATCGAGCACTGCGCGATCGGCGCGGAGCGGGCCGGGAAGAACCTGCAGGACCTCGACCTGGGCTCCTGGGTGGTCTTCTGCGTGGCCGAGGACTCGGCCGTCGCCAAGGACGCCGCCCGCAGCATGGTCGGCCTCTACGCCTCCTCGATGCCGCACGAGCAGCTGGAGCGCAACGGCGTGAAGCCCGAGGAGGTCGCGCCGATCATCGCCGCCATCGGTGCCGGCGACATGGCTCGCGGCATCGAGCTCACGACGCCCGACCTGGCCGAGCGGCTCTCCATCGCCGGTACGCCGGAGGAGGTCACCGCGAAGATCAAGGAGAACGTCGAGCCGGCCGGGGTCAACCACATGATCCTCGCGATCACCGACGCCGCACTGGTGAAGGCGCTGATGGGCCGGGAGCTCGAGGGCGTGCCGGACATCAACTCCCAGCTGCAGCTGGTGCACGACCAGGTCATGCCGTCGTTCTCGTGACCCGACCGGTGGGGCCGATCGGGTGCCGGCGCTGGCAGAGGGGGCGGGATTCGAACCCGCGGTAGGTCTCCCTACGACCGCTTTCAAGGCGGTTCCGATCGGCCGCTCCGGCACCCCTCCTCGGCGCACCCGTGGGTGCACCGAGGGGAAGTCTAGGCGCTGGTCACTCCGAGCCGCCGAGCTCCAGCTCGACGTCGTCGTACGCGAGGTCGTTGAGACGCTGCACGTGGTGGTGGACGTCGACGACGAGCCGCTTCAGCTCGACGCGGACCTCCTCGACGGAGTCGGTCTCCAGGACGACGCTCCCGAGCCGGTTGAGCCGGCCGAGCAGCACGTTGCGCTCGCGGAAGGCGGTGCCGCCGCGAGCGGCCAGCCAACCGTCGTCCGGCCCCGCCGCCTCGCCCGCCAGCGCGTCGCGCAAGGCAGCCATCCGCTGTCGCACCACCCACCGCCAGTTGCCGAGCGGCACCCCTCGCTGGCGGGGCGCGTCGAGGGCCAGGTCGAGGCCCTGGAGCGCGATCGTCAGGCGGGTGGTCATCCCGCTGGTGGGGGGTGTGCGGGTCGTGGCCATGGCGCCTCCCGGCTGCGTCTGGGGTTCGAGTGTGACCCACCTCACGACCGATCACAAGGTCGTCGTCGGCCCGATTGGCGGTGCCCGAAAAGGCGTTGTCCAATAGGAGGGTGTCCGACCCCGCGCCACTCCCCGCCGACGACTCCGCCTCGGTGGACTACCGACTCAACCCGGCCTTCGCCGCCCGGTTCGTGGGGCTCGCACTGGTCCTCACCGCACTGGTGATGTTCGCCGCGACCGCGGTCGTGGCCCTCTTCGACCTGACCCCCGACCTGCTCATCGCGCTGCTCGTCGTGAGCGTCGTGGCGGTCTTCGTGCTGGGCTGGCGGCTGCGCTCGCGGTCGTACGTCCTGCGCTGCACCCCCGACGGCTACCGCGTCGGCCTGGTCCGCGGGGCCGGCGTGACCGAGGCCCGCTGGACCGACGTCACGGACGCGGCCACCTCGACCCCCCGCGGGATCCCCTGCGTCGTCCTGCACCTCAAGGACGGCGGCACCACGACCATCCCCGTCCAGGCCCTCGCGATCGACCGCGAGCAGTTCGTGCGCGAGCTGCAGCAGCACCTGCAGCGCGGCCAGGGACTGCGCCCGATCTGAGCCCGGACCCGATCGGCGGCGGGGCAGATTGGTGGATCGCCGTACCGGCCTAGTAGCCTGTCCGCGCTGTCCAGGAGGCGTCGCCTAGTCCGGTCTATGGCGCCCGCCTGCTAAGCGGGTTTGGGGCTAAAACCCCATCGAGGGTTCAAATCCCTCCGCCTCCGCCAGAGATAGACGCAGAGAACCCCCGGTGAGCCTGGCTCACCGGGGGTTCTCTCGTTCGTGGCTCAGACCTCGACGGGCCGGCCCACCTCGGCCGCGGCGTGGTGGCGCCCGATCGGCAGCACCAGCGGCTTGCCCGACACGGGGTCGGGGACGACGCTGGAGGCCATCCC
Source organism: Nocardioides sp. (assembly GCF_035503875.1). Lineage (GTDB taxonomy): Bacteria > Actinomycetota > Actinomycetes > Propionibacteriales > Nocardioidaceae > Nocardioides. Next base: position 21,447 of record NZ_DATJTA010000029.1, read on the forward strand.
GAAGACGTCGCGGACCGTCTGCGCCGTCAGGACCTCGCTGGGGTCGCCGGCGGCGTACAGGTGACCCTCGCGTACGGCGACCAGGTGGTCGGCGTACCGCGCGGCGAGGTTGAGGTCGTGCAGCACCATCACGATCGTCGTGCCGCGGCGCTGGTTCAGGTCCGTGAGCAGGTCGAGGACGTCGACCTGGTGGCTGACGTCGAGGAACGTGGTCGGCTCGTCGAGCAGCAGGATGTCGGTCTGCTGGGCCAGCGCCATCGCGATCCAGACCCGCTGGCGCTGGCCGCCGGACAGCTCGTCGACGCTGCGGTCGGTGAGCTCCAGGGTGTCGGTCATCCGCAGCGCCTCGGCGACCGCGGCGCTGTCATCGGACGACCAGCGCGAGATGACCCGCTGGTGCGGGTTGCGCCCGCGCGAGACCAGGTCGCCGACGACGATGCCCTCCGGCGCGACCGGGGACTGCGGCAGCAGGCCGAGGGTGCGGGCGACCTCCTTGGTCGGCAGCTTGTGCAGCGCCTTGCCGTCGAGGAGCACCTGGCCGCCCCGCGGGGCCAGCAGCCGCGACATGGCGCGCAGCAGCGTGGACTTGCCGCAGGCGTTGGCGCCGACGATCGCGGTGATCCGCCCCGGCGGCACGACCAGGTCGAGGTCGTCGATGACCGTGCGGTCGCCGTACCCCAGGGTGATGCCCTCGACGACGAGGGAGTGGGCGTCGGTCACAGCGAGCCTCCGGAACGGTTCGTGCGGATGAGCAGGTAGACGAGGTACGGCGCGCCCAGCACGCCGGTCACGACGCCGACGGGGTAGCGGTTCTCGAACGCGAACTGGCCGACCAGGTCGGCCGAGAGCACCAGCAGCGAGCCGACGAGCGCCGCCGGGACCATCAGCGAGGTCCCACCCCCGATGATCCGTGCCGCGATCGGCCCGGACAAGAAGGCGACGAAGGCGATCGGGCCGGCGGCCGCCGTGGCGAAGGCGATCAGGGTCACGGCGGCCACGATGGCGACGATCCGGGTGCGCTCGACCCGGACCCCGAGTGACGAGGCGGAGTCGTCGCCCTGCTGGGTCAGGCTCAGGCCGCGCGACTGGCTGAGCAGGAGGGGGATGCCGACCAGCATCGCGATCGCGAGGGGCTGGACCTGCTCCCAGGTGGCGTTGTTGAGGCTGCCGGTCAGCCAGCGCATCGCCGTCTGGAGATCCCAGACCGCCGAGCGCAGCAACGTGTACGACACGATGCTGTCGAGCATGGCCGCGATGCCGATGCCGATGAGGATCAGCCGGGTGCCGACGACGCCGTCGCGGTAGGCGAGCACGTAGATCAGGATGGCCGTGGCCAGGGCCGCGAGGATCGCCACGAGCGAGACCCGGGCCTCGCTGGCGGAGAACGTGACGATGGCGACCACCGCGGCGGCGCTCGCGCCCGAGCTGATCCCGATGATGTCGGGGGAGGCCAGCGGGTTGCGCAGCATGGTCTGGAAGGTGATGCCGCCGAGCCCGAAGGCGGCGCCCGCGAGCACGGCCAGGGTGGCGCGCGGGAAGCGCAGCTCGCCGACGGTGAACGAGGCTCCGGGCACGGTCTCGCCGCGCAGGACGTCGTACACCTCGCGGGGACCGTAGAAGGTCTGGCCGTACATCAGGCTGAAGGCGTACACGCCCACGACCAGCAGGGCGAGGCCGCCGATGGTCGCGGCGCGCCGCAGCGTCCGGCGACGCCGCCCGCGCACGACGAGGTCGACGGCGGCGGCCTGGTCCAGCACGGCGGTCACAGGGCACGCACCTTCTGTCGGCGGACGATGTAGATGAAGAACGGCGCCCCGATGAACGCGGTGACGATCCCGACCTCGATCTCCTCCGGCCGGGCCACCACCCGGCCCACGACGTCCGCGGCCGTCAGGAGCGCGGCGCCGACGATGGCCGACATCGGGAGCAGCCAGCGGTGGTCGATGCCGATGAGCAGGCGGCACACGTGCGGCACGACCAGGCCGACGAAGCCGATCGGGCCGGCCACGGCGGTGGCTGCGCCGCACAGGACCACGGCGCCGACGAAGGCCAGCATCCGGGTGACGACCACCCGCTCGCCGAGTCCGGCGGCGACGTCGTCGCCGAGGGCGAGAGAGTTCAGGCCCCGGGCGGCGAGCAGGCTGATCACCGCGCCGGCGACGAGGAACGGCAGCACCTGGCCCATCCGGTCGTACGACGCCCCGCCCACGCCGCCGATCTGCCAGAACTGGAAGGTCTGCATGACGTCGGCCCGGGGCAGCAGCAGCGCGCTGACCAGGGAGCTCAGGGCGGCGGCGGTGGCGGCACCGGACAGGGCCAGCTTCAGCGGCGTCGCGCCGCCGCGGCCCATCGAGCCGATCGTGTAGACGAACGCCGCGCTGAGGGCGGCGCCGCTGATCGCGACCCAGATGTACGACGAGGGCGCGCTCAGGCCGAAGAAGACGATGCCCGTGACGACGGCCAGCGATGCCCCGGTGCTGACGCCGAGGATCCCCGGGTCTGCGATCGGGTTGCGGGTCACGCCCTGCATCACGGCTCCGGCGAGGCCGAGCGAGGCGCCGACCAGCAGGGCGAGCAGAGTGCGGGGGACGCGCTTGTTCACCGCGGCCTGGGCGACGTTGGCGTCGCCCCCGGTCACGCCCTCGACCACGTCGTGCCACCCGACCACCCGAGTGCCGAACGCGACCGAGGCCAGCGCGACCAGGACGGTCAGGGCGATCGCGACGGCGACCCAGACGACCCGGGTCGACACCGAGCGCCGTCGTACGACGGCCGGTGCCGACCCGGGTGCGGTGGTGGTGCTCACCTCAGGTGCTTCCTCAGGACTTGTCGGCCGCGGTGGCGAGCACGTCGAAGTACTCGTCGATGCCCCAGTCGATGGAGAGCGGCGACGGGTTGGCCGAGGCGGCCAGCGGGGTGGACTCCTCGAGGATCGCGATCGCGCCGCGCTGGATCGCGGGGATCTTCGACAGCAGCGGGTCGGCCTGGATCTGCTCGACGAGCTTGCCGTCGGGCTCGCCGTAGGTCACGAAGACGTCGACGTCGGCGAAGGCCTCGGCGTCCTCGGCGCTGCGGGTGACGTAGAAGTCCTCGGTCTCGGCCGAGGCCTCCTCGACGACCTGCGGGTTGGCCATGCCGGCGCTCACCACGAAGCCCGGGCGGGTGTCGTGGCTGGTGTAGAAGCCGATCTGGCTGAGGTCGTTGGCGTCGATGAACGCGAACATGATCTTCTTGCCGGCCAGCGACTCGTGGGCGGCGAAGGACTCGGCGACCTTGGTGTCGAGGTCGGCGACGAGCTCCTCGCCCTCGGCGGCGAGGCCGAGGGCCTCGCTGTTGAGCTTGATCATGTCCTGCACCGAGGTGCCCCAGGCGATCTCGGGGTAGGCCACGACGGGCGCGATCTTCTCGAGGGTGTCGTACTCCTCCTGGGTCAGGCCGGAGTACGACGCCAGGATGACGTCGGGCTCGGTGGCGGCCACGGCCTCGAAGTCGATGCCGTCGGTCTCGTCGAAGAGCACCGGAGTCTCGGCGCCCAGCTCCTCGAGCTTGTCCTCGACCCACGGGAGGACGCCGTCGTTGTCGTCGTCGCCCCAGGTCGCCTTGCTCATGCCGACCGGGACCACGCCGAGGGCGAGCGGAACCTCGTGGTTGGCCCAGGCGACCGTGGCGACCCGCTCGGGCTTCTCGGGGATCGTGGTGGTGCCGAGAGCGTGCTCGATGGTCACCGGGAAGGCGGCCTCCGACGAGCCGCTGCCCGACGCGTCGGTGTCGGCGCCGTCCGAGCCCGAGCCGTCCTCGCTGCCGCAGGCGCCGAGGGTCAGGGCGAGGGCGGTGGCGGCGGCCGCCGCCAGGAAGCGTGTGGAACGCCGTGTGGAACGCATGGGGAATGCTCCGATCGTGATTAGGTAAGGCAACCCTAAAGGATCGTGGATCCGGGCGCTCATCGGCGTTCGGTTTGCGAACGCGGGGTCGCGGGGAGGGGTTGCCAGCACGGCACCGCCCCACGGACAGTGGAAGCCCGGACAGAGAAGGACACTCCCATGAACCTCGCTCGCAAGGTGGCCCTCCTCGCCACCGCCACCGTTCTCGGCTTCGGCGTGGCCGCGATGCCGGCTCCGGCCCAGGCCAGCAGCTGGGGCTGCGGCGGCTTCTGCCGGGTCGTGCGCTAGATCCCTCCGCCCCCGTCGGCCTGCTCGGGCGTCTCGTTGCCGGAGACGCCGCGGGCGCCCATCGCGTAGCCGAGCTGGAACCGCGTCTCGGCGTCGTACTCCTGCTTGAGGTCGGAGACGTAGCCGGCGTACGTCCGCGGGCTGACGCCGAGCCGCTTCGCACTGACCGGGTCCGAGTGGCCCTCGATCAGCATCCGGATCGTCATCGCGCGCTGCTCGGCCGCGATGTCCTTCATCATCGACGACTCCCGGTTGGCGAACGGGCGCCCCCGCTCCCAGGTCCGCTCGAAGATGTCGACGAGGTACGCCACCACGGACGGCTCGCGGACCGCGATCGCGGTGCGCAGGTCGTCGCCCGCGGGGATCACGGCGACGCGGCGGTCGACGACGATCATCCGGTTGAAGAACTCGTCCAGGGTGCGGACCTCGGCGCCGCGAGCGGTGACGGCGGCGACGTACTTGTGGGTGATCGAGCTGCGTCGGGCGCTGTGCTGGTAGAGGGTGCGCATCCGGGTGCCGCGCTCGAGCATCGCGATGTCGCGCACCGCCGCCTCGGCCAGCGACGGCGCGTCCCGGCCGGCCTGCGGCTGGGCGGTCAGCATCTCGTCCTCGGCCTCGGCCACCAGGGCGGTGAGGAACGGGCCGATGGCGTCGTCGCGCAGGTAGGTGAAGGGGCCGTGGCCGACGCTCGCCGGCGAACGGCGCCAGCTGGTGCTCAGGCCCGCGAAGGCGCGCGCCCACCGGGAGGACTCGTCGAGCAGCCGGGCGCCCTCCTGGGAGAGCGGCGAGACGACGCGCGACTGGATGGTGCTCGGGTCCTCGGCCACCCAGGTGGCGGACTCCGTGTCGAGTCGGACCAGGCCGAGGTCGACGAGCAGCGCGAAGGCCGGGCGCTGGGCGCCGCCCTCGACGATCCGCTCGTCGGACGCCGCGAGTCCACCGGCGGCGAGCACCTCGTCGTACAGCGCGGTCGACTCGGACTCGAAGAGGGCGCGGCGCTCGGGACCGGAGAGCTCGGGGTCCTGGCTCGGCACGGGCTCATGCTCGCACAAGCGACGACGGCCCCGCCCGAGGTGGGCGGGGCCGTCGTCGGTAGGTGCGGGGGTCAGGCGCCGAGGCGCGCGCGCAGCCCGTCGAGTTCGGTCCAGAGCACGCCCGGGAGGTCGTCGCCGAACTTCTCGAACCACTCCTGGATCTGCGGCAGCTCGGCCTTCCACTCCTCGGGGTCGACCGCGAGGGCGGCGGCGAGCGCCTCCTCGCTCATGTCGAGGCCCTCGGTGTCGAGGGAGCCCGGGGCCGGCACGTGGCCGACGGGCGTCTCCACGGCGGCGGCCTGGCCGTCGATGCGCTCGACGATCCACTTCAGGACCCGGCTGTTCTCGCCGAAGCCGGGCCACAGGAAGCCGCCCTCGTCGTCGCGGCGGAACCAGTTGACGTAGAAGATCTTCGGCAGCTTGGCGGCGTCGTTGTCCTTGCCGACCGTGATCCAGTGGTTGAAGTAGTCGCCGGCGTTGTAGCCGATGAACGGCAGCATCGCCATCGGGTCGCGGCGGACCACGCCGACGGCGCCGATCGCGGCGGCGGTCGTCTCGCTCGACAGGGTGGCGCCGAGGAAGGTGCCGTGGGTCCAGTCGCGCGCCTCGAAGACGAGCGGGACGGTGGTCTTGCGCCGGCCGCCGAACAGGATCGCGTCGATCGGGACGCCGCGCGGGTCGTCGTACTCGTCGGCGAGGATGTCGCACTGCTTGATCGGGGTGCAGTAGCGACTGTTGGCGTGGCTGGAGAGCTCGTCGGACTCGGGGGTCCACGGCTCGCCCTTCCAGGAGGTGGCCGAGGCCGGGGTGTTCTCCAGGCCCTCCCACCACACGTCGCCCTCGGGGGTGAGCGCGACGTTGGTGAACACCGAGTTCCCCTTGTCGATGGTCTTCATCGCGTTGGGGTTGGTGTGGTTGTTGGTGCCGGGCGCGACGCCGAAGAAGCCGTACTCGGGGTTGACCGCCCACAGGCGGCCGTCCTCGCCGATGCGCATCCAGGCGATGTCGTCGCCGAGCGTCTCGACCTTCCAGCCGGGGATGGTCGGCTCGAGCATCGCGAGGTTGGTCTTGCCGCAGGCGCTCGGGAAGGCGGCGGCGATGTACTTGACGACGCCGGCCGGGCTGGTGAGCTTCAGGATCAGCATGTGCTCGGCGAGCCAGCCCTCGTCGCGCGCCATCACGCTGGCGATGCGCAGGGCGTAGCACTTCTTGCCGAGCAGCGCGTTGCCGCCGTACCCGGAGCCGTAGGACCAGATGGTCCGCTCCTCGGGGAACTGCACGATGTACTTGGTGTCGTTGCACGGCCAGGCGACGTCGCTCTCGCCCTCGGCGAGCGGGTGGCCCACGGAGTGCACGGCCTGGACGAAGTCGGCCTCGAGCTCCTCCATCCGGCGCAGCACGTGGGAGCCCATCCGGGCCATCACGCGCATCGAGGCGGTGACGTAGGCGGAGTCGGTGATCTCGATGCCGAACATCGGCTTCTCGGCCTCGAGGTGGCCCATCACGAAGGGGATGACGTACATCGTGCGGCCCTTCATGGCGCCGGCGTACAGCTTCGTCATCAGCGGCTTCATCTCCGCCGGGGCCATCCAGTTGTTGGTGGGCCCCGCGTCGCGCTTGTCGACCGAGCAGATGTAGGTCCGGTCCTCGACGCGCGCGACGTCGATCGGATCGGAGGCGGCGTAGAAGGAGTTCGGCTTGATGGCCGGGTTGAGCCGGGTGAACGTCCCCGACGCCACCAGGGCGTCGGTCAGCTCCGTCCACTCCTCGTCGGAACCGGTGCACCAGTGGATCTGGTCGGGCTGCATCAACTCCGCGAACTCGTTGACGAAGTCGAGGATGCCCTGATGGGTCGTGGGGGCCGTCCGGTCCTGCGTGGCTGTCATGCCTGTTCCCTCCCGCGCCGTGCACAGCGCCGGGCCAGCGGGCCCGGTTACGCCGAGTCGTCGAGCGTATCGACGAGGCTGTCGTGGACTGTTGCTGAGTTCGTCCGGCTCCGTTGCCCGACGAGATGGGTGGCCAGAGGCTAACGCGGGGCGCTCGTTCCACATATTGGATCGTTCAATGAGTACGACGACGGCCCGGATCCCCCTGCGGAAGCGGGGATCCGGGCCGTCGTCGTCGTGTCAGTCGCTCTCGCCCTCGAGGGCCGCCGCCACCCGGCGGTGGGCCTCCCAGATCGCGTCGGGCATGTTGTCGAACAGCTCGAGGTGCTCGGCGCGGTGCTCCATCTCCTGCTGCCAGCGCACCTTGTCGATCGACAGGATGGTCTTCAGGTCCTCGGGGCTGATCTCGACACCCTCGAGGTTGAGCTCCTCCTCGGTCGGGATGATGCCCACCGCCGTCCGGCGGCCCTTGACCTCGCCGTTGCGCAGCTGCAGCAGCCACAGCAGCGGGCGCAGGTTGTCGCGGTAGCCGGGCCACAGGAAGTGGCCGTCCTCCGGGTCGCGCTGGAACCAGTTGACGTGCGCGAAGATCGGCTGGTCCGTCGCCGCACCGACCACGTCGAGGTAGTGCTGCGCGTAGTCGCCCTCGCCGTACGCCATGAAGGGGCGGTTGGACATCGGGTCGTAGCGGAGCACGCCCTCCGTGCCCTCCGCGGCGGCGGTCGCCTCGGCGCCGAGCGTCAGGCCGTCGTACACACCCTCGGCGAGGTCGTGGATCGCGCGGATCAGCGGCTCACGGTCGCGAGTGCGGCCGCCGAAGATGATCGCGTCGATCGGCACGCCGGTCGCGGCGTCGTAGTCGGAGGCGATGTTGGGGACGTTGGCGAGCGTCGTCGTGAAGCGGCTGTTGGGGTGCGCCCACGGCGAGGTGTCGCCGTCCTTGCGGTCCGCGATCGGCGCGCCCGTCCAGTCCAGCCACCCGGCGGTGTCCGCGGGCGGCTGCTTGGTGCGGCCCTCCCACCAGACCTCGCCGGTCTGCGGGTTGTAGGCGATGTTGGTGAAGATCGCCTGGGTGCCCTCGGCGACGGACTCCAGCGCGGTCGGGTTGGTGCCCTCGTTGGTGTCCTTGGCGACGCCGAACACGCCGTACTCGGGGTTCATGCCCATCAGCCGGCCGGTCTTCTCGTCGACCCACAGCCACGCGATGTCGTCGCCGTAGAACGAGACGTGGTAGCGCTCGCCCAGGACGTCGGGGGCCAGCATCATGGCCAGGTTGGTCTTGCCCGACGCGCTCGGGAAGCCGCCGCAGATGTGGTAGTCCGTCCCGGTCTGCTTGTCCTTGATCCCGATCAGCATGTACTGCTCGGCGAGGAACTTCCGCGACGCCCAGCCGTCGTACGCGCCCTGGCGCAGGCCGTGCGCGATCTTGCCGAGCAGCGCGTTGCCGCCGTACGACGAGCCGAAGTGCAGGATCGTGCGCTCGTCGGCGACGGTCACGAAGTACCGCTTGTCGTCGGGGGTGCCCTGGCCGAGGTTCTCCAGGTCGCCGGTCACGTGGACGGCGCGGACGAAGTGCGAGGGGTCCTCGAGGCCGTCGAGGAAGTGCGCGCCCACGCGGGCCATCCGGATCATGTGCAGGACGACGGTGCGGGTGTCGGTGAGCTGGACACCGGCAGCCCACGGGGCGAGCTCGTTGCCGGGAGGCGACATCAGGTACGGGATGACGTACATGGTCTTGCCGGCCGACTCCCCGCGCATCAGGTCGTGCAGCAGCGGCTTCATCTCCGAGGCGGGGCGCCAGTTGTTGTAGACGCCCTTGTCCTTCTCGTCGTTGGTCGCCACGATCGTGCGCTCCTCGGAGCGCGCGGTGTCCTTGTGGTAGCTCCGCGAGTAGTAGCGACCCTCGCCGGCCGGCTCGAGCTCACCCGCGTCCAGGCACTCCTGGATCAGGCGGGCGTCGTCGGCGGCGCTGACGACCTCGATGCGCTCGGCGCCCGTCAGCTCGGCGTACTCCCGGACGTACTCGAGGACGTGGGGGTTGGTCAGTCCGGCCGCCGTCAGGGCCGCCTCAACATTCGCCATCTCAGCCTGGCTCCCTCTCGTGGAACTGCCGTCGGCGGCGGGCCGGTCGTCCCGCCGGGTTGGTGACGGCACCTTGCCACACCGCCCGCAAGCGCCTCCACCGCGGTGGGACTCGGCTGATTTCGGGATGCCGCGGGTGGTCCGCTATCCTCGACCAGTCGCTCGCCCCGGTGGGCGACGAGCGCCTGTAGCTCAACGGATAGAGCATCTGACTACGGATCAGAAGGTTTGGGGTTCGAATCCCTACAGGCGCGCAGGACACGAAGCCCCAGGTCAGTCGGCCTGGGGCTTCGTCGATTTCGGGACCTCGCCACTTCCTCAGTTTCGCCTTCCCTGGGGCTCGCCGCGCGTACCTGAACGCTGGTTGAGGTGCGAGGCGCCCAAGTGGTGGTGCGAACGCCGGTTGAGGTGTGGGGAGCGGCGGCGGTGCCGCCAGACGCTGGTTGAGGTGTGAGGCGCGGCGGCGGTGCTGCACGCTGGTTGAGGTGTGAGGCGCCCCAGCGCCGAGCCTCGAAACCCGGCGACCCGACAAGCAGCCGGAGCCACCCGCCGGCCCCTCGAACGCCTATCCACAGATACCACCGACCCACCCGAATCGAACACCAGTTCGAATAGAATCGGAGGCATGAACCCGCCCGAGATCCTCGACGCCGCCGCCGTGCTGGCGGCCGCCGAGACGACCGTGCGGGAACGCCGCCAGGCCCAGGTCGACGACCTGCTCCTGGTCCTGGCCTGGGCCGACCTCCACGGTCACGACCCCCAGCAGGCACCCGGCGCGGTGCCGGCCCGGTTCGGCGGCGACCAGCTCGTCGAGATCGGCGGTGACGGGACGCCGTGGGTGCAGGACCTGTGCCTGGGCGAGCTGGCCATCGCCCGCCAAGCCCACGTGCTCTCGACCCGGTCGGTCATGGCCGACGCGCTCGACCTGCGCCACCGGCTCCCGCTGACCTGGGCAAAGGTCCAAGAACTGGCCTGCGAGACCTGGGTGGCCTGCAAGGTCGCCTCGATGAGCCGGGGCCTGGACCGGCACCGGGTCGCGCTCGTGGACGCCGCGGTCGCCGCCGCGGTGGCCTGCGCCCCGGGTCGGGTGCTGCGG
>NZ_DATJTA010000030.1:0-149123 GCF_035503875.1 Nocardioides sp.
GAGTCGTCGCACGCGTCGGCGGCCCTGTCGTACGCCGACGGCCTGGCCAAGGCCTTCGAGCTGTCCGGGCAACGGCGCCGGCACGTGGTCGCCGTCGTCGGCGACGGCGCCCTGACCGGCGGCATGTGCTGGGAGGCGCTCAACAACATCGCCGCCGGCAAGGACCGCTCGGTGGTCATCGTCGTCAACGACAACGGCCGCTCCTACGCGCCCACGATCGGCGGCCTCGCCGATCACCTCGCGGCGCTGCGCCTGCAGCCCGGCTACGAGCGGATGCTCGACAGCGGCCGGCGCATGGTCAAGAAGATGCCGTGGGTGGGCCGTGCCGCCTACCAGCTGCTGCACGGGATGAAGGCCGGTCTCAAGGACGCCGTCAGCCCGCAGGTGATGTTCACCGATCTCGGCATCAAGTACCTCGGCCCGGTCGACGGGCACGACGAGGTCGCGATGGAGTCGGCGCTGCGCCGCGCGAAGGCGTTCGGCGGTCCGGTGATCGTGCACGCGGTGACCCGCAAGGGCATGGGCTACGCGCCCGCCGAGAACCACGTCGCCGACCAGATGCACGCGACGGGCGTGATCGACCCGCTCACCGGCAAGTCGCGCGGCGCCCCGGTGCCGGACTGGACGTCGGTGTTCTCGACCGAGCTGATCACCCAGGCCGAGCAGCGCGACGACATCGTCGCGATCACCGCGGCGATGCCCGGCCCGACCGGCCTGGCTCCGTTCGGGGAGCGGTTCCCGGAGCGGATGTTCGACGTGGGCATCGCCGAGCAGCACGCGGTCACCTCGGCCGCGGGCCTCGCGCTCGGCGGGATGCACCCGGTGGTCGCGATCTACTCGACGTTCCTCAACCGTGCGTTCGACCAGCTGCTCATGGACGTCGCGCTGCTGAAGCAGCCGGTGACGATCGTGCTGGACCGGTCCGGCATCACCGGCACCGACGGCGCGAGCCACAACGGCATGTGGGACCTGTCGTTCCTCCAGCTGGTGCCGAGCCTGCGCCTGGCCGCCCCGCGCGACGCCGCCCGGCTGCGCGAGCTGCTCAACGAGGCCGTCGAGGTCGACGACGCGCCGACCGTCGTCCGGTTCCCGAAGGGGCCGCCGCCCGCCGACATCCCGACGATCGGCAAGGCCGGTGCGGCTGACGTCCTGGTCCGCAACGGCAGGAAGGACGTGCTGGTCGTCGCCGTCGGGTCGATGAACGAGGTCGCCGTCGACGTCGCCGACCGGCTGGTCGCGCAGGGCATCGGCGTGACGGTGGTCGACCCGCGCTGGGTCAAGCCCGTCGACCCGGCGATCGTGGAGCTCGCCCGCGAGCACCGGCTCGTCGTCAGCGTCGAGGACAACGGCCGGGTCGGTGGCTGCGGCGCGGTGCTGCTGCAGACCCTCAACGACGCGGGCGTCACCACGCCGTTCCGGCTGCACGGCATCCCGCAGGAGTTCCTGGGCCACGCGAAGCGGGCCGCGATCCTCGAGCGGATCGGCCTGACGCCCCAGGCCCTGGCCCTCGGCATCGTCGAGGACATGACCTCGATGGCCGAGGATCGTTCTCCCGTCGATGCCGATCGTCCGGCCTGACCTCTCCCTCCGCGCCGCGCTGGTCGCGGCGCTGGTCCTCGCGTTCCCGGCCTGCACCGGCCACACCGAGGACGCCCTGCCGCCCCCACCGAGCGGCACGTCGTACGCCGCCGCACCCGACGTGGTCTCCGGCGTCCAGCAGGCCCTGCAGCGCCGGGCCCGCGCGGTCCTGGCCGGCGACGGCGCCGCCTTCGAGCGCGGGATCCGCGGCACCGCCGAGTTCCGCGAGCAGCAACGCACCTGGCTCGCCAACCTGCGCCAGCTGCCGGTCGGCGAGCTGAGCTACACCGTCGACCCCGCCGCGCTCGTGCGCGACGGCGACGACTACTGGGTGGTGGTCGAGGAGCACCTGCTGCTGTCCGGGTACGACGCCGTCCCCGTCGTCACCCGGGACCGCTACCGGTTCCGCCCCGGCACGCGGCGGCCCGACCGGATGGTCCTCACCTCCGTCACCGACCCGGCCTGGGAGCAGACCCACGAGGTGCACCCGCAGCCGTGGGACCTCGGTCGGGTCGTGGTGCGCAGCGGGTCCGGCGTCCTCGGGGTGTTCGACGAGGGCAGCCTGCCGGCGTCCGGCCCGCTGCTGCGCTCGGTCGAGCGGGGGATCGACGCGGTCGCCGCCGAGGTCCCGTACGACTGGTCGCGGTCCGTCGTGGTCTACGCGCTCTCGGACCCGGCGTACCTCCGGGTCATCGACGACGTGCCCGGGGGCGACCCGGACGTCCTCGACGGGGTGGCCTTCCCGGTCCCGGCCTCGCCCGGCGAGGAGACGCTGGCGGCGACCCGGTTCGCCCTGCACCCGCGGATGCTCGAGCGCGCCGGGGTCGCCCGCGACCGCCTGGTCCGCCACGAGCTCACCCACGTGGCCCTGGGCTCGCGCGACGACCACGCCCCGGTGTGGCTGAGCGAGGGGCTGGCCGAGTACGTCTCCGCGCAGGCGATGGACCCGGCCGAGCGCCGGGTGCCCGAGCGGGCGGTCCGGGCCGCGGAAGCGGGGTTCGACGCGCTGCCCGACGACGGGTCGTTCAGCGGGGAGGGCACGGCCACCAGCTACGCGCTGGCCTGGTGGGCCTGCGAGTACCTCGCCCGCACCTTCGACGAGTCGGTCCTGTGGAGCCTGCTCGACGAAGTGGGCTCCGGCGAGGTCGACCCGGACCGGCTGCTGCTCGACTGGCTCGAGATCCGGCCCGCCCGCCTGGCCCGGCGAGCGGGCGAGCTGATCGTCGCCGAGTACGGCGAGCCGGTGCCGCCGCCGGTGCCGCCGACGCCGACCGTCCCGGTCCCGACCGCCCCGAGCACGGATCCGGGCACCGACCCGTCGATGGTGCCGACCCAGACCCCGCCGGCCCCCGAGATCAGCCCGGCAGGCTGAGCGCGCGGGCGTGCGCGAGCGCCCACTCCAGCGCGGTGTCGGCGACCTTCTCCCAGCCCGGCTCGGCGCAGGTCCAGTGCGAGCGGCCCTCGAACTCGAGGTACTCCGCAGGGACGCCCGACTTGGCGTACTTCTTGGCGTTCGACTTGTTCACCGCCGGCGGCATGATGTGGTCGGCGGTGCCGCCGATGAACAGCAGCGGCGCCCGGTCGGCGTTGCGGTAGTCGACCCAGGTCTCCTGGTGACCGGGCTTGAAGTTGGCGATCAGCCCGTAGTCCCACACCCAGCGCCCCGGCGCGGCGATGGCGTAGCGCTCGTACGCCGCCTTCGCGGCCTCCTCGTCGAGGGTGTTGGTGAACGCGTAGTGGAACTGCTTCTCGGTGAACCCGACCGCGCGGTGCCGCTTCGCCGGGTTGTTCAGGGCGGGCCACAGCGACTTCAGCTGCGACGGCGGGTTGGTGCGCACCCCCTCGGTGGGGGCGGAGTTGATCGCTACGCCCGCCGCGCCCAGCCCGCGGTGCAGCAGCATCTGGGTCAGCGCGCCGCCGAAGGAGTGGCCCATGATGATCGGCGCCGTCGGGATCGACCGGACGACGTCGGCGAGGTGGTCGATCGTGGCGGTGATGTCGCACTCGGCGATGATCGACTCGTCGGCGCGCAGCGCCTCCACCTCGACCTCGAAGCCCGGGTAGGCGGGTGTCACGACCGTGAAGCCCTGCGCCTCGTAGTGGGCGACCCACTCCTCCCAGCTGCGGGGCGTGACCCACAGTCCGTGGACGAGCACGATCGTGTCGGGGGCAGGGTGCTGCTCGGCGTCCATGGTCGATCTCCTTCGGTGACGCGGTGGGGAGCCATGACGCTAGGGCCGCACGGCGTACGCCCGAACGGCTCTGGGTGCCCGCTCGTCGGCCCTGGGTGCCGCTGCGGGCGGCGATCGAAGACCACCCGCGTGGGTCATGCGCGGTGGCGGCGGTCCGTCGTACCGTCCGGGGCATGCCGGTGCTGCTCGACACTGCCGCGCTGGAGGCGCGCGAGCGCGCCGAGGCGTTCCGCACGACGATGCTGGTGATGACCGGCTCGACCCGGGTCGACCTGGAGCACGAGGAGCAGGGGACCGCGGCGCGGATGGAGCTCACCCCGGTCGGACCGGTGCAGCTGTTCAGCACGTGGAGCACCGGTGTCCGGATGACGCGCGGTTCGCGCGCTGCCCGCCAGGACTTCCCGGAGTACGTCGCGGTCGCGGTCCACGAGCAGGGCACGGGTCGGTACGACGCGGGCGCGCTGCAGCGGCGGGTCCATCCCGGGGAGCTGATGGTGGTCGACCTGACCCGGCCGTACTCCTTCGCCTGGAGCGGGATCGGCTCGTCGAGCTCGATGCAGGTCGCGACCGCCGACCTGGGGCTGTCGCCGGAGGTGATCGCGCGGGCCTCGACCCGGCTCGCCAGCAGCCCGCTCTACGGCACCCTGGCCCACCACCTGCGCGACCTGACCCGGCACGCGGAGACGCTCGCCTCCTCGCCGGCCGCCGTCGACGCCGGGACCGCGAGCGTGCACCTGCTGCGTGCGGTGCTCGCGGGCGCGGCCGAGGGTGGCCGGACCCCGGCCGACGTCACGGAGCGGACCCTGGCCGACCAGGTGCGGGCCTACCTGGCGGCGCACCTGCGGGAGCCCGACCTGGGACCCGACCGGGTGGCGGCGGCGCTGGCGGTCTCGCGGCGCCAGGTCTTCCGGGCCTGCCAGGCGGCCGGGTTCAGCCTGGAGCAGTACGTCATCGAGCGGCGCCTGGAGGGCGCGCGGGCTGAGCTGGCCCGGTCCCGGCGCGGCGTCGCGCGGGTCGCGCACGGCTGGGGGTTCAAAGACGCGACCCACTTCGCGCGCCGCTTCCGCACGGCCTACGGCCTGCTGCCCGGGGAGTGGCAGCAGGCCGTGGGTGCGCGGAACGGGACGGGGTGAGCGGGACGGGTCAGCCCTCCTTGCGGGCGACGATCTGACCGAGCACGACGTACCCCACCAGCAGGTGCAGCGGGGCGACGACCTGGGCGATGTCCTCGCCGAAGATCCCCATGGTCGGGATCACGACGACGGCCCAGCTCTCGGCGACCATCGGCCAGAACCGCGACACGCCGCGCCACCGACCGGCGACCGCGATCCGGATGCCGATGAAGAACATGCCGAGCATCGACAGCGGCCAGAACATGTCGAGCAGCAGCCAGCGGGTCTGGTCCAGGTTGCTGACCCCGGTGCCGTCGGCGATCGTCGAGCCGATGGCCAGCACGACCAGGACGGCCTCGAAGCGGACGAAGAACCGCGCGAGCCGGCCGGTGCCGAGTGCCCGGGTCCGGAACAGCACGGTGAGCAGGCACAGCAGTCCGACCTGGAACAGGCCGGAGCCGAACGCGAAGGCGATCCGGTCCGCGCCGGTCTCGCCGGGGTCGATCCCGCCGAAGGCCATGGTGACCGCCCAGGCGAGCGCGCCGACCGAGAGGACGGTGCCCTGGAGGACGTAGGGCCGGCGGGCGGGCGAGCCGGACGAGGTGGTGGTGGGCCGCACGTCGGTGCGGGCGGGGGTGGTGTCGGTGTAGTTCGTCATGGCAGCAACCCTCGGCGGGACGGCGACCCGGGCGGCAGGGAGCGCGGTCCCGTCCCCGGTCCCGCGAGATGTCCCGTCCGCGGCGGGACTCCGATCCCGGGACGACGGGACGGGTGCCGCTCGATACTGAGCGGGTGCACCCCGCCCGTCCCGCCCCGCGCGTCGCCCCGGTCGCGTACGTCGTCGCCGCGCTGGCCCTGCTGGCGGTCGGGCTCTGCATCCCGCTCGATCTCGTGAACGAGCCCGCCGACCGCGCCCGCGCCCTGATGGGCTGGGGCAGCTTCTCCGCCCTGGTCGGCGCGGTCGGTGCCGGTACGGCGGTCCCCGTCCTGGCCCGGCACCCGCGGCACCCGGTCGCCTGGGTGATCGCGCTGACCGGCCTGCTGTGGGCCTTCGACGGGCTGGCCGAGTCGTGGTCGGCGTACGGGATGGCGCACACGCCGTACCTGCCGCTCACCGGGTTTGCGGTCTGGGTGGTCGCCCAGCTCGGCGCGTTCCTGATGGTCGGGCTGCCGCTGGTGCTGGTCCTCTACCCGACCGGCCGCCTGGTCCCGGGGCGCTGGCGGCCGGTGAGCATCGGCGTGATCGCGATGGCCTGCGCGCTGCCGGTGCTGCTGCTGTTCGCCCCGGTGGACTCCCTGGAGGGCGACGGCTTCGCGATGCCGCTCGAGACCGGCATGCCGCAGCTGCCGGTCGACGGCGACCTCTACATCGCCCTGCTCACGGTCGGTCGGACCCTGACCCTGCTCTCGATCCCGCTCGCCGTCGCGGTGCTCCTCGCCCGGCAGCGCCGCGCGTCGGGGCGGGAGCGGCTCCAGCTGCGCTGGCTGCTGTGGGCCGCGATGACGTGTCTCGTCGTCTTCGGGATCGCGATCGTGCTGCACAACGGCTGGATCGTCACGATCGCCCTCGTGGTCGCGTTCGCGGTGACCGGCGCGTCGATCACCATCGGCATCCTCGATCCGGAGCGGTGGGACGTCGACGCGCTGCTGGCGGCCACCGGCGTGTGGTCGGCCGTCGCCGCGATCGTGGTCGTGCTCGACCTGGCCCTGCTCGCTCTGCTCGACGGGGTCCTGGGCGAGCGGCTCTCCGAGGGCGACGCGACGCTGCTGGTGCTGCTCCTGGCCGTCACGATCTACGGCCCGCTGCGCACCTGGGCCGGCGCCGTCGTACGACGCGTGCTGGTGGGGCGCCGCGGCGACCGGTACGCCGTGGTCACCGAGCTCGCCGCCCGCCTGGAGGAGTACGGCGACGTACGCCGCCAGCTGCCGGCCCTGGCCTCCGAGCTCGCCGAGGCGTTCAAGCTCGGCTTCGTGCGCGTGGAGGTGTTCCGCCACGGCGGCGGCACCCTCGCGGCCACGCACGGCGACGCGCCGGACGAGATCCGGGAGGTGCCGATCCGCTACGGCGCCGAGGAGGTCGGGCGGCTGGAGCTGCCCGCCCGCGGGGTCCGCTCGATGCTGTCCAAGCGCGACCAGGCGCTGCTCTTCGACGTGGTGCGGCAGGCCGCGATGGCGGTCCGCAGCAGCCGGCTCGCCGACGACCTGCAGGCGTCCCGCGAGCAGCTCGTGCTCGCCCGCGAGGAGGACCGTCGCCGGATCCGCCGCGACCTCCACGACGGGCTCGGCCCGGCGCTCGGCGGGGTCGCCATGCGCCTGGACGCCGCCGGGAACGCCCTGGACCACGACCCCGAGACCAGCCGCCGCCTCCTGGCCCAGTCGCGCCAGGAGATCACCGACGCGCTCGCCGACGTACGACGCCTCGTGCACGGGCTGCGTCCGCCGGCCCTCGACGACCTGGGCCTGCTCGCCGCGCTGCGTCAGCAGGCGGAGCGGCTGAGCTCGACCGAGCTGGGCGCGACCGTCGACGCCGAGGACCTGCCGCCGCTGCCCGCCGCGGTCGAGGTCGCGGCGTACCGCATCGCCTCGGAGGCGCTGACCAACACCGCCCGGCACGCGGACGCCGGGTGCGCCGTCGTCCGGCTGGCGGCGGTGCCGGGCGCGCTGCTCGTGGAGGTCACCGACGACGGCGTCGGGATCGCCCCCGAGGTGACCGCCGGGGTGGGCCTACGCTCGATCCGCGAGCGCGCGGACGAGCTCGGCGGCCGCACCGAGATCATCTGCCCGCCGGGCGGCGGCACCCGGGTGCGCGCCTGGCTGCCACTGAGCGTCGTGTCCGAGGACACCAGGATCGAGGAGACGGCATGAGCGAGACCGACGGTCCGGTGCGGGTCCTGATCGCCGACGACCACCCGGTCTTCCGCGACGGACTGGCCTCGCTGCTCGGCACCCAGCCCGCCGTGGCGGTGGTCGCGACCGCGGCCGACGGCGCCGAGGCGGTGGCCCTCGCGCTCGAGCACCGGCCGGACGTCGTGGTGATGGACCTGCAGATGCCCGAGATGAACGGCATCGAGGCGACCCGACGACTGGGCGTCGAGCTCCCGGAGACCCGGGTCCTGGTGTTCACGATGGGGGAGGAGGACGGCACGGTGCTCGCGGCGATGCGGGCCGGCGCCCGGGGCTACCTCGTCAAGGGCGCCAGCCAGGACGAGGTGGCGCGGGCCATCTCCACCGTGCACGCCGGCGGACTCGTCTTCGGCGCCTCCCTGGCCGCGCGGATCACCGACCTCCTCTCCGGGTCGACGACACCGGACCGGTCGGTCTTCCCCCAGCTGACCGAGCGCGAGCTGGAGATCCTCGACCTCATCGCGGCGGGGCGCAACAACGCCCAGATCGCGGCGGAGCTGTACCTGGCGCCGAAGACGGTGCGCAACAACGTCTCGAACATCCTGGCCAAGCTGCAGGCCACCGACCGGGCCGACGCGATCATCCGCGCCCGCGAGGCCGGCCTCGGCGGTGGCGGCTGAGCGATCCGGCCGGCTCCGGTCCGGCGCCGGGGCTGGTCAGAGGACGAGCAGCAGGAGCAGGATGACGGCGATGACCAGGGCGGCGACGGCGATGGTGCGAGTGTTCACGAAGGACTCCGATCTGTCGTGCTCCCTGAACGGGAAGCGGTGCCACCGGGTGCCCGAGTCCCGACCGTCGCAAACGGCGTACGCCGGCGCCCCGCGCGTGCGGGAGCCCGGCGTCGGGTAGGGGGTCCGTCATGAGCGTGTTCCGCACCAAGTCCGTCGAGCAGGCCATCGCCGACACCGACGACCCCGACCACCGCCTCCGCAAGGAGCTGGGCGCCGCCGACCTCGTCGTCTTCGGCATCGGGGTCGTCGTCGGTGCGGGCATCTTCGTGCTCACCGGCACCGTCGCGGCCTCCCACTCCGGTCCTGCCCTCGCGCTGTCGTTCCTGATCGCGGCCGTCGCGTGCGGGCTCGCCGGCCTCTGCTACGCCGAGTTCGCCTCGACCGTGCCGGTCGCCGGCAGCGCCTACACCTTCAGCTACGCCAGCTTCGGCGAGCTGATCGCCTGGATCATCGGCTGGGACCTGGCCCTGGAGTTCACGATCGGCGCCTCGGCGCTGGCCGTCAGCTTCTCGGGCTACCTCCAGGAGCTGCTCGCCGGCACGCCGTTCGAGGTGCCCACCCAGGTCGGCTCGGCCTCCGCGGGTGTCGTGGACCTGCCGGCCATCGTGGTCTCGCTGGTGATCATGGTGCTGCTCATCCGCGGCACGAAGCTCTCCAGCCGGGTCAACCAGGTGATCGTCGCGATCAAGCTCGCCGTGGTCGCGACCGTGATCGTCGTCGGCATCACGCTGGTCGACCCCGGCAACTGGGTGCCGTTCATCCCCGAGTCGCAGCCGACGACCGAGTCGGAGGGCGGCTTCCTCCACCTGCCGCTGGTCACCAGCATCTTCGGCATCGAACCGGCCGTCTTCGGGATCGCCGGCGTGATCTCGGGCGCGGCCGTGGTCTTCTTCGCCTTCATCGGCTTCGACGTGGTCGCGACCACCGCCGAGGAGGCCAAGAACCCCCAGCGCGACGTCCCGATCGGCATCCTCGGCTCGCTCGCCGTCGTCACCGTCCTGTACGCCGCCGTCAGCCTGGTCGTCACCGGGGTCCAGGACTACCGCGACATCGACCCCGACGACGCCGCCCCGCTCGCGACCGCGTTCAACGAGGCCGGGGTGGACTGGATGGGCGACCTGATCTCGGTCGGGGCCTGCATCGGGCTGGTGGCCGTGGCGATGATCCTGATGCTCGGTCAGAGCCGGGTCGCGTTCGCCATGTCACGCGACGGCCTGCTGCCCCGCGGGCTGTCGTCGGTGCACCCGCGCTACGGGACGCCGTACCGGATCACGCTGATCACGGGCGTCGTGGTCGCCGCGATCGCGGGCTTCGTCGACCTCGCGACGCTCGCCAGCCTGGTCAACATCGGCACCCTGTTCGCCTTCATCCTGGTCAGCATCGGTGTCGCCGTCCTGCGCCGTACCCGGCCCGACCTGCCCCGCTCCTTCCGCACCCCGGTGGTGGGTCTCGTCTCGGTGCTCGCGACGCTGCTGTGCCTCTACCTGATGCTCAACCTGTCCGGCGAGACCTGGCTGCGCTTCCTCATCTGGATGGCGCTCGGCGTCGTGGTCTACGCCGTGTACGGCCGCAGGCACAGCCGGCTCGGCGAGCGGGAGCGCGAGCCCGTCCCGCCGCCCGGGGGCTGACCGGTCCGTGGCTCCGTCGATCACCCGAACCGGGGGAAGTACGCCCGTGACCGCGCCGCGACGCTGTGGGATTCCAGCCGACCCCAGCCGCGAAGGAAGGGCAGCCCATGAGCGGACGCATCGTGGTCGGCATCGACGGGTCCGAGCACAGCGGAGGCGCCCTCGACTGGGCGGTTGCCCGCGCCCGCCTGGGCGGCGAGCAGCTGGAGCTGGTGCACGCGTACAGCCCGGTGCCCGCCGTACCGACCGGCGACCTCTACGGCCTCCACGACCTCGCCGCCAGCCAGACCGTCGAGTGGTACGCCGAGCTCGCGAAGCAGCTGCTCGATACCGCGGCCGGCCGCGTCCGCGAGCTCGCGCCGGAGCTGACCTGCACCACCAGCGCCCGGCCGGGTCAGCCGGGTGCCGTGCTGATGGCCGCCTCCGAGGACGCGGACGCGGTGGTCATCGGTCGGCGCGGGCTGGGGAACGCGGTGGGCGCGCTGCTGGGCTCGGTCAGCAACCAGATGGCGACCGACGCGACGTGTCCGGTGGTGGTCGTCGGAGAGGGCGACGTGCCGACGACCGGGCCGATCGTGGTGGGCGTCGACGACTCGCAGTTCGGCATCAGCGCGCTCCGGTTCGCGATTGACGAGGCGGTCCTGCGGGGGACGTCCGTGCGTGCCGTGACCGCGTACGACGTCCTGCAGCCGGCCGGCCTCCGCGCCGACCCGGAGCTCGTCGAACGGCAGCAGGCCGACGTCGAGGGCGAGATCGCCAACCTGGTGGACCGGGTGCTCGGCGAGACGCCGGGCGGAGCCGCGGTCTCGGTGGAGCACGTCGCCGTGCACGCCGAGCCGGCCCCGGCGATCCTGGGCCATGCCGGGAACGCCCAGCTCATCGTCGTCGGCACCCACGGCAAGGGCCTCGTCCGTCGGGTCCTGCTCGGGTCGGTGAGCCGGGACGTGCTCCACGGCGCCGACCGGCCGGTCGCCGTCGTCGACGTCGGGAAGGGCCTGATCTGAGCGGGCGCGGGATCGTCAGCGCGTCCGGACGGCGCGCACGACCACGTCGTGCAGCGGCACCGGCCGGCCACCCGGGCCGGTGAGGACCCGGTCGACCTCGTCCGTGGTCCGGACTGTCCAGACCGTCGGGTCCAGGCGGTCCGTGACCGTCGCGGCCGTCACGGAGGCGGCCGCGGGCGGGCCGTCGTGGTCGTGCCCATGACCTTCGTGCCCATGACCTTCGTGATGGCGGTGGCCGACGATCAGCAGCGTGCCGCCGGGTGCGACCCAGTCCGCGATCCGGTCGTAGAAGTCCAGCTGCGGCATCGCGGGATGGGCGTAGTGGGTGGCGACCAGGTCGTACGGTGCCTCGGGCGTCCACGTCGTGAGGTCGGCCGCGAACCACTCGATGCGCTCGGCGCCGGGCAGTCCGGCGGTCCGCTCGCGCGCCTGGGCGATGGCGCTCTCCGCGATGTCGACGGCGGTGACCCGCCATCCGGCCGCGGCGAGCCAGGACGCCTCGGCTCCGCTGCCGCAGCCCGCGTCGAGCGCCGTACCCGGCTCGAGCTCGTCGGCGACGGCGCGCAGCGCGGGGTGCGGTCCGCTCGCCGCCATCGACCCGTGGGCGCCGGAGCGCCAGCGCTCCTCCCAGAACTCCCGGTCGAACTCGTTGCTCATGCATCCTCCGTGTCGGCTCGCGTCGTCACGACGAGCATGCGACGCTGGGTGGCGATATCGCAAAGGATGTTGCCGAATGGAAAATCGCTCACCCGGTCCCGACGACGCCGATCGGACCCTCGACGCGGTGGGTCCGCGGCTCAAGGCCCTGCGGCAGCGCCGGTCGACCACCCTCGCCGAGCTGGCCGAGCAGACCGGCATCTCCGTCAGCACGCTCTCGCGTCTCGAGACCGGGCTGCGACGACCGACGCTGGAGCAGCTCCTGCCGCTCGCCCGGGTCCACGGCGTCACGCTCGACGAGCTGGTCGACGCCCCGGCCACCGGGAACCCCCGGATCAACCTGCAGCCGATCGCGGGTCCGGACGGCGCGGTCATCCTCCCGCTGACCAGGCGGGCAGGCGGGATCCAGGCGTACAAGTTCGTGCTCCCCGCCGGCACCGACGACGCCGTACCCGACCTGCGCACCCACGACGGCTACGACTGGGTCTACGTCCTCGACGGGACCCTCCGCCTCGTCCTCGGCGAGCACGACCTGCTGCTCGCAGCGGGTGAGGCCGCCGAGTTCGACACCCGCACCCCGCACTGGTTCGGCGCCACCGCCGCCGGCCCCGTCGAGTTCCTCAGCCTCATCGGCCGCCAGGGCGAACGCGCCCACGTCCGCGCCGCCCCCCGGTGAGCCGACCCGTCACTTTCTCGGCAGTTTTCGCGGTGTGTCGACGAGAAAGTGACGGGTCGGGCTGGGCCTGGGTCGGACTGGGGTCAGTGGAAGGAGCCGAGGCCTTCGCGCTCCAGCAGCATCGTCAGGCCGCCGTTCCAGAACGAGAAGCCGGCGCCGGTGATCATCGCCAGGTCGAGGTCCTCGGCGGCGGCGACCACGCCCTCGTCGAGCATGATCTGCACCTCCTCGGCGAGCCCGGTGAGCACCTGGGTGCGGACCTCCGACGCGGACAGCTCGACCGGGGAGGCCGGCTGCTCCAGCAGCGCCGAGACCTCGGGGTCGAGCGTCCCGTCCGGCAGGAAGTACGACGACTTCCGCGCCTCGACGACCCGCTGCAGGGCCGGCGACACGTAGAACCGGTCGGGGAACGCCTGAGCCAGGGTCTCGGTGTTGTGCAGCGCGATCGCCGGGCCGACGAGCGCGATCAGCGTGAACGGGGGCATCGGCGCGACACCCGCGAACGAGCCGTCGACGACCTCGATCGGGGTGCCCGCGTCGACGATCCGGCTGACCTCGCTCATGAAGCGACCCAGCAGCCGGTTCACGATGAACGACGGGCTGTCGTTGACCAGGATGGTCGTCTTCTTCAGCGCCTTGCCGGTGGCGAACGCCGTCGCCAGCGTCTCGTCGGAGGTGGAGGATCCGCGCACGATCTCCAGCAGCGGCATCACCGCGACCGGGTTGAAGAAGTGGAAGCCGACGACCCGCTCGGGGTGCTCCAGGTCGGCGGCCATCTCGGTGATCGACAGCGACGAGGTGTTGGTCGCCAGCACGCACTCGGGGGAGACGACCTTCTCGACGTCGGCGAAGACCGACTTCTTGACCGACATCTCCTCGAAGACGGCCTCGATGACGAAGTCGGCATCGGCGAACGACGCCGCCTTGTCGATCGTGCCACTGACCAGGGCCTTGTGCCGGTTGGCCTTGTCGGAGTTGATCCTGCCCTTCGCGAGCAGCTTGTCGATCTCGGCGTGGACGTAGCCCACGCCCTTGTCGACGCGCTCCTGGTCGAGGTCGGTCAGCACGACCGGCACCTCGAGGCGGCGTACGAACAGCAGCGCCAGCTGCGAGGCCATCAGGCCCGCGCCGACGATGCCGACCTTGGTGACCGGGCGCGCGAGCGACCGGTCGGGTGCGCCGGCGGGCCGCTTGGCCCGCTTCTGCACCAGGTCGAACGAGTACAGCGAGGCGATCAGCTCGGGCGTGTGCGACATCGCCTCCAGGGCGTCGTCCTCGGCCGCGAAGCCCTCGTCGCGGGTCGCCGTACGGGCCGCCTCGATGAGGTCGACCGCCGTGGCGGCCGCGGGGCTGGCGCCGCCGGTGCGACCGGCCACGATCTGCCGGCCGCGCGCGACGGCCGCGTCCCAGGCCTCGCCCCGGTCGACCTCCGGACGCGACACGACGGTCGCGCCGGTGAGGACCGACGCCGCCCAGAGCAGCGACTGCTCGAGGAAGTCCGCGCCGGAGAACATCGCATCCGCGAGACCGAGCTCGTACGCCGCCCGGCCCGACAGCGTCTTGCCGTTGTTGAGTGGGTTCTCGACGATGACGGTCACCGCGCGGTCCGCCCCGATCAGGTTCGGCACCAGGTAGGCGCCGCCCCAGCCGGGGACCAGGCCGAGCATCACCTCGGGCAGGCCCAGCGCGGGCGCGCTGTCCAGCACCGTGCGATGGTCGCAGTGCAGGGCGACCTCCAGGCCGCCGCCGAGCGCGAGGCCGTTGACGAAGCCGAACGACGTCTTGCCGCCGTCCTGCAGCTTGCGGAAGACCGCGTGCCCCAGTTCGGCGACCACGCGGACGGCGTCAGGCCCGCCGCCCGCGACCGAGGTCAGGTCGGCGCCCGCGGCGAGGATGAAGGGCTTGCCGGTCACGCCGATCGACGAGATCGACTCGTCGGCCAGCGCCGCGTCGATGGCCGCGTTCAGCGCCAGCAGCGAGCGCGGGCCGAACGTGTTCGGCTTGGTGTGGTCCTCGCCGTTGTCGAGGGTGATCAGGCCCATGACACCGGCGCCCAACGGGAGCGTCACCTTGCGCAGGTGGGCGGCCGTGACGCGCTCGGCGTCGGAGGAGATCGCCTCGGCACGCTTCAACAGGTCGTTCATCAGGCCACTCCCTCGGTGGTCGAGCTCGTCGAGACCCAGTGCGGGTTCTCCCAGATGACCGTGCCGCCCATGCCGATGCCGATGCACATGGTGGTCAGGCCGTAGCGGACCTCGGGGCGCTCCTCGAACTGCCGCGCCAGCTGGGTCATCAGCCGGACGCCGGAGGAGGCGAGCGGGTGGCCCATCGCGATGGCGCCGCCGTACGGGTTCACGCGCGCGTCGTCGTCCGCGATGCCGAAGTGCTCCAGGAACGCGAGCACCTGCACGGCGAACGCCTCGTTGACCTCGAACGCCTCGATGTCGTCGATGGTGAGGCCGGCCTGCTTCAGCGCCTTCTCGGTCGCCGGGATCGGGCCGGCGCCCATCACCTCGGGCTCGACGCCGACGAAGGAGTACGACACCAGCCGCATCCTCACCGGCAGCCCGAGCTCGCGCGCGGTCTCCTCGTCGGCGAGCAGCGCGGCCGTCGCGCCGTCGTTGATGCCGGCGGCGTTGCCCGCGGTCACCTTGCCGTGCGCGCGGAACGGCGTCTTCAGCGTGGCCAGCGACTCCATGGAGGTGCCGGGCCGCATCGGCTCGTCGGTCGACGCCAGCCCCCAGCCCTCCTCGGCGGAGCGGGTCGCGACCGGCACCAGGTCGGGCTGGATCTTCCCGGCGTCGTACGCCGCCGCCGTCTTGGCCTGCGAGCGGACGGCATACGCGTCGACGCGCTCGCGGGTGATCGTGGGGTAGCGGTCGTGGAGGTTCTCCGCGGTCTTGCCCATCACCAGCGCGTCAGGGTTCACGATGCGCTCGGAGAGGATCCGCGGGTTCGGGTCGACGCCCTCGCCCATCGGGTGCCGGCCCATGTGCTCGACGCCGCCCGCGATGGCGACGTCGTACGCGCCGAAGGCGATGCCGGATGCCGTCGTGGTCACGGCGGTCATCGCGCCCGCGCACATCCGGTCGATGGCGAAACCGGGGACGCTCTGCGGCAGCCCGGCGAGGAGGGAAGCGGTGCGGCCGATGGTCAGGCCCTGGTCGCCGATCTGGGTCGTGGCGGCGACGGCCACCTCGTCCACACGCTCCGGCGGGAGCGACGGGTTGCGACGCATGAGCTCGCGGATGCACTTGATGACGAGGTCGTCGGCGCGGGTCTCGGCGTACTGACCCTTGGCCTTGCCGAAGGGGGTGCGTACGCCGTCGACGAAGACGACCTCTCGCAGCTGTCGGGGCACCTGTTCTCCTGGGTGGGGGTGGTGGGGACGAGGCAAGATTACCCATGAGTAACAACTTCGGCGACGAGGGTGGGCGTGTGCGTCGTCACGCGGGGGATCACCACTAGGGTGGCGTCGTGACGTCAGAACCCAGGCTCGTGCACATCGTGGACGAGGTCCCCGAGCTCGACGACCGCCAGGACCCGACCGACGGGCTGACGATGGTGCTCGTCCTCGACGGCTTCCTCGACGCGGGCAACGCCGCGGCCCGCGCCGCGCAGCACCTGCACGACCTCGACGACGGCGGCTCGGTCGTGGCGACGTTCGACGTCGACCAGTTCCACGACTACCGCGCCCGCCGACCGGCGATGTCCTTCCTCCAGGACCACTACGGTGCGTACGACGCCCCGCGGCTCGTCGTCCGGCTGCTCCACGACACCGGCGGGACGCCGTACCTCCTCTTCCACGGGCCGGAGCCCGACAACCGGTGGGAGGCGTTCTGCCGCGCGGTCAGGGAGGTCGTCGAGCGCTTCGGGGTGACCAGGACGGTCGCCATGGGCTCGGTGCCGATGGCCGTGCCGCACACTCGGCCGATCGCGCTGACCTCGCACGCCAACGACCCCGCCCTGCTCGTCGGCGAGAGCCGGTGGCGCGGCGAGCTGCGGGTCCCGAGCAGTGCGCAGGCCCTCCTCGAGGTGCGCCTGGGGGAGTGGGGCCACGCGGCCCAGGGCTTCGTGGCCCACATCCCGCACTACCTCGCGCAGCTGAGCTTCCCCCAGGCCTCGGCGACCCTGCTGGAGCAGGTCGAGATCGCGGGCCGGCTGACCGTCGACCTCTCCGGCCTGCGCGCGGAGGCCGAGGACCGCGCGGCCGAGATCGCCCGCTACCTGGAGGCCAACGACGAGCTCGGCGACGTGGTCGCGGCGCTGGAGCGCCAGTACGACTCCTTCGAGCGGGCCGAGGCCTCGGGCGCCAACCTGCTCGCGCCCGACCAGCCGCTGCCCAGCGGCGACGAGCTCGGTCAGCAGTTCGAGCAGTTCCTGGCCGGCCTCGAAGGTCCGGACGACGACAAGTCGGGGAGCTGAGATGCCGAAGGACGCCGCCGCCCTGCTCGCGCTGCTCGACCTCGAGCGCATCGACGACAACCTGTTCCGGGGCGCGCAGGAGCCCTCCGCGCTGCCCCGCGTCTTCGGCGGGCAGGTCGCCGCGCAGGCCCTGGTGGCCGGCACGAGGACCGTTGACCCGGCGTACGGCGTGCACTCGCTGCACTCCTACTTCCTGCAGCCCGGCGACCCCGGCGCGCCCATCGTGTACGACGTGGAGACGCTCCGCGACGGTCGCTCCTTCGCGACCCGGCGGGTGCTGGCGCGCCAGCACGGCCGGCCGATCTTCGCGCTGACGGCCAACTTCCAGGTGTCCGAGGAGGGCTGGGAGCACCACGACGTGATGCCCGAGGTGACCTCGCCCGAGAAGTCCCTCGACCCGCGCCAGGTGCTGGCCCAGATGTACCCCGACCGCGACACCAGCGCCGACAGCGAGTGGGACGTCGCCGACCTGCGCTACGTCGGCAGCTCGGGCGACGGCCTGCTGGCCGAGGACCCCGAGCACCCGGGCCTCCAGCGCTGCTGGCTGCGGGTCTCCTCGCGGCTGCCCGACGACCCGTTCCTGCACGTCGCGGCGTTCACCTATCTCTCCGACATGACCCTGATGGGCTCGGCGCTCGCGCCGCACGGGGCGCGCCCGGAGGACGGCACCCACATGGTCGCCTCGCTCGACCACGCGATCTGGTTCCACCGGCCGTTCCGTGCCGACGAGTGGTGGCTCTACGACCAGACCTCGCCGTTCGCCGGCGGCGGGCGCGGGCTCGTCACTGCCGGCGTGTTCACCGAAGGCGGCACGCTGGTCGCCACCGTCGCCCAGGAGGCACTGTTGCGGAAGTTCGACCCCTCGCGAGCGCGCGCATGAGCGACGTCGCCGAGCTGGTGCGGCTGCTCGACCTCGAGCAGATCGAGCCCGACCTCTTCCGGGGCGCCCAGCCCGACTCCGCCCGGGCCCGCGTGTACGGCGGCCAGGTCGCCGCCCAGGCCCTGGTCGCCGGGATCCGCACCGTCGACCCGGCGTACGCCGTCCACTCGCTGCACTCCTACTTCCTGCGCGGGGGCGACTACTCCGTCCCGATCGTGTACGACGTCGAGCGGATCCGCGACGGCCGGGCCTTCCAGACCCGCCGGGTCGTCGCCCGCCAGCACGGGCGCCCGATCTACTACCAGACGCTCGACTTCCAGCGGCCCGAGGAGGGCTACGAGCACCAGGACGCGATGCCGGCGGTCGGCACGCCCGAGCAGGGCTTCGACCTGGTCGAGCTGATGCGCTCCGGTGGCAACACCGAGGCGGACGCTCTCGGCAAGGAGTGGTCCGCGCTCGACGTGCGCTACCTCGGTAACACCCGCACCGGCCTGCCCGCGCACCACCGCTACCAGGCGCAGGCGCAGATGTGGGTCCGGATCCGCGAGGAGCTGCCGCCCGACCCGGTGGTCCACCTCGCCGCGTTCACCTACGCCAGCGACGTCAGCCTGCTCGGCGCCTCGCTCGCCGCTCATGACGCGAGTCCGTCGCACACCCAGATGGCCTCGCTAGACCACACCATCTGGTTCCACCGCCCCTTCCGCGCCGACGAGTGGTGGCTCTACGACCAGTGGTCACCCTCCGCCAGCGGCGCCCGCGGCCTCTCCCTCGGCCGCGTCTTCCTCACCGACGGCACCCTCGTCGCCACCCTCGCCCAAGAAGGCCTCATCCGCCCCCGCCCGAACGCTGGTTGAGGTGCAAAGGACGGCGTCCTGCGCCGGCCTGACGGTGGTCGAGGTGCGAAGGACGAAGTCCTGCGTCGGCCTGGCGCTGGTTGAGGTGCGAAGGACGAAGTCCTGAGCCTCGAAACCCGGTGACCTGCAAGTCGGCCTCGTGAGGGTCGGGTGCGGACGGTGGTCTCGATACGCCCGCTCGTTCCTCGCGGGCTACTCGACCAGCGAGTAGTGCCACGCTGGTTGAGGTGCGAAGGACGGAGTCCTGAGCCTCGAAACCCGGTGAGCCGCACGACGGCTTCGATCGGGCGTGCTTGTCGGGCTGCGGGGGTTTCGAGGCTCGCTGCGCTCGCACCTCAACCGGCGTTGGGTGGCGGTGGTTGAGGTGTGAAGGACGAAGCCTGCGCCGGCCTGGCGGTGGTTGAGGTGTGAAGGACGGAGTCCTGAGCCTCGAAACCCGGTGAGCGGTACGACGGCCGTCGGTCGGGCGTGCTTGTTGAGGTGCGGGGGTTTCGTGGCTCGCTGCGCTCGCACCTCAACCGGCGTTGGGGCACCGGGGACCCGGTGAGCGGTACGACGGTGTCGGTCGGGCGTGCTTGTCGGGCTGCGGGGGTTTCGAGGCTCGCTGCGCTCGCACCTCAACCGGCGTGGGGTCAGGCGGCGTCGGCCTCGTCGAGGGTCAGGCCGAGGGCGAGGGCGGTGTCGTGGAGCACCTCGGCGGCGAGCTCGGGGTTGTCCGAGAGGCTCTGGCCGTAGCTGGGGATCATCTTCTCCAGCGCGGGGAGCCACTCCTCGGCCTTGTCGGGGAAGCAGGTGCTCAGCACGTCGAGCATGATCGGGACGGCCGTCGAGGCGCCCGGCGAGGCGCCGAGCAGGCCGGCGATGGAGCCGTCGCCGGCGGCGATCAGCTCGGTGCCGAACTGCAGGACGCCGCCCTGGCCGGGGACGTTCTTGATGACCTGGACCCGCTGGCCGGCGACGATCTTCTCCCAGTCCTCGGCCTTCGCGTCGGGGAAGAAGTGCCGCAGCTCCGCGAGCTGGGACTTCCGGCCGGCGAGGACCTGGCCGATCAGGTAGAGCGTCAGGCCGACGTTGCGCAGCCCGACCTGGATCATCGGCCACAGGTTGTGCAGGCGGATCGAGCGGAACAGGTCGAGCAGCGAGCCGTTCTTCAGGAAGCGGGGGCTGAAGCCAGCGTACGGGCCGAACATCAGGCTGGGCTTGCCGTCGACCATCCGGGTGTCGAGGTGGGGTACCGACATGGGCGGCGCGCCGACGGCGGCCTTGCCGTACACCTTGGCCTGGTGGCGGGCGACGATCTCGGGGTTGGTGGTGCGCCAGAACTCGCCGCTCACGGGGAAGCCGCCGAAGCCGCGGATCTCCGGGATGCCGGAGCGCTGCAGCAGCGTCAGCGCCTGGCCGCCGGCGCCGACGAAGACGAAGCGGGCCGAGGCGTCGTACTTGCCGGAGCCGTCGCGGTGCTTGCCGCGCACGCGCCAGCCGCCGCCCTCGAGGCGGTCCAGCTTGCGCACCTCGACCCCGGTCACCAGGTCGATGGCGCCGCGGTCGTCCAGCGCGCCGACCAGCAGGCGGGTCAGCGAGCCGAAGTCGACGTCGGTGCCGGCGAGCGAGCGGGTCGCGGCCACCGGCTCGTCACGCTCGCGGCCGGCCATCAGCAGCGGCGCCCACTGCTCGATGACGTCGTGGTCCTCGGTGTACTCCATGCCGACGAAGAGCGGGTGCTCGGCGAGCAGCTCGTAGCGCTTGCGCAGGTAGGCGACGTTCTCCTCGCCCCACACGAAGCTGATGTGCGGGCTCGGGTGGACGAACGAGGTGGAGTCGGGGATCTGCCCGCTCTCGACCAGGAAGGCCCACAGCTGCCGGCTGAGCTGGAACTGCTCGTTGACGCTGATCGCCTTGCTGACGTCGACGGAGCCGTCGGGGCGCTGCGGCGAGTAGTTGAGCTCGCACAGCGCGGCGTGCCCGGTGCCGGCGTTGTTCCAGGGGCCGGAGGACTCCTGCGCCAGGTCGTCGAGACGCTCGACGACGGCGACCCGCCAGCTCGGCTCCACCTGGTGCAGGAGCGTGGCCAGCGTGGCCGACATGATGCCCCCGCCGACCAGGATGGCGTCGTACTGGACAGGTCCTTCGCTGGCCGAGCTCACGCTGTTGTTCTCCTGTCGATGGGGATGGCGCGCACGAAAATAGGTGCACCTTCACCAACACCGATCGGCAGGTCTGTTTTCCCCTGAGCAGGAGAGACATGGTTCACATTTCGGTGCTCCGACCGAGCAGATGAGGAGCCCCGTCGCGGGGTCGGGAGAGCGAGAACGCGTGGCCGTCGTCGAGTCGTATGACGCCGTACTCGACGGTTCCCGGAAGGGGGATGGGCTTCTTGAAAGCGGCGTCCACACGGACCGCGCCGGGGAGCCGGTTCTCGATCGCGGCGACGCACCGGGCGAGGCTCCACATGCCGTGCGCGATCGGTCGCGGGAAGCCCAGCGCGCGGGCCGTCAGGGGATGCAGGTGGATCGGGTTGTGATCTCCCGACACGGCGGCGTACCGGCGTCCCAGGTCGGCGGGCAGCCGCCAGGTCAGTCCGTGCGGAGCGGCCTCCGGGAGGTCGACGCCCTCGGCCGGCGACCCGGTGCTCGCTCCTCGGCGCAGGTACGTCGAGGTGCTCTCCCAGACGGTCTCGTCCCCGGACCGGGCGGTTGCCTCGAAGGCGTAGGCGGTGCCCTTCGGGTGAGGCAGGGCGGCGCCGACCTCGACCTCCACGGCGAGTGTCTCGCCCACGGCGATCGGCCGGTACGCCGTGATCGAGTTCTCGACGTGCACGGTGCCGATCGCGGGGGCGGGGAAGGCCTGGTCGCCCAGGATCTCCAGGTGCAGGCCGAAGGCCAGCAGGTGGGGGTAGGTCATCGGGACGGTGTCCTTGGCGGGGAAGCCGCAGACCGCGGCGTACCGCTCGACGTGCTCGCGCTCGATCGTCACCGGCGGGCGGGACCGCCGCAGGCCGGTGAAGCCGTCGGCCGGTGCCTTCCTGACGCCGGGCAGCCGGTTGACCAGGGGGACGCTGGGAAGTGCGGCGCGGACGAGCGACATCAGGCGCCCAGCATCATCTGGCCGCACACCCGGACGACGTTGCCGTTGACGGCGGTCGAGCCGGGGGAGGCGTACCAGGCGACGGTCTCGGCGACGTCGACCGGCAGCCCGCCCTGGGCCATCGCGTTCAGCCGCTGGCCGACCTCGCGGGTCGCGAACGGCACCGCGGCGGTCATCTTCGTGATGATGAACCCGGGCGCGACGGCGTTGACGGTGATGCCGCGGTCCAGGTCGTCGGCGAGCGAGTCGACGAGCCCGATGACGCCCGCCTTGGAGGCGGCGTAGTTGGTCTGACCGACGTTGCCCGCGATGCCGGCGATGCTCGCGACCCCGACGATCGAGCCGTTGTCGTTGATGACGCCCCGGTCCAGCAGCTCACGCGTGATCCGTTCGGGCGCGGTGAGGTTCACGGCCATGACGGAGTCCCAGCGGTCCTCGGTCATGTTGGCCAGCTTCTTGTCACGGGTGATGCCGGCGTTGTGGACGACGACGTCGACGCCGCCGTGCTGCTCGGCGAGGTGGTGGGCGATGCGCTGCGGCGCGTCCCGTCCGGTGATGTCGAGGGCGAGCCAGTCGCCGTCGAGCTCGCGCATCAGTGCCTGCAGCTCGCTGGCCGCCTGCGGTACGTCGACGCCGACGACCGTCGCCCCGTCGCGGTGCAGGACCCGGGCGATCTGCTCGCCGATGCCGCGGCTCGCGCCGGTGACGAGCGCGACTCGCCCGGTCAGCGGCCGGGTCCAGTCGGCGACCCCGCCGGCCGTCGTCGCGCCGTGGGCGCCGATGCGCACCACCTGCCCGGAGACGTACGCCGACTTCGGCGACAGAAGGAAGCC
Source organism: Nocardioides sp. (assembly GCF_035503875.1). GTDB lineage: Bacteria > Actinomycetota > Actinomycetes > Propionibacteriales > Nocardioidaceae > Nocardioides. The sequence continues at coordinate 22,559 of NZ_DATJTA010000030.1, forward strand.
GAGCGTGGAGGTGGCCGCAGCCTCCGCGCCCGCGGCCACGTAGACGAGCTGGACGGTGCCACCCCGGCCGATCTCCTTGCCGAGGCTGCGGGTGAAGCCCTCCAGTGCGCGCTGGGCGACCCGCTCCGCACCCGCGACCTGCTCGGGCGGGGTACCGAGCACGATCACCCGCGGGCAGGTCTCGAGCCGGCGCAGCAGCGGGGTGAAGAACTCGCGCAGCGCACCGAGCCGGTCCGACGAGGTGAGGCCGGTCGCGTCGTAGACGAGGCCCTTGAAGCGCTGCTCGGGACCCGCGTCGTCGGTGTGGTCGATGCCCAGGTCGTCGAGCAGGCCGGGGAGCGACCGGGCCAGCCGGCCGTCGCCGCCGAGCAGGACGGTGCCGTCGACGAGCGGCGCGCCCGCGTCGTACCTCTCCAGGCGGGTGGGACTCGGCAGCCCCAGGTTCTTCACGAGGAACTTGCCGATCTGCGAGGACGCGAAGTCCTGGTAGCGGTCGCTCATGACACTCCATGCAACTAGTCGTGTAACTCCGAGTCCACATTTCATGACGTGGGTCTCATGTCGTTGTTGAGGTGTACCCAGGTGGGAACCATGGAGCCATGACCTCCAGCACCCGACGCGTCGCCGTCCTCGGCGGCAACCGCATCCCGTTCGCCCGGTCCAACACGGCGTACGCCGACGCCTCCAACCAGGACATGCTCACCGCGGCGATCGACGGACTGGTGGCGCGCTACGGGCTGGCGGGGGAACGGCTCGGTGAGGTCGTCGCGGGGGCGGTGCTGAAGCACTCGCGCGACTTCAACCTGACCCGCGAGGCGGTGCTGGGCTCGAAGCTCGCGCCCGAGACGCCGGCCACCGACATCCAGGAGGCGTGCGGCACCGGCCTGCAGGCGACGATCCAGGTCGCCAACAAGATCGCGCTCGGGCAGATCGACGCCGGGATCGCCGGCGGGACGGACACGACGTCGGACGCACCCGTCGCGATCAGCGACAAGCTGCGCCGGAAGCTGATGCGGGTCAACGCAGCGCGCGACACCGCCGGCAAGGTCAAGGCGCTCGGCGCGATCCGCCCGGGCGACATCGGCCTGGAGATCCCGCAGAACGGCGAGCCGCGCACCGGGCTGTCGATGGGCGAGCACGCGGCCCTCACGGCACTGGAGTGGCGCGTCACGCGCGAGGAGCAGGACGAGCTGGCGGCCGCGTCGCACCAGCACCTCGCGGCGGCGTACGACGCCGGCTGGCTCGACGACCTCGTCACGCCGTACCGCGGCCTCGAGCGCGACAACAACCTGCGTCGGGACTCGACCGCCGAGAAGCTGGCCAAGCTGAAGCCGGTCTTCGGTCGCGGCGAGGCGGCGACGATGACCGCGGGCAACTCGACCCCGCTCACCGACGGCGCGTCCGTCGTCCTGCTCGGGTCGGAGGAGTGGGCGGCCGCGCACTCCTTGGAGCCGCTGGCGTTCCTGGTCGACTCCGAGACCGCGGCCGTCGACTACGTGCACGGCAACGAGGGCCTGCTGATGGCCCCGGCGTACGCCGTCCCGAGGATGCTCGCGCGCCGCGGCCTGTCGTTGCAGGACTTCGACTTCTACGAGATCCACGAGGCGTTCGCGTCGCAGGTGCTGGCGACGCTGAAGGCGTGGGAGGACCCGGTGTTCTGCACCGAGCGCTTGGGCCTCGACGCCCCGCTGGGCTCGATCGACCGCTCGCGGCTGAACGTGCACGGGTCGTCCCTCGCCGCCGGGCACCCGTTCGCCGCCACCGGCGGCCGGATCGTCGCGACGCTGGCCAAGCTGCTCGCCGAGCGCGGGTCGGGCCGCGGTCTCATCTCGATCTGCGCCGCGGGCGGTCAGGGCGTCGTGGCGATCCTCGAGCGCTGAGTCAGGCGCTGGCGAGCGCGAGCGCCGAGGTGACCAGGTAGTCGCGGACCTGCTCGGGCGAGATCTGTCCGACGGTCGGGATACCGGGGGAGGCCTCCTTGACCAGGATTCCGACCCGGGCGAGCTGCAGCGCGCCCAGACCGCTGGCGTACAGCGTGTTCGCCAGCAGCGTCGGGTCCTCGACGCCGAGCTCCTCCAGGGCGGAGCCGAGGACGGCCAGACAGGCGGAGATGCTGCGCCCGAGCCGGAACAGCGCGCCCTCGGAGATCTCGTCCAGCAGCTCGGGGCCGGAGCGGCGCATCAGCGCCTGGGCGCAGTCCACGAACGCCGGGTGTGCCAGCCCGTAGTCGACGAACGCCGTGACGATCGAGGCCAGCCGCTCCTCGGGCGTCGCGCCCCCCGCGCTGTCGAGCTCGCCATGCAGCTCGTCGAGGTACCCGACCAGCACCAGCGCGAACAGCTCCTCCTTGCCGGAGAAGTGCCGGTAGACGATCGCCCGGTTGATCCCGACCGCGCCGGCGATGTCGTCGATCTGCGCGTCGCGCACCCCGCGCTGGTCGAAGAGCGCCCGGGTGGCGCCGATGATCTCCGCCTCCCGCTTGCGCCGCCGCGCCGCCGCAGCCGTACGCCGACCGTCGGTCGCAGGCGCACGGGTCGGCATACCCCGATGCTAGCCGTCCTGTAACCCCGAGTTGCACCACGAGTCCCACGCCGAGTAGGCAGAACTTGCACGCCGAGTAGGCAGAACTTGCGCGCCGAGTCGGCAGAACTTGCGCGTCGAGTCGGCAGAAGTTGCGCGTCGAGTCGGCAGAAGTTGCCGCCGGCTCGGCCTGGCATAGTCTCGCCCGGTGACCGCGACCCTCGTGGCGAAGGACCTGGCCGGCGGCCACGGGCATCGCATCCTCTTCGAGTCCCTCGACCTGACCGTCGCGCCCGGCGACGTGGTGGGGGTGGTCGGCGCCAACGGCGCCGGCAAGTCGACCCTGCTCCGGCTGCTGGCCGGGGCGAGCGAGCCGATGGGCGGGTCGGTGTCGCTGGCGCCGGCTGACGCCTTCGTCGGCTGGTTGCCGCAGGAGCACGACCGGATCCCGGGCGAGACCGTGGCGGCGTACGTCGCCCGCCGTACCGGCGCGACCGCGGCGACCGAGGCGATGGAGACGACGGCGTCGGCACTGGGCTCGGACGTGCCGGGGGCCGACGACGCGTACGCCGCCGCCTTCGACCGCTGGATGGCCAGCGGGGCCGCCGACCTGGAGGACCGCCTGCCTCCGGTGCTGGCCGAGCTCGGCCTCGACGTCGGGCCGGACGCGCTGATGACCTCGCTGTCCGGCGGCCAGGCCGCCCGGGCGGCGCTGGCCGCCCTGCTGCTGAGCCGCTTCGACGTCGTCCTCCTCGACGAGCCGACCAACGACCTGGACCTCGACGGCCTGGAGCGGCTGGAGTCGTTCGTCCGCGGGCTGCGTAGCGGGGTGGTGCTGGTCTCGCACGACCGCGAGTTCCTGGCCCGCTGCGTGACCCGGGTGGTCGAGCTGGACCTGGCCCAGCACCAGGTCGCGGTGTACGACGGCGGGTACGACGCCTATCTCGACGCCCGTGCGGTCGCGCGCCGGCATGCGCGGGAGGCCTACGACGAGTACGCCGAGAAGAAGGCCGAGCTCGTGGGGCGCGCCCGGACGATGCGCGAGTGGAGCTCGCAGGGCGTGCGCAACGCGATGAGGAAGTCGCCCGACAACGACAAGGTACGCCGCCGCGCGCAGTCGGAGTCGTCGGAGAAGCAGGCGCAGAAGGTGCGCCAGATGGAGTCGCGGATCGCCCGGCTCGACGAGGTGGAGGAGCCGCGCAAGGAGTGGGTGCTGCAGTTCAGCATCGCCGCCGCGCCGCGCTCCTCGACGGTCGTGTCGACGCTCAACGAGGCGGTCCTGCGACGTGGTGAATTCACCTTCGGCCCCGCCTCGCTGCAGGTCAACGCGGGCGACCGGATCGGCATCACCGGCCCCAACGGCGCCGGCAAGTCGACGCTGCTCGCCCTCCTGCTCGGCCGGGTCGCTCCCGACTCCGGGAGCGCCTCGCTGGGTGTCTCGGTCGCCGTCGGAGAGATCGACCAGGCGCGCACCGGCCTCGCCGACGACCAGCCGCTCGGCACCGCGTTCGAGCTCGCCGTACCGACCTGGACGCCCGCCGACGTACGGACGCTGCTCGCGAAGTTCGGCCTGAAGGCCGACCAGGTCGGCTCGCTGGTCGGGAAGCTCTCGCCCGGCGAGCGCACCCGGGCCGCGATGGCGCTGCTTCAGGCCCGCGGCGTCAACCTGCTGGTCCTCGACGAGCCGACCAACCACCTCGACCTGCCCGCGATCGAGCAGCTCGAGGAGGCGCTCGCGTCGTACGACGGCGCGCTGCTGCTCGTCTCCCACGACCGGCGGTTGCTGGAGAACGTCGAGCTGGACCAGCGCTGGCACGTCGAGGCGGGGCGGGTCACGCAGCTGTGAGCGGTGCGGTGGACGCCCGGTCCCGTTCGCTCGGTGCTCTGAGCGCCGACAGGATGTGCGCGTGCTGAGGCGAGAGCGCGACCTCGCGCTCGACGCCTTCGACCGCGGGTGCTGGGTCCTTCGCCGTAATGGCGAGATCGCGGGCCACGTCGCCACCACGCTGTCCTCGTTCTGGTCGCCCGGCCGTCCCCTCACGGCGCAGCAGTGGGTCTGGTACGTCGTCGTGTGGGCCGACGGTGCCCGCGAGCGAGCGCAGGAGGACTACCCGCCCTGGAACGCGGTGGCGGAGCTGAGGAGCGGCGTCTTCGCGTGGGGCGACGGCGGTCCGCGCAGCGGCCGGTACGACGCCGAGCGGCTTCCTGCTCCCGACGCCGACGCGCAGTGGATCTCGCTCGGTCTGACGGTCGAGGACTTCTGACAGTCGCGTACGAGCTCAGGTCGTCCGGTTCGACCTCCGCCACCAGACCACCAGTGCGTCGGCCAACGCCCGATCAGCGCCGTGATCAGGGCTCAGTCCGAAGTGGTCGATGCGTTCCCGGGTGATCCAGTCGCGCAGGAAGGCGGCGTCCGCTCCACCGCGGAGGCGGCTGAGAAGCGGTCCGATCAGGCAGTCGTACTCGTCCCGGCACTCGACGTCATCCGCGACGCCGATCGCGTCCCACTCCAGGAGCAAGGCGCGCACGTCGGCCACCTGGTGTCTGGCTTCCTGCGTGTCCACGAGGCGATTCTCGATGACCGCAGGCTCAGGCGAGCGCCCGCACCGTCTCGATCGTGTCCGCCTCGTCGGCGGTCTTGTCGTCGCGGTAGCGCATCACCCGCGCGAACCGCAGCGCCAGGCCGCCGGGGTAGCGGGTGGAGCGTTGCAGTCCGTCGAAGGCGATCTCGACGACCTGCTCGGGGCGCACGTGGACGACGTGCCCGTCGCGGTGCCTCTCCAGGCCGAGGAAGCGCTCGGTCTGCCAGGCGAGCATCTCGTCGGTCATGCCCTTGAAGGTCTTGCCGAGCATCACGAAGCCGGTCTCGGACGACGGGTCGCGGGCGCCCAGGTGGATGTTGGAGAGCGTGCCGGAGCGGCGGCCGGAGCCCCACTCGACCGCCAGCACGACCAGGTCGAGGGTGTGCACCGGCTTGACCTTGACCCAGGCGGCACCGCGGCGGCCGGCGTCGTACGGCGCGGCGAGGCGCTTGACCACGACGCCCTCGTGACCGGCCGCCAGGGTGTCGGCGACGAACGCCTCGGCGACCGCCACGTCCGAGGTGACGATCCGCGGGACCCGGAACGGCTGGGGGACCAGGCGCTCGAGCTCGGCCAGCCGCTCGTCGCCCGGGGCGGTCAGCAGGTCGCGGCCGTCGACATGGAGCACGTCGAAGAAGAACGGCGTGACGCGCACGCCGGTCGCCTGGGCGGTGCGCGAGGCGGTCTCCTGGAAGGCACGTGGCCGCCCGGACTCGTCCAGCGCGATCGCCTCGCCGTCCAGTACGAACCGCTCCGACGGGAGCGAGAGCGCGAGCTCGACGACCTCGGGCAGCCGCGCGGTGATGTCGTCCAGCGAACGGGTCGCGACGACGACCCGGTCGCCGAGCCGGTGCACCTGGATCCGGATGCCGTCGAGCTTGGTGTCGACCGCGACGGTGCCGCCGCCCGCCTTCTCGACCGCATCGGCCAGCGTCTTCGCCGACGAGGCGAGCATGGGCAGCACCGGCCGGCCGACCTCGAGCCCGATCTCCGCGAGCGCCGGCTCGCCGCCCTCGAACGCCACCCGCACGACGGCCACCGTCGATCCGGCCAGCATCGCGGCGCGGCGTACGGCGCTCAGCGGGATCTCCGCGGCGGCGGCGACCGCCTCCTGGACCAGCGCGTCGAGCGCCCCCTGGCGCACCTCGCCGGTCGCGAGGCCGCGCAGCCACCGCTGCTCGTCGGCCGTCGCCCGCCCGAAGAGCGCGGCCACGGCCTCCGCGCGGGCGGCCTGCGAACCCGGACCCGAGAGCGCCGCGATCGCCTCGAACGCCGCGTGCACCTCTAGTACGTCGAGCGTCGGCTCAGCGGCCGCCGGAGGCAGGTCGGCGAGGCTCCGCCAGCCCAGGCCGGTACGCCGCTGGCGCAGTGCGCCTCCGACGTACGACGTGACCGTCTCCAATTCCTCGGGCTCGGCCGTCGCGAGGAGCGCCGCGATGGCGGCCACCTTGGCCTTGCGCGAGCGGGTAGCGGCCACCGTCGCGGAGGTGGCGACGAGATCGGCGAGCAGCATGCGTCCATGGTGCCGGGTGGCGCCGACAGTGGCCGCGCAGATTCGCCGGTGTACCGGGGAACCTGGACGTTCCCAGGCAGAACTTCACCCCCGAACGTCAGGGTCTCGCCGAGAACCCGGACAGAAGTCGTCCGAAAACCCTTGCGCCTACGCAAGAACACGTTCTAATTTGGACACGTGTCCAGTCAGGTGTCCGGCGCGGCCCGCCGCGAGGTGAACTCCCGGCAGGCCGAGACCGTCGAGCGGCTGCTCGCGGCCGGCGCCGAGGAGCTGCGCGCCGTCGGCTCGGACAGCCTGACCATCCGCACGGTCGCAGGACGCGCAGGCGTCAGCCCGGCGACGGCGTACACCTACTTCGCCTCCAAGAACCACCTCTTCGCCGAGCTGTTCTGGCGGGCGCTGCTGACCGACCCGCAGCCCGCTCCGGTCGGCGACGACGCCGTCGAGCGGGTCTGCGGCGTGACCCGTCACCTCACCGCCATGCTCGCGGCCTCACCCGAGCTCGCCGCGGGGGTCACCTCGGCGCTGCTCGGCACCGACCCCGACGTCGAGCGGCTCCGGCTGCGGATCGGCTCCGAGCTCCTCGGCCGGTTCCGCGCGGCCGTGGGGGACGGGGCCGACGACGTACTCGTCGAGACCCTCGCGCTCACCTTCTCCGGCGCCCTGCTCCAGTCCGGGATGGGCCTGATGACCTACACCGAGATGGGCGAGCGGCTCGACGCCGTCGTCGCCACCATCATGAGAGGCAATGCATGAGTCTCCTCCAGAGCGCCCCGCGGGTCCTGGATCCCTACGACTACGGGTTCCAGGACGATCCCTACCCCGTCTACGCCTGGCTGCGCGAGAACGAGCCGCTGCACTACAACGCCGGCCTCGACCTGTGGGCGCTGACCCGGCACGAGGACATCGCGGAGGCGCTGCGCACCGAGGGGACCTACTCCAACTCCCACGGCGTCGCGATCGAGAAGTCCGCCTGGGGTCCCGACGCGCACAAGGTGATGTCGATCCTCGGCATGGACCCGCCCCGGCAGAAGCGGCTGCGCTCGCTGGTCTCGCGCGGCTTCACACCCCGCCGCGTCCACGACCTCTTCCCGCGCATCCAGGAGCTCACCGACCGCTACCTCGGCGAGTGCCTGGAGATGGGCAGCTTCGACTGGATCGCCGACTTCGCCGGCAAGCTCCCGATGGACGTCATCTCCGAGATGATGGGCGTCCCCGAGGAGGACCGCGCCGAGGTACGCCGCCAGGCCGACCTCGTCGTCCACCGCGAGGACGGCGTGTACGACGTCCCGCCGGCCGGCGCCGAGGCCTCGCTGTGGCTGGTCTCGTACTACATGGACATGGTCGCCCAGCGGCGCAAGCAGCCGACCGACGACCTCACCAGCGCCCTCATCGAGGCCGAGATCGACGGCGAACGGCTGACCGACGACGACGTCATCGCGTTCCTCTTCCTGATGGTCGTCGCCGGCAATGAGACGACCACCAAGCTGCTGGGCCACGCCGTCTACCACCTCACGCGGCACCCCGCCCAGCACGACCTGGTCTTCGGCGGAGCCGGGAACACCGACCTGGTCGCGCCGTGGGTCGAGGAGACCCTCCGCTTCGACACCTCCAGCCAGCTGCTGGCCCGCTACCTGCTGCGCGACGTCGAGCTGCACGGCCGCGTCGCCCCGCAGGGCTCGAAGCTGCTGCTGTGCCTGGGCTCGGCCAACCGCGACGAGTCGGTGTTCAGCCGCCCGACCGAATACGACATCACCCGCGACCCCGACGAGCTGGCCAAGATCCTGTCCTTCGGCGGCGGCCGGCACTTCTGCCTCGGCGCCAACCTGGCCCGGCTCGAGGCACGGGTCGCGCTGACCGCGCTCGTGCAGCGGGCGAGCTCGATCCAGGTCGACCACGACGCGTGCCGGCGGGTGCACTCGGTCAACGTCCGCGGCTTCGCAGTCGCCCCCATGACGGTGGTGCCGCGATGAGCAAGTACGCCCAGCCCTCTCGGCGCCCGGCCGTCGTCACCGGCGCCTCGTCCGGCATCGGAGCCGCGACCGCGCTCGCCCTCGCTGCGGCTGGACATCCGGTCGCGCTCGGCGCGCGGCGTACCGAGAAGTGCGAAGAGGTCGCAACGGCGGTCCGCGACGCAGGCGGCGAGGCCGTCGTCCACCGCCTCGACCTCACCGACGGCGAGTCGGTGAACGCCTTCGCGAAGGCGGTCGCGGACGACCTCGGCGACATCGAGGTCGTGATCAGCAACGCCGGGGCGGTCGCGCCCGGCACCATCCACGAGGTCGAGCCCGATCGGTTCGCCCGCGAGATCGACCTCAACCTCACCGGCGCCCAGCGGCTGGTGCGCGCGTTCGTCCCCGGCATGGTCGAGCGCCAGCGCGGCGACTTCGTCTTCGTCTCCTCCGACGTGGCCGTGCGCGCCCGCCCGTTCATGTCGTCGTACGCCGCCGGCAAGTGGGGCCTCGAAGGCATGGCCCACGCGCTGCAGATGGAGCTCGAGGGCACCGGCGTACGCGCCTCGATCGTGCGGCCCGGCCCCACCTGGAGCGAGATGGGCACGGACTGGGACGTCGACGAGGCGGCGTTCGTGCTCAACCAGTGGGTGCGCTTCGGCCTGGCCCGCCACCCGCACTTCATGAAGCCCACCGCCATCGCGGACGCGATCACCACCGTCGTGAGCGTCCCGCGCGGCGTCCACCTGAACCTGGTCGAGGTCTCGCCCGAGGCGCCGATCGCGAAGCCGGAGGACCGATGATCAAGGAAGTCTCGTACGCCGTTCCCGACGACGGGCACGGTCATCTGGCCGAGATGCGCGTCGACCCGATCGGCCTGTTCCAGCGCGTGTACGACGAGTGCGGCGACATCGGCCGCTTCCGGCTGGCCGACAAGGACGTCGTGCTCGTGTACGGCGCCGAGGCGCAGGAGCAGTTCTTCCGGGCACCCGACTCGACGCTGGACCAGGCGGCGGCGTACCCCTTCATGACCCCGATCTTCGGCAAGGGCGTCGTCTTCGACGCCTCGCCCGAGGAGCGGCAGCAGATGCTGAAGAACCAGGCGCTGCGCGGCGACATGATGCGCGGCCACGCGGCGACCATCGAGGCCGAGATCAACCGGATGGTCGCCGACTGGGGCGACGAGGGCGAGATCGACCTGCTCGACTGGTTCGCGGAGTTGACGATCTACACGACGTCCGCCTGCCTGATCGGCAAGCCGTTCCGCGAGGAGCTCGACTCGTCGTTCGCGCACCACTACCACGACCTCGAGCGCGGCACGGACGCGCTGGCGTACGTCGACCCGTACCTCGACATCGAGTCCTTCCGGATCCGCGACGCGGCGCGCGAGAAGCTGGTCGAGCTGGTGCAGGGCATCATCGACCGCCGCAAGCAGCGGGGCACGGTGCCGAAGGAGGACCGTGACCTGCTCGACGTCCTCATCTCGATCGACATGACCGCCGACTACATCACCGGGATCTTCATCTCGATGATGTTCGCGGGCCACCACACCTCGTCCGGTACGGCGTCCTGGGCGCTGATCGAGCTGATGCGCCACCCCGAGACGATGAAGGACGTGGTCGCCGAGCTCGACGACCTGTACGCCGACGGCAGCGAGGTGTCGTTCCAGGCGCTGCGCTCGATCCCGCGGCTGGAGGCGGCGCTGAAGGAGACGCTGCGGCTGCACCCGCCGCTGATCATCCTGATGCGCGTCGTGCAGGAGGAGATCGAGCTCGCCGGGCACCCGATCCCGCCCGGCACCGTCGTGGCGGCCTCCCCGCGGGTGTCGAACCGGATCGCCGAGGACTTCCCGGAGCCCGACTCCTTCGACCCCGGCCGCTATATCGACCCCCGGCAGGAGGACCTGCAGAACCGCTGGACCTGGATCCCGTTCGGCGCCGGCAAGCACCGCTGCGTGGGCAACGCCTTCGCGATGATGCAGATGAAGGCGATCTTCTCGGTCATCCTGCGCGACTACGAGTTCGAGATGGCGCAGCCGTCCGAGGGCTACCGCGACGACGTGTCGAAGATGGTCATCCAGCTCCAGCAGCCCTGCCGCGTGAAGTACCGCCGGCGGCAGCGATGACCACGACGCCGGTCGAGGTGCGAGGCGCGCCAGCGCCGACAGTGCCGCTGGTTGAGGTGCGAGGCGCGCCAGCGCCGAGCCTCGAAACCTCTCGTGCTGAGCGTCGGTGTGGGTCGGGGCCGTTTGTCGTCTCGCCGGGTTTCGAGGCTCAGGACTTCGTCCTTCGCGCCTCAACCAGCGTGGGGCCGCCGCTGGTTGAGGTGCGAGGGCCGCTAGGCCCGAGCCTCGAAACCCCTCGTGCCGAGGATCGGCGTGGGTCGAGGCCGTATGTCGTCTCGCCGGGTTTCGAGGCTCGCTCCGCTTGCACCTCAACCAGCCTGGGGGTGCCGCTGGTTGAGGTGCGAGGGCCGCTAGGCCCGAGCCTCGAAACCCCTCGTGCTGAGGGTCGGCGTGGGTCGGGGCCGTATGTCGTCTCGCCGGGTTTCGAGGCTCAGGACTTCGTCCTTCGCACCTCAACCAGCGTGGGGGCGCTGCCGGCGTCCAGCGTGGGGAACGGCGGCGCGCGATGAGGGTCGTGGCCGACCTCGGCCTGTGCCAGGGCCACCAGATGTGCACCGGTGAGGCGCCCGAGGTGTTCGGGTTCGACGACGACGCCGACCTGGTGACGGTGCTCCAGGAGCACCCCGACGAGTCCCTGCGGTCCGACGTGACGTCGGCCGTCAAGTACTGCCCGGCGATGGCGCTGAGCATCGAGGAGGATTGATGAGTGACCTCACGCGTGAGGAGATCGAGGAGTTCTGGAACTCCTGGCTCGACATCAACCGCAAGGCCGAGGAGTCCGGCGACTGGCGGGTGATGGCCGAGTGGTACGCCGAGGACGCGACGTACGGCTGGATGCTCACTCCGGAGGAGCACTTCATGGCCGTCGGTCGCGACCAGATCCGCGACTGGGCCATCGGCATCGAGATGGACGGCTTCGACGGCTGGCACTACGACTACCAGGCGACCGTCATCGACGAGAAGAACGCCATGGTCGTGGGCTTCTGGAAGCAGAAGTCCGGCATCACCGACGACGCGACCGGCCGCGAGTTCGAGGTCCCGGGCCTCGGCGGGAGCTGGTTCGGGGTCGCGCGGCAGCCGGACGGCCGGCTGCTGTTCTCGTGGCAGCGCGACTGGTTCGACTTCGGCGCGATGGCCCACACGATGGGCGCGGTCATGAAGTCGGGCAAGGCGCCGGAGACGCTGAAGAAGCGGCTGCAGGTGTTCGGGCTCGGCGTCCCGGGTCACTACAAGCCCGAGGACCTCCCGTCGACGGTGTGGCCGCCGCCCGTCGAGTCCGGCGAGTTCCTCACCCAGGAGCAGGTGTGAGCGGGCTCCCCTCGCCCCAGCAGCTGGTCGACGGCAAGCTGGGACCGGCGAGCGACGGGGCGACGTACCCGATCCTCAACCCGGCGACCGGCGCCGAGATCGGCCAGGCGCCGGACTCGACGGCGACCGACGTGGATGCCGCCATCGCCGCGGCCCGGCGGGCCTTCGACGAGACCGACTGGTCGACGAACACCGAGCTGCGGGTCCGCTGCCTGCGGCAGCTGCACGAGGCCCTGCTGGCGGAGGCCGACGAGTTCCGGGCGCTGACCACGGCTGAGGTCGGGATGCCGGGCTTCATGATGGGCGCGGCCGGCTTCGACGTACCGGTGGCGAGCCTGAAGTGGGTCACCGACCTGGCCGAGTCGTACGAGTTCGAGACCGACCTCGGCGTGGCGGAGCCGATGGGCATCCCGTCGCGGCGCACGGTACGACGCGAGCCGGTCGGCGTCGTCGCGGCCATCACGCCGTGGAACGTCCCGACCCAGATCAACCTGGCCAAGGTCGGCCCGGCGCTCGCCGCCGGCTGCACGGTCGTGCTGAAGCCTGCGCCCGACACCCCGTGGGTCGCGGCCGAGCTGGGGCGCCTGGTCGCCGAGCACACCGACATCCCGGCGGGCGTCTTCAACGTCGTCACGCCGCGCTCGAACGAGGTCGCGTCGCAGCTCGCCACCGACCCGCGCGTCGACATGGTCTCGTTCACCGGCTCGACGAACACCGGGCGCGCGATCATGGCGGCGGCCGCGCCCACGCTGAAGCGGGTCTTCCTCGAGCTCGGTGGCAAGTCCGCCGCGATCGCGCTCGACGACGCCGACGTGGGTGCGGTCGCGGGCGCCACCGCGTTCGCCGCCTGCATCCACGCCGGCCAGGGCTGCGCGATCACGACGCGGCTCGTCGTACCGCGCGAGAAGTACGACGAGGCGGTCCAGGTCGCCGCGGCCACGATGGAGTCGATCGGCGCGAAGGACCCGAGCGACCCCGGTGCGATCTGCGGCCCGGTGATCTCCGAGGTGCAGCGCGACCGGGTGGCGTCGTACCTCCGTCTCGCCGAGGAGGAAGGCGGGAGGTTCGCCACCGGAGGGCACGTCATCGAGCAGGACGGCTACTGGATCGAGCCGACGGTCGTCGCCGGCCTCGACAACTCCTCACGGCTCGCCCAGGAGGAGATCTTCGGGCCGGTGCTGGTCGTGATCCCGCACGACGGCGACGACGACGCGGTCCGGATCGCCAACGACTCGGCGTACGGCCTCTCCGGCTCGGTCGACTCCGGCTCGCTGGAGCGCGCCAAGGCCGTCGCCGCCCGGATCCGCACCGGCACGCTCGCCGTGAACGGCGGGGTCTGGTTCAGCCCTGACGCGCCGTTCGGGGGCTACAAGCAGTCCGGCCTGGGACGCGAGATGGGCGTCGCGGGCTTCGAGGAGTACCTCGAGACCAAGACCATCGCGGAGCCGGCTTGACCAACTCGGTGGTTGAGGTGCGAAGGACGAAGTCCTGAGCCTCGAAACCCCGTCAGACGAGAAGCAGGCTCGATCGAGGCCGACGTCCGGCTCGCCGGGTTTCGAGGCTCGCTTCGCTCGCACCTCAACCAGCGTGGATCACAAGGAGAGCAGCAGATGAGCGGGTTCAAGGACAAGGTCGTCGTCGTCACCGGCGCGGCCCAGGGGATCGGCGAGGCGTACGCCACGGCGCTGGGCGCCGAGGGGGCCTCCGTGGTCGTGGCCGACCTCAACGAGGAGTCCGGTGAGCGGGTCGCCAAGGAGATCGAGGCGGCGGGCGGTACGGCGATGTTCGTGCGCACCGACGTCTCCTCGGCCGAGTCGGCGCAGGCGCTGGTCGAGCAGGTGACCGCGGCGTACGGCGGCATCGACGGGCTGGTCAACAACGCCGCGATCTACGGCGACATGCAGTTCGACCTGCTGATCAGCGTCGACTGGGACTACTACCGGAAGTTCATGTCGGTGAACATGGACGGCGCGCTGGTGATGACCCGGGCGGTGTGGAAGTCGATGCAGCAGCGCGGCGGGGGCTCGATCGTCAACCAGTCGAGCACGGCGGCGTACCTCTACTCCGGCTTCTACGGCCTCGCCAAGGTCGGCGTGAACGGCCTGACCCAGCAGCTCGCCCACGAGGTCGGCGGGATGGGCATCCGCGTCAACGCGATCGCGCCCGGCCCGACCGACACAGCCGCGACGCGCACCCAGGCCGGGGACGCGTCGAAGGAGCTGGTGAAGAACCTCGCGCTGAAGCGGATGGGCCAGCCCGAGGACATGGTCGGCGCCTGCCTGTTCCTGCTCTCCGACGAGTCGTCGTGGGTGACCGGGCAGATCATCGCGGTCGACGGCGGACAGACGTTCCGCGCATGAGGGTCGGGTTCGTCGGCCTCGGCATGATCGGCAAGCCGATGGCGCTGACGCTGGCGCGCTCCGAGCTGGACCTGGTCGTGTACGACGTCGCGCCCGAGCCGCTGGCCGAGCTCGAGGCGGCCGGGGCGAAGGTGGCCGGCAGCGTGGCCGAGGTGGCCGGGCTGGTCGACGTGCTGTGCGTGATGGTGCGCGACGACGACCAGGTGCGCTCGGTGGCGGCGGAGGCCGGGCCGGGCACGGTGCTGGTCGTGCACTCGACCGTCGCGCCGGGTACGCCGGCCGAGCTGGCCGGTCTGGGCCTGCGGGTGCTGGACGCGCCCGTGAGCGGGGGGCCGACGGGCGCGGCGGAGGGGACGCTGGCCATCATGGTCGGCGGCTCCGAGGACGACCTCGCGGTGGCCCGGCCCGCGTTGGAGGTGCTGGGCGGCAAGGTCGTGCACGCCGGCCCGATCGGGTCGGGCACGAGGTTCAAGCTGGCCCGCAACATGATGCACTTCGTCTCGTTCACCGCGGCCACGGAGGCGATGCGGCTGGCCGAGGCATCCGGGTTGTCGCTGAAGGACCTGGGTGACGTGGTGCGTCACACCGACGCGATCACCGGCGGACCGGGCGCGATCATCCTGCGCGACACCACCGCCCCCATCGACCCGGCCGACTTCTGGCACGGCGTGATGACGCACGTGGTCGCCCTGGGCGACAAGGACCTCGGCTTCGCGATCGAGCTCGCCGAGCAGCTGGACATCGACGTACCCCTGGCGCGGCAGGCCCGCGCCGACCTAGCGAAGGGACTGGGCCTCTGATGGGCAAGTTCGACGACCTCCCCGAGACCCGCCGGCGCGGGCTGGAGAAGATGGAGGAGGTCTACGGCTTCGAGATGACCGACGGCGTCGGCGACTTCTTCCGCTACACCGCGGACCACCTGTTCGCCGACATCTGGAACCGCCCCGGGCTGTCCAACCGCGACCGCCGGCTGCTGCTGATCGGCCTGCTCGCCGGCTCCGGCGGCCAGGACGTCCTGACCATCCAGATCCCCGCCGCCCACGCCGCCGGCGAGCTCGACGACGACGCCCTGCGCGAGATCACGATCTTGATGTGCCACTACGCCGGCTGGCCGATGGGCTCCCGGATCAACGCCATCGTCGAGGACACCATCGCGAAGGCGGCCAAGAAGCGCGAGGCCTGAGCGCGACCCGTCACTTTCTCGGGGCTTTTCGCGGTGTGTCGACGAACGATCGACGGGTGGAGCGGTGGAGTCAGCCGCGTCGGATGCGCGGGCCGAGCGCCGGTGGGCCATCGCCGTTCCACCCGGTGGCCCGGGCGTCATCGCTCCACGAGTCCGGGAGGGCCGACTCGGGCTGATAGCCCGCGTGCGCGCCGGTGCGCACCCAGCGCGGGGCGTCGAGGCACGACGCCGGGATGGTGACCTGGACCGCACTCCGCTTCACCAGCGTCGCGCCTTTCAGGCGGCGACAGTCCCGGCTCCCTCCGCTGCCGGTGCGGAGCTCCACCCGGACTCGTCCGCGCGTCGGGTGGAATGAAGCGTTGTAGCGGCGTTCCGGCGTCTCGACCGACACGTATCCGCCCCACCAGCCGTCGGCCTCCGGTCCTGTGGGGAGCTCGCGGAATTTGATGGTGACCTGCAGCGCGCGGGCGCCGTACCGGGTCCGCAGGCGCACGATGTCGGCCTTGCTCTGCGCGCGGTCGGGTCGAGTCTTCACCACCCCGCCGTTGACGAGGTCGGACGTCACGCGCGTCATGTCTCCTCGGGCGTCCCGGACGACGTGGGTCTCGGCCGAGGCGGGAGCGGGGGCGAGGGGCAGGATGAGGGCCGCGGCCACCGCGGCGAGCCCGAGAGTGCGGATCACGCGAGGAGGCTAGCGGCGAGCCGACGTGCGCGCAGGGCTTTGCGGCGACCGCCGACCCGTCACTTTCTCTTCGACACGCCGACGAAAGCGCCGAGAAAGTGACGGGTCGGCGGGGTGGCTAGGGTCCGCGACATGCGCCTCAAGCTCGGTCGCCCTGACCTGGGTCGGTACGCCGACCGCTTCGACGTCCCGGAGGCGACCGGCGACCTGTCGGTGACCTTCCTCGGGGTGGCGAGCCTGCTCCTCGACGACGGCCGTACGGCGGTCCTCACCGACGGGTTCTTCTCCCGGCCGTCGCTGCTCAAGGTCGGGCTGGGGAAGGTCGCGCCGGACCGCGGGCGGATCGACGCGGCGCTGGCCCGTGCGAGGATCGACCGGCTGGCCGCGGTGGTGCCGGTGCACACCCACTTCGACCACGCGATGGACTCGGCGCTCGTCGCCGACCTCACCGGGGCCGAGCTGCTCGGCGGTGAGTCCGCGGCCAACGTGGGCCGGGGGCACGGCCTGCCGGCCGACCGGGTCCGCGTGGCGACGTCCGGCGAGACGATCCGGTACGGCGACCTCTCGCTCACCCTGGTCGAGTCGCACCACTGCCCGCCGGACCGCTTCCCCGGGACGATCACCCAGCCCGTCGTACCTCCGGTGAGCGCGAAGGCGTACCGCTGCGGCGAGGCCTGGTCGATCCTCGTCGAGCACGCGAGCGGGGCCAGCGTGCTGGTCCAGGGCAGCGCCGGCTTCGTCCCCGGCGCACTGGCCGGCCGACGGGCCGAGGTCGCCTACCTCGGCGTCGGACAGCTCGGCGTCCAGGACGAGACGTACCTGCGCGCCTACTGGGACGAGACCGTCCGGGCCGTCGGCGCCCGCCAGGTCGTGCTGATCCACTGGGACGACTTCTTCCGCCCGCTCGACCGCCCGCTGCGTGCGCTGCCGTACGCCGGCGACGACCTCGACGTCACGATGCGGGTCCTCGACGAGCTGGCGCGTCGCGACGGCGTGGGCCTGCGGTTCCCGACGCTGTGGCGGCGCGAGGACCCCTGGGCGATCAGCTGACCGAGCGCAGCAGCCGTCGGCCGAGCGCCTCGACCGCGGCCCGTAGCTCCGGACCCTCCTCGATCCGGAAGTCGGCCGGCAGGGTGGCCAGCTGCTCGGCGAAGTACGTCGGGTTGCCGGTCGATGCGGTCAGCCGGGTCGTCGTCGCGTCGACCGGCTCGAGCCGGCCCATGGTCCGCGGCACGCACCGGTGCATCCGTTCCAGCGGGGCGTCGACGAGCACCCGGACGTCGTACTCCCAACCGACGGCGAGGTTCTCCTCGAGCGTGGCCACGGGGTCGAGGTCGGCGGGCGGCTCGAACCTCGCCTCGAGGACCTCGACCGCACGCACCCGGTCGATCCGGTAGGTGCGCACGGCGTCGGCGCGCAGCGAGCGGCAC
The DNA here is from genome assembly GCF_035503875.1 of Nocardioides sp. Taxonomy (GTDB): domain Bacteria; phylum Actinomycetota; class Actinomycetes; order Propionibacteriales; family Nocardioidaceae; genus Nocardioides. Next base: position 40,214 of record NZ_DATJTA010000030.1, read on the forward strand.
ACGAGGTACCAGCGGCCGTAGCGGACCGCGACCGCCCACGGCTCGACCTCGGCCTCCCACTCACGCCCACCGTCGGAGCGGTAGCCCAGCCGGACCCGACGGTGCTCGGCGCACGCCTCGACCAGCGCGACCGTCGTCGCCGGATCGGGACGCGAGGCGCCACGGTCGGGCACCGGCGCCGCCGTACGACGCACCGCCTCGGCCTGGGCGGCGACCGAGCGGGGGAGCGTCCGCAGCAGCTTGCCGAGGGCGCGCCCGACCGGACCCTCCACGTCGGCCGCGTCGTGCTGGCCGTCGAGGGCGGCCATCACCAGACCCAGCACCTCGTCGGGACCGAACAGCAGCGGCGGCGGCCGTACGCCGCGCCCGAGCCGGTAGCCGCCCGCGGGGCCGCGCACCGACTCGACCGGGATGTCGGCCTCGCGCAGGATCCCGACATAGCGGCGTACGGCGCGCGGCGAGACGCCGAGCCGGTCCCCGAGCCGCTCGGCGGTGATGCCGGGGGAGTCCTGCAGCGCCTCGAGCGCGAGCAGCGCCCGGGCGGTCGGACTGGCGTCGATCGTCATCGTTCTCCTGATGCGGAAGTAGAACGTCCGCAATCGACTCTAGTGTCGTCGTCATGGACGAGCACGCACCACCACCCTGGGAGCCACCGCTCGCGGGCGGCGAGACCGAACAGCTGGTCGCGGCGCTCGACCGGCTGCGCACGACGTTCCGCTGGAAGGCCGACGGGCTCGACGCCGCGGGCCTGGCGGCCGCGCCGGTCCCGAGCTCGGCGCTCACGCTCGGTGGGCTGCTCAAGCACCTCACGCTGATCGAGGCGACGTACGTCCCGGGGAAGATGTTCGGGGAGCCGCCCGGCGAGCCCTGGGACTCCGTCGACTGGGAGGCCGACCCCGAGTGGGAGTTCCGTACTGCCGCGGACGACGGCCCCGCTGCGCTCTACGCGTCGTACGACGCCGCGGTGGCGCGCTCGCGGTCCCGACTCGCCCAGGGGGTGACCGTCGGTGGGCTCGGGCAGGATGCCGACGTCAGCGACGGGGACGGCCGGCACGCGAGCCTGCGCCGGGTCCTCTGCGACCTGATCGAGGAGTACGGCCGCCACACCGGCCACGCCGACCTGCTGCGGGAGGCCGTCGACGGCCGCGTCGGCGAGGACCCGCCATCCGACTGGAAGCCCACGACAGGAGAACCCTCATGACCACGCTCACCGACCGTCCGCACACCGCCCTCGTCGTCGTCGACGTCCAGGTCGGGGTGGTGGCGGAGGCGCACGACCGGGACCGGGTCGTCGCGAACATCGCCACGGCCGTCGGCAAGGCCCGCGACTCCGGCACGCCCGTCGTCTGGGTCCAGCACTCGCACCCGGAGTTTCTGCCCCGTGACTCCGAGGGCTGGGGATGGGTCCCCGAGCTGGACGTGCAGGAGTCCGAGCCCGTCGTCCACAAGACGTACGCCGACTCCTTCGAGGAGACCGACCTGGAGGACGTGCTCGCCGCGCGCGGGGTCGGCCGGCTCGTGGTCGCGGGCGCGCAGACCGACGAGTGCATCCGCTCGACCCTGCACGGCGCGCTGGTCCGGGGGTACGACGCCACGCTGGTCGCCGACGCCCACACCACCGAGGACCAGAGCGAGTACGGCGCCCCGACGCCCGACCTCGTCATCGCGCACACCAACCTCTACTGGACCTACCACCGCGCGCCCGGGCGGGAGGCCGGCACGGTGACCACCGAGGAGCTCGCGTTCTGAACGCCGCCGGCCTGTTCGTGCGGCGATGAGTCGCGGCGGTCGTGCCGGTCGGTACCGGCATGACCGCCACGAATCTCGCCGAGCTCTACGACCTGCCGCCGCTGGACTGGCAGGCGGTCCGCACCCATCTCGACGCCGGCATCGCCCAGGCGCCCGGCGCCGGCGGCCCGGACCGGCACACCTGCTGGCTGACCACCCTGAACCCCGACGGCAGCCCGCACGTGACCGGCATCGGTGCGCTCTGGGCCGACGGCGCCTTCTGGTTCGAGACCGGCGCCACGACGCGCAAGGGCCGCAACCTGGCCCGGGACCCGCGCTGCGCCCTCAGCGTGGCGCTGCGCGAGCTCGACCTGGTCGTCGAGGGCACGGCCTCCGCCGTGACCGACCCCGCGGTCGTCGCCGCACGCGCCGCCGACTGGGCAGCCGAGGGCTGGCCGTGCGAGGTCGACGAGAGCGGCGTCGCGCTGACCGCGCCGTTCAGCGCCCCGTCCGCGGGGAAGCCGCCGTGGCTGGTCTACCGGCTCGAGACCGGCCGGGCCACCGCGCTCTCCACGGTGGAGCCGGGCGGGGCCACGCGTTGGGACTTCTGAGCCCGTCCTACGGCCGCAATTGCAGCCTCCGGGCAGGGTGGTCGGTTGCGGCCGTGTCATTCGGCCGCAATTGCAGCCGAGCGGCAGACCGGCAGGAATGGTCCGCGCCGGCCCGTCCTACGGCCGCAATTGCAGCCTCCGGACACGCCAGCGGGCCGCTGGCCTGTCATTCGGCTGCAATTGCGGCCTCCCGACGACCCGCACCCCGCGGCGAGCCGCCGGCCGCCGGGCGCGGGCTCACCACCCCGGCGGCAGGCCGGTGAAGTCCGGCTCCCGGCCCTCGGCGAAGGCGGCCAGGGCCTCCAGGTTGGCGGGGCCGCCCATCAGCTCGGCGAAGGCGGCGTTCTCGCGCTCGCGGGCGGCGTCGATCTCGGCGCGCAGCGGCGCGGTCATCGTGCGCTTGACCGCGACCAGCGACGAGATCGGCCGCTGGGCGAGGAGGGTGGCGTGGCGGGTCGCCTCGGCTATCAGGTCCTCGGGCGAACACACCCGCCACACCAGGCCCATCTCCCGGGCCTCCTCCGCGGAGATCCACTCCGCCGAGAGCAGCACCCACGCGGCACCCTGGCGGCCGAGCAGCCGGGGGAGCAGGTACGACGACGCCGCCTCCGGCGCGACGCCCAGGGAGGTGAACGGGCACTTGAGCCGGGCGGTGGACGACATGAACGCCAGGTCGGCGAAGCCGAGGATCGTCGTACCGATCCCGAGGCCGACCCCGTTGACCGCGCACACGAGCGGCTTGGGGAAGTCGACCAGCGCGTCGACCAGACCCACGAAGCCGTGCTTGCCCCGCTCGAACGTCGGGTCCGTGGCGATCCGGTGCATCTCCAGCAGGTCCGTCCCCGCGCTGAAGCCCCGGCCGTTGCCGGTGAGGAGTACGACGGCCACGCCCGGGTCCTCGGCCGCCTCCAGGAGCGCCTCGGCGGTCGCGTCGTAGAGCGCCTCGTTGAAGGCGTTGAGCGCCTCGGGGCGGTCCAGGACGAGGGTGCGGACCCGGTCGCGGTCGGTGATCTGCAACATGGCGCGAGACTAGAACAGGTTCCACTGTCGGCGCGGCGGCGTACCGTCTGCCGGGTGACTTCCGTGACCCGGGTCTGGCGTCCCGACTGGCCGTGCTCGGTCCGGATGGTCCGCATCCACCGCCGCGGCGGTGGCGACCCGACGTACCACCTGGACGACGACCGGCACTGGCGCGGCCTGCGCACCCCCGAGGGGCCGGCCACGCTGGTGCTGTGGTCCCGGGCGGCGGACGGCGAGGTCCACGCGCAGGCGTGGGGGCCGGGCGCGGAGTGGGCGATCGACTCGGTCCCGGGCCTGCTGGGCGCCGCCGACGACCCGAGCGGGTTCGAGCCGCGTCACCCCGTCCTGGTCGAGGCCGCCCGGAGGTACGGCGAGGTCCGCGTCGGCCGCAGCGGCCTCGTGATGGAGTCGCTGGTGCCCGCGATCATCGAGCAGAAGGTCACCGGGCAGGAGGCGTTCGCCGGGTTCCGGATGCTCGTCCACCGCTTCGGCGAGCGCGCGCCCGGGCCGGGCGCCGATCGGCGGCTGTGGGTCCAGCCGGACGCCGCGACGCTGCGCACGATCCCCTCGTGGGAGTGGCTGCGCATGCACGTCGACCCGGCTCGCTCGCGCGCGGTGGTGACCGCGGCCCGGGTCGCGGACGCGCTGGAGCGGACGACGACCGTGCCGCACGACGAGGCGGCCCGGCGGCTCACGTCGATCCCCGGCATCGGTCGCTGGACGGCCGCCGAGACGATGCAGCGCGCCCACGGCGATCCGGACGCGGTCTCGTTCGGCGACTACCACGTCGCCAAGGACATCGGCTGGGCGCTGACCGGTGAGCCCTTCGACGACGACCAGCTGGAGGAGTTCCTCGAGCCCTGGCGACCGCACCGCGGCCGGGTCCAGGCCCTGGTCGGCCGCGCGGGGCTGCGCCGTCCCCGGCACGGCGCGCGGATGGCGCCGCGCACCCACCTCCCGGCGAAGGTCACCCGACGATGAGCGCCGCCGGGCCGGCACCGCGCTAGCCCGGCTCCGCGGGTTCCCGGCATTCGCCCCCACGGGTGGGCCGGCGTTGGCAGACTGCCGACCGACCGAGTGCGTGGCGACCCCGCCCCGACACAGAGAGTGGGCCGGTGAACCTCGCGCACGACACCGCGGAGCCGACGAAGGCGTCGCCGACGCCCGCACCGGCGCCCGCGACCGCGACGCCGGCCGCTCCGGTGCCGCTGGCGGTCGGCCGGCTGGTCGTCGGCCACGCCGAGGACCGGGCCGAGCACGAGGCGGACACGATGGCCGACTCGGCCCTGGCGAGGCTCGTACGACGCTCGGAGACGGCCTCGGGGACGGACTCCTCCACAGCTCGCCTCGACGACGGCTCGCCGATCGGCCGGCTGGCCAGGACGGGCGGGGGCGTGATCCGCCGCGATCCCACCAAGACCGACGGTGCGACCCCCGCGTCGTCGACCCCCGCGCCGACCACCCCGACGCCGGAGCCCAGCCCGGCACCGGCACCCACTCCCGCACCCACGCCGGTGGCGAGCCGCTCCGCCGCAGCGCATCCCGTGGCAGCGCACCCGGTGGAGGGCGGCGCACCGGCGCGGACGGCGTACCAGCCGGCCATGGCCGCGCTCATGGACATGCCCTGGGAGACCGCGCTGGCGATCTCGATGGAGCGTGGCCGCGACTCCCGGCTGTGCAAGGACGTGCTGCTGGGCGCCTTCGAGGGGGACTGGTTCAAGGCCAAGGACTGCCTCGTCTTCGGGCGCTGGCCGGGGAGGTCGAGGCCGCACTTCACCCATGCGCAGCCCGAGCTCGCCCTGGACCTGATGAAGGGGCTGCTCCGGCTGCGCGACGACATCCACGCCAAGCTGCAGCCCGTCGTCCAGCGGAAGATGAAGGAGCGGCTGGGCAGCGCGACCGAGGCGATGGCGGGGCACACCTCCGTGCCGGAGGCCGCCAAGCCGAAGGTCCGTGCGGCGCTGGAGGCGCAGGCCCGGGCCGAGTCGGTGCCCACGGTCCCGGCGAACAAGGAGACCGGCGCGAAGGCCGTGCCCAACCAGAACGTCGACTACTTCGACGCGGCCGGCGCGACCTCGGTCACCTCCGACCTCGACATCTCGACGGGAGGGATCAACACCGAGCTCGCGGTGCAGGTCTACAACGAGGAGTTCCGCAAGGAGATGGGGACCAGCCTCGACCCGGGCACCGTGTTCGACCTCAACGTCTACGCGAAGGACTTCATCTTCGGCGGCCACTGGTCGAAGAAGGACACCCTGCTCCGGCCGAAGAGCGAGCACGAGGCGCTGGAGTCGTCGTCGATGGAGAAGCTGAAGGACCGGCCCGCCGACCTGGCCGCGCAGAAGATCGCCGACCAGCAGAACCAGGCGGCGGCCGACCGGAAGCAGGACGTCTTCGCCCTCACCCACATCGCCCGGTTCCTCGTGGGCGGCGAGTGGACGGCGTACGCCAAGCAGATCACCGACGGCATCGCGGACCCGGTCGCCCAGGACGAGCAGGCCAAGCGGCTGCAGGAGGCCCGCGCGAAGGCCGACGAGTTCGAGGCCACCCTCCAGCGGACGATCGGGAAGCTGGTGTCGACCGACGCCGGTCTGGCGAGTCTCGGCACCACGTCCTCCTGGTCGAAGGCCGACGGCGGGGACGAGTACGCGAGCAATGCCAAGCGGATGCGGGCCGCGAACGCCGTCTACGAGCAGAAGCTGGTCCAGGTCAAGATCCTGCGCGAGCAGATCGCCGCACTGGCGGCCAGCACCGAGCCGACCGACATCGCCCGGCTGCGCCTGCTGATCTCGCAGGTCGCGGAGACCGTCTCGGAGGCGTCGCTCTACGCCAACGAGGTCTACGGCTCGGCGGGGGCCACCGTGCACGCGGTGGTCGCCGTCCAGGGCGGACGCAAGCGGCAGAAGATCAACGAGGCGGAGGCCAAGCGCACCGCGACGGGCGCCCCGCTGGTCAACGAGAAGGGTGAGGCACACGGGTCCCGGCTCGGCACGGAGACCGAGGTGACGGTGGAGATGAGCACCGAGGCGTGGAAGCAGGCCTTCACCGACAACGTGGGCGACGTGCTCAAGGACTACCTGCACTACGGTCACAGCCACGGCACGCAGGCGACCAACTACCCCTACGCGGCCTTCAAGATGGGCAAGTACGTCGACCGGGTGGTCGACGCCTTCGACCACCTGAAGGGCGCGATGAGTGCCGAGGCCTACGAGAGGATGACCGCGTTGCCGGAGCTGAAGCGGCTGCGGGCACTGGGCACCAACCACGTCAAGGCGAAGGCCGGACCCAGCGGGGACGACCCGAAGCTGCTCGCCGAGGAAGAGAACTTCAAGTCGCTGACGACCCGGGCCGACATCGACTCGATCAAGTCGGACACGCTCAGCTTCAGCGCCGCCGTACGAGCGAGCTGGGCCACGAGTCCGGCTCCCGTGACGCCCGCGGCCCCGACCGCCGCCGTCGCCTCCCCGACGGCGTCCGGCGCGCCCGTTCCCGCGCCGGTCCCGCAGCACCCCGTGCCCGCGGCGCCGCCGGGTGACGTCCACGCCCAGGTGCCGGCTCTCGCCGAGGCGACGGGCACGATCGCCGCCACCGCGGCCGCCGTCACCGCCGCCGAGAAGAGGCTCGAGGAATGACCGACGAGATCATGACCCGGGTGCTCGACCTCCGTGCCGACCTGTCGGACGCCGACCTGAGCGGGCTCGACCTCGAGGGCGCCGTACTCGTCGGCCGACGGCTCGAACGGGCGATCCTGCGCGGGGCGGTGCTCGACAGTGCGCTGCTGCGCGGGGCGAACCTGACCGGGGCCGACCTCACCGGGCTCACCGCCTTCGGACTGCGTCTGGAGGAGGCGGAGCTCGCCGACGCCCGGATGGACGGCGTACGACTCGACTACAGCCGCCTGAGCGACGCCGTCGCACCGCGGCTGCACCTGAGGGCTGCGGTGGTGACCGGGGGCGAGTGGCAGCGCATCCACGCGCCCGGCGCCGACCTGGACGCCGCTCGTCTCGAGCGCGTGCTGCTGCACGACGCCGACCTCACCGGGGCCACCCTCCGCGACGCCGTGCTGACCGGCTGCTCGCTCATCGGCGCCGACCTGGACGGGGCCGACCTGACGGGCGCGACGCTGGTCGACTGCGACCTCACCCGCGTGCGCGGGACCTGGATCTCCTAGAGCAGCGGCCGCAGGGGAGCCAGCATCAGCTCGGTGAACTTGCGGTGCAGGTCCCGGGCCTCCCACTCGCCCTGGGTGAGCTCGAGGCAGTTGCTCTGGTCGGTCGCGAAGATCTCCTCCAGCGTCCGTGCGAACGCCTCGTCGAAGACCTCGACGTTGATCTCGTAGTTGCCCTGCAGGCTCAGCCGGTCGATGTTGGCGGTGCCGACGGTGGACCAGCTGCCGTCGACCGTCGACGTCTTCGCGTGCACCATCGCGTCCTTGAAGCGGAAGATCCGCACGCCCGCGCCGAGCAGCTGGCTGAAGTAGCCGCGCGAGATCCAGTCGGCCACGATGTGGTTCGACTTCAGCGGCACCAGCAGCCGTACGTCGACCCCGCGGCGGGCCGCCTCCTTCATCGCGTCGACGAAGTCCTGGTCGGGGGTGAAGTAGGCCTGCGTCATCCACACGTTGACGCTCGCGCGGTTGATCGCCTCGATGTACATCGAGCGGATGGGGAACATCCACAGCCGCGGCACGTTGCGGTGGATCCGGATGCGCGGCTCCCAGGTGGAGGCGGTCTCCAGCAGCAGCGGACGCTCGCTGGTGCCGATCCGCCGGCGCCGGTTGAGGTTCCAGAAGTCGGCGAAGGCGCGCTTGAGGTCCCACACGCCCGGACCGGTGATCCGGACGTGGGTGTCGCGCCACTCGGTCTCGTACGCCGAGCCGATGTTGTAGCCGCCGACGAAGCCCTGGGCGTCGTCGACGACCAGGATCTTGCGGTGGTCGCGGCCGTAGCGGGCCAGGTCGAAGGGGCGCCAGCCCGCCGGGTAGATCGGGTAGCGCAGCACCTTCAGGTTCGGCGAGAACTTCTTGAACCGCGGCGAGACGACGAGGTTCGCGAAGCCGTCGTAGATGCAGTAGACCTCCACGCCGCGGTCGGCGGCGGCGGACAGGGCGGCCTTGAACCGCTCGCCCATCTCGTCGCCCTTCCAGATGTAGGTCTCGAAGAGGATCTGCCGCTCGGCGCTGTCGATCGCGGCGAGCATGTCGTCGTACAGGTCGCGGCCGAACGTGTACGTCGTCACCTCGCCGTCGCCGATCGGCACGGGCCGGGGCGGGGTGACCGGGAAGGGCTTCGGCTTCTTGCCGCGGCGCCGGTAGGAGTCGACGAGCGACATGCCGATGGCGAGGACCAGCTGGATGCCGAACACGGTCAGGAGCGTCCTCCGCAGGACTCGCAGCACCCGTTCCGTGGCCCTCGGTGCGCGCATCCTCACCGGGACAACATAGCGACGAGCCGGATTGTCGGTGGCCCCACCTACGCTGGAGTCATGCGTCCTGTCACCGATCTCGTGCGCCGGGTGGCGCCGTTCAAGGTCGAATCCGACTATCAGCCGTCCGGCGACCAGCCGGCGGCGATCGCGGAGATCACCAAGCGGATCAAGGGCGGCGTCGAGGACGTCGTCCTGCTGGGCGCCACCGGCACCGGCAAGACCGCGACCGTCGCGTGGGTCACCGAGCAGCTCCAGCGCCCCGTGCTGGTGCTCCAGCCCAACAAGACGCTGGCCGCGCAGTTCGCCAACGAGCTGCGCCAGCTCTACCCCGACAACGCGGTCGAGTACTTCGTCAGCTACTACGACTACTACCAGCCCGAGGCCTACGTCCCCCAGACGGACACCTACATCGAGAAGGACTCCTCGATCAACGAGGAGGTCGAGCGGCTGCGGCACAGCGCGACCAACTCGCTGCTGACCCGTCGCGACGTGATCGTGGTCAGCACGGTCTCCTGCATCTACGGCCTCGGCACCCCGCAGGAGTACGTCGACCGCATGCTCCGGCTGCGCGTCGGCGAGGAGCACGACCGCGACTCGGTGCTGCGGCGGCTCGTCGAGATCCAGTACACCCGCAACGACATGACCTTCACCCGCGGCACCTTCCGGGTCCGCGGCGACACCCTCGAGATCTTCCCGGTCTACGAGGAGCACGCGGTGCGCATCGAGTTCTTCGGCGACGAGATCGAGCGGCTGATGACCCTGCACGCGGTCACCGGAGAGGTGCTCACCGAGGACGAGGAGCTCTACGTCTTCCCCGCGACCCACTACGTCGCCGGCCCGGAGCGCATGGAGCGGGCGATCAAGGGCATCGAGCTGGAGCTGGAGGACCAGCTGGCGAAGTTCGAGCGCGAGGGCAAGCTCCTGGAGGCGCAGCGGCTGCGGATGCGCACGACGTACGACGTCGAGATGATGCGCCAGGTCGGCTCCTGCTCCGGCATCGAGAACTACTCGATGCACATGGACGGCCGCACCCGCGGCAGCGCGCCGAACACCCTGCTCGACTACTTCCCCGAGGACTTCGTGCTCGTGGTCGACGAGTCGCACGTCGCCGTCCCGCAGATCGGCGGCATGTACGAGGGCGACATGTCCCGCAAGCGCAACCTGGTCGAGCACGGCTTCCGGCTGCCGAGCGCGATGGACAACCGCCCGCTGCGCTGGGAGGAGTTCCTGGAGCGGATCGGCCAGACGATCTACCTCTCCGCGACCCCCGGCGACTACGAGCTCGACAAGGTCGGCGGCGACACGGTGGAGCAGATCATCCGCCCGACCGGCCTGGTCGACCCGGAGGTCGTGGTCAAGCCGACCAAGGGCCAGATCGACGACCTGATCCACGAGATCCGCGCCCGGGCCGACAGGAACGAGCGGGTCCTGGTCACGACGCTGACCAAGAAGATGTCCGAGGACCTCACCGACTACCTCCTCGACGCCGGCATCCGCACCCGCTACCTCCACTCCGAGGTCGACACCCTCAAGCGCATCGAGCTGCTGCGCGACCTGCGCCTCGGCGAGTACGACGTGCTGGTCGGCATCAACCTGCTCCGCGAGGGTCTCGACCTGCCCGAGGTGTCGCTGGTCTCGATCCTGGACGCCGACAAGGAGGGTTTCCTGCGCTCCGACAAGTCGCTGATCCAGACCATCGGACGCGCCGCCCGCAACGTGTCGGGCCAGGTGCACATGTACGCCGACAAGATCACCCCCTCGATGGAGTCGGCCATCGAGGAGACCAACCGGCGCCGCGACAAGCAGATCGCCTACAACAAGGCCAACGGCGTCGACCCGCAGCCGCTGCGCAAGAAGATCGCCGACATCACCGAGATGCTCGCCCGCGAGGACGAGAACACCCAGGCCCTGCTGGAGACCTGGGCCGGCACGGCCGCGAAGGGCCGCGCCGGCGGGGTCAAGGCCAAACAGCCCGTGCCTGCCCTGCGCGAGGGCGACGCCGGCAAGCACGCCGCCGGGCTCGCCGGCATGCCCAGCTCCGACCTCGCCCAGCTGATCCAGGACCTCACCGACCAGATGCGCACCGCCGCCGCGGAGCTCCAGTTCGAGCTCGCCGCCCGCCTCCGTGACGAGATCTCCGAGCTCAAGAAGGAGCTCCGCCAGATGATGGAGGCAACCAAGTGAGCGCAGCGAGCCTCGGCGACCAAGTGAGCACCTCGCGGCGGTCTCGATACACCGCCTCGTCCCTCGGCGGCACTCGACCACCGAGGTCCTCGTTGGTCGAGTAGCGAGCGCCAGCGAGCGTATCGAGACCCCCGGCAAACCGACCCGCGGGCCGCGATCGACTCCTAGGCTGAGGGCGTGACCTTCGAGCGCAGCCAGCTGGTGCACGAGATCTCGTCCGTCCGGTTCACCCCGGTCCGTCTGCGCGAGGGCTACGACATGGGGGAAGTGGACGAGCTCCTCGACCGGCTGGCCGCGGCCGTCACGGCGGGCGAGCCGGTCGACGACGTGGTGCAGGACACCGGGTTCACGGAGGTCCGACTGCGGGAGGGGTACGCCAAGACCGAGGTGGACGAGTTCCTCCAGCGGGTGGTGGAGCGGGCGGGAGCGCTGCCGGTCGACGATCCTCACGAGGACGACGAACCGCCGATCGTCGAGTACCGACCCCTGAGCCCCGATGGACCCTCGATGCCCAGCGTGATCCAGGAGCAGCGGGGCCTGGTCTCGCGGCTGTTCGGCCGACGCTGAGGCGAGCGGGTCTCGATTTCTCGGTGGTCGAGTAGCGAGCGCCGGCGAGCGTATCGAGGCCCACCTGTCGCGTACGTGACCAGCAGCACGCGCTCACGGGTGACCGAATGACGGGCCGCCGGGCGTAGCCTCGGGGGAGTGACCGAGACGCCCGCGCCGAGCCGCGGGTCGGCGTACACGGTCTGGGCGATCGGGCTGTCGATCTACGTCCTGGCGGTCTTCCACCGCTCCTCGCTCGCGGTGGCCGGGCTGGTCGCCACCGAGCGCTTCGACATCTCGGCCTCGCAGCTGGCGACGTTCACGATGCTGCAGCTGCTGGTGTACGCCGGCATGCAGATCCCCGTCGGGCTGCTGGTCGACCGCTTCGGGTCGCGCAGCGTGCTGCTCGCCGGGGCGGTGCTGCTCTCCGCGGCCCAGGCGGGCTTCGCGCTGGCCGAGAGCTACCCGCTGGCGCTGACGGCCCGGTTCTTCGTGGGGCTGGGCGACGCGATGACGTTCATCTGCGTGCTCCGGATCCTCGCGATGTGGTTCCCGGCCCGCCGGATCCCGCTGCTGACCCAGCTGACCGGCACGGTCGGGCAACTCGGCGCGGTCGCCGCCGCGGTGCCCATGACCTGGGCGCTCGGAACCTTCGGCTGGACCCGGGCCTACCTCGTCACCGCCTCCTTCGGGCTCGTCCTCGTGGTGCTCGGGCTGCTGCTGCTCCGCGACTCCCCGGCGCACCGCAACCTGCGCGGCACGGCCCTGTCGCCGCGGGCGGTGCGCTCCAGCCTCACTGCTTCCTGGGCGCACCCCGGCACCCGGCTCGGCTTCTGGATCCACTTCTGCACCCAGTCCAGCGCGACGACCCTGTCGCTGCTGTGGGGCTACCCGTTCTTCGTCCGCGGCGAGGGACGCACCAGCGGAGAGGCGGGCCTGCTGCTCACCCTGATCGTGGTCTCCGTGGTCGTCGCGGGGCCGGTCCTGGGTTCGCTGGTCGCCCTCCACCCCTGGCATCGGTCCTCGATGGTCCTGGCGATCGTCGGATCGATGGTGGGCGTCTGGACCGCCGTGCTCGCGTGGCCGGGTGAGGCCCCGTTCTGGCTCCTGGTCGTGCTGGTGCTGGTCATCGGCGTGGGTGGCCCGGGCTCCGTGATCGGCTTCGACATCGGCCGGACCTCCAACCCCGCGAGCCGGCTGGCGAGCGCTACCGGGATCATCAACGTCGCCGGTTTCTGCGCGAGCCTGGCGCTGGTCGTGATGATCGGGCTCGTCCTCGACTGGCGCACCCCCGGCGGCGGGTCCGACTACACGCCGTCGGCGTTCCGCTGGGCGATGAGCGTCCAGTACGCCGTGTGGACCCTCGGCATCGTGCAGATCCTCCGCTACCGCCACCGTGCCCGGGGCGTCATCGACCGGACCGCGCTGGAGGCGGGCGCGACCGCGTGAGCGACGACGGTCCGGAGCTCACGCCCGACGGGCGGTACGTCGTGATCGACGGCCGGCGCTGGCGCGCCACCGACCCGGCCATCCCGGCGGAGCGTTGCGCGGAGCTGCAGCGGATCCTGATGGCCTGGCGGCGGGACGTACGTCGTACGCGCGGGACCGACGACGAGCGCGCCTCCCGCGCCGGCGTCCAGGCGGCGAAGGTGGCCCTCGGAGAGCGCGGCACCCCGTGGTGGGAGCAGAGCGACGAGGAGCGACGGGCGCGCTGGGAGACGAACGTCCCCGGTCCGTCGTAGGTTCGGGCCGTGGACGTCGAGACGATGCAGGCCCACTGCCTGGCCAAGCCGGGCGCCTGGGCCGACAACCCCTGGGACCACGAGCACCCGGTGATCAAGGTCGGCCCGGGGGAGCGCGGCAAGATCTTCGCGTTCCTCGGCTCGGCCGGGGTCGGGGTCAAGGGCGGTCCGAGCCGCGAGGTCGCCGACGAGTGGATCTCCCGCTACCCCGGTGAGGCGAGCGTGATGGCCTACATCGGCCGCTCCGGCTGGAACGACCTCGCGTACGGCGGGGCGATCCCCGACGACGAGCTGCTCGAGGCCGTCGACGAGTCGTACCGCCTGGTGGTCGCGAAGCTGCCGAAGAAGCTCCGGCCGGAGGGCTGGGACGGGTCATAGTGGGGCGCTGTTGATGGCCTGCACCGCGGCGAACAGGCGGAGGGCCTCGGTCATCCAATCGGTCACCGGCAGCTGAGCGTTCAGGCCGCGGAACTCGTACACGTGGCCGATCGACTGGTCGTCCGGTTCGCCGACATTCTGGGGTGCCCAGCGCTCGGGCTTGTCCTGGCCCCAGTTCACGGGGTCGTTGCCTGCCTGGATGCTCTCGACCCACGTCTGCACGGTGCCCTGCCACAGATGCGTGTTCCCGTTCGCGCCGAACAGCTTCGCGGCAGGCTGCACCTCGCTCGCGTCGTACACGTGCTGGGCGAACTCCGGTGCCGACCTGATGGCGAACGGCAGCAGCCCGAAGTTGGTCCGGCTCATCAACGGGGTGACGTACTTCGTCTTGTCGGTACCGGTGCCAATCGTCGCCCCCCGGCGGATGATGTCGGCCAGGTGCAGCACGGCCCCCTCGTACGCCGCCTGCTCGGGGCGGGCGGACTTCGCGTAGTACGAGTCGGCGTCCGCCTGGTCGAGCACCTCCTTGGTCGCCCTCCTGGTGGCTTCCGTACGGGTCGCCTGGCGGTCTCCGCCCCGGGACGAGTGCAGCAGGTCGCCGCCGTTGTGCGGCACGGGCTGACTCATCCGCTCGAACAGCGCGGGAATCTGCTCGAGCTTGATGCCTCCGGTCAGCTGGATGGCGGCGTAGAGCGGAGCGCCGCCCGGGGGCCACGGACGGGTGTCGATCACGACGTCCTTGCGCTTCTCCAGGTTCTCCTTCAGCCGCAGGTGCTTGCCCCACTCGAGCGGGATGACGTTGTCGATCAGCTCGGCAACCGTCGTCTCGCCGGCGGGCTTCGAGGAGAGGTAGTCGACGACCTCGACGATCTGCGTGATCGTCTTCGTGAGGTGGACCAGACCCTGGGGAGTCTCCTCGAACGCCGCCGTGATGAATTCCAGGTTCCCGTAGCCGGAGTACTTCGGAAGCGTGATCACCTCCTCCGTCGCGCCCCAGAGGCTCTCGATGCCGCCCTTCGGGACGGTCTTCTTCGTCGGGAGGAACTCCGGTCGCATGACCTGGATCGGGCCATGGGGACCCTGCACCGTCATCGTCGGTGGCTTCATGTCGGGGGAGACGTGCCACAGGTCCTGCATCGAGGGTCTCTCGTCCTCCGCCAGCGCGTTGATCTCCTCTGCCGTGGGACCGCGTTGCCCGACGAACGCGTCGGTGTCGGAGCCGATGGTGTTCGAGGGGCCCTTGATCTCCCACGGCGTCTCGAACTCGAAGCCGACCTTGCGTCGCAGGGTTCCGGCGGCAGCGACGCCCGGCGGGTCTCCCGGGTTCGCCTCCGCAGCGGGGGAGTCCGGCGCCGACATCGCTCGCCGGAGGGTCGGCAGGACCCGGTCAGCGGACTCGTCAGCGCGCCGTTCGGCGGGATCGTCCGCGCGGCCGATGAGTCCTGGGTCGCCGGAAGGCTGGCGGTCCGCAACGTGCGCGAGCTCGTGCGCGAGGAGATGACGGCCGCGGTCGTCACTCAGGTCGAAGGCCCCGGCGCTGAAGTAGAGGTCGGTCCCGTGGCTGAAGGCGCGGGCGTCGACCGATCGGGCGATGCGATTCGCCTCGTGGTCCCGGTGGATCCTTACCTCCGAGAGGTCGCATCCCAACTCGCTCCCTGCGGCGTGCGTGACCTCGCCCGGGAGCGCGTCGCCGCGTCCGCGCCGCTCGGCCAGCCGTCGCAACAGGTCGGGTGGTGCCGCGCTCCCGCCGAGTCGGTCCGCGTGCCCCGCAGCGCGACGGATGCCGTCGGCGGGCTCCTCGAGGATCCGGTCGGCGTCCGGCGTCACCCCGGCCCGGCTCGACAGGACCGTCGGTCGCAGAGGAGGTCGACCATGGGGTCCGGATGGCACCGCCTGGTCCCGACGCGCCGGGGCTGCGGTGTGGGTGTGCTGGTGCTCGTGAGCCGGAGTGCGCATGCCCGAGTCCTCTGTTCGGCGCCTCGTCCCCCCGGAGTGTCAGGCCAAGGAACCACATCTCCGGGACGTTGTCTGCCCCACGACTCGAAATGTCTAGCGGTCGAGCGCAGCGCTCAGCGCGGCGTGGTCCGGCTGACCGTCAGCCCCACGAGACGGGCGACGACGAGCGCGACGTACAGGACGCCGGCGACCATCTCGACCATCACCAGCGACCGGGCGTGCGGCAGGACCGGCACCACGTCCGACAGACCCACGCTGGTGAGGGTGGAGAAGGAGAGGTACAGCAGCTCGAACCAGTCGCGCTCGCTCTCCCCGCCGGCGCCGATGAACGACCCGGGCCACACCACCTGGGCGGCGACGAAGACGTAGGCGAAGCCCCAGGCGACCACGGTGAACGCCGCCCCGGTCGCGAACAGCTCGTCGCGCGTGACCCGGTCGTCGTAGAAGAGGTACCGGATCATCCCGTAGGAGATGTAGAAGTAGAACGGCGCGTGCAGCAGCGCCGAGGTGAGCACGATCCAGTCGCTGCCGGGCGAGATCGCCTCCAGGACGGTGAAGACCATGCCCGGCACGCCGAGGCAGAGCGCCACCCACGACAACGCCGGAGTACGGCGCACCGCCCACAGCGCGGTCGCGACGATGGCCAGCTGCAGGACGCCGAAGATGGCGATGCCGGCCCGCGAGCCCTGCAGGTACGGGTAGGCGAGCAGACCGAGCAGCTGCGCCGCCAACAGCACCGCCGAGGGGTGCTTGCCCAGGACCAGCCGGATGCGGTGCCGCTCCGCGTGCGGGTCGAGCGCGCTCACTGGCCGAGCTCCCGCCGGCGCAGCTCGCGCGCCTGCTTCTTCTCGAGCTTGCGCACGTGCTCGCCGACCAGCGTCTCGCCCCGGGCGAGCGTCTGGACGAGGTTGATGCCGGTGCCGAGCATCACCCAGATCGGCCACGGATGGCCGCCGGGGCCGATCGTGAACCACCAGACGGTCCAGCAGATCAGGCTCGGGACGAGGAAGGTGCCGATGGCCTCCCGGACGTCGCCGCGCCACGCGGCCTCGCCGCGGCGGCGCAGCTCGCCGGGGGTGGCGAGGGCCAGCTCGGTGCGGGGGTCGCGCCGCGGGGTCGGGGCGGGCACCAGGTCGGCGACCAGCGGGGGAAGGTCGCCGAGCGTCCGAGCGGCGGAGGCGGCGGCGCTGCGCTCGTCGTACTCCTCGCGGTCGAGGCGGCCCTCGGCGTACCCCTCGGCGAGGGCCTGCTGGACCAGGTCGCGGTCCTGGTCGGACGCACGCAGCGGGGCGTGCGCGGGATCCCGCGGATCGTGCGGGAACGAAGCCCAGAAGGCGGAGCTGTCCACGCAGCGCATCGTCCCCCATCGGGCCGCGGTCTCGCGAACCCGCCCCGGCCTCCAATGTGACTCACGCCACTTCGAGGAGTGAATCCCCGGGGTCGGGGGTACGGATGCCGTCGTTGCGCAAAACGAGAACACGTTCTATCGCGGCTCCGGCCGCCGGGCGACGACGAGGGAGGGATGGATGGCGATCAGCGCGGTCTCGGTGATCCGGGGACCCGGTGAGATCGCCGCCATGGTGGTCGAGGTCGTCAAGGTGATCTTCACGCGGCCCTTCCAGGTGCGGGAGTTCATCGAGCAGGCCTGGTTCATCACCAGCGTCACCCTGATGCCGACCATCCTGGTCTCGATCCCGTTCGGCGCCGTCATCTCGCTCCAGGTCGGGAACCTGACCGGGCAGCTCGGCGCCCAGTCCTTTGCCGGGGCGACCGCGGTGCTCGCCGTCGTCCGCGAGGCCGCGCCCATCGCCGCCGCGCTGATCATCGCGGGTGCCGCCGGGTCGGCGATCTGCTCCGACCTGGGCGCCCGCAAGATCCGCGAGGAGATCGACGCGATGGAGGTGCTGGGCGTCGACCCGCTCGAGCGGCTCGTCGCCCCCCGCGTTCTCGCCACGATGTTCGTCGCGCTGCTGATCATCGGCGTCGTGATCGGGGCGGGCATCGGCGGCGGCTACTTCTTCACCGTCATCGTGCAGGGCGGCTCGGCGGGAGCCTTCCTGTCCTCGTTCACCGCGCTGGCCAGCCTGACCGACCTCTACATCGCCATCATCAAGGCCGGTGTCTTCGGCGCCATGGCGGCGATCGTGGGCGCCTACAAGGGCCTCAACGCGGGCGGCGGTCCGAGCGGGGTCGGCCGGGCGGTCAACGAGTCGGTGATCGTCGCGTTCATGCTGCTGTTCTTCATCAACGCGATCATCACGGCGATCTACTTCCAAGTCGTCCCGCCCCCGGGGTTGTAGGCCATGGCGAGCATCGGAGCACTCGGAGGCGCGTTCGTCCGCGGCCGGCGTACGGCGCTGGAGCAGTACGGCGACCAGCTGCTGTTCTACGTCAAGGCGCTGGCCTGGACGCCGCGGGCGATCCGCCGCTACCCGCGCGAGATCACCAACACCCTCGCGGAGGTCACCTTCGGCGTCGGCGGACTGACGCTGATCGCGGGATCCGCTGGTGTCATCGCGTTCCTGGCGTTCTTCGCCGGCACCGAGGTCGGCATCCAGGGGTACGCCTCGCTCAGCCAGATCGGCGTCGCGAAGTTCAGCGCGTTCATCTCCGCCTACTTCAACACCCGCGAGGTCGCCCCGTTGATCTCGGCGATCGCGCTGGCCGCCACGGTCGGGTGCGGCTACACCGCCCGGCTGGGCGCGATGCGCATCTCCGAGGAGATCGACGCGCTGGAGGTGATGGGCATCCCGTCGCTGCCGTTCCTGGTGACGACCCGGATGATCGCCGCCTTCATCGCCGTCATCCCGCTGTACGTCGTCGCGCTGTCGGCGTCGTACCTCTCGCCCCGGCTGATCACCACCTACATCTACGGGCAGTCGCCCGGCACCTACGACCACTACTTCCTGCAGTTCCTGCCACCGGTCGACATGCTCTGGTCGTTCGGCAAGCTGCTGTTCCTGGCCTCCGCGGTGATCCTCATCCACTGCTACTACGGCTACACGGCCAGCGGCGGCCCGGCCGGGGTCGGCACGGCCGTCGGCAAGGCGATCCGCACCAGCATCGTGACCATCGTGGTGGCCGACTTCTTCCTGAGCTTCGCCATCTGGGGCTCCACGACGACCGTCCGGATCACGGGGTAGGCCGGGCGTGTTGGTCAACATCCACCACGACAGCCGCCGGGAGCACGCCCGGCTGCTGGTGGCCGGCGTCGTGTTCCTCGGTCTGATCATCGGGCTCACCGGGCTGTCGATCGCCATCTACAACAAGGCGTTCGAGCCGGTCACGATGGTCACCATCAAGGCCGAGCGCGCGGGCCTGCAGCTGGCCAAGTTCGGCGACGTGCGCATCAACGGCGTCCTCGTCGGCCAGGTCCGTGAGGTGGCCCAGGACGGCGAGGAGGCCTCGATCCGGGTCGCGCTCCAGCCCGACGAGGCCGAGCGGATCCCGGCCAACGTGCGGGTCGAGATCCTGCCCACGACCCTCTTCGGGCAGAAGTTCGTCTCCTTCGTGCGGCCCGAGGACCCGGCCGCCGAGGCCATCGCGGACGGCGCGGTCATCCCGTCGGACCGGGTCGAGACCAACGTCGAGCTCAGCCGGATCCTCGCCGACCTGTTCCCGCTGCTGCGCTCGGTCCGCCCGGCCGACCTCAACGCGACGCTGAACGCGCTGGCCACCGCGCTCGGTGGGCGTGGCGCCCAGCTGGGGGAGACCATCGACGAGCTCGACGGCTACCTCACCGCGATCCGGCCGCACCTGCCGACGCTGCGGCGTGACCTGGTCGCGCTGGCCGACGTCGCCGACACCTACCACCTGGCCGCCCCCGACCTCGTCGACGTGCTGGGCAACCTCACCGTCACGAGCAAGACCGTGATCGAGAAGCAGCAGGAGCTCGACGTCTTCTTCGCCGACGTCCAGGGGCTGGCCACCACCTCCACGCGGGTCCTGCGGGACAACGAGGCCAACCTGATCCGGGTCGGCGAGGTGACCGAGCCGGTGCTGAAGCTGCTGGCGACGTACTCCCCGGAGTTCCCATGCCTGCTCCAGGGCGCGGCCCGCTACGCGCCGCGGCTCGCCGAGACCTTCGAGGGCAACCAGGTCAAGCAGTACATCGAGCTGCTGACGCCGCAGTACCGCAGTTATGACGAGCGTGACCTGCCGGAGTACGGCGAGGTGGGCCACGGACCCTGGTGTGCCGGGCTGCCGAACCCCCAGGTGCCGATCGCGCCGAACTCCTTCAAGGACGGCACCGACCTCGACGACAAGCCGCCGACGGGCATCCTCCCCGGGCTCGGCCGGGCGAGCACCACGGCCAGCGGGAACGCCGGAAGCGAGGGTGAGCAGGCCATCGTGAACGCCCTGCTCGCCGAGCGCAGCGGCCGGCCGGCCGACAGCTACGGCTCGCTCGGGTCGCTGCTCTACGGTCCGGTCGTCCGGGGAGGTGGCGAGCGGTGAGTGCAGACACGTCCCGGATGCGGAACCGGCGCAACGCGGTGACCATCGCGGCGGGCATCAAGCTGGCCATCTTCACCGTCGTCTCCGTCCTGGTCACGGGCCTGCTGGCCGCGATCATGGGCAACGTCGGGTTCGGCGCCGGCACGGAGTACCAGGCCGTGTTCACCAGCGCGTCGATGCTGGAGAAGGGCGACGACGTCCGCGTCGCCGGCGTGAGCGTCGGCGAGGTGAAGAAGGTGGAGCACCACGAGCGCACCGGCGCCCTGGTCACCTTCCGGGTGAAGTCCGACGTGCCGCTCACGACCGCCTCGCGGGCGGAGATCCGCTTCCTGAACCTCGTCGGCGACCGCTACCTCGCCCTGGAGGAGGGCGCGGCCGAGGCGGTCGACGCCGCCCGGCCGCTGAAGGCGGACGATCGGATCCCAGTGGACCGGACCGCGCCGGCGCTGGACCTGACCGTGCTGTTCAACGGCTTCCAGCCGCTCTTCCAGGCACTCAGCCCGAAGCAGGTCAACGAGCTGAGCCTCAACCTCGTCCAGGTGCTGCAGGGGGAGGGCGGCACCGTGCAGGGCCTGCTCGCGAAGACCGCCTCGCTGACCACCACGCTCGCCGACCGCGACCAGCTCGTCGGCGAGGTCGTCGACAACCTGGGCCGGACCCTCGCGACCGTCGACGACCGCCACGAGCAGCTCAGCCGGCTGATCGTGGAGCTGAAGGACTGGATGGGCGACCTGGCCGCCGACCGCGACACCATCGGCTCCTCGCTGGACAACGTCTCCGACCTGACCGTCGTGGTCGCCGACCTGCTGCGCGAGGGCCGGCCGGTGCTGAAGTCCGACATCGCCGAGCTGCGCCGGCTGGCCGCGATGCTCAACGAGAAGCAGAACCGCGCCAGCCTGGTCGAGCTGCTCGACCGGCTGCCCGAATCGATGACCGACCAGACCCGGACCGGGACCTACGGCTCCTGGTACAACTACTACGTCTGCGGGTTCTCCGGGAAGATCACCCTCCCGATCGTCAGCGACATCCCTGGCCTGCGGGACATCCAGGCCGCGCTGAACAAGCTCGACTTCCGCTCGTCCGCGCCGCGCTGCAACGGCGCCACCGAGGAGGGCGGCGAGTGAGGCGCTACACCGACTCCCAGATCCTGCGCCTCGGCGCGATCACCGTCGTGCTGATGCTGGTGGTGATGGCCGCGGCCTTCAACCTCTCGAAGTTCCCCGGGTTCGGCGGGACGTCGTACACCGCGGAGTTCAGCGATGCCGGCGGTCTGCGCAAGGGCAACATGGTCCAGGTCGGCGGCATCCGCGTCGGCCGGGTCCAGGAGCTGACGCTCGCGGAGGACCGGGTCCGGGTGCGGTTCGAGGTCGACCACGGTGTCGAGCTCGGCCCGGAGAGCCAGGCCTCCGTCGAGGTGCTCAGCCTGCTCGGCGAGAAGTACCTCGAGCTCACCCCGGCAGGGAAGGGCGAGCTCGACCCGGACGACACCATCCCCGTCGAGCGGACGCGGTCGGCGTACGACATCGTGGCCGCGTTCGGCGACCTGACGACGACCACCGAGCGGATCGACACCGCCCAGCTCTCCGAGGCGCTCGACGCCGTCGCCGACACCGTCGACGCCGCCAGCCCGGAGATCGCGGCGAGCCTCGACGGCATCACCCGGCTCTCGCGGACCGTCGCCTCACGCGACGAGCAGATCCAGGCGCTGCTGCTCAGCTCCCGCGAGGTCAGCAAGGTCCTCGCCGCGCGCAGCGACGACGTGGTCGACCTGATGAAGGACGCCGGCCTGGTCTTCCGCGAGGTGGAGAAGCGCAAGGACGCCGTGCACCGGCTGCTCGTCAACGCCCGCAGCCTGGCCGACGAGCTGCGCGGGCTCGCCCAGGACAACCAGGAGCAGCTCGCGCCCGCGCTCGCCGAGGTCGACGACCTGCTCGGCCTGCTGGTCGACAAGGAGAAGGAGCTGAAGGCGACGCTGAACGCACTCGGACCGTACGTCGACATCCTCAGCAACATCATCGGCACCGGGCCGTGGTTCGACGCGTACGCCGCGAACCTGCTCGCCATCCCCACGGGCGAGTTCCTGCCCACGCGGCTGGAGGACTGAGCCATGACCAGGATCAACCGACGGGCGCTGGTCGCGGGGGTGGCGGTGCTGCTGCTCGCGGCGACCTTCTTCACCGTCCGCCAGCCCGCCGAGACGAAGACCGTCACCGCGCACTTCCCGCGAGCGGTGAGCGTGTACGAGGGCTCCGACGTGCGGATCCTCGGCGTGAACGTCGGCCGGGTCACCGCCGTCGTCCCGGCCGGCAACTCCGTGCGCGTCGAGATGGAGTACGACGCCGCCGTCGACGTGCCGGCCGGCGCGAAGGCGGCGATCGTGACGCCGACGCTCGTGGCGGACCGCTTCGTGCAGCTGACCCCGGCGTACTCGAAAGGCGACCGGGTGCTCGCCGACGGGGCCGAGATCGCCCTGCCCGACACCGGGGTCCCGGTCGAGCTGGACCGGATCTACGCCAGCCTGCGCGACCTCACCCACGCGCTCGGACCGAACGGCGTCAACGCCGACGGCACCCTGGACAACCTGCTCCGCGCCGGCGCCGAGGGCCTGGGCGGTCAGGGCGCGGCGGGCAACCGCATGATCCGCGAGCTGTCGCAGGCGGCCGAGACCTTCGGCCAGGGCGCCGGCCCGCTGTTCGACACGGTCACCGAGCTCGCCACGTTCACCGGCACCCTCGCCGAGAACGACCGGCTGGTGCGGGCGTTCATGCGCGACCTCGCCGGGGTCTCGTCGTCGCTGGTCACCGAGCGCACGGAGCTGCAGGCCGCGCTCTCCTCGGTCGCCCGCGCGGTCGGCACCGTCGAGTCCTTCGTCAAGGACAACCGGGCGGCCCTGGTCGGCGACGTCGAGCAGCTCACCCGGGTACTGAAGACGATCAACTCCGAGCGCGACAGCATCGACACCGCGCTCCGCGTCGCCCCCGTCGCGATCGGCAACCTGACGGTCGCCTACAACAGCAAGACCGGCTCCATCGGGTCGCGGATCGGCGTCGGCGGCAACATCTGGGACGCCGACGGCCTGCTCTGCGCCGTCGTCCAGCAGTCCCAGCTGCCCCGGCGTCTCAAGAACGTCGCCTGCCGGCTCTTCGAGCAGCTCCTCGAGCCGGTCACCGGCAGCCTGTCGTGGATCCCGCCGGGGCCGCCGGGTCGCGAGGCGGCGCAACCCGGTGGGAAGCGCGCGGCCACCGAGCCGGCCCCCGACCCGGGCCAGTACCTCAGCGTCGAGGACCCGACGCTGAGCGGCCTGCTGGGCGGTGCCCCGTGACCGGCTCCGTGATCACCCCGGCTCGGCGCCGGCTCACCACGGTCGCGGTCGCGGCCGTCCTGGTGCTCTCGGGCTGCGACTTCGACGGCGCCTACGACCTGCCGCTCCCGGGGTCGCCGGTCGACGACGACAGCTCGTTCGAGATCACCGCGGACTTCGAGGACATCCTCAACGTGGTGCCGCGCTCCCCGGTGATGGTCGACGACGTGACGGTCGGCGAGGTCACCGACGTCGAGCGTGTCGGCTGGCACGCCCGCGTCACGATGCGGGTGCGCGACGACGTCGAGCTGCCCGACAACGCCCTCGCCGACATCCGCCAGGCCAGCCTGCTCGGCGAGAAGTACGTCGCCCTGGAGGCGCCGACCGGGCGACCGTCGAGCGGACGGCTCGGCGAGGGCGACGTGATCGAGCTGGCCGAGACCGGCCGCAACCCCGAGGTCGAGGAGGTGCTCGGCGCGCTGTCCTTCCTGCTGACCGGCGGCGGCGTGGCCCAGCTCGGCACCATCACCTCCGAGCTGAACGAGGTGATGGGCGGGCGCACCGACCGGATGCGCAACCTGCTCGGCAACCTCGAGGGCGTCGTCAGCACCCTGGACGCGCAGAAGCTCGACATCGTCCGGGCGCTGGAGTCGATCAACGGCCTGACCCGCACCCTCAACCAGGAGCGGAAGACCATCACCGGCGCCCTCGACGTCGCGGGACCGGCCGTGAAGGTGCTCGCGTCGCAGCACGAGGAGCTGGTCGGGATGCTCGGCGCGCTCGACGAGCTCGGCGAGGTCGGCGCCCGCGTGATCGGCCGGAGCAAGGACGACCTGCTCGACTCGCTGCGCCACCTGCAGCCGGTGCTGGCCCGGCTCCGCGAGGCCGGCGACGCGCTGGCCCCGGGGCTGAACCTGCTGATCAGCTTCCCGTTCCCGAAGGAGGCCTCCGAGATCGTCAAGGGTGACTACGCCAACACCTCGATCCGCCTCGACATCAACCTGGAGAACGTCCTGCCCGACGGCGGGCTGCTGCCGCCGATCGACGTACCCGATCCGGGCGAGGTCATCGACGGCGTGCTCCGCTGCATCGAGAGCGGCAGCCTCGGCAGCGCCGAGTGCGCGAAGGTCCTCGACGACCTCGACCTGCTCGGCAAGCTGCTGCGCGACTGCCGCAAGCCGGAGTACGACGACCGGCCCGTGTGCGTCGTGGTCAACCTGCTGCCGCCGAACCCCGACCTGGAGGGCGTCGTCGAGCTGCTCGACAACATCCTGGAGCTGCTCGGCCTGCCGGGCCTGCCGCGGGTCGACAGCTCGGGGATCGACCTGCCGTCGGTCCCGGGCATCCCGGGCGTCTCCGGGCTGGCGCGGCTCCGGTCCTCGATGGCGCTCGGCGCCGAGGCCGACCGTCCCGGTGACGAGCCGTCCCTGTCGGCCCTGCTGGGAGGTGCGCGATGACGCGCGGGGTACGGATCCGGATCGTGGCCTTCCTCGTGCTGAGCGCGGTCGGCATCGTCTACATCACCGCCACCTACCTGGGCTTCGTCGACCGGGTGCTCGGCCGGGGCCTGACCGTGCACGCGACCCTGCCGGCCTCCGGCGGCCTCTTCGAGGGCAGCGAGGTCACCTACCGCGGCGTCAAGGTCGGCAAGGTCCGCGCGATGCACGCCACGGAGGACGGCGTACGCCTCGACCTGGCGCTGGAGGAGGGCACCCGCCTGCCCCTGGACTCGCCGATGTTCGTCCACAACCTCTCCGCGGTGGGGGAGCAGTACCTCGACTTCGAGCCGCCCGACGACGACGGTCCGTACGCCGAGGACGGCGCGACGCTCCAGGGGTCCGAGGACTCGCTGCCCGTCGACGAGGCCGACCTGCTGGTCGAGGTCGACCAGTTCGTCGGGTCGGTCGACCGGGAGAACCTCCAGGTCGTGGTCGAGGAGCTCGGAGCGATGTTCGACGACACCGGCGTACCCCTGCAGCGGCTCATCGACAACGGCCGGCTCTTCGTCGGCGAGGCGGCGGCGCACACCGACGAGACGGTCGCGCTGCTCGAGAGCGGGCTCACCGTGCTGGAGACCCAGCAGGGCGAGGGCGAGAACATCCGCGGCTTCTCGCGGGACCTGAAGCTGATCACCCAGGCGCTGCGGGAGAGCGACCGGGACCTGCGCGCCACCCTCGACGGGACGCCGGGCACGGCGCGGGAGGTACGCCGGCTGCTGCGCGACCTCGAGCCCACGCTCCCGGTGCTCCTCGGCAACGCGGTCAGCGTCAACCAGGTCGTCGTGTCCCACCTCGCCGGGGTCGAGCAGCTGCTCGTCACGTACCCGCGGGTGATCTCCTCGGGCTTCACCGGCACGCCGGGCGACGGCTACGGCCACGTCAACCTGCAGCTCGACTACAGCCAGCCGCCCTGCACCGAGGGCTACGTGCCGCCGAACGACTGGCGCGGCACGCAGGACCTGAAGGACGGCCCGATCTTCCCGGCCCGCTGCACCAGCGGGCTCCCGTACGCCGCCCGCGGCGCGAACCACGTGCCCGCCGCGCGCGAGGGCCGGGCGTCGTCCGGCCGCGCGTACCGAACGTCGTACGACCCGGTCTCGGGCGTGCTGGAGGGCGCCGTCGACCGCGACGGCGACCCGGTGCGCTACGTCGATCCGGGCAACCTGTCGATCCTGGGAGGGGACTCATGGAAGTGGCTCCTGGTCGGTCCGGTGGCGAGCAAGTGAGCGCGCCCGGACGAGTGCGGCTGAACCTGCTGCTGTACGTCGTCGCGCTGGTCGCGGCCGCGGCGGCGGTCGTCGCCGCGGTGTCCGTCGTGGACCGGGTGCGTGAGGACCCGGCCCCGTCCTCGCTGCCGGCGGACGGCGCCGTCCGGGCCGTCGCGCTGGAGGAGTCCGACGGCGAGGAGCAGCAGCGCCTCGCCGCGGTCGTCGAGTCGGCCACCGCCGAGGTCGAGGCGCTGCTCAACGTGCGCTACGACGAGGAGACGTCCGTCGAGGCGGTGCTGACCGGCGCGACCGGCGAGTTCCGCGACCAGTACCAGAAGGCGACGGAGGGACTGCTGGAGCTGATGAGGAAGCAGCAGTCGATCCAGGAGAGCGAGGTCGTGTGGACGGGCGTCGTGGCCGCGGACGGCGACTCCGCGACCGTCGCCGTCGCGGCGTCGGGGACCGTCGCCAACAAGGCCACCGAGGGCAAGCCGACCGCACGCAACTACCGGCTGCAGCTGGAGCTCGTCCACGAGGACGGCGACTGGCTGACCCGCGACCTGCAGTTCGTGCCGTGAGGGGGACGAGATGACCGGACGACCCCGCGGGACATCCCGCACCCCCGCCTCCCGCCCGCGCCGGCTGGCCGGGCAGGGCGGGACGGGCACCGTGACCCGGGCGCCTCGGATCGAGGAGCCTCGGGCCGAGGAGCCGCACGCCGAGCGCCGGCCCGGGTTGTTCGCCGGCAGCCGGATCACGCGGGTCCTGGTGACGACGGTGGTCGTGCTCGTCGTGCTCACCGCGGCGATGGCGCTCTACCTCGTCGTCACCGACGACGAGCCGTCCGCCGCGGCCACCCCGCCGGTGGAGGGGGCCATCGCGGTGCCCGAGGACCGACCGATCCTGCTGCCCTGGGCCGACGCGCAGCGCGCGGCCGCGGCCGCGGCCGAGGCCGCGACCACGATCGTGACGACCTCCTGGCAGCAGTACGACGAGAAGGTCGAGGAGGCGACGGCACTGATGACGCCGTCCTTCGCGGAGGAGTTCCGCGCGACCAAGGACGAGGTCCGCGCCGGCGTGGTCGACGGCAAGGTCGACGTCGACGCCCGCGTGGTCGCCCAGAGCGTGGTCCGCGCCAACACCTCCGAGGTCCAGGCCCTGGTGTTCCTCAACCAGTACACGACCCGCGACGGCGGCGAGACGACGTACTCGCCGTACCGCGCCCTCGTGACCGTGGTGAACACCGACGCCGGCTGGCTGGTCTCCGACCTCCAGACCAGATGACGCCGACCCGGCGTGAATGTAGTGCCGACCCGGCGCGAACTCGCGCCGGGTCGGCGGTCCTGGGTCCGTTCGCAGGAGGGGTGGGGTGCCTGTCGCTGGACAAGGCCCGATTCGGAGGTTAGGTTTCCGCCAAACTAGAACACGTTCCACTTGGCGTCGACAGTAGGAAGGAGCAGGATCGCGCCCGTGACTGTCGAGACTGTCGAAACGGACCTGCTCATCGTCGGCGCCGGGCCCACCGGACTGTTCGCCGCCTACTACGCGGGGTTCCGCGGCCACCGGGTGGCCGTCGTGGACTCCCTGCCGGAGCTGGGTGGCCAGATCACGGCGATGTACCCCGAGAAGCAGATCCTCGACGTCGCCGGGTTCCCCAGCGTCAAGGGCCGCGACCTCGTCGACGGCCTCGTCGAGCAGGCGAACACCGCGAAGCCCGACTACCTGCTCGGCCGCACCGCCCTGACCCTCGAGCACCACGACGACGGCGTCACGGTCGGCCTCGACGACGGCACCGAGGTCCGCGCAGGTGCGGTGCTGATCACCGCCGGCATCGGCAAGTTCAGCCCGCGGCCGCTGCCCGCGGGCGAGGGCTGGCTGGGGCGCGGCATGGAGTTCTTTGTCCCGAGCTTCGCGCCGTACGCCGGCAAGGACGTCGTCATCGTCGGCGGGGGCGACAGCGCCTTCGACTGGGCGCTGCACCTCGAGCCCGTCGCCCGGTCGGTCACCCTGGTGCACCGCCGCGACGCGTTCCGCGCCCACGAGCGCACGGTCCAGCAGGTCCGCGACTCCTCGGTCCGGATCGTGACCCGCGCCGAGATCGCCGCCATCAACGGCGACGCGACCGTCGAGTCCGTCGACGTCACCGTCGACGGCGAGACCACGACGTACCCCGCGCAGGCCGTGGTGGCCGCGCTCGGCTTCGTGGCCGACCTCGGCCCGCTGCAGCAGTGGGGCCTCGACGTGCACAAGCGCCACGTCGTGGTCGACCCCTCGATGCGCACCAACCTCTCCCGGGTCTTCGCGGCCGGGGACATCACCGAGTACCCCGGCAAGGTCCGCCTGATCGCCGTCGGGTTCGGCGAGGCGGCGACCGCCGTCAACAACGCGACCGTGGCGATCGACCCGAGCGCCCACGTGTTCCCCGGCCACTCCAGTGAAGGGACGTGACAGGCCGTCATGAAGATCAAGGTGGACTTCGACCTCTGTGAGTCCAACGCCCTGTGCGAGGCGATGGCGCCGGAGGTCTTCGAGCTCGACGACGACGACTTCCTCCAGCTGAAGACCGAGGAGACGACCCCCGAGAACATCGAGAACGTCAAGCGCGCGGTCGCGGCCTGCCCGCGCGCGGCGATCTCCCTGGAGGACTGAGCGGATGAGCATCAACCTGGACGGCAAGGTCGCGATCGTGACCGGCTCGGGCGCGGGCCTGGGCCGGGCCGAGGCCCTCGCCCTCGCGGACGCCGGGGCCCGGATCGTCCTCAACGACCTGCCCGGCGGCGCCGACGAGGCGGCCGAGGAGATCCGTTCGCGCGGTGGCGAGGCGACGGTGGTCGCCGGCGACGTCGGGGAGCGGGCCACGGCCGACGCGATGCTCGCGGCCGCGGTCGAGGGGTACGGCGCGCTCGACGTCGTCGTCAACAACGCCGGCATGACCCGCGACCGGATGCTGTTCAACATGTCCGACGAGGAGTGGGACGCGATCATGCACGTCCATCTCCGCGGCCACTTCCTGCTCACCCGCAACGCCTCGGCGTACTGGCGGGCGAAGGCGAAGGAGAGCGGCGCCCCGGTCGACGCGAGCGTGGTCAACACCGCCTCGGAGGCGTTCCTCAGCGGCCCGCCCGGACAGGCCAACTACGGCGCGGCCAAGGCCGGCATCGCCGCGCTGACGGTCTCGACCGCCCGCGCGATGGCCTCCAGTGGCGTGCGCGCCAACGCGATCTGCCCCCGCGCCCGGACCGCGATGACCGCGCAGGTCTTCGGCGAGGACACCTCCGGCGAGCAGGTCGACCCGTACTCGCCCGACCACGTCGCGCCGCTGGTGGCCTACCTCAGCTCGCCCGCCGCCGCGAACATCACCGGCCAGGTCTTCGTCGTGTACGGCGGCATGGTCGCGCTGATCGCCCCGCCGACCCTCGAGCAGCGCTTCGACGCCTCGGGCTCGGTGTGGGACCTCGACGACCTCGACAAGCAGGTCGGCTCCTACTTCGAAGGACGTGACCCGATGCAGGGCTTCGCCGCCGACTCGATCATGAGGCTCCAGGCGCGAGGTGGCGCGTGAGCGGCCGGCTGGCCGGCAAGGTCGCCATCGTCACCGGCGGCGCGATGGGGCAGGGTGCCGGGATCGTCCGCGCCTACGTCGCCGAGGGGGCGAAGGTCGCGATCGCCGACGTCGCGAAGGACGAGGGTCAGGCGCTGGCCGACGAGTTGGGCGCCGACGCCCACTTCACCCACCACGACGTGAGCGACGAGGCCTCCTGGGTCGCGCTGGTCGAGGACACCAACACCCGCTTCGGGCCGGTGGGCATCCTGGCCAACAACGCGGGCGTGCTGCGCTTCGGCGAGATCGAGACCCAGGACCCCCGTGACATCGAGCTGCTGTTCCGGGTCAACCAGCTGGGTCCGCTGCTCGGCATGAAGGCCGTCACCCGCACCATGCGCGAGAACGGCGGTGGCTCGATCATCAACGCCTCCTCGACCGAGGGGTTGGGCGGGATGGCCGGCACGGTCGCCTACGGCGCGACGAAGTTCGCCGTCCGTGGGATGACCAAGGGCGCGGCGCACGAGCTCGGGCGCCACAACATCCGGGTGAACTCCGTGCACCCCGGCATGATCGACACCCCGATGACGCGTGTGCACGGCGGCGACGCCGCGATGGAGTACGGCGCCTCGAAGGTCCCGCTCCGCCGGGTCGGGCACCCCGAGGACGTCGCGCCGCTCTACGTGTTCCTCGGCAGCGACGAGTCGGCGTACATCAACGGCGCCGAGATCGCCATCGACGGCGGCGTCACCGCGACGCACGCCTTCGGCGGCTGAGACACGTGCTTGAAGTTGTCGACCCTGACAGTGGAACTGTGAGAGTCTGAGTCATGGCCAACCAGCGCGCTCAGATCGTGATGAGCCACGACGAGCAGGTCGAGTTCCTGAACCAGCAGCGCTCCTGCACGCTCGGCACCTACGGCCCGCAGGGCCAGATCCACCTCGTCGGCATGTGGTACGGCGTGATGGACGACCACATCTGGTTCGAGACCAAGCGGAAGGCCCAGAAGACCGTCAACCTGCGCCGCGACCCGCGGTGCAGCTTCCTCACCGAGGCGGGCCACACCTACGACCAGCTCCGCGGGGTCGCCATCGAGGGCCGCGGCGAGGTGATCGAGGACGAGCAGGTCGTCTGGGACGTCTGCGTGAACATCTTCGAGCGCTACAACGCGCCGTACACCGAGGAGCTGCGCCCGTTCGTCGAGTTCATGGCGCACAACCGCGTCGTGGTCCGCCTCGACGTCGACCGCGTCCGCTCGTGGGACCACCGCAAGCTCGGCATGGAGCCCATCGAGCTCGGTGGCTCGACCGCCGCCTTCCTCGGATGAGGTCAGTCGCGCAGCAGCAGGCGGACCGCGGTCTCCATGTGTACGGCGGTGTCCGCGGCCGTCGACCGGCCGGTCACCCAGGCGACCAGGGCGGAGAGCCACACGTCGCCGATCACGCGGGCGATCGCGACGTCCTCGTCGGTCAGCTCCGTCAGCTCGGTCTGCTCCGGGTGCATGGCGCGCGCCATCATCTGGGTCAGCAGCATGCCCACCGCGTGGATCTCGGCCTTCACCGAGCCGTCCGCGAACATGAACGCGCGGGTCAGTGCCTCGGTGAGGTTCGCGTCGCCCTGCATGCCGCGGGTGGTGCGCTTGAGCAGGTAGATCACCCGGTCGGCGGCGGTGTCGCCGGGCGTCGGCCGCTCGCGCAGCACGGCGTCGGAGCGCTCCAGCTCGCGACCCAGGGCCGAGACCAGCAGGTGGATCTTCGAGGGGAAGTAGCGGTACAGCGTGCCGAGGGCCACATCGGCGCGCTCGGCGACCGCGCGCATCTGGACCGCGTCGAAGCCGCCGGTGGAGGCCAGCTCGATGGTCGCGTCCAGGATCCGCTTGCGGCGGTCGCGCTGGGCCGCGGACCCGAGGTCCTCGGCGCTCAGCGAGTTGGCGGTGCTCACAGTGGCCCCCATGCGTTCGTGGAGTCGTGGTCGTCGACACGGAACGGCGACGGCGCTGTCGCGTGCGTGGGGACGAGGAAAGCAGATGGCGCGGCTAGGCTAGCAATCGGTGGGACATGATAGGAACACGTTCCACTTCGTCCGGCCCGGCGTGTCACCGCTTCCGGCAAGTGTCCGAATGTCGTTGATGAGCAGCACGACGAAAGAGGGTCGCGACAAGATGCGTGTCGCTTTTCTGTCCTATCGCAGTCACCCGCACACGGGTGGGCAGGGGATCTACCTGCGCCACCTGAGCCGGGAGCTGGCGAACCTCGGGCACACCGTCGAGGTCTTCTCCGGGCAGCCGTACCCCGAGCTCGACCATCCCGACGTGAAGCTGACCAAGGTGCCGAGCCTGGACCTGTACCGGCAGCCCGACCCGTTCCGCGTGCCGAAGCTGCGCGAGTTCCGCGACCGGATCGATGTCGAGGAGTTCGCGACCATGTGTACGGCGGGCTTCCCCGAGCCCAAGACGTTCAGCAGTCGGGTGGCGCGGGTGCTGAAGGACCGGGTCGACGACTTCGACATCGTCCACGACAACCAGGTGCTCGGCTACGGCATGCTCGACATCGAGAAGCTCGGCCTACCGCTGATCACGACGCTGCACCACCCGATCACCTTCGACCGGCGCATCGACATCAGCCAGACCCGGAACCCGTGGCGCAAGTTCACGCTCAGCCGCTGGTACGGCTTCCTGCGGATGCAGGGCCGCGTCGCCCGCCAGGCCCGCAAGATCCTGACCCCCTCGGAGACCTCCAAGCGCGACATCGCGAAGGACTTCGGGGTCGACCCCGCGCGGATGCAGGTGATCCTGCTGGGCGTCGACGACGGCTTCGTGCCGCCGACCAAGCCGCGCGTCCGGGGGCGGATCCTGGCGATGGCCAGCGCCGACGCCCCGATGAAGGGCATCGCCACCCTGCTGGAGGCCTTCGCCAAGCTGCGCACCGAGCGGGACATCGAGCTCGTGCTGGTCACCAAGCCGCGTCCCGGCGGTCGCACCGAGCGCCTGATCGGCGAGCTCGCCATCGGTGACTCGGTGCGGTTCGTGCACGGCATCAGCGACGCCGAGCTGGTCGAGCTGATGGGCTCGGCCGAGCTCGCCTGCGTGCCGTCGCTCTACGAGGGGTTCTCGCTGCCGACCGCCGAGCTGATGGCCTGCGCCACCCCGCTGGTCGTCTCCCGCGCCGGCGCGATCCCCGAGGTCGTCGGCCCCGACGGCCTGTGCGCGGACCTGGTGACGGCCGGCGACGTCGGGGAGCTGGCCGCCGCCATCGGCGCGCTGCTCGACGACCCCGAGCGACGGGACCGGTACGGCGCCGCCGGGCGCCGGCGGGTCGAGGAGCTGTTCAGCTGGCGCGCGGTCGCGGCGACCGTCGCGGCGGCGTACGACGAGGTGATCGCCGACTACCGGCGCGAACAGGAGGAGGGCCACCGTGCTGACCGTTGACTTCGACCGACTGGGTCTGCGGCCCGGGGAGCGGGTGCTCGACATGGGAGCCGGCGGGGGCCGGCACGCGTTCGAGATGTACCGCCGCGGCGCGGACGTCGTCGCCTTCGACATGGACGCCGACGAGCTCGCCGGCGTCCTGGAGATCTTCGGCGCGATGAAGGAGAACTGCGAGGTGCCCGCGGGCGCCGCGGCCGACATCAAGCAGGGCGACGCGCTCGAGCTGCCCTTCGCCGACGGCGAGTTCGACCGGATCGTGGCGGCGGAGGTGCTGGAGCACATCCACGCCGACGTCGACGCGATCAAGGAGCTGGTCCGGGTGCTGCGCCCGGGCGGCACGCTGGCCATCTCGGTGCCGCGCTGGCTGCCCGAGGTCATCAACTGGAAGCTCTCGGACGACTACCACAACGCCGAGGGCGGGCACATCCGCATCTACACCGACCACGAGCTGGTCGACAAGGTGACCAAGGCCGGTCGTTTCAACGACGGCACGCCCGGCGACGCGATGATCTTCGAGGGCAAGGACTACGCCCACGGCCTGCACGCGCCGTACTGGTGGATCAAGTGCGCGGTGGGCGTGGAGAACGACGGGCACCCGCTCGCGAAGGCGTACCACAAGCTGCTGGTCTGGGAGATCATGAAGCAGCCCAAGACGCTCCAGATCGCCGGCAAGGTGCTCGACCCGCTCATCGGCAAGAGCATGGTGCTGTACTTCCGGAAGCCGGATGCCTGAGCACGCGCCCGTCGACCTCGCGCCGGCCGAGCTGGCCCGGCTGCCGTACGTCGAGGGCATCCTCACCGCCGCCCAGGTCGCCGAGACCGCCCGCTCGATCGTCACCATGCAGGAGCCCTGCGGGGCGATCCCGTGGGCGGTGGGCGAGCACGTCGACATCTGGAACCACGTCGAGGGCGCGATGGCGCTGCTCGTGGGCGGCCAGGTCGCGGCCGCCGAGCGCGCCTACGCCTGGATCCCGACCCTGCAGCGCGCCGACGGCTCCTGGCCGATGAAGATCGTCGACGGGAAGCCCGAGGACGAGCGCGGCGACGTCAACATGTCGGCGTACTTCGCCGTCGGGCTGTGGCACCACTGGCTGGTACGCCGCGACCTGGAGTTCGTGCAGCGGTTCTGGCCGTCGGTGCGAGCCGGGCTCGACTGGGTGGTCGGCCAGCAGGTCGCCTTCGGCGGCATCAACTGGACGCCCACCGAGTCGTTCTGCCTGCTCACCGGCAATGCGAGCATCTACCACTCGCTGCGCGCCGGGGTGGCGCTCGCCGACCTGCTCGACGACCCGCAGCCCGAGTGGGAGCTCGCCGGCGGCCGGCTCGGCCACGCCGTGCGCGAGCACCGGGACCTGTTCGCCGACAAGTCGACGTACTCGATGGACTGGTACTACCCGGTCCTCGGGGGCGCCGTCCGCGGCGACGCGGCGCTGGAGCTGCTGTCCTCGCGCTGGGACGACTTCGTGGTGCCCGGGCTCGGGATCCACTGCGTCGACACCAACCCGTGGGTCACCGGCGCGGAGACCTGTGAGCTGGCGATGGCGCTGGACTGCCTCGGCGACCACCGCCGTGCGCTCGCCCTGCTGGGCGACATGCAGCACCTGCGCGGCGAGGGCGGCGCGTACTGGACCGGCTGGGTCTACCGGGGCGACAACGCGCCGGTGCACTGGCCGGTCGAGCACACGACGTACACCGCGGCGGCGGTCGTCCTGGCGGTCGACGCGCTGGGCGAGGTGGCCGGGCACGGCACGGCCGGGTCCGGGATCATGCGCGGCACCTCGCTCGCGCCGCACTTCACCGAGCTCGCGCTCGAGTGCGGCTGCCCGTCAGCCGACCGGGTCTCCGGCCGCGCCTGAGGTCCGGCGCAGCACCCGCATCGAGCCGAGTGCCCGTACGTCCTCGAAGCAGTCGCTGGCGAGCGCGCGCAGGTAGACGTGGTACGGCGGCTGCCCGCCCTCCGCGGGGTCGGCGAACACGTCGTGGATCACCAGCAGGCCGCCGGGCATCACCCACGGAGCCCAGCCCGCGTAGTCGGCCTGCGCGTGCTCCTCGGCGTGCCCGCCGTCGATGAACAGCAGCGAGAGCGGCGTACGCCAGTGCGCGCTGATGGTCGTGCTCTTCCCGATCAGGGCAACGACCTGGTCCTCCAGGCCGGCCCGCGCGACGGTACGGCGGAAGAACGGCAGGGTGTCCATCCGGCCGGTCTCGGGGTCGACGACCTCGGTGTCGTGGTGCTCCCAGCCGGCCTGGTTCTCCTCCGAGCCGCGGTGGTGGTCGACGGTGAAGACGACGGCCTGGGGGCCGCCGACCTCGCGGGCCGCCGCGCCCAGGTAGATCGCGGACTTGCCGCAGTAGGTGCCGACCTCGAGGACGGGACCGTGGGGGAGCCGCTCGCGGGCGGCGCGGTGCAGGAGCAGGCCCTCGTCCTCGGGCATGAATCCCTTGGCGGCGAGAGCGTGGTCGAGCAGATCGGGGGGCATGGTCGTCACAGGCGTCACACTAGTAGAGTTGGAACACGTTCTAGTTACTGTGCTCGGTGTCGTTCCTCGGCGAGCACAGATCCGCGAAAGCCAAGGTGGTTGCCCATGTCCATCGGGATCTCCGACGAGCACGTCGAGCTGGCCGACAGCCTGCGCAAGTGGGCGGCCTCTCTCGACGGGCCGGCGCTCGTCCGGGCGGCCGAGCAGGACGCGGCGGCGGCCTTCGGCGAGGTGTGGGGTGCCGTCGGCGAGCTCGGGGTGGCCACGATCGGCCTGCCCGAGGCGGCCGGCGGCGGAGGCGGCACCGTGCTCGACGTGGCCGTGGCGCTGGAGGCCTGCGCCCACGAGCTGGTGCCGGGACCGCTGCTCGGTCCCGCCGTCGCCGCGGTGCTGCTGGGGGAGTCCGCGGTGGCCACCGCGCTGGGGGATGGTGCGGTGGTCGCCGTCGGGCTCTCCGACGTCGTCTGGGACGTCCCGTCCGCGACCCACGTGCTGGTCGAGGACGCCGCGGGCACCTGGACGGTCTACCCGCGCTCCGCCGTCACCGTGACGGCCCAGCTCGGGATCGACCTCAGCCGCCGGTTCGGCTCGGTGCACGTGGACGAGCCGACCGCGGGGGTCGGCGTACCCGCGCTGGACGCGGAGCTCGTACGCCGTACCGCGGTGACGCTGGCGGCGGCCGAGGCGGCCGGCGTCGCGCGATGGTGCCTGGAGACGGCGGTCGAGTACGCCAAGGTGCGCGAGCAGTTCGGGCAGAAGATCGGCGGCTTCCAGGCCATCAAGCACCTGTGCGCCGAGATGCTCGAGACCGCCGAGTCGGTGACCGCGGCGGCGTGGGACGTGGCGTCCGTGGCGCTCGGACCCGACGACGAGCAGTGGGCCTTCGCCGCCGACGTCGCCGCGGCGACGGTCTTCGACGGCGCGCTCGCCGTGGCGAAGTCCTGCATCCAGGTGCTGGGCGGGATCGGGTTCACCTTCGAGCACGACGCGCACCTCTACTACCGCCGCGCCGCGGCACTGCGCGCGCTGTTCGGACCGTCCGACGAGGCCGCCGTACGCCTGACCGAGCGCGCCGTCGACGGCGTACGCCGCCGACTCGAGGTCGACCTCGACGGGCGCGACGCGGGGATCCGCGACGAGGTCCGGACCCACGTCGAGCGGATCGCGGGGCTGCCGGAGGACGAGCGGCGCGCGGCGCTCGTGGAGGTCGGCTACCTGACGCCGCACTGGCCCGCGCCGTACGGGCTCGGCGCGGACGCGGTGACGCAGATCGTCATCGACCAGGAGCTGGCCCGCGCCGACGTCACCCGGCCCGACATCGTGATCGCCGGCTGGGCGGTCCCGACCATCCTGGAGCACGGCACCGACGAGCAGCGGGAGCGCTTCGTGCGGCCCTCGCTCCTCGGGGACCTGGTCTGGTGCCAGCTCTTCTCCGAGCCCGGCTCGGGCTCCGACCTCGCGTCGCTGCGCACCCGGGCGGTCAAGGTCGACGGCGGCTGGCGGCTCAGCGGCCAGAAGGTGTGGACGTCGGTCGCCCAGAAGGCCGACTGGGGCATCTGCCTGGCCCGGACCGATCCCGACGTGCCGCAGCACCGCGGCATCACCTACTTCCTCGTCGACATGAGGAACTCCGCCGGCATCGACGTGCGCCCGCTGCGCGAGATCACCGGCGAGGCGCTGTTCAACGAGGTGTTCCTCGACGACGTCTTCGTGCCCGACGAGATGGTCGTGGCCCAGCCCGGCGACGGCTGGAAGCTGGCCCGGACCACGCTCGCCAACGAGCGGGTCGCGATGGCCACCAGCCGGCTGTCGAAGTCGACCGAGCGGGCCGTCTCGCTCGTCGGTGCCGGCTCGGCCTCGGCTGCCCAGCGCGTCGCCGTCGGCCAGTCGGTCGCCCTCTCGACCGTGTGCTCGCTGCTCGGCGTCCGCACCGTGCTCCGCTCGCTCGCCGGGCAGGGTCCCGGCCCGGAGTCGTCGGTCGCCAAGTTGCTCGGCGTACGCAACCGCCAGGACGGCGCCGAGCTGGTCGTCACCCTGCACGGCGACCGGGCCGTCCTCACCGGCGCCGACGAGGACGTCGCCGCCGACGTCTGGGAGATGCTCAACACCCGGTGCCTCTCCATCGCCGGCGGCACCACCCAGATCCTGCGCAACGTCGCCGGCGAGCGGATCCTCGGCCTGCCGCGCTGAGCCGGTCCAGGTCGGCCTGGCCCGGGCGGCGGTGAGCTGGCAACCGTTGGCCGGACGCCGACGGTTGCCCACTCACCGCTGGGGCGAGGGGCGGTGAGGTGGCAACCGTCTAGCGAAGGCGAACGGTTGCTGACTCACCGCCGGGCGGGACGGCTACGTCAGCGACACGGTGCCGTCGCACCAGCCGTCCGCGCCCACCGGGCGGACCGAGACGTCCCGGCTCGGGCCGTCGTCGAGGTCGGCCGTGCGCGCCGTGACGGCCGACGAGACCAGGTCGTCGCGGACGCGCAGGACGGCGTACGCGCCGTCTCCCCACTGCACCTCCCAGTCGCGCCGACGGTCGCTCCGGATGGTGACCGTGACGCTCACGCGCCCCTCCTCGAGGGCCGCGGTCGCGAGGACCTCGGCTCCGTCGCACGACCAGGTCGACGCGCCCGGGTCGGTGTCCGGGTAGAACGCGATGGCCCGGTCGAGCCAGGTCACGGCCATGGCGCCCGATACTCCGACGGCCACGCCGACCATGCCGGTCGCCAGCGCGACCCACCACCTCACCGTCACGGCGGGAGGGTACGACGTGCGCGCATCCGGTCGGGCTCGATTCGCCGTACCCGTAGGATCCCGGCATGACCACCAAGGTGCAGGCTGCGCTCGGCGCCGTCCTGCTCGTGGTCCTGCCGGCGCTCCTGCTGGCGCACGACTCGCCGGCCCTGGCCGGGCTGGCCGTCGTGGCGACCGTCGTGGTCGCCCTGCTCGCCGACACCCCGCTCCGTGGTGTCGTCCTGGTCGGTGCGCCACCCGCGCGGCCGGACGGCGACGACGCGACGTGGTCGCGGCGGGACCGGGTGACCGCCCCGGTCACCCACCCGCGCCGCCCGCGTGCTCCGGAAGCCGCCTGACGCTCGCCTCGAGCGAGCCCAGGCCCTCTTCCGCCGACCACTCCAGGAGCACCCGTGTCCGTTCTCGA
This sequence comes from Nocardioides sp., assembly GCF_035503875.1. Taxonomy (GTDB): domain Bacteria; phylum Actinomycetota; class Actinomycetes; order Propionibacteriales; family Nocardioidaceae; genus Nocardioides. The sequence continues at coordinate 78,871 of NZ_DATJTA010000030.1, forward strand.
CCCCGTCTCGCACGCCCTCGCGGCCGTCACCGCCGCCGCCCACCACGCCCTCACCGCCCTCGGCGCAGCGCCGGACGCCGGCCCGACCTGGCTGCTCAGCATCGCCGCGGTGGTGGTCGTCGTCCGGGTCGCGCTGCTGCCGCTCACCGTCCACGGCGTACGCAGCGCCCACGCCGCCGCCCGCGCGCGTCCCCAGCTGCGCGACCTCGCGAAGCGCTACCGCGGCCGCACCGACACCGCCAGCCTCCAGCGGTACGCCGAGGAGCGTCGCCGCATCGGCGCCGAGCACGGGACGTCGCGCCTCGGCTGCCTGCCGCTGCTCCTGCAGCTCCCGATCTGGATCGCGCTCTACCACCTGATCGGCGACCTCGCCGACGGGACGCCCGTCGAGCCCGTCGACGGCGGGCTGGTCACGTCCCTCGGCGCGGCGACGGTCCTCGGGGTGCGGCTCGCCGACCGCGGCTACGTCGGCAACGGGGCGGGACACCTCGCGGTGGTCGCGGGTCTCGCCGCGACGGCCGCGCTCCTGAGCTTCGTCAACCAGCGGTACCTGGTCCAACCCAACACGTTCGTCGCGGACCTGCCGGAGGCGGTCGGCCGGGTGCAGCAGGTGATGCCGGCGCTCTCGGCCGTCGGACTGCTGGTCGCGGGCGCGGTCGTCCCCGTCGCGCTGCTCGGCTACTGGGTCTGCAACAACCTGTGGACGGCCGGCCAGAGCGCCGTGGTCTACCGCTGGTTCCCGACGCCGGGCACCCCGGCGGCGGCGCGCTCGCGGCGGTAGCCGTTCCAGTGCCAGTGCAGGTACCGGTCGATGGCCCGGACGACGTGCGAGCTGCGGATCGACGGGAAGATGTCGAACGCGTGCTGGGCGCCCGGCAGCTCGGCGTACACGACGGTGCGGCGGGAGACCTGGCGCAGCCGCTCGACGAACAGCCGTGCCTGGTCGACGCCGACGAGGGTGTCGAGCGAGCCGTGCAGCACGAAGAAGTCGGGGGCGTCGGGGGTGATCCGCAGGATCGGCGACGCCTGCTCGAACGCGTCCGGGTCGTCGCTCCACCGGCGCTGGAAGACGCGCGGCGCGAGGAACCGGTCCCGCATCAGCTCGGCGCTGCGCAGGCCGGTGGAGCCGGCGAGGTCGTAGACACCGTAGTGGGGGACGGCGACCTGGATCGAGGTGTCGGCGTCCTCGAAACCCGGCTGGTACGCCGGGTCGTTGGCGGTCAGCGCGGCGAGTGAGACCAGGTGTCCGCCGGCGGAGCCGCCGGTGATCGCGAGGTAGTCGGGGTCGCCGCCGTACTCGTCGATGTGCTCGTGGATCCAGGCGATCGCCCGCTTGACGTCGACGATCTGTGCGGGGAACGGGTCGCGCGGGGCGAGCCGGTAGTTGACCGAGACGCAGACCCAGCCCTTCGCGGCGAGGTGCTGCATCAGCGGGATGCCCTGCTGCTCCTTCGTCCCGATCGTCCAGGCGCCACCGTGCACGTGCAGCAGCACGGGCGCCCCGCCGTCCGGTACGCCGCCGGCGGGGGAGTAGACGTCGAGCAGGCCGCGGCGGCCGTGCCGGTCGTCGTACACGATGTCGCGCTGCGTGCGGACCTCGGTGCTGCGCATCCGGAACGGGTTGACCAGCCGGCGCCACGGTACGGCGAGGTCGGCTGGCGTCGGTGCGGCGTCGAGCTGCTCGGCGTAGTCGAGGCCGAGCCCTTCGGTGAGGGCCTCCTCGGCCTGGGTGCGCACGCGCCGGCCCTGGTCGATCAGGAACGCCAGGCCGGCGACGTTCACCGCCGCGACGGCGAGCCCGAGCCGGCTCCGGGAGCGGCGGGTCGCGTGCGTGACCGCGTCGGCCGCCGTCAGGGCGAGCACGTGCGGAGCGAGCTCGCCGGTGAGCCAGCCGGCCATGAAGGACGGGATCCCCGCGCGGAAGCCCGACAGCGGCCGGATCGCATTGACGGTGAGGGCGGCGGTGACGACCTGGCGGCGCAGGAAGGACATGGCGCCCAGGCTAACTGCGGGGGCGAGGCCGGATCGGTGAGAATTGGAACACGTTACGTTTCCGGGCAGAGGGGAACGCCAGGGTCATGGACCGCCTGTCGGGGCTCGATGCGAGCTTCCTGTATCTGGAGACGCCCGCCCAGCTGATGCACGTCTGCGGCGTGATCGTCCTCGATCCCAGCACCGTCCCCGGCGGCTACTCCTTCGCGCGTATGCAGGCCAGCATCGAGGACCGGGTGCGCGACGTACCCGCCTTCACGCGCAAGCTCCGACGGGTCCCGCTCGACCTGGACCACCCGGTCTGGGTGCGGGACAGGCGCTTCGACATCGAGCGGCACGTGCACCGGCTCGCGCTGCCGGCGCCGGGCGGCTACCGCGAGCTGATGGACCTCACCAGCCACCTGGCCGGGCTGCCCCTCGACCGGTCGCGGCCGCTGTGGGAGATGTGGGTGATCGAGGGGTACGGCGACCGGGTGGTCGTCTTCTCCAAGATGCACCACGCGACCGTCGACGGGGTCTCGGGTGCCAACCTGGTCTCGCACCTGTGCAGCCTGGAGCCCGACGCCGAGCCGCTGCAGCTCGAGGAGCCGGAAACCTTCGGCGGCGACCCGGGCCAGCTCGCGCTCCTGGGACGTGGGGTCGTGAGCAACCTGACGCGACCGCTCAACGCCGTACGCCTGCTCGCGCCGTCGGCCACCATGGTGACCCGCACGATCGGGCGGGCGCGGGCCGGTACGGCGATGTCCGCGCCGCTGACCGCCCCGCGCACGTCGTTCAACGGCACCATCACCGGGCGCCGCACGATCGCGATCGCCGACCTCGACCTGAGCGACGTGCGCGCGGTCAAGCGCGCCACCGGGACGACGGTCAACGACGTGGTCCTCGCGGTGGCGGGCGGTGCGCTCCGGGGCTACCTCGAGGACCGTGGCGAGCTGCCCGACGACTCGCTGCTCGCGACCGTGCCGGTCTCGGTGCACGGCTCGTCGCGGCACGCGCGTGGGGCGAACAAGGTCTCGGCGCTCTTCACCCGGCTCGGGACCGACGAGGAGGACCCGCTCGAGCGGCTCGCCGAGCTGGCCGAGCGCAACCGTCACGCCAAGGAGCACCACAACGCGATCAGCGCGGACGCGCTGCAGGACTGGGCGGAGTTCGCCGCGCCCCGGACCTTCGGCCTGGCCGTGCGCGCGTACGCCAACCTCCGCCTCGCCGAGCGCCACCCCGTCGTCCACAACCTGGTGATCTCGAACGTCCCCGGCCCGCCCGTGCCGCTCTACTTCACCGGCGCCCGGATCGAGGCCCTCCACCCGCTCGGTCCCGTCTTCCACGGCGCCGGCCTCAACATCACCGTGATGTCGAACGACGGCAAGGTCCACGTCGGCGTCATCGCCTGCCGCGAGTCGATGCCGGACGCCGACGACCTGGTCCGCCGCTTCCCCCTCGAGCTCACGAGACTCAAGGACGCCGCCCACCCTTGAGCGTCGGCAGGTGGCGGGCCCGGACGGTGACGGCGGCCTCGACGACGGCGGGGACGAATCTCTCCGCCTCCAGGACGCAGGAGGCGTGTCCGGCGTCGACGTCGTGGACGGTGGCGCCGGGGATGGCGCGGGCGAGGGCGATCTGGCGGGAGGGCGGGATGACGCGGTCCCGTCCGGTCACGACGACGGCGGTGGGGACGTCGATGCGGTCCAGCCAGGGGCGGGAGTGGTGGCGGCCGAGGGCGGCGAGGGCCTGGCCGACGGCCCACGGGCTGGTGCTGCGGAACTCGTGCATCGCCCACTCGTGGATGTCGCTCGGCTCCAGGGAGAGGGCGCGGGCGGCGGTCCGGGTGGCGCGGGCCGCCGTACGCGACCGTGAGACGCCGCGGGCGCCGAGCATCGTGGCGCCCATCCCGGCGAAGAACGCCTGCTCGGCGACGCTCAGTCGGAACCGGTCGCTCGTCGCGGCGAGCACCAGCCCCTGCACCCGACCGGGGTGCTGGCGCCAGACCCGCTGCGCGACCACGCCGCCCATCGAGTAGCCCGCGACGATCGCGCCCTCCACCTCCAGCACGTCGAGCAGCGCCGCCACGTCGTCGGCGCAGTCGCGCAGCGAGAACTCCGCGCTGCGGATGCCCTGGCCGTGCCAGCGCTGGTCGAGCGTGACGACTCGGAACCGGCGCGATAGTGGCTCGATCGCGGGATACCAGGTGAGCAGACCCGTGCAGCCCAGGGCGTGCAGCAGCACGACGGTCGGGGCGCCGGGCGTGGGACCCGGCGTGTCCGTCGCGTACGTCGTCCCGCGGCCGGCCAGCTCGACCGGGCGGCCCGCCGGGATCCGCGCCCACGGCAGGTAGACCCGGCGGAGCAGGCCGCCGGGCGACGGCAGCGGCCACGGGCGAGCCATCGGTCCACCTCCCACCTCGGAATGCCGTTTCAGGGTAGAACACGTTACAGTTCGCGCCGGGGAGCGACCCCCAGGCACAGAGGAGACGCAGGTGAGCTCTGACGGTTTCGTCCAGCCCGACGCCGACGCGGCGGAGGCACTCGATGCGGTCCGGTCGGTGATCCGCGAGGCCCTCGACCGGTCGGCCGACTGGTCGGCACTGGCCGCCGCGGGGGTGCTCGGCCTGCCCGTTCCCACGGCGTACGGCGGTGAGGGGCTCGGGCTGCCCGAGGTCGGCGTCCTGCTCCGGGAGACCGCCGCCCGCGCCGTGCACCTGCCCGTCTGGGAGACGCTGTGCTGCGGCGTGCTCACGCTGGCCGCGCACGGCACCGACGAGCAGCGCGCCGAGCTGCTCCCCGGCGTCGCGACCGGCGAGATCGTGCTCTCGCCGGCCCTGCGCGAGGTGGGTGCGGGGATCACGGCCACGCCGTCGACGACGTACGCGGACGGGACGGTGACCGGTCGCAAGGTCGGCGTCTCGTACGCCGAGGACGCGGCCCGGCTGCTCGTGACGGTGACTCACGAGGGCCGGCCGGCCGTCGCGCTGGTCGACCCGAGCGGACCCGGCGTCGACCTGCTCTCGTCCACTGCCTCCAGCCGCGAGCCCCAGCACACCGTCGTCTTCGACGCGGCGCCGGCCGAGCTGCTCGGCGACGGCGCGGACCGGCTGCTCCGCGACCTGGCCGTCGCCGGGCTGACGCTCACCGCGGCCGGCGTGGTGGCCGGCGCGCGCGACCTCACCGCGACGTACATCAAGGGGCGCGAGCAGTTCGGGCGCGCGCTCGCGCAGTTCCAGGCCGTCGCCATGCAGATCGCCGACGTCTACATCGCCTCGCGCACGCTCGACCTGGCCGCGGACAACGCCGCCTGGCGAGTGGCGCAGGGCCTCGACGCGGCGGACGACCTCGCGGTGGCGGCGTACTGGGCCACCACCGAGGGGCCGGAGGCGCTGCGGACCTGCCACCACCTGCACGGCGGCATGGGCGTTGACGTGACCTATCCGCTGCACCTCTACTTCTCCTGGGCGACCGACCTCGCGCACGCCCTCGGCACCCGCGCGGAGGACGTACCGGTCGAGGACCCCGCGACCAAGAACCTCGAGCTCGCCCGGTCCCAGCGGGACCTGAAGGCCGAGCTGCGCAGCTACTTCGCCGGGCTCGCCGACGACAACGAGCACCGCGACATGGGCACCGACCGGCACGGCCCGACGTACCAGCGGGTCGTGCGCCAGATGGGCACGGACGGCTGGATGGGCGTCGGCTGGCCGCGTGAGTACGGCGGCCACGGGCTCGGCGAGGTCGAGCAGACCGTCTTCGCCAACGAGGCCCAGTACGCCGATGTGCACCTGCCAGCGGTCACGCTGCAGACCGTCGGGCCGACCCTGATCCGCTACGGCACGCAGAAGCAGAAGGACCTGTTCCTCGGCCGGATCCTCGCGGGCGACGTGCACTTCGCGATCGGCTACAGCGAGCCGGACGCCGGCACCGACCTGGCCTCGCTGCGCACCAGTGCGCGCCGCGAGGGCGACCACTACGTCGTCAACGGACAGAAGCTGTGGACCACCGGCGGCCACCAGGCCGACTACGTGTGGCTCGCCGTCCGCACCGATCCCGACGCCCCGAAGCACCGGGGCATCTCGATCCTGATCGTCGACACCACCGACCCCGGCTACTCCTTCACGCCGATCATCACCGCGGACGGCTCGCACCACGTGAACGCGACGTACTTCAACGACGTCCGGGTCCCGGTCGACATGCTGGTCGGCGAGGAGAACCAGGGCTGGAAGCTGATCACCACCCAGCTCAACCACGAGCGCGTGATGCTCGGACCCGCCGGCCGGATCGAGGGGCTGCGCGACCGGGTCGCCGAGTGGTGCGCCAAGGCCGGCGTACTCGACCGTCCGGACGTGCGGCAGGTGCTCGGCCAGACGACGGCGGTGTTCCGCGTCAACGAGCTGCTCAACTGGGAGGTGGCCCGGGCCGGGGAGTCCGGCGAGGTGTCGGTGGGCGACGCGTCGTCCTCGAAGGTCTTCGCCGCCGACCAGGTCCAGCACCTGCTGGCCGCCCTGATCGGCCTCGTGCAGAGGTACGGCGACCCCGCCGAGGCCGAGACGGATCACCTGCTGGCCTACCTCGACGGGCAGGCGAAGCGGAACCTCGTGCTCACCTTCGGCGGCGGCGTCCAGGAGGTGCAGCGCGAGCTGATCGCGATGTTCGGTCTCGGCCTCCCGCGGGTTCCCCGATGAGCGCGGCCGAGGAGCTCGGGACCCACGAGCGGATCATGGCCGAGGCGGAGCGGATCAAGGCCGAGGGCGAGGCGAGCGAGTCGCAGGCGCCGTACCCCGTCAACCAGCCGACGATCGGGACCTGGCTGGACGCGATGGGCTACGACAACGAGCGCTTCCGCGCGGGCGAGGCGCCGCCGTCGATGGCGCAGGTCTGGACGATGCCGGGGCTGGGCCGCAAGCGGCCGCCGGAGGACCCGCTCAGCCGGATGACGGACTTCCTGACCGCCGAGGGCTACACCGCCGTGCTCGGCACCAACTGCGAGCAGAGCTACGAGCGCTACCTCCGCGTCGGCGAGCAGCTGCGGGTCACCAGCGCGCTGGACTCGGTGGTCGGTCCGAAGCGGACCGCGATGGGCGAGGGCTACTTCGTGACCTCGCGCAACACCTGGTACGTCGGCGACGAGGTGGTCGCGACGATGCTCTTCCGGGTACTCAAGTTCATCCCGAGGAACGGTGGTTGAGGTGCAGACGGAACACGCCACGAAGCCGGGCGTCGTCCGCCCGATGATGAACCGCGACTCGCAGTTCTTCTGGGACGGCACCGCGCTCGGGGAGCTGCGGATCCAGTCCTGCAACGTCTGCGAGGCGCTGCGCTTCCCGCCCGGCCCGGCGTGCCCCGATTGCGGCGCGTTCGACCGCGGGTACGTCGTCGGTCTCGGCACCGGCACCGTCTTCTCGTACGTCGTGCACCGCCACCCGCCCGTGCCCGGCAAGGACCTGCCGATCGTGATCGCCCTGGTCGACCTCGACGAGGGCGTGCGGATGGTGGCCGAGGTCGTGGACGTACCGGACGACGAGATCGAGATCGGCATGCGGCTGCGCGTCGACTTCAACCAGGTCGACGAGGACCTGACCCTGCCGATCTGGAGGAGAGCATGAGGACGCTGAGCTCGGGCCAGCAGCTCCCGGAGTGGAGCCTGTCGCTGACCCCGACGACGATCGTGAGCACCGCGATCGCCACCCGGGACTGGCAGGACGTGCACCACGACCGCGACATCGCGCAGGCCGCGGGGTCGAAGGACATCTTCATGAACATCCTGACGACGAACGGCCTGGTCGAGCGGTACGTCGCCGACTGGGCGGGCCACGACGTCCAGCTCAAGGGCATCGCGATCCGGCTGGGCGCCCCGGCGTACCCCTACGACACGCTGACCTTCCGCGGCACCGTCGAGTCGGTGTCGGAGGGGGTCGCGACCATCGCGGTCGTCGGGTCGGTGTCGCTGGGCGACCACGTGACCGGGACCGTGAAGGTGGCGGTGTGAGTCTCTCGCGCAAGGCCGCCATCGTCGGGATCGGCGCGACGGAGTTCTCCAAGGCGTCCGGCCGCTCGGAGCTGCAGCTCTCGGTCGAGGCCGTGCGGCACGCGCTGGCCGACTGCGGCCTCACGGTCGCCGACGTCGACGGGCTGACGACGTTCACCATGGACACCTCCTCGGAGATCGCGGTCGCCCGCGAGCTCGGGATGAAGGAGATGCGGTTCTTCAGCAGGATCAACTACGGCGGGGGCGCGGCCTGTGCGACCGTCCAGCAGGCCGCGATGGCGGTCGCCACGGGCGTCGCCGACGTGGTGGTCTGCTACCGCGGGTTCAACGAGCGCTCGGAGTCGCGCTTCGGCCAGTTCTCGGTCGCGGCCGCGACGCAGGTCAACACCAACGGCCTCGACAACGCGTGGTCGTACCCCATGGGGCTCGGCACCCCAGCGGCGACGGTCGCCATGCAGGCCCGCCGCTACATGCACGAGTACGGCGCCACCTCGCGCGACTTCGGCGCGGTCGCCGTGGCGGACCGGCGGCACGCCGCCAAGAACCCCGCGGCGTTCTTCTACGACAAGCCGATCACCATCGACGACCACCAGTCGTCGCGGATGATCGTCGACCCGCTGCACCTGCTCGACTGCTGCCAGGAGTCCGACGGCGCGGTCGCGCTCGTCGTGGTCTCGTCCGAGCGCGCGAAGGACCTGCCGCAGACCCCGGCGTACGTCGCCGCCGCCGCGCAGGGCAGCGGCACCGACCAGTTCGTGATGACGTCGTACTACCGCGACGACATCGGCATCCCCGAGATGGGCGTGGTCGGCCGCGAGCTGTGGCGCCAGTCCGGCCTCGGCCCTGCCGACATGCGGATGGGCATCCTGTACGACCACTTCACGCCGTACGTCCTGATGCAGCTGGAGGAGCTCGGCTTCTGCGGCCGCGGCGAGGCTCCCGGCTTCGTCGCGGGCGGCCGGATCGAGGTCGACGGCGCGTTCCCGCTGAACACCCACGGTGGCCAGCTCGGCGAGGCGTACATCCACGGCATGAACGGCATCGCCGAGGGCGTGCGCCAGGTCCGCGGCACCTCGGTGAACCCGGTCGACGACGTCGAGCACCTCGTCGTCACCGCCGGCACCGGCGTGCCCACGAGCGGGCTGGTCCTCAGCCGCTGACCCCCCACCGCCGAGTCGGCAGAAGTTGCGCGCCGGGTCGGCAGAACTTGCGCGCCGAGTCGGCAGATCAGTGCTCCAGGACCAGCCGCCCGCTGTCGAGCTCGGCGCCCGGGATGCTCATCTGGGTGACGCACGGGTCGCCGGAGAGCGGACAGCTCACGATCTCCTGGCGCTGGAACTCCGAGGCCGATCCGGAGCCCTCCTCCGGAAGTGTCCGGTCGCGGCCGACGACGAAGACCGCGGACGTCTCGCCCAGCACGGCCTGCTCGATCTCGTCGCTCTGGCCCAGGGACGGAGTCTCGATCCCGACCGGCTCGCCGGACGCGGCGTCGTAGACCTTCCACGCCAGGCTCGCGTTCCCGATCGGTGCCATTCCCACGAGGACGTGCCGGCCGTCGGGAGACACCGCAGCGTTCCCGCTGCCCCGGACCGAGTACGACGGCCCGCTCGCCGAGGCGACGGTGACGAGACTCGGCACCGTCGGGTCCGCGGGACTGGTGACGACCGTCCTGTCCGCCGCGTCGAGGACCCAGGACCCGGCGTACGGCGACGCCTTGAGGGGCCGGCCTGGCTCCCACACCAGGTCGCCGGTCGGGGTGCGGACCCACACCCGCTCGCCGTCGACGGCGATCGCCATCGACCTGCGGACGGGATCGACAGCGGGACCGGCGAGCGCCGCGGCGGGCAGCGGTTCTCGGGCAACCTGCTTGTTCTTGGCCGTGTCGTGGACGACGAGCGCTGGGTGGCCCTCGGTCGCATCGACCCACGCGCTCCAGGGGGAGACAGTCGAGGCGGCGACGTACGTGTCGTCCGCGCCGGTGCGGCCGATGGTCCGGACCCGGCCGAGCGAGTCGACGTGGATCACGTCCCCGTCGACAGAGGCGTAGACGACGCCGTACCGGCCGCCGTCCTCCGCCACCCGGCTGTGCCACGCGACCAGGTCGTCGAGCTCGTCGCCGACCGTGAGAGTGGTGCGGTCCAGGTGCAGCGTGAAACCGTCGGTCCAGGACACGTCGGCGGGGTTGTCGACCACGGGTCCGACAGGTCGTGGGTCCTCGGTGTCACCACGTGTCGTGACGAGGGCGACGGCCAGGAGCGTCGCCGCCGCGACGCCGACGATCCCGCCCCACCGGCGACCGGCCTGACGGCGCCGGTCCCGCTCGGCGAGCTTCTCGACCAGGTGCACGGGCGCAGGACCGACCGGCAGGTCGTCCCACTCGGCGCGCAGGAGCGTGCTGATCTGCTGCTCGTTCACGACGGCTCCTCGCTCAGGTCGCGGTGGTCGATGGCGGCGAGTGCCCGGGACACCCGGCTCTTGACGGTCCCGGCGGCGACGCCGAGCACGTCGGCGGTCTGGGCCTCGGAGAGGTCGGCGCCGAAGCGCAGCACGAGGACCGTGCGGTGGTCGATCGAGAGCCGACTCAGTACGCCGATCAGGGAGGCCCGGTCGAGCGCGGAGTCGAGGCCGGGGTCGTGCCGGCCCGCCGACGGCCCCTCGGGAAGGCGCTCGGTCGGTTGCTCGCTCCACCAGCGACGTCGCCGACTCGTGTTCCAGCAGTTGAGCAGGGTCCGGTACACGTAGGCGTCGATGTCGTCGGCCGCGCGAACCCGTTCCCAGGAGCGCAGGCAGCGGGCCAGTGCGGTCTGCGCGACGTCCTCAGCCTCGTGCAGATCGCAACCCAGCGAGACCAGGGTGCGGACCAGGTCCGCCCACCGGGCACGCATGAAGTCCGCGAAGTCCTCGTCGCGAGGCCGTGGATCAGTCATGCCCACCAGACCCCCGAGGTGCCGGAACCGGTTCCACGATCAGGGATGCAGCTTCTCCTGGAAGAACGCGAGCACCCGCTCCACGGCCTCGTCGCTGCGCTGGGCGGTGACCGTTGAGTGGCCGCGACCGGGGAGGTCGACGCGGAGGAACGCCGATCCGAGCTCGCGGTCGAGGGTGTCGAAGCGGGTGCCGGTGGCGGGGTCCTGGGCGTACTGGAGGCCCAGCACCTGGCAGCCGGCGGCGGCGCGGCGGCGTACGACGTCGAGGTCGCCGGGGGAGAGGTTGAGGTCGGCGCCGCGCCGCTTCCCGACCGGGAACGGGGCGGAGGGCTGGCAGAGAACCGGCGCCGCGACCGCATCGTCGACCATCATCGCCAGGGCGAACCCGCCGGTGAAGCACATGCCCAGTGCCCCGACACCGGATCCGCCGAGCTCCTCGTGCAGCTCGCGGGCCAGGCTGCGCAGCCACCCCGCCACGGGTGCGGTCTCGCCGGTCGCCAGCTTCGTGAACTCCCGGCTCACGCACACCCGGGCGAACGACCGGGCGATCTCCGGCACCGACATGGGCGCGCCGGGACGGCCGAACAGGTGCGGCAGCACGACCGTGAACCCCGCCGCGACCACCTCCTCGGCGAACGCGAGCACGTCGGGCGTGATCCCGGGGATCTCGTGGACGATCACGACGCCCGGCCCGGTGCCGCGGCGGTACGTCGGGTGGGTCGTCGCGTTCGCATCGGTGTGGCTGCCGAGGGTCCAGTCGTCGAGGGCCATGCCTGAGTATGGCGATCCGGCGGCCGCGACGGGCGCGGACTTGTTCCCAGCCGCCGATCCGAGGGTTCCGCTGCGGCCTGGTGCAGTGTTCGCCAGGATGGGTCGGTGAGCACCGACCGGACCGCGATTCTGTGCTCGATGCCCGCCGACGGCCACGTCGCGCCGATGCTCGCCGTGGGGCGAGGCTTGGCCGACCGCGGGTGGCGGGTCCGCTTCCTGACCGGGGCGGCCTACGCCGACCGCGTCCGTGCCGCCGGGTTCGCGTTCACCGCGCTGCCGCCGGAGGCGGTGACCCTCGATGAGGTGGCGGCGGGCGAGCGGCCGAAGGGCGTGGCCGCGATCAACGACGGCGTCACCCGAGCGTTCCTCGACCCCGCCCCGCACGCGGCACGGACGCTGCTGGCCATGCTGGAGGAGGAGCCCGCGGACGCCGTGCTCTACGAGCTGACGTTCGTGGGCGCGGTCGGGCTGGAGGCACTGCCGGAGGCGACCCGTCCGCTCCGGGTGATGTGCGGCATCGGCCCGCTCGGGCTCTCGAGCCGCGCGACCCCGCCGTACGGACTGGGGGCGCTGCCGATGGCCGGGCCGCTCGGCAGGCTGCGCAACGCCGTGATGAAGCAGGTCGCCACGAGGGTGGTGCTGCGGCCGGTGCACCGCCGCCTCGACGCGCTGCTGGCCGAGCTCGGCGCCGCGCCGCTGGACGGCGGCTTCTTCTTCGACGTGGTGACCCGCGCCGACCTCCTGGTGCAGTTCACGGTGGCGCAGTTCGAGTACCCGCGTCCGGACGCCCCCGACCGGCTGCACTACGTCGGGCCGGTGAGCCGCACCGCGCCGTCGAGCATCCCGGTGCCGGAGTGGTGGGACCGCTTGTCGTCCGGGACCCCGGTCGTGCACGTCAGCCAGGGCACCGTGGCGGTCTCGGACTTCACCGAGCTGGTCGGACCGACGCTCGAGGGACTCGCGGACGAGGACGTCCTGGTCGTGGTCAGCACCGGCAACGCCCCGCTCGACGGGCTGCCGCCGCTGCCGGCCAACGCCGTCGCGGCCGAGTACCTGCCCTACGACCGGCTGTTCCCACTGACCTCGGTCTTCGTCACCAACGGCGGGTACGGCGGCCTGCACTACGCGATGGAGCACGGCACGCCGATCGTGGTCGCGGGCGACACCGAGGACAAGGTCGAGACCTCCGCCCGGGTCCACTGGTCGAAGGTCGGCGTCCGGCTCGGCACCGGCCGGCCGACGCCGACCCAGGTCCGCGACGGCGTACGCCGGCTGCTGAACGACCCGTCGTACGCCGAGCGCAGCGCGGCCATCGGTGCTGCCATCCGCCGCTCGCCCGGGGTGCAGGGCCTGGTCGACCTGGTCGGGGCCGGGGTTGCCGTTCGGGCGTCGTACTCGGACTGACACAAGTCGCCCCGTCGTCCGCCGTCCAGGCGTACATCGGGCCGGCCGGGTGGACTTGTGTCTGTCGGTGTACGACGCCGGTCAGCTCACCGGGTCTCGACGGTCGCTCAGGCGCCAGAGCGCCTTCGCTGCTCGACCACCAGGCTCGACCGCCGAGGAAGCGGTGGGCCAGGATCGAGCCATGCCCCGACTGCACGCGTTCGAGCTGGTGCCCGACGAGGCGGGGCGGGAGGCGGTGCTCGCGGACTGGCAGGCGCTGCGCGACGCGGGGCTGCCGTCCCAGCTCGACCACACGGGCGGCACCAACACGCCGCACGTCACGGTGATCGCCGCGCCCGTGCTGCCCGACGACGGCCGAGCGGTCGACGTACTCGGGCCGCTGCTGCCCACCCGGGTGCGGGCGACCGGGCTGCTGCTGATCGGGGGGCAGAAGGTCACCGTGGCGCGGGCGCTGGACGTCGACGACGCCCTGGTCGCAGCGGTCCTCGGCCTGCGGGCGGGCGTCGCCGACCTGGCCCACCGGGGCTGGCTGCCGCACGTGACGCTGGCGCGTCGGGTACCGCGCGACCAGGTGGCCACGGCCCTGGGCCTGCTGGGGTACGCCGACGTGGAGCTGCAGCTGACCGGCCTCCGGCGCTGGGACCCGGCCGAGGGCACGGTCACCGGCCTGCTGCCAGCCGAGAGCTGAGCGCCGCCGCCAGTTGTAACGACAAGCTCGCTGCACTGGACGCCCGTTGCAGCGTCCTACCAGTGCGGCGAACTTGTCGTTACAGCACGGGCGGCCGACCGGCCCCCGACCGGTGAGCTACGCCGACGGGGGATCGATCATCGCCGAGGGCGAGGACCCGCCCGCCGGCGCCACCCTGGACCCGCTCGGCAACCGGCCGCTGTCCTGCGACGAGCGCTGGGGGTGGCGGGTCGTCACGAACGGCGAGGACGAGGACTGCCTGCGCGAGGGCCGAGCCGTGCCCGCGGGCTGGCGGGTGCGGTAGGGTCGGCCGCGATCGACATCCTTTAACGAGCCGTCCTGTGAGGCGGAGAAGGAGGTCCGGCAACACTCGTGTGTGCCCAGCCTGCACCCCCAGAGTCCGAGGGACCGGCCGCCGGCCGCGTGGTCCTGGACGCTCGTGACATCACCCGAGCACTGACCCGCATCTCCCACGAGATCCTCGAGCGCAACAAGGGCGGCGAGGACCTCGTTCTCCTCGGCATCCCCAGCCGCGGCGTACCCCTGGCCGAGCGGATCGCCGAGCGCATCGCCGCCGTCGAGGGGTACGACGTCCCCGTCGGCTCGCTCGACGTGACCATGTACCGCGACGACCTGCGGATGAAGCCGGCCCGCGCACTGCTGCCGACCAAGCTGCCGCCCGGCGGCATCGACGCCAAGACGGTCGTCCTGGTCGACGACGTGCTCTTCTCCGGCCGCACGATCCGCGCCGCCCTCGACGCGCTCAACGACATCGGCCGCCCCCGCGCCGTGCGGCTGGCGGTCCTCGTGGACCGCGGCCACCGCGAGCTGCCGATCCGGGCCGACTTCGTCGGCAAGAACCTCCCGACGAGCCTGGTCGAGCGGGTCCGGGTGACGCTGGACGGGATCGACGAGGCCGACGCGGTGACGATCTACGGCGAGCAGGTGGCTCCGTGAAGCGCCACCTGCTGAGCGCGGGCGACCTGACCCGCGACGACGCCGAGCTCATCCTGACGACCGCGGCGGAGCTGCGCGAGCTCGCCGACCGGCCCATCAAGAAGCTGCCGGCCCTGCGCGGGCGCACCGTGGTCAACCTGTTCTTCGAGGACTCCACCCGCACCCGGATCTCCTTCGAGGCGGCGGCCAAGCGGCTGAGCGCGGACGTCATCAACTTCGCCGCCAAGGGCTCCAGCCTCTCCAAGGGCGAGTCGCTGAAGGACACGGCGCTCACGCTCGAGGCGATGGGCGCGGACGCGGTCGTCGTACGCCACGGCGCGAGCGGTGCGCCGCACCTGCTGGCCAACTCCGGCTGGGTGCGCTCCAGCGTCGTCAACGCCGGCGACGGCACCCACGAGCACCCCACCCAGGCGCTGCTCGACGCGTTCACGATGACGCGGCACCTCGGCTCGCTGGACGGCCGCCGGATCGCCGTCGTCGGCGACGTCCTGCACAGCCGGGTGGCCCGGTCCAACGCGCTGCTGCTGCACACGCTCGGTGCCGAGGTCACGCTGGTGGCGCCGCCGACGCTGCTGCCGGTGGGGATCGACACCTGGCCGGTCGAGACGTCGTACGACCTGGACGCCGTGATCCCGAAGGCCGACGCGGTGATGATGCTGCGCGTCCAGCGCGAGCGGATGCAGGGCGGGTTCTTCCCGACCCCGCGCGAGTACTCGCGCCGCTACGGTCTCGACGCGCGCCGGATGGCGACGCTGCAGGACCACACGATCGTGATGCACCCCGGCCCGATGGTCCGCGGCATGGAGATCACGGCCGACGTGGCCGACTCCAGCCGCTCGGTGATCGTCGAGCAGGTCACCAACGGCGTCGCCGTCCGGATGGCCGTCCTCTATCTCCTCCTCGGTGGAAACGAAAGCGACTGATGAACTACCTGATCCGCAACGTCTCGATCCTCGGCGGCGAGCCGACCGATCTGCTGCTCCAGGACGGAGTGATCTCCGAGGGTGCCGCCGACGGCGCCGAGGAGATCGACGGCACCGGCCTGGTCGCGCTGCCGGGCCTGGTCGACCTGCACACCCACCTGCGCGAGCCGGGCCGCGAGGACGCCGAGACCGTCGAGACCGGCACCCGGGCCGCCGCGATGGGCGGCTTCACCGCCGTCCACGCGATGGCCAACACCGAGCCGGTCGCCGACACCGCCGGCGTCGTCGAGCAGGTCTGGCGCCTGGGCCGCGAGGCCGGCCACTGCGACGTGTTCCCGGTCGGCGCCGTCACCGTCGGCCTGCAGGGCGAGAGGCTGGCCGAGCTCGGCGCGATGGCCGACTCGGCCGCACGGGTCCGGGTCTTCTCCGACGACGGCAAGTGCGTCAGCGACGCCGTCCTGATGCGCCGTGCGCTGGAGTACGTCAAGGCCTTCGACGGCGTCATCGCCCAGCACGCCCAGGAGCCGCGGCTCACCGAGGGCGCGCAGATGAACGAGGGTGAGCTCTCCGGGAAGCTCGGCCTGACCGGTTGGCCGGCGGTGGCCGAGGAGGCGATCATCGCCCGCGACTGCCTGCTCGCGGCCCACGTCGGCTCGCGCCTCCACGTCTGCCACGTGAGTACGGCGGGCTCGGTCGAGATCGTCCGCGACGCCAAGCGCAAGGGCTGGGACGTCACCGCGGAGGCCTGCCCGCACCACCTGATCCTCACCGACGAGCTGGCCGCGACCTACGACCCGATCTACAAGGTGAACCCACCGCTGCGCACGGCCGCCGACGTCGAGGCGCTGCGGGCCGGGCTGGCCGACGGCACGATCGACATCGTCGCCACGGACCACGCCCCGCACCCGCACGAGGACAAGGACTGCGAGTGGGCGGCCGCCGCGTTCGGCATGCTCGGTCTGGAGACCGCGCTGTCGATCGTGCAGGCCACCATGGTCGACCCCGGCCTGCTCGACTGGAACGGCGTCGCCGAGCGGATGTCGTACGCCCCCGCCCGGATCGGTCGGGTCGCCGAGCACGGCCGGCCGATCGAGGTCGGCGAGCCCGCCAACGTCGTGCTCTACGACCCGGCGGCCCGCCGCACGATCGACCCGACCGACTCGGCCAGCCTGAGCCGCAACACGCCGTACCGCGGCATGGAGCTGCCGGGCCGCGTCGTCGCGACCTTCCTGCGCGGGAAGCCCACGGTCCTCGACGGCAAGCTGGTCTGAGCCCGCTCCCCGAGGAGCGGGCTCCGACCGTCGGGCGGACGGATCAGCCGATCCGCACCGTCCGGCCCAGCGTGGCCCGCACGTCGTTCCCGACGAGGACCCGCACCCGGCCGCGCGGGGTGACCCACGCGTCGGTGGCGGTGTTCCAGTAGGACACCGACTCCCGGCCGATCCGCACCTGCACGACGCGGCTGCGTCCCGGGCGGAGCCGCACGGTGTCGTAGCCGGCGAGCTGGCGCGGCGGGGTCGCGACCCGCGTGGGCAGCCTGCCGACGTACACCTGCGGTACGGCGGTCCCGGTCCGGTCACCGACGTTGGTCACCCGGAACCGTGCGACCGCGCCGCGGCCGTTCGCCGTCGCGCGCACGCGCAGCCCGTCGTAGCGGAAGCGGGTGTAGGAGCGCCCGAACCCGAAGGGGTACGCCGGCCGGGTGCCCGTGGCGAGGAAGCCGCGGTAGCCCACGTTCACGCCCTCCGTGTACGCCGCCACGCCCGCCGGCGTGCCGGGGACCTGGGACTCGCTCCGGGGAACCGTTGCGGGCAGGCGTCCCGACGGGTTCACGTCGCCCCACAGGACGTCGGCGATCGCCCGGCCCTGCTCCTGGCCGGGGTACCAGGCCTGGACGATGCCCTCGACGCGGCGCTGCCACGCCCGCAGGACCGTCGTCGCGCCGGTCTCGACGACCACGACGGTGCGCGGGTTCACCGCCGCGACCATCCGGATCAGCAGGTCCTGCTCCTTCGGGAGCCGCAGGTCGGGCCGGTCGACGCCCTCGGTCTCGTAGTCGCGGACGACGACCACCGCGACGCGGGCGCGGTCCGCGACCCGGACGGCCCGGGCCATCTTCGGGGGCACCATGCTGTCGGGGTGGGTCCAGAACAGTCGGACCTGCCCACCCTGGTAGCTGTTCAGCGCGGGAGCGGAGTACTCCACCCGGATGTCGTGGGTCCGTCCCGCGACGAGCTGGACGGGCGCGCTCACCGATGACAGAGCGCCGGTGTGCTGGACGAGGAGCTGGCCGTCGACGTACAGCCGGGCGTCACCGCGGGCGGTGAGCCCGAGCCGGACGGTGCCGGTGCCGGGCGCCCGCAGGACGCCCGTCCACTCGGCCGAGAGGTCGCCGTACAGCGCGAACTCCCCGACGGGCGTCGGGATCTTGGGCGACGCCACGTTGAACCCGGGGAAGTTCTGGAACCCGAAGTTCACGTTGACGTTGGGATCGACCACGGTCCGGGCGGGGGTGCCGGACCGGTCGAGGTTGGGCCAGTAGCTCGCCTGGAGCCCCTCGGCCGTGCTGCCGGCGGACGGCGCCAGCACCGAGGCCGGCAGCGGCGCCGGGCCGGGCAGCAGGTCGCCCTCGTTGATGCCGTCGGTGCCGGGCTGGTACCGCACCCGGGTCCGGGCGCCCGCGCGGTCGCGGATGCCGGCGAGCGGGCTGACCGAGGCCGTCGGCACCGAGATCGTGGACGAGCCGCCGCCCTGGGCGGAGGTGTTGTCCGCGTCGGGGCCGATGACGGCGATCGAGCGGGTCCGACCGGCCAACGGGAGGACGTCGCGGCGGTTCTGCAGCAGCACCATGCCGCGGGCCGCCACGCGCCGGGCGAGTGCCCGGTGGCGGGCCGTCGGGAACCCGGCGTTGTCCGGGTGCCGGTCGAACAGCCCGAGCCCGACCATCGGCCGCAGGATGCGCCGCGCCATGTCGGTGAGCCGCGCCCGGCTCACGTCGCCCGCGGCCACGGCGTCGAGCAGGCGCTGACCGAAGTTGGCGGAGCCGGGACCCTGGTCACCGGGCTGCTCCTGGTCGAGGCCGGCGTTCGCGGCCGCGACCGTGCTGGGGGTCGCGTTGTAGTCGCTCATCACGAAGCCGCGGAAGCGCAGCTGGCGCTTGAGCAGGGTCGTCATCGCCGGGTTCTCGCAGGCGTAGGTGCCGTTGAGCCGGTTGAACGAGCACATCATCGAGCCGGGGCGGCCGAGGCGCTGGGCGATCCCGAACGGCCGCAGGTAGATCTCCTGGAGCGCGCGCTCGCCCACTTGGACGTCCACGTTGAAGCGGTCGGTCTCCTGGTTGTACGCGAACGGGTGCTTCGCCGTCGCCATGACGGGGCTCGACTGGATCCCGCGCACCACCTCGCCGGACATCCGTCCGACCAGGAGCGGGTCCTCGCCGAAGCCCTCGAAGGCCCGGCCCCACAGGGGCGTGCGGGCGATGTCCGCCGACGGCGCCAGCGAGACGTTGTGGCCGGTGTGCCGGGCCTCGACGCCGAGCAGCCGCCCGTAGCGTCGGGCCAGGCCGTCGTCGTACGACGCCGCGAGCGAGCTGCCCGACGGCAGCTGGGTCGAGCGCTGGTCGACGCCCGGGTCGGCGACCCGGACGCCGACCGGGCCGTCAGCCATGGTCTGCGCCGGGATGCCCAGCCGGGGGATGGGGTTGTTGTAGAAGCCGAAGTTGTTGTTGAGCTCGCCGGTGGCGAGGTCGGCCTTCTCCTCGTCGGTCATCTGGTCGAGCAGGGCGTCCACCCGTCGCTCGACCGCCGCGCTGCGGTCCCAGTCGGTCGCCGACGCCCGGTAGGACCGGCCGTCGGGTCGGGCGGGCACCGGGGGGACGGGACCGCGCTGACCCGTGAAGCGGTCGCGGACGTCGTCGTCTCCCGGTGGGGCGCCGAGCGCCGGCCCCGGGAGCACGGCCAGCACGAGCGCA
Organism: Nocardioides sp.; assembly: GCF_035503875.1. Classification (GTDB taxonomy): domain Bacteria; phylum Actinomycetota; class Actinomycetes; order Propionibacteriales; family Nocardioidaceae; genus Nocardioides. The sequence continues at coordinate 98,473 of NZ_DATJTA010000030.1, forward strand.
CTGGTCGTCACTGCGATGAGCTGCTTTCCGATCTGCATGAGATTCCTCGATCCGAGTCGATCGAGTCCGGGGCGTTGCGCCCACGCGGCCGGGAGGACGCGGCGTCGTGCGATCGGGCTCGGCGGAGCTCCCTGCGGGGTCGGTGGAGGTTGCGCTCGGGACTCCCTTCCCGTCCGCGCTTCGTGGCGGACGACCGTAGGACCGGTGTCCCGATCGTCCGCCACGATGCGTCCCGGGGCGGGAGTGTTCAGCTCGCGGTGCGGGCGGTGAGCAGCAGGTACTCCCAGGTCATGTCCTGCGCGCCGCCGAACCGGTCCGGCAGCGCGGCCAGGGCCGCGTCGAGCTCGGCGACGCGCTCCGGCTGGTCGGCGATCCCGCGGTACGCCGCGATCGTCGGGCCGTAGCAGGCCTTGAAGAAGTCCCGGAACTCCTCGCCGGTCGCGAACCGGGTCACCGGCAGCTGCCGCCGCTCGGCGACCACGTCGACGACCCGGTCGCCGAACAGGTCGCGCACGTGCTGCTCCGAGCCCCACAGCGGGGGCGGCTGGACGCCGGCCGGCGGGGGAGCGACGTACCCCTTCATGGTGGCGAAGAGCTGGCCGATGAAGCCCTCCGGCGTCCAGGCGATCAGCCCGATCGTCCCGCCCGGGCGGCAGACCCGGATCAGCTCGTCGGCGGCCGGCTGGTGGTGCGGCGCGAACATCACGCCCACGCACGAGGTGACGACGTCGAAGGTGTGGTCGGCGTACGGCAGCGCCTCGGCGTCGCCCTCGGCCCACTCGACCTCGACGCCGGCCTCGGCGGCGAGGCGACGGCCGACGTCGAACAGCTCGGGCGTCAGGTCGGAGGCGATCACCCGGGCGCCGTTGGCGGCGGCCGGTACGGCGACGTTGCCCGACCCGGCCGCGACGTCGAGAACCCGGTCGCCCGGCCCGATCCCGCTGGCCTCGACGAGGGTCGGACCGAGGTCGGCGATGACCTCGGTGGCGACGGCCGGGTAGTCGCCGAGCGCCCACATGGCGCGGTGCTTGGCCTTCAGGGCCTGGTCGGCCGCGAGGTCGGTGGCGGTGCTGCTGGTGCTCATGCTGGTCTCTCCTTGGTCGATCTTCTCGGGACCACCAGTTCTAGGGGTGCGTACGGGGCCGCCGGATCCGCAGCCGTTGCCCATCTCGGCCCGCCGCACTACCCATGTCGGCATCGGGCGGCACCGAGGGGAGAGACTGGGCCGGTGCCGACCGACCCGCTCCAGCGCCTGCTCGCGGCACCTCCCGACCTGCCGGTGCGGTCCGGCCTGGAGCCCCTGCTCGCCGGGCTGCGCGACCGGGGCGCGACGGTCGTCCAGGCGCCGCCGGGCAGCGGCAAGACCACCCTGGTGCCGCCGGCCGTCGCCACGCTCGGGCCCGGCCGCGTCGTCGTCACCCAGCCGCGCCGGATCGCCGCCCGTGCCGCGGCTCGCCGGCTGGCCCACCTCCTCGGCGAGCCGGTCGGCCAGACGGTCGGGTACGCCGTCCGCGGCGATCGCCGCTCCGGGCCGCGGACGCGCGTCGAGATGGTCACCACCGGGGTGCTGCTCCGGCGCCTGCAGCGCGATCCGGACCTGCCGGGCGTCGACGCGGTGGTCCTGGACGAGGTGCACGAGCGTGCGCTCGACGCCGACCTGCTGCTGGCCCTGCTGGTCGACGTCCGGACGAACCTGCGCGACGACCTGCGGCTGGTCGCGATGTCGGCGACGGTCGAGGCGGACCGGTTCGCGGCGCTGCTGGACGCTCCCGTCGTCGACGTGCCCGGCACCTTGCACCCGGTCGAGCAGGTATGGGCGGCTGCGCCGCCGGGAGTACGGCGATCCGACGACCGCGGCATCACACCCGCCTTCCTCGATCACGTGGCGGCCACGGTCCGGCGCGCGCTGGCCGAGCGGAGGGGCGACGTCCTCGCGTTCCTGCCCGGCGTCGCCGAGGTCGACGGGGTCGTACGCCGCCTGGCGGATGTCGACGCCGACGTCCGTCCCCTGCACGGCCGGCTCCCGTCGGATCGCCAGGACCTCGCCCTGCTCCCGGGGGAGCGGCGACGGGTCGTCGTCTCGACCGCGGTGGCCGAGTCGTCGCTGACCGTGCCGGGCGTCCGCTGCGTCGTCGACGCGGGACTGGTCCGGCAGCCCCGCACCGACCACCGGCGCGGGCTGGCCGGCCTGGTGACGGTCCCGGTCAGCCGGGCCGCCGCCGAGCAGCGGGCCGGACGCGCCGGGCGGGAGGCTCCGGGCACGGTGTACCGCTGCTGGAGCGAGGCCGAGCACGCCCACCTGGCCGCCCAACCGGAGCCCGAGATCGCGGTCGCCGACCTGACCGGGTTCGCGCTCGAGCTGGCGGTGTGGGGGAGTCCCGGCGGCGCGGGTCTCGCCCTGCCCGACCCGCCGCCCGAGGCGGCGCTCGCGGTCGCGCGCGCGACGCTGGCCGACCTCGGCGCGATCGACGCGAGCGGAGCCGTGACCGAGCGGGGCCGGGCCATCGCCCGGGTGCCGGCCGACCCGCGGCTGGCACGGGCGCTGCTCGACGGCGCCGCGATCGTCGGAGCCCGCCGAGCAGCGGAGGTGGTGGCGCTGCTCGACGAGGACACCCGGGCACCGGGCGGCGACCTGGTCGCCGCGCTCCGGTCGCTGCGTCGCGGTGGACCGGGGACGGCGGCCTGGCGGACCAGCGCGGAACGGCTTCGCGGGCACCTGGCGGACGGGGCGGGGCCGACGACGGACCTGACCGACGACCTCGCCGTCGGTGCCGTCGTCGCGCTGGCCCACCCGGACCGGATCGCCCGCCGTCGACCGAGTGGCGCGTCGTACCTCCTGGTCGGGGGCACGGGGGCGGTGCTCCCACGCGGCGAGTCCGGGCTCGCCGGCGCCGACTGGCTGGCTGTCGCCGACATCGACCGGCGCCCGGGCCAGCGGGACGCCACGATCCGCTCCGCGGCGCCGATCGACGAGGGTCTGGCCCTCGAGGCGGCCGCTGCCCGGTGGCAGGAGGACGACGAGGTGGCCTGGTCCGGCGGCCGGGTCGTGGCGCGCCGGGTCACGCGGCTGGGCGCCGTCGAGCTCTCGTCCGTCGGGCTCGCGGACCCGCCCGCGGAGCGGGTCGGCGCGGCCGTGCGCGACGGGCTGCGGCAGGAGGGGCTCGGGGTGCTGCCCTGGACCGACGCCGCCCGCGCGCTCCGGGCGCGGATGTCCTTCCTGCACCGGACGCTGGGGGAGCCCTGGCCCGATGTCTCCGACGACGCCCTGGCCGCGAGCGTGGAGACCTGGCTCGGTCCGGAGCTCGCCCGGATCCGGACGGCCCGCGACCTGGCCCGCGTCGACGTGCTCACCGCCCTGCGTCGGCTGCTCCCGTGGCCCGCGGCGGGCCGGCTCGACGAGCTCGCCCCGGAGCGGTTGAGCGTCCCGAGCGGCTCCGCCGTCAGGGTCGAGTACGACGCCGAGCAGCCCGTGCTCGCCGTACGCCTGCAGGAGACGTTCGGCTGGGCCGCGACGCCGCGGCTGGCCGACGGACGGGTGCCGGTGCTGCTGCACCTCCTCTCGCCCGCGCGCCGGCCGGTCGCCGTGACGGCCGACCTGGCGTCGTTCTGGGCGAACGGCTACCCGCAGGTGCGGGCGGAGCTGCGGGGCAGGTACCCGAAGCACGCCTGGCCGGAGGACCCGTGGTCGGCACCGCCGACTCGGGGTACCAGGAGGTGATGCCCACCCCTCGGTTTGGAGGCTCCGCATGACCACATCCACCACCCGGCCGCCCGAGGAACCCGGGCCGGCCGCTCCGGACCAGCGGCGGATGACGCCGCTGTCCATGGCGATCTGGGCCTTCATCGCCGTCGTCGGCGCCGTCTGCTGGGCCGTGCTCGCGCTCAGTCGCGGCGAGGACGTCTCGGCGCTGTGGATCCTGTTCGCCGCGCTGTCGTCGTACTTCATCGCGTACCGCTTCTACTCCCGCTTCATCGCGCGCCGGGTGCTGAGGCTCGACGACCGCCGGGCCACGCCGGCCGAGCGGCTGGAGAACGGCACCGACTTCGAGATCACCGACCGCCGGGTGCTCTTCGGCCACCACTTCGCCGCCATCGCGGGCGCGGGACCGCTGGTCGGTCCGGTGCTCGCGGCGCAGATGGGCTACCTGCCCGGCACCCTGTGGATCATCGTCGGCGTCATCTTCGCGGGCGCCGTACAGGACATGGTGGTGCTCTTCTTCTCGCTGCGCCGCGACGGCAAGAGCCTGGGCCAGATGATCCGCGAGGAGATCGGCGTCGTCGGCGGGACCGCCGCGCTGATCGCCGTCTTCGCCATCATGATCATCATCCTCGCGGTGCTGTCGCTGGTCGTCGTCAACGCGCTCGCCGAGTCGCCGTGGGGCGTGTTCTCGATCGGCCTGACCATCCCGATCGCCCTGTTCATGGGCTTCTACCTCCGCTACATCCGACCCGGCCGGGTCCTCGAGGTGACCGCCATCGGCGTCGTGCTCCTGCTCCTCGCGATCATCGGCGGCGGGTACGTCGAGTCCTGGGGGCTCGACGGCCCGCTGACGCTGTCGAAGGAGACGCTGACCCTCTGCCTCGTGGTCTACGGCTTCGTCGCCTCGATCCTGCCGGTCTGGATGCTGCTGACGCCGCGCGACTACCTCTCGACGTTCATGAAGATCGGCGTCATCGTGCTGCTCGCCATCGGCCTGGTGGTCGCCGCCCCGGTCCTGCAGAACGAGGCGGTCACCAGCTTCGCCACCGACGGCGACGGGCCGGTGTTCGCCGGCAAGCTGTTCCCGTTCCTGTTCATCACCATCGCCTGCGGCGCGCTCTCCGGCTTCCACGCGCTGATCGCCTCCGGGACCACGCCGAAGATGGTCGCCAAGGAGAGCCACGTCCGGATGATCGGGTACGGCGGCATGCTGATGGAGTCGTTCGTCGCCATCTCGGCGCTGATCGCCGCCTCGGTGATCGACCAGGGCCTCTACTTCGCGATGAACGCCCCCGCCGGAGTCACCGGCGGCACCGTCGACGGGGCGGTCGAGTTCGTCAACGGCCTCGGCTTCACGCTGACCCCGGACCAGCTCAACGCCGCGGCGGCCTCCGTCGAGGAGGAGCTGGTCTCGCGCACCGGCGGTGCCCCGACCCTGGCCCTCGGCATCTCGACCATCTTCACCGACGCGTTCGGCGGCGGGCTGGCGGCGTTCTGGTACCACTTCGCGATCATGTTCGAGGCGCTGTTCATCCTCACCGCCGTGGACGCCGGCACCCGCGTGGGCCGCTTCATGCTGCAGGACACGGTCGGCAACGTCTGGAAGCGGTACGGCGACACCTCGTGGAAGCCCGCCGCCTGGAGCGCGTCCGCCGTGGTCGTCGCCTGCTGGGGCTACATGCTGTACGTCGGGGTCACCGACCCGCTCGGCGGCATCAACCAGCTCTTCCCGCTGTTCGGCATCGCCAACCAGCTGCTGGCGGCGATCGCGCTGACCCTGTGCGTGACGCTCTTCCTCAAGCACGGCTGGACCAAGTGGGTGTGGGTCCCGGCGGTGCCGCTGGTCTGGGACCTGGTCACCACGATGACCGCGAGCTACGAGAAGGTCTTCTCCTCCAACCCGGCCATCGGCTACTTCGCGCAGGCGGACCGCTACCGCGAGGCGCGCGACGCCGGCGAGGTGCTCGCGCCCGCCACGGATGCCGCGCAGATGGACACGGTGATCACGAACTCGACCGTGAACGGCGTGCTGCAGGCCAGCTTCGCGGTCCTGGTCCTGGTCATCGTCGCCAACGCGGCGCTGATTTGGATACGCGCGATCCGGGCCGGCACCCTGCCGACCACGGAGGTCCCGGCCCAGCCCTCCGAGCTGGTCGCACCGGCCGACTTCTTCGCCACCAGGAGTGAGAAGGAGGCGGTCGTGGCGTGGGAGGCCGAGCGCCGCGAGAGAGTCGGAGCCCGGCGATGAACCGGGTGCTGGCCGGGGTGCGCTGGTACCTCCGCGAGCTCAGCGGGGAGGCGCGGTGGGACGCCTACCTGGAGCGCTGCGCCCGGGAGGGCATGGAGCCGATGAGCCGCCGGGCCTTCGAGCGGCACCGCGACGAGCACCGGGAGCGCTCCACCCAGGGGAGGTGCTGCTGAGGCGTCCCGTCAGCCGACCGACCAGCCCAGGCCGGCCGCCCTCTCGACCGCCTCGTGCCGCGAGACGGCGCCGAGCTTGGCCATCAGCGCCGCCACGTGGTGGTCGACGGTGCGCACCGAGAGCACCAGCCGCTCGGCGATCGCCGCGTTGGGCAGCCCCTCGGCGAGCAGGGTGAGCACGTCGAGCTGTCGCGGGGTCAGCCCGGCCACGTTGTCCCGGGTCGCCGGGATCGGCCCGCGCGGCACGCGGACGACGCCCCGGCGGCGCAGATCCTCCCGGACCCGGTCGGCGAGCCGGACCCCGCCGAGCGCGTCGAGGCCCGCGAGCCCGCTGAGCACCACCTCGTCGTCGTCGCTGCCGGTGAGCGCCGCGGCCGCCTCGTACGGATAGCCGGCGGCCGCCCACCCGTCCGCCGCTCCGCGCCAGTCGCCGCGGGCCGACAGGGCGTACGGGTGGGTGCTGCCCGCCAGTTCCGCGGGGTCGACGGGGTCGCCGGCCAGGCGCAGCCAGTGCGCCAGCTCGACCCGCCAGGGGAGGGACCCGACGCGGCAGGCCTCGGCGTACACCTCACGGCCGATGCGGCATACCTGCTCCTCGTCGCGGCGCAGCCAGGCAGCCTCGCAGGCCAGCGCCGCGGCAGGGGCCGTGCGCTGGAGCTCGTCGAGCTGGCGCCCCAGCCGCCAGCACTCCTCGACCAGGTCCTCGGCGGGCTCGCCGGTGCGCAGGGCGACCCGGCCCAGCACGAACAGCGCCGTGCACCGGATCGGGCTGGTGGCGTCCAGGCCGACCTCGGCATCCGCGAGGGCCGCCGACCAGCGGGCGCCCGCGAGTGCGACCAGGCCGCGCTCCACCGTGAGGTACTTCCAGAAGGCGACCTGCTCGTCGGCCTCGGCGTGCTCGATCCCCGCCACCAGCTCCTCGCCGGCCTCGTCGGGGCGCAGGTGCACCAGCAGCTGCCACACGACGTTGCACCAGGCACGGCTCGCGTGCTCGGACAGGCCCGCCTCGAGCGCGACCGTGCGCGACCGCTCGACCAGGTCGCGGCCCGCGGGGTCGCCCTGGGCCCACTGCGCGGTGCCGAGGTTGTTGAGCGCGTGGGACAGCACCGCCCGGTCGTCGACCTCGCGGGCCAGCTCGATCGCGCGCTCGGCGTTCTCGCGGGCCTCGGTCATCCGCTCGGCCAGCATGGCCAGCTGGGAGACGTTGCTCAGCGCGAGTGCCAGCTCCCGGCGGTCCTCCGTCCCGCTCAGCACGTCGACCGCATCGGCCGCCGCCTCCTCGGCCCGGTGCCGGTCGCCCACCCACCAGGCGATCCGCGACAGCGAGCGGAGCGAGGAGCCGAGCGCGACCCGGTCGCCGAGCCCGCGCCGGATCCGGACCGCCTCGTCCTGGTCGGCCAGCGCGCTGCGCTCCCGGTCCCCGACGGTGTAGCAGGCCCGGGCCGAGGCCTCCAACAGGTCGGCCAGCTCCGGGAGGTCGAGCTCGTCGCGGTGCGCGAGCACCGCGCGCAGGTGGTCCGCTGCCTGGCGGTGCGCCCGGCCGGTCACCGCGGCGGCGGCCGCCGCCGGGCCGTGCCGCACGACGGCCGCGGCGTCCCCGGCCTCGAGCGCGTGGTGCACCAGCTGGGCGGGATCGTGGTCGGGTCGCTGCGCCAGGACCGCGAGCGCGGCCGCGTTCAGCGTCGTACGACGGGCCGCGGGCAGGGCGTCGACGACCGCGCGTCGGGTGAGCTCGTGGCGGAAGCCGACCCGCCGGGGCTCGACCAGCAGCAGCCCGTGCTCCTCGGCGCTCGCCAGCGCGGCCAGCCCGCCCGGGACCAGCGCGTCCACGAGCGGACGGTCGACGGTCGAGGTGATCACGCTGAGCCGCTCGACCGCGTCCCGGGAGTCGGGGTCGATCCGGTGCATCCGCGCCAGCACGAGGTCGACGACGCTGGGTGGGACGGCGTCGGGCGGCTCGCCGTTCGGGGAGGCCAGCACCTCGTGCACCAGGAACGGGTTGCCGCCGGTCACGGCGAGCACGGCGTCGGCTCGCGCGGGGCCGGCCAGCGACCGCACCGCGTCGGACGACAGCGGGCCGAGGGGGAGCCGGATCACCGAGCGGGCGGTCGCGAGTGCGGCCAGCAGCCGGCGCAGCGGGTGCCCGCCGTCGAGCTCGTCGTCGCGGTAGGTCAGGACCAGGACCGCGGGCAGGTCGGCCATCCGGCGGCCCAGCCAGCGCAGCAGGTCGAGGGTCGCCTCGTCCGCCCAGTGCACGTCCTCGACCGTCAGCACGGTCGCGTGCCCGGCCCAGTCCAGCTCGTCGTACAGCGCCGCGAACAGGGCGTCGCGCTCGCCGGGCGAGCGCAGCGCCCGGGCGAGGTCGGCCCCGACGGTCCCGGACAGGTCCCGCAGCGGCCCCAGCACCCGCGGGGTGGCCAGGTCGTCGCAGCGTCCCGTGAGCAGCCGGGCCTCCGGGAGGGCGTCCTGCAGCGCCGCGACCAGGCTGGACTTGCCGATCCCCGCCTCGCCGGAGACCAGGACGACCGAACCGGCCCCGGTGGCGGCGCGCCGAGCAGCGCCGGCCAGCTCCGCGAGCTCGTCGTCACGTTCCAGGACCCGCGTCCGGGACGGCATGCGCTGATCGTAGGGCCGGGTGACCGGTCGTCGTCCACACCATTCGCACGACCTCCGCCGAGCGTCCCCGGCATCTGCGAGACTTCGCGCCATGGCGACGGTTCTGGACCAGGAGGTCTACACCGAGCCCGAGGCGGCGCGACTCCTCGGGGTGGCGCCGTCGACCCTGCACTACTGGCTCCAAGGTGGGGAGCGGCGTGGGACCACCTATCTGCCGATCATCCGTCCCGAGGCGACCGACCGGCGCTACGTCACCTGGGCCGAGTTCATCGAAGCGGGCTGGCTGCGTGCCTACCGACGCAACAGGGTCCCCATGCGCGAGCTGCGCCTGTTCATCGAGCTGTTGCGCGACGAGCTCCAGGTGCCCTATCCGCTGGCTCACCAGCGACCGCTGGTCTCAGGGAAGAGGCTCGTGCTCGCGGCACAACAGGAGGCCGGTCTCGACGAGCACTGGCGCCTGGTCGACGACCAGCTCATGCTCACCTATCCGGGACAGACGTTCATCGAGCAGGTGACCTGGGAGGGCGATCTCGCCGCTGGTTGGCGGCCCGCGCCGGACCCGCGGTCCACGGTGATCGTTCGCCCGGATGTCCGGTTCGGCCGCCCGTCCGTGCAGGGGATCAGCACGCTGAGCATCTACGAGTACGCCGAGGAGGGCGCGTCTCGTGCCGAGATCGCGGCGGACTTCGGGCTTCGGGAGACGGACGTCCGATGGGCGCTCGCGTACGAGAACGCTCGCCAGGCCTCCTGACCTACGCGATGTCGCATGAAGTCCGCCGAGGTCCGCTACTACTTCGACGAGGACATCCTCCTGCTCGCGCACACGATCGCCCGGCTGCGGTCCGACTGCACCTATCCGGGTGACCCCGGTGCGGTGATCCATCGCCGGCAGCGCCCCGAGTGCCCGATCGCCCGCGGCAGCAAGGACACGGTCTGGGTTCCGGCCGTCGCGGCCCGGGGCTGGGTCATCGTCACGCGCGACCACAACATCCGTGAGAACCCGGCCGAACGGCGGGCCGTGCGCGAGAACGGAGCGCGGATGGTGGCGCTCGCCGGTGAGGACGGCAGGAACACCTGGGGACAGCTCGAGCTCTTCATGCGGTACTGGCGACAGATCGAGGAGGCCGCGAGCCGGCCCGGTCCCTTCATCTATCTCGCGAGCCGGTCACGGATGCGACTGCTCGACCTGGCTGACTGAGGGATCCCCCAGGGGTCCACGACCGGGGGCGGCGTGACGGAGAGGCCTCGGGCCGCTGATAGGGTCGACCCCGTTCGAACATCCTTTAACGATCCGTCCTGAGAGGCGGAGAAGGAGGTCGGCGTGCCGTTGCATGCCCCCGCGATCCTGGTCCTCGAGGACGGTCGCGTCTTCACCGGCGAGGCGTACGGCGCCCCCGGCGAGACCTTCGGCGAAGCGGTCTTCAACACCGGCATGTCCGGCTACCAGGAGACGCTCACCGATCCGTCGTACCACCGGCAGGTGGTCGTGATGACGGCCCCGCACATCGGCAACACCGGGATCAACGACGAGGACCCCGAGTCCTCGCGCATCTGGGTCGCCGGGTACGTCGTCCGCGACCCCGCCCGCCGCCCCTCGAACTGGCGCTCGCGGCGCACGCTCGACGACGAGCTGCGCGAGCAGGGCGTCGTCGGCATCTCCGGCATCGACACCCGCGCGCTGACCCGGCACCTGCGCGAGCGCGGCGCGATGCGCGTCGGCATCTCCTCGGTCGAGACCGACCCGGCCGCGCTGCTGGAGCGGGTCCGGGCCTCGGCCGAGATGGCCGGCTCCGAGCTGTCCACCGAGGTCTCCACGAAGGAGGCGTACGTCGTCCCCGCCCAGGGCGAGAAGCGGTTCACCGTCGCCGCGCTCGACCTCGGCATCAAGACGATGACGCCGTACCGGATGGCCGAGCGCGGCATCGAGGTGCACGTGCTCCCGGCCGACTCGACGCTCGACGACGTGCTCGCCGTGCAGCCCGACGGGCTCTTCTACTCCAACGGACCCGGCGACCCCGCCGCGACCACGCAGCAGATCGAGGTGCTCCAGGGCGCCCTGGGCCGCGACCTGCCGTACTTCGGCATCTGCTTCGGCAACCAGCTCTTCGGGCGCGCGCTCGGCTTCGGCACCTACAAGCTGAAGTACGGCCACCGCGGCATCAACCAGCCGGTGATGGACCGCACCACCGGCAAGGTCGAGGTCACCGCGCACAACCACGGCTTCGCCGTCGACGCGCCGCTCGACGGCGCCACGACCACGCCGTACGGCGAGGCGAGCGTCAGCCACGTCTGCCTCAACGACGACGTCGTCGAGGGTCTCGAGCTCCGCTCGCCCGAGGGGGCGCTGAAGAGCTTCTCCGTCCAGTACCACCCCGAGGCCGCCGCCGGCCCGCACGACGCGGCGTACCTCTTCGACCGGTTCGTCCAGCTCCTGGCTGAGCAGAAGGAGGCCTGAGATGCCGAAGCGCGAGGACATCAAGTCCGTGATGGTGATCGGGTCCGGCCCGATCATCATCGGCCAGGCCTGCGAGTTCGACTACTCGGGCACCCAGGCCTGCCGGGTCCTGAAGGCCGAGGGCCTGCGGGTCATCCTGGTCAACTCCAACCCGGCCACGATCATGACCGACCCGGAGTTCGCCGACGCGACGTACGTCGAGCCGATCACCCCGGAGTTCGTCGAGCAGGTCATCGCCAAGGAGCGCCCCGACGCGCTGCTCCCGACCCTGGGCGGCCAGACCGCGCTCAACGCGGCGATCGCGCTGCACGAGCGCGGCACGCTGGAGAAGTACGGCGTCGAGATGATCGGCGCTTCCTTCGAGGCCATCCACCGCGGCGAGAACCGCGAGCTGTTCAACGCCATCGTCGACAAGGTCGGCGGCGAGGTCGCCCGCAGCTTCGTGTGCCACACGCTGGACGACTGCGAGAAGGCCGTCGCCGAGCTCGGCTACCCGGTCGTCGTCCGCCCGTCCTTCACGATGGGCGGCACCGGCTCCGGCATCGCGTACGACGAGGGCGACCTGGCCCGCATCGCCGGCGCCGGCCTGGCCGCGAGCCCGACCACCGAGGTGCTGATCGAGGAGTCGATCATCGGGTGGAAGGAGTACGAGCTGGAGGTGATGCGCGACAAGGCCGACAACGTCGTCATCATCTGCTCAATCGAGAACCTCGACCCGATGGGCGTGCACACCGGCGACTCGATCACGGTCGCGCCCGCGATGACGCTGACCGACCGCGAGTACCAGAAGCTGCGCGACCTCGCGATCGGCATCATCCGCGAAGTCGGCGTCGACACCGGCGGCTGCAACATCCAGTACGCCGTCAACCCCGCCGACGGCCGGATCATCGTCATCGAGATGAACCCGCGGGTGTCGCGGTCGAGCGCGCTGGCGTCGAAGGCGACCGGCTACCCGATCGCCAAGATCGCCGCGAAGGTCGCGATCGGCTACACGCTGGACGAGATCCCCAACGACATCACCGCCCGCGAGGACGGCTCGAGCACGGCCGCCGCGTTCGAGCCGACCCTCGACTACGTCGTGGTGAAGGTGCCGCGGTTCGCGTTCGAGAAGTTCCCGGGCGCCGACAAGCGGCTCACGACGCACATGAAGTCGGTCGGCGAGGCGATGGCCATCGGCCGCAACTTCACCGAGGCGCTGCAGAAGGCGCTGCGCTCGCTGGAGTCGAAGGACGCGCCGTTCGACTGGCACCAGGAGTACGTCGAGCTCGACAAGGCCGCCCTCCTGGAGGAGATCCAGGTCCCGACCGACGGCCGGCTCAAGCGCGTCATGGACGCGATCCGCGCCGGGGCGACGCCGGAGGAGATCTTCGAGGCCACCGGCATCGACCCGTGGTTCGTCGACCAGCTGATGCTGATCAACGAGGTCGCCGCCGAGGTGACCGCCGCTCCCGAGCTCACCCCGCAGCTGCTGCGGCTGGCCAAGCGGCACGGCTTCTCCGACGTCCAGATCGGCAAGATCCGCGGCATGGCGCCCGACGTCGTCCGCGGGGTGCGCCACGCGCTCGGCATCCGGCCGGTCTACAAGACCGTGGACACGTGCGCCGCCGAGTTCGCCGCGCGCACGCCGTACCACTACTCGTCCTACGACGAGGAGAGCGAGGTCGCCCCGCGCGAGCGTCCGGCCGTGATCATCCTCGGCTCCGGGCCGAACCGGATCGGGCAGGGCATCGAGTTCGACTACTCCTGCGTGCACGCCTCCCTCGCGCTCAGCGAGGCGGGCTACGAGACCGTGATGGTCAACTGCAACCCCGAGACCGTCTCGACCGACTACGACACCTCGGACCGGCTCTACTTCGAGCCGCTCACCCTCGAGGACGTGCTGGAGGTCGTGCACGCCGAGTCGCAGGCGGGGCCGATCGCGGGCGTCATCTGCCAGCTCGGCGGCCAGACCCCGCTCGGTCTCGCCCAGGGCCTCGCGGCGGCGGGCGTGCCGATCGTGGGCACCTCGCCGGACTCCATCGACCTGGCCGAGGAGCGCGGCGCGTTCGGCCGCGTGCTCGCCGAGACGGGCCTGGTGGCGCCCAAGCACGGCACGGCGACGTCGTACCCCGAGGCCCAGAGGATCGCGTCCGAGATCGGCTACCCGGTGCTGGTGCGGCCGTCGTACGTCCTGGGCGGGCGCGGCATGGAGATCGTGTACGGCGACGACGCGCTCCAGACCTACCTGGAGAAGTACGTCGCCGCCGGGCTGATCTCGCGCGAGGCGCCGGTGCTGGTCGACCGGTTCCTTGACGACGCGGTCGAGATCGATGTCGACGCGCTCTTCGACGGCGAGGAGCTCTTCCTCGGCGGCGTGATGGAGCACATCGAGGAGGCCGGCGTGCACTCCGGTGACTCGTCCTGCGCCCTGCCGCCGATCACATTGGGCGACCACGAGATCGGCCGGATCCGCGAGGCCACCGAGGCCATCGCGCGCGGCGTCGGGGTCCGCGGCCTGCTCAACATCCAGTTCGCGCTGAGCGCCGACATCCTCTACGTCCTGGAGGCCAACCCGCGCGCGTCGCGGACGGTCCCGTTCGTCTCCAAGGCGACGGCGACGCCGCTGGCCAAGGCGGCGGCGCGGGTGATGCTGGGGGAGTCCATCGCGCAGCTGCGCGAGGCCGGCCTGCTGCCCGCGACCGGTGACGGCGGCAACCTGCCCGCCGACCAGCCGATCGCGGTCAAGGAGGCGGTGATGCCGTTCAACCGGTTCCGCACGCCCGACGGCGCGCAGGTCGACACCGTGCTGGGTCCGGAGATGAAGTCCACCGGCGAGGTCATGGGCTTCGACCACGACTTCGGGACCGCCTTCGCCAAGTCGCAGGCCGCGGCGTTCGGGTCGCTGCCCGTCTCGGGCAAGGTCTTCGTGTCGGTCGCCAACCGCGACAAGCGCTCGATGATCTTCCCGGTGCGGGTGCTCGCCGAGCTGGGCTTCGAGATCCTCGCCACCCAGGGCACGGCCGAGGTGCTGCGCCGCAACGGCGTCGCGTCCACGATCGTGCGCAAGCACTTCGAGGGCGAGGGGCCTCACGGCGAGCGGACGACCGTCCAGCTCATCCACGACGGCGAGATCCAGCTGATCGTCAACACGCCGTACGGCGCAGGCGGCGGCAGCCAGGCGCGCCTCGACGGCTACGAGATCCGCACCGCCGCCGTGCGCGCCAACGTCCCGTGCATCACCACGGTCCAGGGCCTGGGCGCGGCGGTGCAGGGCATCGAGGCGATGCGCCGCGGCGACATCGGCGTCCGGAGCCTGCAGGAGTGGGCCGCGCGGAACGGTGGTTGAGGTGCGAGCGAAGCGAGCCTCGAAACCCTACGACGTCCTCTTCGACACGGTCGCGACCCGGATCGACCCGGAGCGGGCCCACCACCTGGGCTTCCGGGCGGTCCGGGCCGCGCAACCGGTGCTCTCGCGGCGGCGTACGCCGGGGACGCCGGTGCATGCGATGGGGCTGACGTTCCCCAACGTCCTGGGCCTGGCCGCGGGCTTCGACAAGAACGCCGTGGGGATCGACGCCCTCGCCGCGCTCGGCTTCGGCCACGTCGAGATCGGCACCGTCACCGGCCACGGGCAGCCCGGCAACCCGACCCCGCGGCTGTTCCGGCTCACCGACGACCGCGCGGTCGTCAACCGGATGGGCTTCAACAACGACGGCGCCGCCGCCGTCGCCCACCGCCTGGCTGCTCGCGCCAAGTCCCTCGGTGGTCGTGGCGCGGGATCTTTCGGTGGTCGAGTAGCCGGTCGTGAGGAACGAGCGACCGGCGTATCGAGACCCGTCCTCGGCATCAACATCGGCAAGACCAAGGTCGTGCCGGACGACGACCAGGCCGCGGTCGAGGCCGACTACGAGCGGTCCGCCCGGCTGCTCGCGCCGCACGCGGACTACCTGGTGGTCAACGTCAGCTCGCCCAACACCCCCGGGCTGCGGAACCTGCAGGCGGTCGAGAAGCTGCAGCCGCTGCTGGAGCACGTCCGCCGGGTCGCGGACGAGTCGACGAGCGAGCGAGTGCCGCTGCTGGTGAAGATCGCCCCCGACCTGGCCGACGACGACGTGCTCGGGGTCG
Organism: Nocardioides sp.; assembly: GCF_035503875.1. Classification (GTDB taxonomy): domain Bacteria; phylum Actinomycetota; class Actinomycetes; order Propionibacteriales; family Nocardioidaceae; genus Nocardioides. Next base: position 113,769 of record NZ_DATJTA010000030.1, read on the forward strand.
CCGACCTGGCCGTGGCGATCGGCCTGGACGGCGTCATCGCGACCAACACCACCATCTCGCGCGCCGGGCTCGCGAGCCCGGACGACGAGGTGGCGGCGGTCGGCGCCGGCGGCCTCTCCGGACGGCCGCTCACCCGGCGGTCCCTGGAGGTGCTGCGGCTGCTCCGCGGCCGGGTCGGTCCGGACCTGACCTTGATCGGCGTCGGTGGCATCACCACCGTCCAGGACGCCGAGGACCGTCTGGACGCGGGGGCCGACCTGCTCCAGGGCTACACGGCCTTCATCTACGAGGGCCCCGGGTGGCCCCGGCGGATCGTCCGAGGGGTCCAGGCGAGGTCATGACCCTGCACGTCACCGGGGAGGTCCTCGACACCAAGCGGACCGGCGCGTACCGCCACCTCACCCTGGTGGCGCCCGGGGTGGCGGAGCGGTTCCGCCCGGGCACGTTCGTCGCGGTCACGCTGGCCGACTCGGCGCGGCTGGCCCGCCGGTCGTACTGGATCCACCAGGTTCGGCCCGTCGGGGGCTACGGTCCCGCGCTGCAGCTGGTCGTGGAGCCCGTCGGGACCGGCGGAGCGTGGCTGGCCGGCCTGCCGGTCGGCGCGAAGGTCGAGCTGACCGGTCCGCTCGGGCGGCCGTTCGCGCTTCCGAAGGAGCCGGTCTCGTGCCTGCTGGTCGGCGAGGACGTCTCCGCGGCGCCGCTGTTCCCCCTGGCCGAGCGGCTGCGGGAGCGCGGCTGCGCGGTCACCCTGCTCGTCGCCGGCCGCGACGAGGCGCACCTGCTCTCGGCCCTGGAGGCCCGCCGCTCGGCCCGCGCCGTCACCGTCGTCACCGCCGACGGCTCGGTCGGTCAGCGCGGCCGGGTCGCCGACGTGATCGCCGAGACCCTGGGCCGCGCCCGCGCTGAGGTCGTGTACGCCGCGGGCCGCCACGACACCCTGCACGCCGTGGCGGCCGCCGCCGAGGACCACGGCGCCTGGAGCCAGACCGCCGTCGAGCTGCCCCAGCCGTGCGCCACCGGGCTGTGCCACGGCTGCCCGCTCCCGGTGGTCGGCGAGGACGGGGTGCCCCGGACGGTGCGCGGCTGCACCGAGGGACCGGTCGTCCGCGGTGACCGGGTGCGCTGGGCGGAGCTGGCATGACGACGACGCTCGCGGGCCTGACGCTCCCCAACCCGGTCCTGGTGGCCTCCGGCTGCGGCGGGACCGGCCGCGAGCTCGCGCCGTACCTCGGTGACGACGGGCTGGCCGGACTCGGCGGCTTCGTCACCCGGTCGATCAGCCTCGACCCGCGACCCGGCGCCGAGCCGCCGCGGGTCGTCGAGACCCCGTCGGGCCTGCTGCACGCCGAGGGCGGGAACCCCGGCCTGGAGCCGTTCCTGGCGACCGAGCTCCCGGAGCTCGTCCGCTCGGGCACCCGCGTCGTCGTCTCGATCACCGGCCGCACGCTGAGCGAGCACGCCGAGCTGGCGCGCCGGATCGGCCAGGCTCCGGGCCTGTCCGCGATCGAGGTCGCGGTCGGCGGCGAGCCGTTCCACGCGGCGAGTCTCGTCGCGGCCGTCGTCCGGGACCTCCCGCGCGGGCTGCCGGTGCTCGCGAAGCTGCAGCCCGACCTGCTCCGCGTCGTCGAGACCGCGCGCGGCGTCCTGGAGGCCGGTGCCGCCGCCGTCGTCCTTGCCGATGCACTGGCCGCAGCCCTGCCCGACGGCCGGCCTGCGGGTCTCTCCGGCCCCGCGATCCGTCCGATCGCCCTGCGCTGCGTGACCGAGGTCTGCGCGGCACTGCCCGACGCGGACGTCGTCGGGGCCGGTGGCATCGGCTCGGCGGCGGACGCGCGCAGCTTCCTCGACGCGGGTGCCGCGGCCGTCCAGGTCGGCACCGCACTGCTCCACGACCCCACCACCGCCGCGCGGATCGCGGCCGAGCTCACCTCAGGAGACACCCCATGACCTTCGGAGCCCGCCTGCACGCGGCCGTCGCGGACCGCGGACCCTTCTGCGTCGGCATCGACCCGCACGCCGCCCTGCTGCACGAGTGGGGCCTGGGTGACGACGTCGCCGGCCTGGAGCGGTTCGCGCTGACGGTCGTCGAGGCGGTGGCGCCGTACGTCTCGGTCGTCAAGCCGCAGTCGGCCTTCTACGAGCGCTTCGGCAGCCGCGGCGTCGCCGTCCTCGAGCGCGTGACCAGCGAGTCCCGGGCCGCGGGCGCGCTCGTGCTGACCGACGTCAAGCGCGGCGACATCGGCTCCACGTCGCAGGCGTACGCCGACGCCTACCTCGACCCGACCTCCCCGCTGGCCGCCGACGCGATCACCGCCAGCCCGTTCCTCGGCTTCGGCTCGCTCGACCCGATGATCGAGACCGCCCGCGCCCACGACGCCGGCGTCTTCGTGCTCGCGCTGACCTCCAACAAGGAGGGGCCGGAGGTGCAGCACGCGCGCACCGACTCCGGTGCCACCGTCGCCGGCACGGTCCTGGACCACCTGCGCCGGCTCAACGAGGGCGCCGAGCCGCTCGGGAGCTTCGGCGCCGTGATCGGCGCGACCATCGGCGAGTCCGCCGAGGACCTGGCGTTCAACGGCCCGGTCCTCGCGCCCGGGTACGGCGCTCAGGGCGGCACCCCCGCCGACATCCGGCGGATCTTCGGCCCCGCCGCCGGCTCCGTGCTGGCCAGCTCCTCGCGCGAGGTGCTCCGCCTCGGCCCCGACGCCGCCGCGATGCGGGACGCCGTGCGCCGGGCCAACGACGAGCTGACGGCGTAGCGCCAGGCCGCCACGCCGCCGGGCCGCGCGTGCCCTCCCCACGGCCGCAATTGCCTCCGCTGGACAGGTCGGGCGCCCGATTCCCTGTTCTACGGCCGCAATTGCGGCCGTAGAACAGCCCGCGCGCTAGCCTCGCCGCGACATGACCTCCGCCCTCGCACGCCGACTGCTCGCCGCGCTCGTCCTGCTCCCGCTGTCCGGCTGCGGCGGCGACGCGACGGACGACTACTGCGCCGCGGTCGAGGAGCACCAGGCCGAGCTGACCGAGATCGTGGCGGCCGGCGGGCCGACCGCGCTGCTGCGCGCACTGGAGGAGTTCCGGGACCTGCAGGACCGGGCGCCGAGCGACATCGCCGACGAGTGGCAGCAGGTCGTGGGGCGGCTGAGCGACCTCGACGACGAGCTGGTCGCGGCCGGGATCGCCCCCGAGACCTACGACCGGGACGCGCCCCCCGAGGGGCTCGACGCGGGGGAGCGTGCGCGGATCGAGGCGGCGGCGAAGGCGCTGGTCTCGCCGGAGACCGCCGGTGCGCTGGAGGGGCTGCAGCAGCAGGCCCGCGACGTGTGCCAGACGCCGCTCACGCGCTGAGGTGTCGAGGTAGAACTCGTTCCTGTCCGCCGATTGCCGGGCATTGGTGGTTCTGACTAGATTGACCTCGCACCGGCCGACCGCACACGAAGGACCCCGACACGTGGCACTGCCCCCTCTCACCCCTGAACAGCGCCAGGCGGCGCTCGAGAAGGCCGCGGCCTCCCGGCGTGAGCGGGCCGAGGTGAAGAACCGGCTGAAGAACTCCGGTGCCTCCATCGTCGACGTGCTGCACCAGGGGCAGACCAACGAGGTCGTCGGCAAGATGCGCGTCGTCGACCTGCTGCAGTCGATGCCGGGCCTGGGCAAGGTCCGGGCGCGCCAGGTGATGGAGCGGCTCGGCATCGCCGAGAGCCGCCGGGTCCGGGGTCTCGGCACCAAGCAGGTCGCCGCCCTCGAAGCCGAGTTCGCCCCGCGCGACCCCGCGTGAGCGGGCCACGCTCCCGGCTCGTCGTCCTCGCGGGTCCCACCGCCGTCGGCAAGGGGACCGTCGCCGCCGCCGTACGCGAGGCGCACCCCGAGGTCTGGATCTCGGTGTCGGCGACCACGCGCGCGCCCCGGCCCGGCGAGGAGAACGGCGTCCACTACTGGTTCGTCTCCGACGAGGAGTTCGACAAGATGGTGGCCGAGGACGACCTGCTGGAGTGGGCGGTCGTGCACCAGGCCGCCCGCTACGGCACCCCCCGCCAGCCCGTGGAGCTGGCGCTCGCCTCCGGGCACCCGGCGATGCTGGAGATCGACCTGCAGGGCGCGCGCCAGGTCCGCCGGACCATGCCGGACGCGCTGTTCGTCTTCCTCAAGCCGCCGTCCTGGGACGAGCTGGTACGCCGCCTCGTCGGCCGCGGCACCGAGACGGAGGAGGAGCGGGAGCGACGACTGGTCACCGCCCGCGAGGAGCTGGCCGCCGAGCCGGAGTTCGACGTCACCATCGTCAACCACGAAGTTCACGCTGCCGCGGAGGAGTTGGTAGCCTTCATGGTGCAATCCCCGACTGATCGTGAGGCGTAACCGCGTGTCTTCTCCGAACATCGCCGCCGAGGGTGTCACCAACCCCTCGATCGACGACCTGCTGACCAAGACGGACAGCAAGTACAAGCTGGTGCTCTACAGCGCCAAGCGCGCTCGCCAGATCAACGCCTACTACTCCCAGCTCGGCGAGGGCCTGCTCGAGTACGTCGGCCCGCTCGTGGACACCCACGTCCAGGAGAAGCCGCTCTCGATCGCGCTGCGCGAGATCAACGAGGACCTGCTCACCTGCGAGGACATCGACCCCGCCGAGCTCGCCGCCGAGGAGGCCGCCGCCAAGGCTGCCGCGGCGGACGCCGCCGGCGCGAGCGAGTAGTTCGCTGACTCGGTTGAGCACCGACGGCTCCGACTCCGTGGCCGCGTCCCCCTCGGGGGCGCGGCCTCGCGTCGTCCTGGGTGTCTGCGGAGGGATCGCGGCGTACAAGGCGTGCGAGCTGTTGCGCCGGTTCACCGAGTCCGGCCACGACGTGACCGTCGTGCCGACGGCGGCCGCGCTCGAGTTCGTCGGCGCGCCCACCTGGTCCGCGCTGTCCGGCAAGCCCGTGGCCAGCGACGTCTGGTCGGCCGTCCACGAGGTTCCGCACGTGCGGATCGGTCAGAGCGCCGACCTGGTCGTGGTCGCTCCGGCGACCGCGGACCTGCTGGCCCGCGCCGCGCACGGCCTCGCCGACGACCTGCTCACCAACACCCTGCTCACCGCCCGCTGCCCGGTCGTCTTCGCGCCGGCGATGCACACCGAGATGTGGGAGCACCCGGCCACCCGGGCCAACGTCGCGACGCTGCGCGAACGCGGCGCCGTCGTGATCGAGCCCGCCGAGGGGCGGTTGACCGGCGCCGACACCGGCAAGGGCCGGCTGCCCGAGCCCGGCGAGATCTTCGAGCTGGCGCGCGGGGTGCTCACTCGGGGGGTCTCGACAGGCTCGACCACCGGAGGTGCCGACCTCGCCGGGCGGCACGTCGTGGTCTCGGCGGGCGGCACCCGCGAGTACCTCGACCCGGTGCGCTTCCTCGGCAACCGCTCGTCCGGCCTGCAGGGGTACGCCCTCGCCCGGGCCGCGGCCGCCCGCGGCGCCGAGGTGACCCTGGTCGCGGCCAACGTCGCGCTGCCCGACCCGGCCGGCGTGAAGGTCGTGCGGGTCGAGTCCACCGCCCAGCTGCGGGCCGAGGTCGTCACCGCCGCCGGCTCGGCCGACGCCGTCGTGATGGCGGCCGCGCCGGCCGACTTCCGGCCGACCAGCGTCAGCGACGCCAAGATCAAGAAGGCCGACGACGGCTCCGCGCCGGCGATCGAGCTCGAGCAGAACCCCGACATCCTGCACGAGATCAGCACCCACCGGGTCCGCCCGGGGAGCGTGATCGTCGGGTTCGCCGCGGAGACCGGCGACGCGACCGGCTCCGTCCTCGACCTGGCCCGCGCGAAGCTGGCCCGCAAGGGCTGCGACCTGCTGGTCGTCAACGACGTGAGCGGGGGAGCCGTGTTCGGCAGCCCCGAGAACGAGGCCGTGATCCTCGGCGCCGACGGCGCCGCGGTCGAGGTGGCCCGGGGCAGCAAGGGCGCCCTGGCCCACGTCATCTGGGACCAGGTCGCGGCGCGCCTCGACTGAGACCGTCTCGGCGCGTGCACGGCCGGCGGCTAGGGTGTGCCCGCAGCGTGAATCTGCATCAATCAACTGCACCATCGAAACGGGAGCGAGTAGGACTGTGGCTGGACGTCTCTTCACGTCGGAGTCGGTGACCGAGGGTCACCCGGACAAGATCGCCGACCAGATCAGCGACTCGGTCCTCGACGCGATGCTGGAGCAGGACCCGCACAGCCGGGTCGCGGTCGAGACCCTGCTGACCACCGGCCTGGTGGTCGTGGCCGGCGAGGTCACCACGACCGGCTACGTCGACATCAAGCAGAAGGTCCGTGAGCGGATCCTCTCGATCGGCTACGACTCCTCGGAGAAGGGCTTCGACGGCGAGTCCTGCGGCGTCATGGTGGCGATCGGCGGCCAGTCGGGCGACATCGCCCAGGGCGTCGACACCGGCCACGAGAGCCGCACCGGCTCGGTCGACGCGATGGACAAGCAGGGCGCGGGCGACCAGGGCCTGATGTTCGGCTACGCGTGCGACGACACCGACGTGCTGATGCCGCTGCCGATCGTGATCGCGCAGCGCCTCGCCGAGCGCCTCACCGCGGTCCGCAAGGACGGCACGCTGGCCTACCTGCGTCCCGACGGGAAGACCCAGGTCACCATCGAGTACGACGAGCAGAACCGCCCGCTGCGCGTCGACACCGTCGTGCTGTCCACGCAGCACTCCGAGGACACCGAGCTCGACAGCCTCGAGGCCGACGTCAAGAAGCACGTCATCGACGTCGTGCTGGCGACCTTCGACATCCCCTCCGAGGGCTATCGCCTGCTGGTCAACCCGACCGGTCGCTTCGTCGTCGGCGGTCCGATGGGCGACGCCGGCCTGACCGGCCGCAAGATCATCGTCGACACCTACGGCGGCATGGCCCGCCACGGCGGCGGCGCCTTCTCCGGCAAGGACCCGTCGAAGGTCGACCGCTCTGCGGCGTACGCCATGCGCTGGGTCGCCAAGAACGTCGTGGCCGCCGGCCTGGCCAAGCGCTGCGAGGCCCAGGTCGCGTACGCGATCGGCAAGGCGCAGCCGGTCGGCGTCTTCATCGAGACCTTCGGCACCGGCACGGTCTCCGACGAGGCGATCCAGGAGGCCGTCCTCCAGGTCTTCGACCTCCGCCCCGCCGCGATCATCCGCGACCTCGACCTGCTGCGGCCGATCTACGCCAAGACCGCGGCGTACGGCCACTTCGGCCGCGAGCTGCCCGAGTTCACCTGGGAGCGCACCGACCGCGCCGAGGCGCTCAAGGCCGCCGTCCAGGCCTGATCCCGCCTCGGGACCGCCCGTCCGGGACCGGGGGTCATGGCTGGTAGGAATACCGCCATGACCCCCGTGCCCGAGCAGCCCGAGCTGCTGCCGGGCATGGTCCGGGCGACCGTGCGGGCGTCGCAGGCCAAGGCCCGCGCGACCCGCGCACGCAAGGCGGCCGAGGCCGAGATCACCGACCGGCTCCCGGTCGCCCGGGTCCTGGTCGACGTGCCGCTGGCCCACCTCGACCGGCCCTTCGACTACGCCGTCCCGGTCACCATGGCCGACGCGGCCCAGCCCGGCGTCCGGGTGAAGGTCCGCTTCGCCGGCCAGGACGTCGACGGCTTCGTCGTCGAGCGTGCGCAGGACTCCGAGCACCCGGGCCGGCTGGCCCCGCTGCGGCGGGTCGTCAGCGCCGAGCCCGTGCTCGCGCCGGCCGTCGCCGCCCTGAGCGCCGACGTCGCCGAGCGGTACGCCGGCAGCCGGGCCGACGTGCTGCGCCTCGCCGTGCCCGCCCGGCACGCGACGACTGAGAAGGAGCCCTCGCCGGCTCCGCCCGCCCCGGCGACCGACGACGGCGACTCCGCCCGCGCCGCCTGGGCCGACCACGAGCACGCCGACGCCTTCCTCGCCCATCTGCGGGCGGGGGGATCGCCTCGGGCGGTCTGGGGTGCGGCGCCCGGTGCGGACTGGCCGCTGCTGCTCGCGCACGCCGCCGCCACCGCCCTCGCCGGCGGGCGGGGCGCGCTGATCGTCGTCCCCGACAAGCGCGACGTCGCCCGGGTCGACCGAGCCCTGGGCGAGGTGCTGGGGGAGGGCCACCACGTCGCGTTGACCGCGGACTCCGGTCCGGCGCAGCGCTACCGCGACTTCCTCGCCCTGAGCCGTGGCGTCCGTCGCGTCGTCGTCGGGACCCGCGCCGCAGCGTTCGCGCCCGTCGCCGACCTCGGCCTCGTCGCGATCTGGGACGACGGCGACGACTCGCACGCCGAACCGCGGGCGCCGTACCCGCACGCCCGCGAGGTGCTGCTGCTGCGCGCGGAGCGGGAGCGCACGGCCGCCCTGATCGGCGGCTTCGCGCGCACCGTCGAGGCCGACTACCTCCTCCGCACCGGCTGGGCCCGGCCGATGCAGCCCCCGCGTGCGGTGCTCCGATCGGCGCTCACCGTCACGGTCGCTGGTGCGAGCGACTTCGACGTCGAGCGCGACGCCCACGCCCGTGCGGCGCGGATGCCCCTGCAGGTGCGGGACCTGGTGCGCGACACCCTCGCGTCCGGTCCGGTCCTGGTGCAGACCCCGAGGTCCGGCTACGTCCCGAGCCTGGCCTGCGAGCGCTGCCGCACCCCGGCCCGCTGCGCGACCTGCTCGGGTCCGCTCGCGCTCCCGGGACCGACCCGGCCGCCGGCCTGTCGCTGGTGCGGCACCGAGGACGAGGCCTGGGCCTGCACCGAGTGCGGCCACCACGGGCTGCGGGCACCGGTGGTGGGCGACTCGCGTACGGCGGAGGAGCTGGGCCGGGCCTTCCCCGGCGTCCGGGTGGTCACGTCGTCGGGCGACCGGGTGCTCGACGAGGTCGACGGCCGCCCTGCCGTGGTCGTCGCTACCCCGGGGGGCGAGCCGGTCGCGGCGGGCGGGTACGCCGCCGTCGTCCTGCTCGACGCGTGGCTCGCGCTCGGCCGGACGGACCTGCGCACCGACGAGGAGGCGCTGCGCCGCTGGAGCAACGCCGTCGGACTGGTCCGGCCCGGCGGCCGTGCCCTCGTCGTCGGCGACCCCGCGCACCCGGCGATCCAGGCGCTGGTTCGCTGGGACCACGCGGGCTTCGCGGAGCGCGAGTCGACCGAGCGCCAGGCCGCCCACCTGCCCCCGGCGTCCCGGCTGGCGACGATCACCGGCGACCCTGGCCCGGTCGACGACGCCGTGACCCTCCTCGACCTGCCGGACGCGGCCGAGGTGCTGGGACCGGTGGAGACCGAGGACGGCTCACGGGTCGTCGTCCGCGTCCCGCGCGCCCGGGGCGCCGACCTCGCCCGCGCGCTCGGTCAGCTCCAGCGGGTCCGCTCGAGCCGCAAGCTGGACCCCGTCCGCATCCAGGTCGACCCGTACTCCCTCTGACCCCGCCACCCGCCCAGTCAGCAGAACTTGCGCGTCGAGTCGGCAGAAGTTGCGCGTCGAGTCGGCAGTACTTGCGCGTCGAGTCGGCAGAACTTGCGCCGACTCGGCGCGGCGGCGCGCGGACGGCTCTCTAGACTCCTCGGGTGGCCATCCAACCCATCCGCCTCTTCGGCGACCCGGTCCTGCGCAAGCCGGCGATCGAGGTCGTCGACTTCGACAAGGAGCTGCACCGCCTGGTCGCGGACCTGACCGACACGATGCTGAACGCGCCGGGGGCCGGTCTCGCGGCGCCGCAGATCGGTGTCGGGCTCCGGGTGTTCACCTGGTACGTCGAGGGCGAGGTCGGCCACCTGGTCAACCCGGTCCTCGACCTGTCCGAGGAGCAGCAGGACGGCCCGGAGGGCTGCCTGTCGATCCCCGACCTGACCTTCGACTGCAAGCGCGCGCTGCAGGTGGTGGCGCGCGGCTTCGACATGCACGGCGAGCCGGTGACGATCCAGGGCACCGACTACCTCGCCCGTGCCCTGCAGCACGAGACCGACCACCTCGACGGGGTGCTGTTCGTCGACCGACTCGACGGCGATGCCCGCAAGGCCGCGATGAAGGCGATCCGCGAGTCGGAGTGGTTCGGTCTGGAGAAGCCCACGGTCAAGGTCAGCCCCCACCCCACGAACGGATTCGGTTTCTGATGCGCGTCGTCTTCGCCGGCACCCCCGAGGTCGCCGTCCCCGCCCTCGACGCCATCGCGGCGTCTCGCCACGAGCTGGTAGGCGTGATCAGCCGCCCCGACGCCCCCGCCGGTCGCGGACGCAAGCTGGTCGCCAGCCCGGTGGCGCAACGCGCGGAGGAGCTCGGCGTACCCCTGCTGAAGCCGGACCACCCGCGCGACCCCGACTTCCAGGCGGCGCTGCGCGAGCTGGCACCCGACTGCTGCCCCGTGGTGGCGTACGGCGCGCTCCTGCCGCAGTCCGCGCTCGACATCCCGCCGCTCGGCTGGATCAACCTGCACTTCTCCTGCCTGCCGAACTGGCGCGGCGCGGCGCCCGTCCAGCACTCGATCTGGGCCGGCGACGAGGTCACCGGCGCCACGACGTTCCGGATCGTCAAGGAGATGGACGCCGGCCCGACGTTCGGGGTGATGACCGAGCGGATCAAGCCCACCGACACCGCCGGCGACCTGCTCGGGCGGCTCGCCGAGGGTGGCGCGGGGCTGCTCGTCACGACCCTCGACCACCTCGAGGACGGCGACATCGAGGCCCGCCCGCAGCCCACCGACGGCATCAGCATGGCGCCGAAGATCACCGTCGACGACGCCCGCGTCGACTGGACCGAGGCCGCCGCCGCCGTGGACCGCCGCATCCGCGCGTGCACCCCCGGCCCCGGCGCGTGGTCGACGTACGACGGCGAGCGGATCAAGCTCGGGCCGGTGAGCGTCGAGCCCGAGGTGTCCCTGACGCCCGGCACCCTCGAGGTGCGCAAGAACGCCGTCCTGGTCGGCACCGGCACCGCCGCGGTCCGGCTCGGCGAGGTGAAGGCGTTCGGCAAGAAGCAGATGCCCGCCGCCGACTGGGCACGCGGGACGCGGGTCGAGACCGGCGCGGTCTTCGGGGCGGAGCCGGGTGCCTGAGCGTCCCGCCACACCCGACGACGTCGACGCGATCTGCCGGTCGCTGCCGGAGGTCGAGTTCGGCACGTCGTGGGGCGACGTCCCGACGTACCTCGTCCGCGGCCGCGGCTTCGTGCTCTTCCGCAAACCGCACCACTCGGCGATCGACCCGGAGACGGGGGAGGAGTACGACGACCTGCTGGTGATCGTCACGCCCACCGAGCTGGAGAAGCAGGCGCTGGTCGACGACGAGCGGCTGCCGTTCTTCACCATCGACCACTTCCGGCGCACCAACGCTGTCCTCGTCCAGCAGTCGCGTCTCGGCGAGCTCGGCCGCGACGAGCTGGCCGAGATCATCACCGAGGCCTGGGCGGCCCGGGCGCCGAAGCGGCTGGTGCGGGAGCACCTCGGTGATGGCTGAGCCGGGCCGCCGGGGAGGTCGGCGGGGGAGCCGGCGTCCGGCGCCGCGCAAGGCGACCGGACGACCGGGCGATCCGGCACGCCTGGCGGCACTGCAGGTGCTGCAGGCGGTCCGGGTCGACGACGCCTACGCGAACCTGGCCCTACCCGCCGCGCTGCGCGACCACGGGCTGCAGGGCCGCGACGCCGCGTTCGCGACCGAGCTCGTCTCGGGCACGCTCCGCCGCCGCGGCACGTACGACGCGGTGCTGGCCGCCTGCATCGACCGGCCGCTCGCCAAGGTCGAGGCGAAGGTGCTGGACGCGCTCCGGCTCGGCACCCACCAGCTGCTCGGCATGCGCGTGCCCTCGCACGCCGCACTGAACACGACCGTCGACCTGGTCCGCTCCCGGGTCGGACCGGGCGCGGCCTCGTTCGCCAACGCGGTGCTGCGGCGGGTGAGCGAGCACGATCTCGACACCTGGATCGGGCGGGTCGCACCGGACCCGGACGCCGATCCGACCGGTCACGCCGTCGTCGCGTACAGCCATCCCGCGTGGGTGGTCGACGCGCTCCGCGAGGCGGTCGGCGCCGACGAGCTGCCCGCGCTGCTCGCCGCCGACAACGAGCCGCCGCGGGTCACGCTGGTGGCCCGGCCCGGCTGGGCGCGGCGCGACGAGCTCCCGGGCGAGCCCACGCCGTACTCGCCGTACGGCGTCGTGCTCGACGGCGGCGACCCGGGTGCGGTCCCGGCCGTCGCCGAGGGCCGGGCCGGGGTCCAGGACGAGGGCTCGCAGCTCGTCGCGGCTGCCCTGGCGGCGGCTCCGCTCACCGGATCGGACGCGACCTGGCTCGACCTGTGCGCGGGCCCGGGCGGCAAGGCCGCACTGCTGGCCGCGATCGCCGCCGAACGGGGTGCAACGCTGCTCGCCAACGAGCGGCAGCCGCACCGTGCCCGTCTCGTCGCCCGGGCGACCTCCGGGGGTCCCGGCGTGCTCGGGGTGGTGACCGGCGACGGCACCGCGCCGCCGTACCGACCCGCGAGCTTCGACCGGATCCTCGTCGACGCGCCCTGCACCGGCCTGGGTGCGCTCCGGCGGCGACCGGAGTCCCGCTGGCGCCGCCGGCCGGAGGACCTCGCCGAGCTCGTGGTGCTGCAGCAGCAGCTGGTCGGTTCGGCGCTCTCGCTGGTCCGCCCGGGCGGGGTGGTTCTCTATGCCACCTGCTCCCCGGTCCTCGCCGAGACGGCCGGCGTCGTGCGAGCGGTCCTCGACGCGCGTTCCGACGTACGCCTCGAGGACGCCGGGGCACTTCTCCCGCAGGTCCCGGACTGCGCCGGCCCCCTTCCCGGCACCCTCCAGCTGTGGCCGCACCGTCACGCCACCGACGCCATGTTCCTGGCCCTCCTGCGTCGGGACGGCTGACCCGTCGGCGGGAGGGGGATCAGTCCAGCACGTGGCGCAGGTAGCGCCCCGGGGCGTCGAGGTAGGCCCGCCAGTGCTGGACCACCCCCAGCTCCTCCCAGGAGGTACGGCGCAGGCCCCACTCGCCCGCCTCGAGGATCGTCGCGCCGGGCATGGCGGCGAGCACGGGGGAGTGGGTCGCACACAGGACCTGACCGCCCGACTCGACGACTCGATGCAGCACGGAGATCAGACCCAGGCTGGAGGAGAACGACAGGGCCGCCTCCGGCTCGTCGAGGCAGTAGAAGCCGGGGGAATCGAAGCGGGTGCGGAGCACCTCCAGGAACGACTCGCCATGGCTCATCTCGTGATACCTCGGCGCCCGGCCCTTCTCGTCGCTCGCCTCGCTGAAGGTGTACCAGCCGTGCATCGTCTCCGCGCGGAGGAAGAAGCCCCAGCGGGCGGAGCCGAGGCCACGCCGGAGGGTGAGGACCGAGCCGAGGGTCGACTCGGTCGCCCGGGTCGAGTGCCGGCCCTGGTTCGACCCGCCCTCGGGGGAGAGGCCGTAGGCCATCGCGACCGCCTCGACGATCGTCGACTTGCCCGAGCCGTTCTCGCCGACGAGGAAGGTCACGCCCGGAGGCAGGTCCAGTCCGTCGCGGACGAGCTGGGCGACGGCCGGCACGGTCATCGGCCAGTCCCGCGCCGACGGACGGACCTCGGGATCCACCGAGATCCGCACCACCGGCGGCTGGTCGAAGTCCATGTCCGCACCGTAGTCGGCGCCACCCTCTAGATTGCTGGCATGCCCAGTACCTCGCCCGCCGTCGAGATCGAGGTCGACGACAAGGTGGTCCGGGTGAGCAACCCCGACCGGGTGTACTTCCCCGAGAGCGGGGCGACCAAGCTCGACCTGGTCGAGTACTACCTGGCCGTCGGGCCGGGGATCGTCAACGCGCTGTACGAGCGGCCGTGCATGCTGCACCGCTTCCCGAAGGGCCTGGCGGGCGACAAGGTCCACCAGAAGCGGATCCCGTCCGGCGCCCCGCCGTGGGTGGAGACCGTGCGGCTGCACTTCCCGCGCTGGAACCGCACCGCCGACGAGCTGTGCGTGACCGAGCTCGCTAGCGTGGTGTGGGCGGTGCAGATGTCGACGGTCGAGTTCCATCCGTGGAACAGCCGCCGCGCCGACACCGAGAGCCCCGACGAGTGGCGCATCGACCTCGATCCCGGCCCGCTGTGCGACTTCGAGACCGTACGCCGCGTCGCCCACGTCGCCCGGGAGGTCCTCGACGAGCTGGGCGCCGTGGGGTTCCCGAAGACCAGTGGCGGCTCCGGGTTGCACGTCTACGTCCGGATCCCGCCCGACCACGGGTTCGCCGACGTACGACGCGCCGCCCTGGCCTTCGCGCGCGAGGTCGAACGGCGCGCGCCCGACGACGTGACCACGCAGTGGTGGCGCAAGAACCGCGACCCGCACCACCTCTTCGTCGACTACAACCAGAACGCCCGCGACCACACCATCGCGGCGGCGTACTCCGTGCGCGGGGTGGCCGACGCCCGGGTCTCCACACCGGTCCGCTGGGACGAGATCGACGACGTCGACCCGCACGACTGCACGATCTTCACGGTGCCCGCGCGCTTCGCCGAGCTCGGCGACCTGCACGAGGACATCGACGGGCACCCGTTCGACATCGCGCCCCTGCTGGAGTGGGCGGACCGCGACGAGCGCGACGGCGTGGAGACTCCCGACACGCCGGACCCTCAATCTTGACTCGTTCCAGAAAGCGCGGCATGCTCGTCCCATGACGACGCCGGACTTCGAGGCGCAGCTCCGCGGTGTCTCGCTTCGGGTGACCCGTCCGCGGCTGGCCGTGCTGACCGCGGTGCACGAGCACCCGCACGCCGACACCGATGCGCTGATCAACCGCGTGCGCGGCGACCTGGGAGCCGTCTCCCACCAGGCCGTGTACGACGTGCTCCGGGCACTCACCGACGCGGGCCTCGTCCGCCGGATCCAGCCGGCGGGCGCGACCGCCCGCTACGAGTCGCGCGTCGGCGACAACCACCACCACGTGGTCTGCCGCTCCTGCGGCGCCATCGCCGACGTCGACTGCGCCGTCGGCCATACCCCCTGTCTCACCGCCTCCGACGACCACGGCTTCGTGGTCGACGAGGCGGAGGTCGTGTACTGGGGCACCTGCCCCGATTGCGCGGCCGGCTCCGTGGGAGCACAACCAGCCAGCACCACCCCTCAGTGACCGCCAGGTCGACCCGTTCGGAAGGATGCAGATGAGCGACAGCCAGGACAACGCCACCCCCGAGAGCCCCCAGGGAGTGGACCGCAAGGCCGAGGGCGGGTGCCCGGTGATGCACGACTCCGCTGCCGCGCACGGCAGCGAGAGCGAGAACCCGGCGATCGACTCGCCGACGCCCCAGACGGGTGGCCGTCCGCGCACCAACAAGGACTGGTGGCCCAACAGCCTCGACCTCACGGTGCTCCACGCCCACTCCTCGAAGGGCAACCCGCTCGCCCCGGACTTCGACTACTCCGAGGAGTTCACGAAGCTCGACCTCGCCGAGCTGCGTCGCGACATCGTCCAGGTCCTCAACACCTCGCAGGACTGGTGGCCGGCGGACTTCGGCCACTACGGCGGCCTGTTCATCCGGATGAGCTGGCACGCGGCCGGCACGTACCGGATCCACGACGGCCGCGGTGGCGCCGGCGACGGCGGCCAGCGCTTCGCCCCGCTCAACAGCTGGCCCGACAACGCCAACCTCGACAAGGCGCGCCGCCTGCTGTGGCCGGTCAAGCAGAAGCACGGCCAGAAGATCTCCTGGGCCGACCTGCTCGTGTACGCCGGCAACGTCGCGCTCGAGGACATGGGCTTCACGACGTTCGGCTTCGGCTTCGGCCGCGAGGACGTGTGGGAGCCGGAGGAGATCTTCTGGGGTCCCGAGGACACGTGGCTCGGCGACGAGCGCTACAGCGGCGACCGCGAGCTCTCCGACCCGCTCGGTGCCGTCCAGATGGGCCTGATCTACGTCAACCCCGAGGGCCCCAACGGCAACCCGGACCCGCTGGCCTCGGCCCGCGACATCCGCGACACCTTCGCCCGGATGGCGATGAACGACGAGGAGACCGTCGCCCTCATCGCCGGCGGCCACACCTTCGGGAAGACCCACGGTGCGGGCGACGCCGACCTGGTCGGCCCGGAGCCCGAGGCGGCCCCGCTGGAGGAGCAGGGTCTGGGCTGGAAGAGCGCGTTCGGCTCCGGCAAGGGCATCGACACGGTCACCTCCGGCCTGGAGGTCACCTGGACCACCACGCCGACCCGGTGGAGCAACGACTTCTTCAAGCTGCTCTTCGGCTACGAGTGGGAGCTGACCAAGAGCCCCGCCGGCGCCAACCAGTGGGTGGCGAAGGACGCCGAGGACATCATCCCCGGCCCGACCGCCGACGCTCCCCGGCGCAAGCCCACCATGCTGACCAGCGACCTCGCGCTGCGCTTCGACCCGGCGTACGAGAAGATCTCGCGCCGCTTCCTGGAGAACCCGAACGAGTTCGCGCTGGCCTTCGGCAAGGCCTGGTACAAGCTGCTGCACCGCGACATGGGTCCGGTCGACCGCTACCTCGGCCCCTGGGTCCCGGAGCCGCAGCTGTGGCAGGACCCCGTCCCGGCCGCCACCGGCCAGCAGATCGCTGACGCGGACGTCGCGACCCTGAAGGCGAAGGTCCTGGACTCGGGCCTCAGCACCGCCGACCTGGTCTCGACCGCGTGGGCCTCGGCCGCGTCGTTCCGCTCCACCGACAAGCGGGGCGGCGCGAACGGCGCCCGCATCCGCCTGGAGCCGCAGCGCAGCTGGGAGGTCAACCAGCCCGAGCAGCTCGCCACCGTCCTGGAGAGGCTCGAGGGCATCCAGGCCGAGTTCAACGCGGCCGGTGGCGCGCAGGTCTCCCTGGCCGACCTGATCGTCCTCGCGGGCTCCGCGGCGGTCGAGAAGGCCGCCAAGGACGCCGGCGTCGAGGTGAGCGTGCCGTTCCGTGCCGGACGGACCGACGCCACGCAGGAGCAGACCGACGTCGACTCCTTCCGGGTGCTCGAGCCCCGCGCCGACGGCTTCCGCAACTACCTGCGCGCCGGCGAGAAGCTCCAGCCCGAGAAGCTGCTCGTCGAGCGCTCCTACCTGCTCGACCTGACCGCGCCGGAGATGACGGTGCTCCTCGGCGGCCTGCGCGTCCTCGGCGCCAACGTCGGCGGCGCCCAGCACGGCGTGCTCACCGACCGGCCGGGCGTGCTCACCAACGACTTCTTCGCCAACCTGCTCGCCCCCGGGTCGCGCTGGAAGGCCTCGGAGTCGGAGGAGAACGTCTACGAGATCCGCGACGCCGCGACCGACGAGCTGACGTGGACGGCCACGGCGGTCGACCTCATCTTCGGCTCGAACTCGCAGCTGCGCGCGCTCGCCGAGGTCTACGCCAGCGAGGACGCCCGCGAGAAGTTCGTGGCCGACTTCGTGGCGGCCTGGACCAAGGTCATGGAGCTCGACCGCTTCGACCTGGCCTGAGCCACCCGCACGACCCGCGAGAGCCCGGTCGGTCCGCCAGGACCGGCCGGGCTCTCCCGCGTCCGGACCGGCCCCTAGAATCGCGGCCCGTGGGCCACATCCAGATCACGCCGAGCATCCTCAACGCCGACTTCGCCGCCCTCGGCGCCGAGGTGGCACGCATCCCCAGCGCCGACTGGGTGCACGTCGACGTCATGGACAACCACTTCGTCCCGAACCTGACGTTCGGTCCGACGATGGTCGAGGCGCTGGCGCGCAGCACGGACCTGCCGCTCGACGCGCACCTGATGATCAACGAGCCCGACCGGCACGCCCCGGCGTACGCCGAGGCAGGCTGCGGCTCGGTCACCTTCCACGTCGAGGCGGCGGCGGCACCGGTGCGGTTGGCGCGCGAGATCCGGGCCGCCGGCGCCCGCGCGAGCATGGCGCTGCGGCCCGCGACCCCGGTCGAGCCGTACGAGGACCTGCTTCCCGAGCTCGACATGCTGCTGCTGATGACCGTGGAGCCCGGCTTCGGCGGCCAGAAGTTCCTCGACCTGGTGCTGCCCAAGATCCGCCGCGCCCGGGCGCTGATGGACAAGCACGGCGTCGAGACCTGGCTGCAGGTCGACGGGGGAGTCTCGCTGGAGACGATCGAGCGCTGCGCCGAGGCCGGCGCCGACGTCTTCGTGGCCGGCTCGGCTGTCTACTCCGCCGACGACCCGGACGCGATGGTCGTCGCGCTGCGTGAAGCGGCCGGGAGCGCCGCCGGCGACGCGGTGCGCTGAGCCTCCTGCATGGCTGATCCCAGGATCGGTGGTCACTGGCGCCGATGAGGCAGGAACGCTCACGCCGGGCGATGTCCGCCACGCTGTAGCCGATGTCTTCACAGCTGCGCCCCAGTTCGACGGCTCCGAGCCAGGCTCGGGTGAGCAGTCGCCCCTCGTCGTAGGTGCGGAGCATCGCCGCGGCGCCGATCGTGCGGATCTCGGGGATGATCTCGTCCAGCAGGGCGAGGCCGATGCTGAGGCTCAGTATCCGGATCAGGCGGGTCCGGGACTCGTAGTGGTGGGCCAGGGTGCCGATGCTCAACCCGACGCGGGCGGCGATCCGTCTGCTCGACGGAGCCTCCAGGCCGTCCTCGCCGATCAGCTGGGCCAGCACGTGCGCGAGCTCGTCGGTGCGGCTGTTGGTGTCGAGGAGTCGGGGCATGCCGTCGATCGTGGCGGCGCTCTGCGGTGCCGTCGAACGCCTCTCCACAGGAGCGACCAGGTCGCGCCGGTGGGTCTGCGCGTTGGTCGAGCGATCGATCAACGACCGAGTCGCGATTCTTGATCGAGCGCTCGACCAACCCGGAAACCTCCGTCCCGCCCAGCCGGCCAGGCTTCCGAATTCCATGTGGTGATCGCCACGGGGCGGTCCGACGGGTTGGTATGGCACACTCGGCCCCGACGAGTTGTGAACAGCTCGCGTGCTCTGGGGTCGGTGTAATTCCGAGCCGGCGGTGACTGATCGGGCGCTTCTGCGCTCGCTCGGAAGTCCGCGACCCGATCGCAGCCAGCGATCGGCTGACCAGGTGAGATTCCTGGACCGACGGTGAAAGTCCGGATGGGAAGCGCACGCAAGGTGACACACCGACGTCCCGTCCGGATGGACGAGTGCGTCGAGGTGTCACGTCAGCCCCGGAGTCCGTGAGCAGACCGGACGGAGGGCGGATGGGCTACACCGATGCCGAGCGCGGCGCGATGGCGCGTGCCCTCGAGCTCGCGGCGACGCCCGGCGTACCCCTCGGGCCGAACCCGCGCGTCGGCTGCGTCCTCCTCGCCCACGACGGGACCACCATCGCCGAGGGCCACCACCGTGGCGCCGGCACCGCCCACGCCGAGGCGGACGCGCTCGCCCGGGCCGGTGACGCCGCTCGCGGGACCACCGCCGTCGTTACTCTCGAGCCCTGCAACCACACCGGCCGCACCGGCCCGTGCGCCGAGGCGCTCGTCGCCGCCGGCGTACGACGAGTCGTGTACGCCCAGCCCGACCCCAACCCGGTGGCGACCGGAGGCGCGACGACCCTGCGCCAGGCCGGGGTCGACGTCGAGCAGGGGCTGCTCGACGACGAGGCCCGTGAGCTCAACCGGGTCTGGAGCTTCGCGATGGAGCACCGCCGCCCGTTCGTCACCTGGAAGCTCGCGACCACCCTGGACGGCCGCAGCGCCGCCGCCGACGGCACCAGCCGGTGGGTCAGCTCGCTGGCGGCCCGGCGCGACACGCACCGGCTCCGCGCGCTGTGCGACACGATGCTGGTCGGCACCAACACGATCGCCGTCGACGATCCGCTGCTGACCGTCCGCGACGAGGACGGCGTACCGCTGCCGCACCAGCCGCTGCGCGCGGTGCTGGGCGAGCGCGACCTCGACCCGGGCAGGCGGGTCCTCAACGCCGACGCCGAGACGGTGCACCTGCGCACCCGCGATCCCCACGCCGCGCTCGCTGAGCTGTTCGCCCGCGACCGCCAGCACGTCTTCCTGGAGGGCGGACCGACCGTCGCGGCTGCCTTCCTGGCCGCCGGCCTGGTCGACGAGATCGTCGCCTACGTCGCCCCGATGTTCCTCGGCGCCGGCCGCAACGCGGTCGCCGACCTCGGAATCACCACGATCGCCGACGCGTTCCGTCCCGTGGTCACCGACGTGACCGTGCTCGACGGGATCGACGGCGAGCAACCCAACGTGCGTCTCACCATGACGCCGCGAACGGAGACCTGACATGTTCACCGGAATCGTCGAGGAGCTCGGCACCGTCGAGGCCGTGGAGGACCAGGGGGACGCCATCCGGCTCACCATCCGGGCGGCCACCGTGCTGGCCGACGCGGGCCTGGGCGACTCGATCGCCGTGAACGGCTGCTGCCTGACCGTCGCCGAGCGGACCGGGGAGACCTGGACCGCCGACGTCATGCAGGAGACCCTCGACAAGACCAGCCTGTACGGCGTCCGCCCCGGCGACCGGGTCAACCTGGAGCGCGCGGTCACCGCCGACAAGCGGCTGGGCGGCCACATCGTCCAGGGCCACGTCGACGGGGTCGGCCAGGTCGTACGCCGCACGCCCAGCGAGCACTGGGAGGTCGTCGAGGTCTCCTTGCCGGCGGAGATGTCGCGCTACCTGGTCGACAAGGGCTCGATCACCGTCGACGGGGTCAGCCTCACCGTCGTCGAGGCCGGCGCGGAGTCCTTCACGGTGAGCCTGATCCCCGAGACGCTCGCCCGCACCACGCTCGGCTTCCGGTCCCCCGGGGACCGCGTGAACCTCGAGACCGACGTCATCGCCAAGCACGTCGAGAAGCTGCTCGGCGCCTACCTCCCGCAGCACCCCCAGCAGAGCACCCCGCAGAACCAGGAGAACAACTCATGAGCCACCGGGTCCGCCTCGACAGCGTCGAGCGCGCCATCGCCGACATCGCCGCCGGCAAGGCCGTCGTGGTCGTCGACGACGAGGACCGCGAGAACGAGGGCGACATCATCTTCGCGGCGAGCAAGGCGACGCCCGAGCTGATGGCCTTCACCATCCGGCACTCCAGCGGCGTGATCTGCGTGCCGATGCCCGGCGACATGCTGGACCGGCTGGAGATCCCGCTGATGACGCCGCACAACAAGGACAAGCTGCGCACGGCGTACACGATCTCGGTCGACGCCCGCGACGGCGTCTCCACCGGCATCTCGGCCGCCGACCGCGCCCACACCGCCCGGGTCCTGGCCGACTCGGCGACCGAGCCGTGGGAGATCACCCGGCCCGGCCACGTCTTCCCGCTGCGCTACCGCGACGGGGGTGTGCTGGCGCGCCGCGGCCACACCGAGGCGGCCGTCGACCTGGCGAAGCTCGCGGGCCTCACGCCCGCGGGCGTGCTGGTCGAGGTCGTCAACGACGACGGCACCATGAAGCGTGCCGGGGAGCTGCGCGAGTTCGCCGACGAGCACGGCCTCGCGATGATCTCGATCGAGGACCTGGTGAAGTACCGCCGCCGGCACGAGGTGCTGGTCGTCCGGGAGGCCGAGACCCGGCTGCCGACGCGGCACGGCGACTTCACGGCGTACGGCTACCAGATCACCACGGACGCCTCCGAGCACATCGCGCTGGTGTACGGCGACGTCAGCGGCCCCGAGCCCGTGCTGACCCGGGTGCACTCCGAGTGCCTGACCGGTGACGTGTTCGGCAGCAGCCGGTGCGACTGCGGCCCGCAGCTCGACGAGGCGATGGCGCGGATCGTCGAGGAGGGCCGAGGGGTGGTGGTCTACCTGCGCGGCCACGAGGGCCGGGGGATCGGCCTGGTCGCCAAGCTGCAGGCCTACCAGCTCCAGGACGGCGGTCGCGACACGGTGGACGCCAACCTCGACCTCGGCCTGCCCGCGGACGCCCGCCACTACGGCGCGGCGACCCAGATCCTCAAGGACCTCAAGATCGACGCGGTCCGGCTGATGACCAACAATCCCGACAAGGTGAGCAACCTCGAGGACTACGGCATCTCGGTCGCCGAGCGGGTGCCGCTCACCCCCCACCCCAACGACCACAACATCGCCTACCTGCTGACCAAGCGGGACCGGATGGGCCACGTGCTGCCCGGCCTGACGTCGGCCACCGACACCCTGAACGAGAACGGAGCGACCCGATGAGCGGAGCCGGGATCCCCAGCCACGAGCCCGTCGACTGCCACGACCTGCGGGTGGCCGTCGTCGCCGCGAGCTGGCACGAGCAGGTGATGGACGGCCTGCTGGCCGGCGCGACGCGCGCGTTCACCGACTTCAAGGTCGAGGCGCCCGTGGTGGTCCGGGTCCCGGGCACCTTCGAGCTGCCGGTCGTCGCCTCCGCCCTCGCGGCGCAGGGGTACGACGCCGTGGTGGCGCTGGGCGTGGTGGTCCGGGGCGGCACCCCGCACTTCGACTACGTCTGCAACGCCGCGACCGACGGGCTGACCCGGGTCGCGCTCGACCACACGGTGGCCGTCGGCTTCGGCGTCCTGACCTGCGACGACGACCAGCAGGCGCTGGACCGCGCCGGGCTGGAGGGCTCGAAGGAGGACAAGGGCTACGAGGCCACCGCGGCCGCGCTGCTCACCGCGCAGACCCTCAAGCGGGTCAAGCGCGGCTACGAGGACTGACCCGGGCTCAGGTCCAGCCGAGGATCTCCGCGACCTGGGTGTGCAGGGTCATCGGGTCGAAGGGCTTCGAGATGACCCCGGCGACCGCGATCTCGTTCCAGACCTGCTTGACCCCGACCTGCACCTTGGCGGTCAGCAGCACGACCGGGATGTCGCGTGTCGCCGGATCCTCCTGCAGGTGCCGGAACGTCGTCGGGCCGTCCATGTCGGGCATCATCACGTCGAGCAGCACGACGTCGGGGCGGTGCTCGCGCGCGAGCGCGAGCGCCGCCACGCCGCCGTCGGCCGGGATGACCTGCCACCCGCCGACCGCCTCGAGCGCGATCTGGGTGATCTCCCGGATGGAGTCGTCGTCGTCGACGACCAGGGCCGTCACGCTCATGGAGCCTCCGCGGGGGCCGGGGGCGCGGGCGGGACGGTGCCGTCGAAGACGGCCGAGTAGTAGGTCTGCAGGTCGACCTCGGTGAGGGTCAGCCCCGCGTTGCGGTGCAGCAGCCGCTCGATGCTCGGGCCAAGGCCGACGATCTTGTCGTTGAACGCGCACAGGTCGTACCCGCAGACCGCCCGCTCCTCGACCAGCAGCTCGACGATCGTGGAGATCATCGCCTGGAAGACCTGCGCCTGCCGGCGTCGGCGCTCGACCAGCGTGAACCCCAGGTAGAACACCGCGTTGCGCGCGGTGTGCTCGGGGTAGTGGTGCGCGAAGTAGTCCGGGCTGATCCACGGCACCGTCGACAGGTCCCGGGTGAGCGTCGACATGCCGATCAGCTCGCCCTCGGCGCTCCAGGCGAGGTACTTCATCACCCGCTCGTCGTCCATCTCCTCCATGAACTCCTCCTCGTGGAGGAGCTGGCGGGCGACCGCGCGGGTCGCCAGCTCGCTGAAGGTGTCGCGGTAGAGCTGGTAGTAGCGGGCCGCCGTCTCGTGGTCGACGCTGGTGGCGACCGTGATGGTGATCGCCTCGGGCAGGGTCTTCTCGGTCACGGTGCCTCCCACCCGACGGAGGTGTACGCCGCCACGACGAGCGCGCAGACCGGCTTGTCGGTGCAGTGGGCGTAGGCGGTCGCGATCTGGATCTCGCCGTACCCGCCACCCCGGCTCGCGGTCATGTCCTCCAGGCTCAGCGTGATCTGCTCGCGCAGCGACTCCTCGCTGCCGGCGTGGTGCTCGACGAACAGGCCCTTGCCGGTCTCCTCGTCGACGACCCAGCCCAGGCCGGACCAGACGATCTCGCCCGGGTGGTCGGCGTGCCCGGAGGAGAGGACGCAGTACAGCCGGTCGCCGTGGGCGGCCTCCAGCACCTCGTTGGTGTGCGTGATCCGGCTCCCCGGAGGGATCACGGACGACAGCGTCACCAGGTTGAGGTTCGCCACCCCGGCCTCCATGAGGGCACTGTCGAACGCCGAGAGCGGGGTGCGGCCGGAGCCGCTGCCTCGTCGTACGGTGATGTGGACGGCGACGTCAACGGGAGGGGAGAGGGTCATGAGCCACCTTCGCTTTCTTGCCCGGTCAGGGCGTTGACCAGGTCGAGGACCCGGCCTTCTAGAGCCTCCGGGCCGGATCGGCCCTTCGTCAGGAACACGGTGCTTCCGAGTCTGAGGTCCGCCCGCTGGCGGTGGTCGACGTCGGCGGCGCTGTAGACGACCAGTCCGACGTCGGCGAGGAGGGGATGGCGGCGGAAGTCGGCGACGACCTGCGAGCCGTGCCCGTCGGGCAGCTGCAGGTCGAGGACGAGCACCTGAGGCAGGAGCTCGGCGCCGAGACGGATCGCGTCGCTCGCCGTACGGGCGTGGACGACGCGGAGGCCGTGGGAGGTGAGCAGGGTGGTGACCACACCGGCCAGGTCGTCGTCGTCCTCGACGAGCAGCACGGTGGCGTCGTCGCGACGGCCGGCGAGGGCGGCCTCCACGGCCCCGACGAGACGGTCCTCGCTGGCGGGCTTGATCAGCCAGTCCTCCGCCCAGGGGCGCAGCGCCGGGTCGTCCTCGGGGCCGAGCCCGGAGACGACGACCACGGGGATCGCCCGGGTGCGGGGCTGCTCGCGCAGCTGGGCGACCACCTCCGCGCCGGATGTGCCGGGCATCCGCGCGTCGAGGAGGATGACCGCGGGTCGGTCGGCGATCGCCCGGGTGACGGCGTCGTTGCCGTCGTTGACGCCGATGGTGCGGAAGCCGTGCTGCACCAGGGTCGCCGACAGGGTGTCGACCGTCCCGGCGTCGTCGTCGCAGACCAGGACGACGGGCGCGCCGCTCAGACCGTCCTGGGTCACCGTGCGGTGGACGGCCGGGAGCGAGAACCGCACCGTGGTGCCCGCGGAGAGGGAGCTCTCCGCCCAGATCCGCCCGCCGTGCCGCTCGACGATCCCGCGGCTGATGGCGAGGCCCAGTCCGGTACCGCCCTTCTGGCGGGCGTCGGAGGAGTCGACCTGCTGGAAGCGCTCGAAGACCGTCTCGAGCTTGTCCTCGGGGATGCCCCGGCCCTCGTCGCGCACCGCGAAGATG
The DNA here is from genome assembly GCF_035503875.1 of Nocardioides sp. Classification (GTDB taxonomy): domain Bacteria; phylum Actinomycetota; class Actinomycetes; order Propionibacteriales; family Nocardioidaceae; genus Nocardioides. The sequence goes on from NZ_DATJTA010000030.1 coordinate 138,732, forward strand.
ACGAACCGGCCCTCCTGGACCGCCTCCAGGGTGACGGTGCTGTCGCGCTCCGAGAACTTCAGCGCGTTGCCCAGCAGGTTCGTGAGGGTCTGCACGATCCGGTCCCGGTCGGCCACTACCCGTCCCTCGGCGCGGCCGATCTCGACCCGCACGCCGCTGGCGTGGGCGATGCCGGCCAACTCGGTCGACGACGCCACCAGCAGGTCGGCGGCGTCGAGGGTCGTGGTCTCCATCGGGCGGGTGCCGGACTCGATGCGCTCGAGGTCGAGGATGTCGTTGATCAGCCGGGTCAGCCGCTCGCTGCTCTCCAGGGCGATCGCGGTCAGCGACTGGGCCCGCGGCTCGAGGGCGCCGACGCTGCCGCTGGCCAGCAGGCCGAGGGAGCCGCGGATCGAGGTCAGCGGCGTGCGCAGCTCGTGGCTGACCACGGAGAGGAACTCGTTCTTCATCCGGTCGACCTCGTGGCGCTGGGTGACGTCACGGAAGACGACCACCGCACCGCGGACGACGTCCTCGTCGAGGAGGGGGCTCGCCGTGATCTCGACCGGGAAGGTGGCGCCGTCGGCGCGCTGGTAGACGTCCTCCTCGGCGTTGGTCACCCGCCCCGCGCGGATCGCCTCGTAGACGTAGCAGCCCTCCCACTTGTAGGCCGTGCCGTCGGGTGCGGCCGCGTGGAAGGTGTCGTGGGCGTGCCGGCCGCGCAGCTCCTCGGGGTCGTAGCCCAGGACGTCCGCGCCGGAGGGGTTCACGAACGTGATCCGGCCCTCCGCGTCGACGCCGTAGATGCCGTCGCCGACCGAGGTCAGCAGCACCTCGGTCTGGCGGGCCAGGCGCCGCAGGTCGGCGGTCTGCTCGCGCACCCGCTGCTCCAGGCCGCGCCGCAGCCGGGCGTTGTCGACGGTGAGCAGCATCTGCCGGAGTCCGGCGGCCAGCACCAGCACGATCCAGATCGCCAGCTGGATGAAGGGGGACTGGCCCTGCTCCCCGAACACGGTCTGCACGGTTGCCGCGGCGATGAGCATCGCGAACACGATCACCGTGTCCAGGGTCTCGGCGCCGGTGTCGCTCTCCTCGACGTCGATGTCGGGCGTCGGGTACCAGCACGCGGCCGCGATCACGAGGTAGCCCGCGATCCAGCCCAGGTCGAGCAGGGAGCCGAACTCGAAGTCACCCTCGGCCACGTGCGCGGCGTACGACAGGTCCGAGACGGCGTACAGCAGGAAGCCGATGGCGAGCATCAGCAGGGCGGGCCGGGCGGAGCCGCGGATGCGCTGCACCAGGAGGAGACCGACGGCCACGAGGACGACGTCGAGGACCGGGATGAGCAGGGTGAGGACGCCCTGGCCCGGGGCGTCGGCGTTGTCCCAGAGGTCGTCGTACACGAGGACGAAGGCGATGATTAGGACGGCGGAGCCCATGACCACGCCGTCGAGCGCCATCACCAACAGGTCCAGACCACGTCGGCGCACCGTGGGGAAGTTGAGCAGTCCGGCGATCGACAGCAGCAGGGCGGTGCCGACCGTGATGTCGCTGACCGTGTTGGGCGGATCGAGGGCCAGGACGGCGACGAGGACGTTGCCCGAGACGGCGACGATGGCCGCCGCCATCAGCAGCCGCCAGGACTGGCGGCGGCGTCCGTGGCTGCGGTGAGCGGCCACGGCACAGCTGGATGCGGCGGCCAGGCCCGCGAAAAGGAGCCCGGCGCCCGTGGTCGCGGATCGGACCGACGCAGGCATGCCAGGCTGCAACAGCAGACCGAAGAGGACGATCGCCACGCCTGCGACAGAGACCGCCACGGTGAACTGACGACGCGAGGCCTCGTCCACACTCGCGGGGCCCATGCGCGAGACCGTATCAGCGCCGGGGGTGTGTCCGGGCCCCGGTCCCGGCGTCGGGATCTGTGCCGCACCGCCTAGAGTTGCCGTCTGTGAAGACGTTCGACGAGTTGTGGGCCGAGCTCAGCGAGAAGGCCCGGACCAGGCCCGAGGGATCCGGCACGGTGCTGCAGCTCGAGGCAGGCGTCCATGCGATCGGCAAGAAGCTGGTCGAGGAGGCTGCGGAGTCCTGGATGGCGGCCGAGCACGAGGGCGCCGAGCGGGCGGCCGAGGAGATCAGCCAGCTGCTCTACCACGCCCAGGTGCTGATGCTCGCGACCGGCATCGAGCTCGACGACGTCTACGCCCACCTCTGAGGAAGCCTCATGTCCCTGCTCCGCATCGCGGTCCCCAACAAGGGGTCGCTCTCCCAGGCAGCATCCGAGATGCTGCGCGAGTCCGGCTACCGCCAGCGTGAGGACCCCAAGCAGCTCACGCTGACCGACGCCGAGAACGGCGTCGAGTTCTTCTACCTGCGCCCCCGCGACATCGCCCTGTACGTCGGCGAGGGCACCCTCGACCTCGGCGTCACGGGCCGTGACCTGCTGCTCGACTCCGGCGCCAAGGCCGAGGAGGCGCTGAGCCTCGGGTTCGGCCGCAGCCGGTTCCGGTTCGCCGGTCCCCGCGGCGCCTTCACCGACCTGGCGCAGCTCTCGGGTGCGCGGATCGCGACGTCGTACGTCGGGGTCGTCCGCGCCTTCCTGGAGGAGCGCGGCATCGAGGCCAGCGTCGTGCGCCTCGACGGCGCGGTCGAGACCAGCATCCAGCTCGGTGTCGCCGACGCCATCGCCGACGTCGTGGAGACCGGCAGCACCCTGCGTCAGGCGGGCCTGGAGGTGTTCGGCGAGACGATCCTGGAGTCCGAGGCGGTCCTGGTGGCCCGCAGCGGCTCGGTGCCGGCCGGCCTGGAGATCTTCAAGCGCCGGCTGCAGGGCGTCCTCGTGGCCCGCGGCTACGTGATGATGGACTACGACATCGAGGAGGCGCGGGTCGCCGAGGCGGTCCAGCTGACTCCCGGCATCGAGAGCCCGACCATCTCCCCGCTGCGCCGCGACGGCTGGGTCGCCGTGCGCGCGATGGTCCCGCGTGACGGCTCGCAGCGACTGATGGACGAGCTGTTCCAGATCGGTGCCCGCGGCATCCTGCTCACCAAGATCGATGCCTGCCGACTCTGAGAGGGGCCCGGACCTCGTGTCGGTGCCGCACACCTGGCGGCCGCTCGGCCCCCGGATCGCCGGGGCCGTCGGTGGCCTGCTCCTGCTCGTGCTCTTCATGGCCGCCTGGTTCGCGTTCGACGACGAGACCCGAGCCCGGTTCAACGTGATCCAGATCGGCACCCTGGCCCTGTTGTGGGTGATCGGCGCCGGCGCGATGAACGCGCTGGTGCGCTCGCGCGTCGTGGCCGAGCGGGACCGGCTGGTCGTCGTCAACGGCTACCGCCGGCGCGAGCTTGACTGGGCCGAGATCGTCGCCGTCCGCCTGCCCCCGGGCGCCCCGTGGGTCACCCTCGACCTCGCCGACGGCGACACGATGTCCGCGATGGGCATCCAGGGCTCCGACGGCGACCGCGCTCGGCGCGCCGTCCGCCAGCTCCGCGCCCTGGTCGAGCAGCCCCCCAACCGCTGAGAGCGGCCTCGCCAACCGGTGATCGAGCAGCGAAGGACGAAGTCCTGAGCGCCCGTCGAGATCCCCGCAACCCCCGCGAGCGCGCCACTCCGACCTCGACGGCTCAGTCGACGGCGCGGATCCCCCACGTCGCCGACAGCTCGTCATCGAGACTGCCGGCGGGACCGAGCACCACCAGGTCCTCGCCGGAGCGGAACGCGTCGGGCGGCGCGGTCATCGGCTCCACCGCGATCGAGCGGCGGGCCGTGCGCGCGACGTCGTCGGCGGTGTAGAGCAGCAGCCAGGGGTGGTGCTCGTCGACCCACAGGACGACGCCGAGCCCGGTCGCCGGGTCGCGCAGCACGGTCGTCGCCACGCCGCGGTCGTCACGGGCCAGGTCGGTGAAGGAGTCGTTGAGGGCGACCGAGCGCAGCGGCCGCGCGACCCGGAAGTCGTACGGCGTCCCGTCGACCGCCTCGCGCCCGGTCGGGAGGAGCCGCTCGGGGTCGCTCAGCAACCGGGTCGCCGCCGGCATGGTCAGCTCCAGGGTGTCGACGGGACCCGGCCCGACGGCGAGGTACGGATGCGCCCCGCTGGCGTACGGCGCGGGCACGTCGGACGTGTTCGTGGCCGTCTGGGTGACGGTCAGCCCGTCCGCGGACAGGTCGTAGACGACGCTCAGGTCGAGCGTCCACGGGTAGCCGGTCTGCGCCATCAGCCGGTACGAGAGAGCGACCGAGTGCGCGGTGTGCTCCTGGACGGTCCACGCCGCCCAGCGAGCCAGCCCGTGCGAGGCGTTGTTCCGCTTCGGCTCGGTCAGGGCGAGCTGGTGATCGGCCCCGCCGAAGGAGTAGCGCCCGTCCCGCACGCGGTTGGGCCAGGGGACCAGCAGCTGACCGCGACCTCCCGACGACGTCTCGCTCTCGTCGAAGCCGTCGACGAGCGCGCGGCCGCCGTACGTCAGCAGCCGCAGCGCGGCGCCGCTCTCCGTGACGACCGCGCGGTAGCCGCCCGCCGCGATCTCGAACTGGTCACCGCTCGGAGGAAGCACTGGCACACCCTATGGTTCGTCGGACGTCCGCAGGCCGGAGGTCCCGCTCCGCGGCCCGTCCCCGCGGGTGACGTGCAGGTCGGCGGACCGCCGGGTGCCCTCGGCCGCGAAGTGCGCGACCTCGTCGGCGACCCAGGCCGCCAGGTGCGGCTCGACGAGCGGCCCGTCCCGCTCCACGACCCGTCGGAGCCGCTCGTCGTCGGGAGCGCTCACCCACACCAGCACCGTGCGGTACGGCGCCAGCACCCGGGCACCGGAGCCGACCCCCTCGAGCACCAGCAGCGGGGACCTCGGCACCGGGACGGACTCGGCGTACCGGCCGGCGAGCCAGTCGTAGCGCAGGTACGACGAGGCCACCCCGCGGCCCAGCGGCTCGAGGAGCTCCGCCAGGCGCGTGGGCAGGGTCGGCAGTCCGCCCCAGCCGTCCAGCAGCTCGTCGGTGTGGACGACGACGGCCTGCGGCTCCAGCGCGGCGAGCGCGGCCGCCAACGTGGTCTTGCCCGACCCGGCCGGGCCGTCGACGCAGATCAGCCGTCCGGAGCCGAGGGTCGCCGGTCGTTCTCGTGCGAGCCGGAGCGCGGCCTCAGCAGGCGAGGCCGTGGCCACGGTAGGTGGTCGCCGTACCGGTCAGGTCGTCGCCGGCGAGCAGGTGCGCGGTCGTGGTGTGCTCGAAGAGCTCGCCGGCCTTGGCGTGGCGGAACCACACCAGGTCGCCGATCCGCAGCATCCCCGCGGTGTGGCCGACCAGCGGGGTCTGCACCTCGCCGGCGCCCTCGAGCGTGGTGAGGGAGAGCCCGGCCGGCGCCCAGGGCGTCGGCAGCCGGTCGGGACCGGCCGGGCCGGACGCGACCAGCCCGCCGCCGTGCACGGTCGCGACGTCGGGGGAGGGCCGGCGGGTGACGGGCAGCCCGAAGAACGCCGCCGGCCGCGGCGCGAACGAGCGGTAGTGGTCGAAGAGGGTCGGCACCAGCAGCCCGGAGCCGGCGGCGATCTCGGTGACGACCGGGTCGGAGCCCGACGACTCCACGGATCCCGACCCGCCGGCGTTCCAGAACTCCAGGTCGGCCACCTGGGCGATCGCGTCGGCGACCTCGCGGCGGCGGTGCGCGAGCTGGGCGACCGAGGCGGTCTTCAGGCCGCGCACGACCATCGAGCGTGCCCGCGCGGTGGGGACGACGTCCTGGAGTCCGGCGACCTGGCCCTCGTAGGTCATCACGCCGACGAGCCGGAAGCCGGGACGGGCGGCGATCGTCCTCGCCAGCTCCAGGACGCGGGACGCCTCGTGCAGCGGGGAGCGCTTGGGGCCGACGTGTCGGCCCGCGAGCCGGAGCCCGGCGTCGACGTCGATCGCGACCCGGATGGGCACGGCCGTCGACGCGCGCACCGAGTCGACCACGTCGAGGTGCGCCACGTCGTCGACCATGAGGGTGATGTGGGCGGCCGCCCGCGGCGAGGCGACGAGGTCGGCGAGGGCGGCGCGGTCGACGCTGGGGTAGGCGACCACCAGGTCGTCCGCCACCTCCCGCTCCTCCAGCCAGAGCGCCTCCCGCAGGGTGAAGGCGAGGACGCCCTGGAACCCCTCGCGCGCCAGCACCCGGCGCAGCAGGTCCGGCACCCGCACGGACTTCGAGGCGACCCGGATCGGCTTGCCCGCGGCGCGCCGGACCAGGTCGTCGGCATTGGCGTCGAAGGCGTCGAGGTCGACGACCGCGAGGGGGGTGGGCAGCGGCTCGCCGTGCCGGGCGACCGCGCCGTCGAGCCGCGCCCAGAGGCGGTTGCGCTCGATGACCGAGTCGCCGCCCATCAGGAGATGCCCCGCTTGCGCAGCAGGGCCTCGATGTCGGCGAGGTCGTCGTCCTGGACGGCGGGCGCTCCGCGCTCGGCGGAGCCCACCGCGGCCTTCGGCGTACGACGACCCGCGCGCTCGACCGGTCGGCCACCCGAGCGGGCCTCGAGGGCGCGCGCGGCGACGAACGCGACGACCGCGACCCCGGCGACGACGATGCCGACCCACACCTTCGGGCTCAGCACCAGCGTGGCGATCCAGTCGCCGACGGCGTCGACGATCCGGGTGAACATCCGCAGCGTGTTGGTGAGGTACGCCGCCAGCGGCAGCAGGGTCAGTCCGATGCCCCGGATCCCGGAGGCGAGGCCCCGGCGCCGGAAGGCGTACCAGGTCCAGATCCCGCCCAGCACGGTCAGGCTCAAGGTCAGTGCGGCCCAGCTCGCGTCGTCCACGTCGTCAGCCTCCCACAAGCGCCCAGGGTCCGGTTTCGTGCCGGATGCCGGGCGCGAGAGGATGGGGGCATGGAGCAGGCAGAGGGCATGCGTCGGGAGCTGCAGAGCCCGGCGTACCCCGACGACGACGGTGCCGTGCCCGACGAGGTCGCCGCGGCCCTGACGACGTACGCCGCGGCCCCCGGCGACGCGACCGCGTACGCCGGCGTGGTCGCCGCCCTGCAGCGCTCCCGCCTGCTGGTCCCGGTCGTGGCGGTCCTCGGGGAGGCCGAGGTCGACGACCGGGGACTGACCCACGACAAGTCGAGCGAGATGGCGGCGGTGCTGCTGACCGGTGCCGACGGGCGGCTGGCGCTACTCGCCTTCACCGGCACGGAGGCGCTCGCGGCCTGGGACCCGCAGGCCCGGCCGGTGCCGGTGCTCTCCCAGCTCGCGGCCCAGTCGGCGATCCAGGAGGATGCCGCGGCGGTCGTCGTGGACGTGGCCGGGCCGGTGACCGTCGTGATCCAGGGCGAGGACCTGCGCGGCCTGGCGGCGGGCTGGGTGCTCGCCGAGGTCGGCGGCCGACCCGCCTGGGTGCGGCCCACCGATTAGCCCCTCCCGGAATGTTCGGTTAACCTTCGGTGTTGACCGATCAGTTCCTGGTGCCGCACGGCGCGAGGAGCCGATCATCAAGCGGAGGACAAGCAACATCGTCTCCCACCCGCATCGACCGTCGCAGCATCAGGTCGTCGGGTCCGGTCCCGTAGGTCCCACCAGGCGCTCGTCGTCGGGTGACGGTCCTCGGTGGTGCGATCACCTCGCGGTGGCGTGTCGCGACTGGCTTCCGCTTGTTGGACGAGCGGAAGCCCTCGTTGATTTCGGACCTGTTCCGATGCCGACGAGACACCCGGCCACCTGACCACTGGAGGACACATCAGCACCGAGCTTCGTATCAACGACCGGATCCGGGTTTCCGAGGTCCGCCTCGTTGGACCCAGCGGCGAGACCGTCGGCATCGTGCCGACGGCCGATGCGCTGCGCCTTGCCCAGGAAGCCGACCTCGACCTCGTCGAGATCGCGCCCATGGCCCGCCCCCCGGTCTGCAAGCTCATGGACTACGGGAAGTTCAAGTACGAGAACGCCCAGAAGGCTCGCGAGGCCCGTCGGAACCAGACGAACGTGATCATCAAGGAGATGAAGCTTCGTCCCAAGATCGACGCGCACGACTACGAGACCAAGAAGGGTCACGTGGTCCGCTTCCTCAAGGCCGGCGACAAGGTCAAGATCACGATCATGTTCCGCGGCCGCGAGCAGCACCGCCCCGAGCTGGGCTTCCGGCTCCTGCAGAAGCTGTCCGAGGACGTCGCCGAGCTCGGCTTCGTCGAGTCCTCGCCGAAGCAGGACGGCCGCAACATGATCATGGTGCTCGGCCCGCACAAGAAGAAGGCCGACGCGAAGGTCGACGCCCAGGCGGCCAAGGAGTCCCGCGCCGCCGAGCGTGCCGCGGCCCAGGCCGAGGAGCAGGCCGAGCGCGACGCCGCCCACGCGGCCGGCCCCGTCGCGAAGAAGAAGGAGCGCGGTCGCTCCGAGAACCTCGATCCCGAGATCGAGGCCTGAGCCGCTCCACCCCCAGCCATCCGAACGGCGCACCACCGTGCTGCCGTCAGGACGACGAGAGAGAGATAGAGATGCCGAAGAACAAGAGCCACTCCGGTGCCGGGAAGCGTTTCCGCGTGACCGGGTCCGGCAAGATCCTTCGCGAGAAGGCCGGCAAGCGCCACAACCTGGAGAAGAAGGCCTCGAAGGTGACGCGTCGCCTCACCGGGACCGTCGAGGTCGCCAAGGCCGACGTCCCCCGCGCGAAGAAGATGCTGGGTCTCTGACACCCACGGGGGCTCCGCCCCCGTGAGCCCCCGCTGGGGCTTCGCCCCAGACCCCGACTCTGAAGGCACGGGGGCTCCGCCCCCGTGAGCCCCCGCCGGGGCTCCGCCCCAGACCCCGTAGCGGGGCTCTCCCGAACCGAACTTTGAGCACCAAGGAGTAAGACAGTGGCACGCGTCAAGCGGGCAGTGAATGCCCAGAAGAAGCGCCGGACTACCCTCGAGCGCGCCGCCGGCTACCGCGGCCAGCGCTCGCGGCTGTACCGCAAGGCCAAGGAGCAGGTCACCCACTCCCTGGTCTACAGCTACAACGACCGGCGCAAGAACAAGGGCAACTTCCGCAAGCTGTGGATCCAGCGGATCAACGCCGCGGCCCGTGCCCAGGGCATGACCTACAACCGGTTCATCCAGGGCCTCGGCCTGGCCGGTGTCGAGGTCGACCGCAAGATCCTCGCCGAGCTCGCCGTCAACGACGCCCCGGCCTTCGCCGCGCTCGTCGAGACCGCCAAGGCGAACCTGCCCGAGGACGTCAACGCCCCGGCCTCGGCCTGAGGTTGCTGGCACGTCCTGCCGGTTTCCCAGGTTTTGAACCCTTCCTGCCTCTTCACACACCTCACCTCGTGTGTGAAGAGGCAGTTCGGGTTCATCACCTGGGAAACCGCCGCAAGGCCGAGGATCAGGCCGACGCGGGAGCGTTGACGTCCTCGGGGAGGGCGGACTTGGCGGTCTCGACGAGCGCGGCGAAGGCCGGGGCGTCGTTGACGGCCAGGTCGGCCAGGATCTTGCGGTCGACCTCGACACCGGCGGCCTTGAGGCCCTGGATGAACCGGTTGTAGGTGAGGCCGTTGGCGCGGGCGCCGGCGTTGATGCGCTGGATCCACAGCTTGCGGAAGTCGCCCTTCTTCTTGCGCCGGTCGTTGTAGCTGTAGACCAGCGAGTGGGTGACCTGCTCCTTCGCCTTGCGGTAGAGGCGCGAGCGCTGGCCCCGGTAGCCGGAGGCGCGCTCGAGGACGACCCGACGCTTCTTCTGGGCGTTGACTGCCCGCTTGACGCGTGCCATGTGTGTTGCTCCTTGGTGCTAGATCGTGGATGCCCGTCGCGTGACGATGACTGGGCGGGTGGTGAGGGGTCGGATCAGAGTCCGAGCAGCTTCTTGGCGCGCTTGACGTCGGCCTTGGCCACCTCGGTCGTGCCCGACATGCGACGGGTCATCTTCGACGGCTTCTTCTCCAGGTTGTGGCGCAGCCCGGTCTTCTGGCGGCGGATTTTGCCGGAGCCGGTCACGCGGAAGCGCTTGGAGGCACCGCTGTGCGTCTTGTTCTTGGGCATCTGGTTGGTTTCCTTCTACTCGTTACGCGTCGATCTCGGGGTCGAGGTTCTCGGAGCGGCGGCGCTCCTTCTTCGGTCCGGGTACGGCGTGGGCGGCGCGACGCTCGGCGTGCTCCTCGGCCCGCTCGGCCTCACGGGCCGCGACGCGCTCGGCCTTCTCGGCCTGCGCCTCGGCCTTGGCCTCGGACTTCTTCTTGTGGGGCCCCAGGACCATGATCATGTTGCGGCCGTCCTGCTTGGGGGCGGACTCCACGAAGCCCAGCTCCGTGACGTCCTCGGCCAGCCGCTGCAGCAGCCGGAACCCGAGCTCGGGGCGGTGCTGCTCGCGACCACGGAACATGATCGTGATCTTGACCTTGTCGCCCTGGCGAAGGAACCGCACGACGTGACCCTTCTTGGTCTCGTAGTCGTGCTGGTCGATCTTCGGCCGGAG
>NZ_DATJTA010000031.1:0-5184 GCF_035503875.1 Nocardioides sp.
GAACCCGGACACGTTCACGGTCTTGGCGCCCGGCCCGGCCAGGCCGGTCAGCACCACGGTGCCGCGCTTGCGGATCGCGGCGAACGCGGCCGACACCACGTCCTCGGTCACCACGCCCATGGTCACGATCGCCTGGTCGGCACCCACGCCCCAGGTCAGCTCCAGCGCCAGCGCCTGCGCCTCCTCGGTCGTCGCGACCGCGTGGGTCGCACCGAAGGTGAACGCGGACTCGCGCTTGAACGCCACCGGGTCGACCGCGATCACGTGCCGCGCCCCGGCGATCGACGCGCCCTGGAGGGCGTTGACCCCGACCCCGCCGACGCCGTACACGAGCGTCGTGTCGCCGGGCTTGACCTCGCCGGCCTTGACCGCCGACCCGAACCCGGTCGGCACGCCGCAGCCGGTCAGCGCGGCGAGCTCGAGCGGGATGTCGTCCTCGATCTTCACCACCGACGCCTCGGACAGCACCGCCGCCTGCGAGAAGGTCCCGAGCAGGCACATCTGCCCGAAGTCGGTCGCCCCCTCGTGGTAGCGGAACGTCCCGTCGGGCAGGCAGTTGTCGTACAGGAACTTGCCGTAGTCGCACAGGTTGGTCTGACCGCGGGCGCAGAACCGGCACTTGCCGCAGACCGGGAGGAAGGAGGCCACCACGAGGTCGCCGACGGCCAGCCTGGTCACCCCGGCGCCCACCTGCTCGACGACGCCGGCCCCCTCGTGCCCGCCGACGATGGGGTACCTGACCGGGATGTCGCCGGTGCGCAGGTGGTCGTCCGAGTGGCACAGCCCGGAGGCGGCGAACCGGACGAGCACCTCGCCGGTCTTCGGCTCGTCGAGGTCAAGCTCGACGATCTCGAACGGCTTGCCGACGTCCCTGAGCACCGCTGCTCGCGTCTTCATGCAACACCCTCCCGGGATATATCCGCAGTTTGAGGGCCATCATCCGCCTAACCGGAAGGGACGGTCAATGAGCGGGCGGCCAATCGCCGGCGGCCAGGACTGTGACCGCCGTCAACGAGCCGCGGACGCGGCCGGGCGGAGGCGCGCGGGTATCGGCCAGGTCACGATAACAGCAACAAGAGGCGAAGGCCCGGGCCCGGGAGGCCCGCGCCGCCGACGGAAAGCTGCAGGTCTGGACGGTGGCGCGTCGAGTGCGACGGGCGATTCCATCGGCCAGCGCTGGTTGCGTCACGCAACCAGCGCTGGCTATCGTCGGGGAATGCTTACTTTCCGGACCTCAGCCAGGCGGTTCGCCGTCGTGGCCGGCATAACGTGCCTCGGCCTGACCGCCGCGGCTTGCAGCAGCTCGTCTTCGTCGTCTTCGTCGGCTCCTGCCTCCACGTCGCCCACCACGTCCGCGTCCGCTCCCGCCAGCTCCGCCGCCGCTCTGCCGAGCGGGGACGTCGATGTGTTCTCCGCCGGATCCCTCGACACCCTCATGACCAAGTCGGTCGGGCCGGCGTTCCACGCCGCGACCGGCTACACCCTGGTCGACACCTCGCACGGATCGGGGACCCTCGAGGCCGACATCAAAGACAAGACCGCCGTGGCCGACGTCTTCGTCAGCGCCTCGCCGACCGATGTGGTCGGCCTCATGGGCGCCAAGAACGGCAACTGGGTCAACTGGTACGCGGACTTCGCCGCGTCCCCGGAGGTCCTCGGGTACTACCCCAAGAGCAAGTTCGCCAAGGACCTGCAGACCATGCCGTGGTATAAGGTGGTCACCATGCCCGGCTTCCGGCTCGGCCGTACCGACCCCTCGCAGGACCCGGGCGGCGTCCTGGCGGCCGAGGCCCTCAACGAGACGGCGACGGCGCAGAATCTCCCGGCGCTGAAGACGCTCGCCACCGAGCAGTCGGACGTGTACTCGGAGGACCCGGAGGAGGCCGACATCCAGACCGGGCAGCTCGACGGCGCGTTCATGTACGAGGCCGACGCCAACTCCCAGGCCAGCCCCTACGTGAAGCTCACCGGCACCAACCTGGCCGGCCAGTACACGATCGCGCTGATCAACAACGCCCCCCACGAGGCCGCGGCCGAGGCCTTCATCAAGTTCCTGCTCGGCCCCACCGGGCAGAGCGAGATGAAGGCCGACAACTTCGAGATCGTCTCGCCGGCCAAGGTGACCGGGACCGGCGTCCCGAGCGCGCTGTCCAGCGTTCTCGGGTCGTGACCTCCGGCAGGTCGCCGGGCCTGCTCCGCGGGCTCGGCGCCCTGCTGGTCCTCTACCTCGCATTTCCCGTCGGCGCGTTCGCCTACCGCGTCCTCGTAGAGCGCGGGGATGAAGGGTGGGGGGTCCCCGGTCTCTGGCCGGCCTTGGTCGTGTCGGTCGAGGGCGCCACGATCTCGCTGCTGATCGGCGTGCTCGGCGGGATACCGCTGGCCTACGTCCTGGCCCGCCGCCGCGGCTGGCTTTCCTCGGTGGTGGGGGTGATCGTCCAGCTCCCGCTGGCGGTGCCGCCGCTGATCAGCGGCATCCTGCTGATCTACATCGTCGGCCCGTACACGCCGCTGGGCCAGCTGTCGGGTGAGCGGCTCACCCAGACGATGTACGGGCTCGTCATCGCCCAGTCGTTCGTCTCCGCGCCGTTCCTGGTGGTGGTGGCGCGCAGCGCCTTCCGGGCCGTCGACCCGTCGCTCGACGACGTCGCCGCCACCCTCGGCCACGGCCCGCTCGCCCGGTTTCTCCGGGTCGACGTGCCCGCCGCGGCGGACGGCCTGCGGACCGGGATGACCCTCATGTGGCTGCGGGCCTTCGGGGAGTACGGCACGACCGTGGTCCTCGCGTATCACCCGTACAGCCTCCCGATCTACGTCGACAACCTGTTCTCCTCCGCGCCGCTCGCGCAGGCCGAGGCGCCCACGGTCCTCGCCTTCGGGGTCGCCGCGCTGGCGATCGCCGTCGTCAACATCCGGCGCCTGCCCAGCGTCCGGCGCCGGCCGATCCCGGCCCCGGTCGCCCCCGTGCTGACGTCGCCGGCGCCGGTCGGCTTCGACATCGACGCCACCGTGGGGACGTTCCGCCTGCGGGTGGCGCACCCAGAAGGCGGCCACCGGCTGGCGATCATCGGACCGTCAGGCTCGGGCAAGTCGGTCACCCTGCGGGTCCTGGCCGGGCTGCTCGGGGCCGGGGCCGGAGCGGTGACCTATAACGGCGTCGACGTGAGCCGCATCGCGACCGAGCGGCGCCGGATCGGCTACGTCCCCCAGGGCTTCGGCCTGATCCCGGGGCGCACGGTCTGGCAGCAGGCGGTCTTCGGCGTCCACGCCGATCCGGCCCGCGCCGCCTGGTGGCTGCAGACGCTCCATCTCGACGGTCTCCTCGACCGGCTGCCCGAGCAGCTGTCGGGCGGGCAGCGGCAGCGGGTCAGCCTGGCCCGGGCGCTGGCCGCGGATCCGCACGTCGTGCTGCTCGACGAGCCGTTCTCCGCACTGGACGCGCCGGTGCGGGCCGAACTGCGGCGGGAGCTGCGGCGCCTGCAGCGCGACGTCAACCTCTCCACCGTCCTCGTCACCCACGATCCGGAAGAGGCGGCGATGCTGGCCGACGAAATCGTGGTCGTGAGCGACGGGCAGGTGCTCCAGTCCGGCAGTTGCCGTGACGTCTACAAGCGGCCTGCCTCGGTCCAGGTCGGTCGCCTGCTCGGCATCGACAACCTCTTCGAGGCCGCGGTCGGCGCCGACGGGACGCTGCTCCCCGACGGCCTCGCCGGAGGTCTGCCGGTCGGCACTCGGTTGCTGTGGCAGGTGCCGCCCGAGGCCGTCCGGGTCCGTCCGGGAGAGTCGCCGCCGGGGGTCGGCCGCTCCGCCGTGGACCTCGGTCAGGGCCGGGTGACCGACGTCATCGACCTCGGGCGGACCGTCGAGGTCGTGGTGGAGTTGTCGCCCGGTGTCGAGCTGCGGGCTCGGACACTCGAGGTGCCCGACCTCCGCGTCGGGGACCCCTGCCGGGTGGAGACCGAGACGGAGGCCATGTCAGTCTGGCGTCCCGCCGGGTGAGGCGATCGGCTTCGCCCGCCCGCACGGTGAAGCGGCAGCGGGGCCGCACCGCCGTGCTAGCCGACCTCGGTGACGTTGCCGTCTTCGACGGCCAGGTGGCGGGTGACCGAGATGCCCTCGATCATCCGCCGGTCGTGCGTGACCAGCAGGAAGGTGCCTGGGTAGCCGTCGAGGGCCGATTCAAGCTGCTCGATGGCGGGCAGGTCGAGGTGGTTGGTCGGCTCGTCGAGGACGAGCAGGTTCACCCCGCGGGCCTGGAGCAGGGCCAGCCCGGCGCGGGTGCGCTCGCCGGGGGACAGGCTGCCGGCCGGCCGCGTGACGTGGTCCGCCTTGAGGCCGTACTTGGCCAGCAGGGTCCTGATCTCGGCCGCAACCATGTCGGGGAGCTGGACGGCGAACGCGTCGAGCAGCGGCTGCTCGCCCCGGAACAGGCTGCGGGCCTGGTCGACCTCGCCGATCATGACGCCGCTGCCCAGCGAGGCCTGCCCCGACGTCAGCGGCACCCGGCCGAGCAGGGCGTCGAGCAGCGTGGACTTGCCCGCGCCGTTCGGCCCGGTGATCGTGACCCGGTCGGCCCAGTCGATCTGCAGGCTGACCGGGCCGAGCCGGAACGCGCCGCGATCGACGACCGCCTCGCGCATGACCGCGGCCACCGAGCCGGAGCGCGGCCCGGCCGCGATCTCCATCTGCAGCTGCCATTCCTTGCGTGGTTCCTCGGCCACCTCGAGCCGGCCGATCATCCGCTCGGTCGCCTTGACCTTGCCCGCCAGCTTCTCCGAGCGGGCGACCTGCGCGTGCAGCACGTGCTTGTCCTTGTCGGTGGCCTTGGACCTCGCCTCGCGGACGCCCTTGTCGGCCCAGCCGATCTGGGTCCGACGCCGGGCCTCAAGCTCCGCCTTGGTCTCCGCGTACTGCTCGTAGTTCTCCCTGGCGTGCCGCCGCGCCGTCTCGCGCTCCTCCAGGTAGCCGGCGTAGCCGCCGCCGTAGAGTCTGGTCTTCTGCTGGGCCAGGTCGAGCTCGAGCACCCGGTCGACGGTCCGCTCGAGGAACGCGCGGTCGTGGCTGACCAGCACCGTCGCCGCCCGCAGCTTGCGGACGAAGTCCTCCAGGATCTCCAGCCCGGCGATGTCGAGGTCGTTGGTCGGCTCGTCGAGCAGGAAGACGTCGTAGCGGGACAGCAGCAGCGAC
>NZ_DATJTA010000032.1:0-2119 GCF_035503875.1 Nocardioides sp.
GCTGGACGATGCCGGGCGGCTCGGCGGTGACGTGGCCGATGATGGCCGCCTCGGCGCCGAGCGGGTGCGCGCGCAGGGCCGCGAGCGCGCGGTCCGCCTCCTCGGCGGCCACGACCGCGACCAGGCGGCCCTCGCAGGCGACGTACATGGGGTCGATGCCGAGCAGCTCGCTGGCGCCGCGCACCTCGGTGCGCACCGGAATGGCGTCCTCGCGGACGAGCACGCCGACGTCGGCCGACTTGGCGATCTCGTTGAGGATGGTGGCGACGCCGCCCCGGGTCGCGTCGCGGAGCGCGCGGACCCCGCCGGTCGCGGCCAGCAGGGTGGCGACGAGGCCGTTGAGCGGTGCGGTGTCGGACCGGACGTCCGCCTCGATGTCCAGTTCGCCGCGGGCGAGCATGATCGTGACGCCGTGGTCGCCGATGGAGCCGGACACGAGGATCGCGTCTCCTGGGCGGGCCAGCGCGACCCCGAGCTCGCCGGCGTCCTTGGCGATAAGGCCGACCCCGGCCGTGTTGATATAGCAGCCGTCGGCCTTGCCCTTCTCCACCACCTTGGTGTCGCCGGTGACGACCTGAACCCCGGCTGCCGCGGCGGCCGCCTGCATGGACTCGGTGATGCGGATCAGGTCGGCGACGCCGAAGCCCTCCTCGAGGATGAAGCCGGCCGACAGGTATAGCGGGGTGGCGCCGGACACCGACAGGTCGTTGACGGTGCCGTTGACGGCGAGGTCGCCGATGTTCCCGCCGGGGAAGAACAGCGGCGAGACGACATAAGAGTCGGTCGTGAACGCGAGCCGGGCGCCGGCGATGTCCAGCCGCGCCGCGTCCTCGAGCTGCTCGAGCCTCGGGTTGCGGAACGTGTCGAGGAAGACGGCCTCGATCAGGGTCTGGGTCGCCTTGCCGCCCGCGCCGTGCGACATCGTGATGCGCTCTTCCCTGACCTTGGGCCGACGCCGGCGAGCCCGGTCGATGCGGTCGAGGACCTGCTGCTCGCGGTCGGCCGGCAACGGCCGACGGCCGACGTCGGCGTGCTCGTGACGCTCGCGGTCGTCCTGCTCCTCGTGCTCGCGGAGCGCCTCCGCGACCCAGCCGGCCCGGCCGCCCCCGACTGGGGTGCCGTCCTCGCCGACGCTCATCGGCTGATCACCTTCAGCGTCTCGGTGACCCGGTTTCTGTTCATCCGGCCGAAGTTGTAATAAGCGGCGCAGGCCCCTTCCGGCGACACCATGCAGGTGCCGATCGGCGTCTCCGGGGTGCACGCGGTGCCGAACACCTTGCACTCCCACGGCTTGAGCACGCCCTTGAGCACCTCGCCGCACTGGCACGCCTTGGGGTCGGCCACCCGGACGCCGGGCACGTCGAACAGCACCTCGGCGTCGAACCGTTCGTATTCCGGCCGCATCCGCAGGGCGGAGTGGGAGATGAAGCCGAGCCCGCGCCATTCGAAGTACGGCCGCAGCTCCATCGTCTGGCCGATCACCCGCAGCGCGACCGGGTTCCCATCCCACGGCACCACCCGCGAGTACTGGTTCTCGACCACCGAGCGGCCCTGCGACAGCTGCAGCATCAGCATGTAGATGGACTGCAGGATGTCGAGCGGCTCGAAACCCGCCGTGACCACCGGCTTGCCGTACTCCCTGGCGATGAACTCGTAGGGACGGCAGCCGATCACGGTGGACACGTGGCCGGGGCCGATGAAGCCGTCAAGCCGCAGGTCGGGCGAGTCGAGTATGGCCTTGATGGCCGGGACGATCGTGACGTGGTTGCAGAAGACCGAGAAGTTCTCGAGTCCCTCGGACGCGGCTCGCAGCACCGTCATGGCGGTTGACGGAGCGGTGGTCTCGAACCCGATGGCCATGAAGACGACCCGCTTACCGGGGTTCTGGCGGGCGATCTTCAGCGAGTCGAGCGGCGAGTACACCATGCGGATGTCGGTGCCCGCCGCCTTCGCGTCGAAGAACGACCCGTGGCTGCCCGGCACCCGCATCATGTCGCCGAACGAGGTCATGATCACGTCGTCGGCCGACGCCAGGTGCATCGCGTCGTCGACCCGGCCCATCGGGATCACGCAGACCGGGCAGCCCGGGCCGTGCACCAGCGTGATCGACTCCGGCAGG
>NZ_DATJTA010000033.1:0-27456 GCF_035503875.1 Nocardioides sp.
GCGCCGGAGCGCACGCTCGGGGGCACGACCCGGGGCTCAGGACGACGCGCGCATCGCCCGCAGCCCCACGACCAGCCCGAGTACGGCGACCACGGCCGACGCGAGCAGTCCGGCCCCGATGGTGTCGAGCGGGTACTCGCCCGCGAACAGCGGCCGGACCGCCTCGACGACGTACGTGAGCGGGTTCAGGTCGGACAGGAGCTGCAGCCAGCCCGGAGCGCCCTCGAGCGGCAGCAGCACGCCGGCGAGCAGCAGCAGCGGGAAGATCACCGTCTGCTGGACGGTCCAGAACAGCCAGTCCTGGTCCTTGGCGGCCAGCGCGAGCGCGAAGGACAGCGCGCCGATGCCGATGCTGAACCCGGCCAGGATCACCACCGCGACCAGGATCCCGCCGAGGTGCAGGTCGAAGGAGAACGGCGTGCAGACGGCGACGATGATCGCGGTCTGCATGAGCATCGGCACGATCTCCTTCAGCGCCCGCCCGACCAGCAGCGACGAGCGCGACAGCGGCGAGACCAGCAGCCGCTCGTGCGACCCGGTCACCATCTCCTGCATCAGGTTGGCGCCGGTGAACGTGGCCCCCATCAGCGTGGTCATCGCGACGATGCCGGGCACGAACCACTGCAGCGCCGACCCGTCGCCGGTGTCGGGCAGCAGCGGGGCGAACAGGGCCAGGAAGACCAGCGGCTGCACCATCGCGAACAGCACCGAGGCGGGCTCGCGGAGGACCGGGCGCAGCTCGCGGGTCATCACGTTCCAGGTGTCGAGGACGAACCCGGGGGAGGGAAGGGTGGTGGCGGTGCTCATGCGACGGCTCCTTCGAGGTCGGGGGTGCTGGTCTCGTTGCTCTCGCGCAGGCTGCGGCCGGTGAGGTCGAGGAAGACGTCGTCGAGGGTGGCGCTCGCGACCTCCATGCGCGTGATGCCGACGCCCGCGCCGGCGAGGTCGGTGACCAGTCCCGGCGCGGCCTCCGAGGCGCGCGGCGCCCGGAGTCGTACGACGGTGCCGGTGCGGTCCACCGACGCGCCGGGCAGGCGACGCGAGCCGTGCTCGGCCGCGGCCACGGCGTCGGACTCGGTCGCCAGCGCGAGGGTGACCAGGTCGCCGAGGCCGGACTTCAGCGCGGTCGCGGTGTCGTCGGCGATCACCAGACCGTGGTCGATGACGACGACCCGGTCGGCGATCGCGTCGGCCTCCTCCAGGTAGTGCGTGGTCAGCACGATCGTGGTGCCGCGCTCGTGGTGCAGCCGGCGGACCTGCTCCTGCAGGTTGACCCGGTTCTGGGGGTCGAGGCCGGTCGAGGGCTCGTCGAGGAACATCACCCGCGGCGACTGCACCAGCCCGATCGCGATGTCGAGGCGCCGTCGCTGGCCGCCGGAGAGCGTGGAGACCGGACGGCCCGCGTGCTCGGTGAGGTCGAAGGCGTCGAGCAGCTCCTCGGCGCGTGCCCGCGCGGCCGCGCGCGACATCCCGAAGGAGCGGGCCTGGCTGACCAGCTCGTCGCGGCCCCGCTGCTGGTGGCCGGCGCCGTTGCCCTGGCCGACGTACCCGATGCTGCGGCGTACGTCGCGCTGGTCGCGGACGACGTCGTACCCCGCGACCTCGGCGGTGCCGGAGGTCGGGGCGATCAGGGTGGTGAGCATGCGCAGCGTCGTCGACTTGCCGGCGCCGTTGGGTCCGAGGAAGGCGACGAGCTCGCCCTCCCGGACGTCGAGGTCGAGGCCGCGCACGGCCTCGACCGTCTGCTGGTGACGGGTGAAGTGGCGGGTCAGTCCGCGGGTTCGGATCATCATGGGAACCACGCTAGGAACGAAAGAGGTCAGTTCCTGTCCGCAATCGGATCTAGTCTGACGACATGACGACCAGCGCCCGGATGCTCAGGCTGCTCTCGCTGCTGCAGACCCACCGCTACTGGCCCGGCGGCGAGCTGTCGGAGCGCCTCGACGTCAGCCCGCGCACGCTGCGCCGCGACATCGACCGGCTCCGCGAGCTGGGGTACGCCGTCGACGCGGTCCGCGGCGTGTCCGGGGGCTACCAGCTGCGGGCCGGCGGTCAGCTGCCGCCGCTCCTGCTCGAGGACGAGGAGGCCGTCGCGATCGCGGTCGGGCTCCGCACCGCCGCCGCGGGCGCGGTCGCCGGCATGGAGGAGACCTCCGTGCAGGCGCTGACGAAGGTGATCGCGCTGATGCCGCCGCGCCTGCGCCGCCAGCTCGACGCGCTGCGGACCCAGACCGAGAACTTCACTTGGGGCGGCGGGCCGGTCGTGGACGCGACCGTGCTGACGACCCTCGCGCAGGGCTGCCGCGACGACGAGCCGCTGCGGTTCGGCTACACCGCCCGCGACGCCGAGCCGACCGAGCGCCGGGTCGAGCCGCACCGGCTCGTCTCGCTCGGCCGGCGCTGGTACCTCGTCGCCT
The DNA here is from genome assembly GCF_035503875.1 of Nocardioides sp. GTDB lineage: Bacteria > Actinomycetota > Actinomycetes > Propionibacteriales > Nocardioidaceae > Nocardioides. Next base: position 2,418 of record NZ_DATJTA010000033.1, read on the forward strand.
ACGACCGCGACCGCCAGGACTGGCGCAACTTCCGGGTCGACCGGATCTCCGCGCCGGAGCTCACCGGCGGCCGGTTCCGCCCGCGCGAGCTGCCCGCCGAGGACGCGCTGAGCTTCGTGCAGGCGGGCATCCGCCGGATGCCCCAGCGGTACGCCGTCCGCGCCCGCGTCCAGGCGCCGGCCGAGGTCGTCCAGCGGGCGGTCCACCAGTGGGGCACGGCGACGGAGCTGGAGGACGGCTGCCTGCTGGAGATGAACGTCGACGACCTGCAGTGGCCGGTGATGGTCCTCGCCCAGGTGGGTGCGGACTTCACGGTGGAAAGCCCACCCGAGCTGCGGGAGAAGATCGCCGACGTGGCCGAGCGCTTCGGGCGTGCCGCGTCGAACGGATCGGGGTGAGGCGGTGGGGGCGGGCCGCCTCAGGTTCATCACGGTATGTCGGGGAACTGACACTCCCCACGGTGGGCACGCCATGGGGAGTGTCGGCTCGTCTGCATACCGTGATGAACCTGGGACTCCCGCCGCTGACCCCCTACTCCACCCGCAGCGCCGGAGCCCGCGTCAACCAGCTCGGCGACCACCAGGCCCGCCGGCCGAGGACCGTGAGCACGGCCGGGACGACGAGGCAGCGGATGACGAGCGCGTCGATCAGCACCGCCGCGGCGAGCCCGAGGCCGAACATCTGCAGCATCCGGTCGGGCGAGAACACGAAGGCGCCGAAGACCACGATCATGATCGCGGCCGCCGCGGTGATGACGCCGCCGGTCCGCGCCAGACCCTCGCGTACGGCGGCCGCCGGGTCGCCGCTGCGTACCCACTCCTCGTGCATCCGCGAGACCAGGAAGACCTCGTAGTCCATCGAGAGACCGAAGACGATCGCGAACGTCATCACCGGCACGAAGGCCTCGATCGGTCCCGGCTCGGCCATCAGGCGGCCGTCCTGGAACACCAGCACCATCACGCCGAGCGCCGCTCCGATGGACAGCAGGTTCAGCACCGCAGCCTTGACGGCGATCGCGACCGACCGGAAGACGATCAGCAGCAGCAGCGCGGACAGCCCGACGACCACGCCGACGAACAGCGGGAACCGCTCGGCCACGGCGTCGGAGAAGTCGACGGCGGCCGCGGTCGGTCCGCCGACCAGGGCGGCGTCGGGGAGGTCCTCACGGAGCCGCTGCACCAGCTCGGTGGTCGCCTCGTCCTGGGGAGAGGTGGTCGGGAAGGCCAGCGAGGTGAACAGCTCGCCGTCCGGGGAGGCCTGGGGCGGGGTCGCCCCGGCCACGCCGGGATCGGCCACGAGGACGTCGTACGCCGCCTCCGCGTCCGCCTGGTCGCCCTGCGTCGCGACCACCAGCGGGCCGTTGGCGCCCGGCCCGAAGTGCTCCTCGACCAGGTCGTAGGCCTGGCGGCTGGTGGTGCTCGGGTGGTCGTTGCCGGCGTCGGCGAAGCCGAGCTGCATCGACAGTGCGGGCACGCACAGACCGACCAGCGCGACCGCGGCGACGGCGAGGGCGACCCACGGCCGGCGGGCGACGACGTCGGCCCAGGCGCGCCAGCGGCGGCCGGGCTCGCGGCGCTGGCGCGCGGCGCGCTTGCGGATGCTCCGCTCCAGCCGGGGGCCGAAGATCGTCAGCAGCGACGGCAACAGGGTGAGGGCGGCCAGCATCGTCATCAGCACGGTGAGCGTGACCGCGAGGGCGATCCCCTCCAGTGACCCGAGGCCGAGCGTGTAGAGCCCGAGCAGGGCGATCACGACGGTGATGCCGGCGAAGAGCACCGAGCGGCCGGCGGTGTCGAGCGCGGTCCGGGCGGCGGCCGACCGGTTGGCGCCGTGCAGGATCTCCGAGCGGTAGCGGGCGAAGACGAGCAGCGCGTAGTCGATGCCGACGCCGAGGCCGATCAGCACCAGGATCGGCGCGGTGTAGTCCGGGATCGTCGCGAAGTGCGAGGCCATCGCGACCACCCCGAAGGTGGTCCCGACCGCGAAGATCGCCGTGATCAGCGGCAGCGAGGCCGCCAGCAGCGAGCCGAAGAGGAAGAGCAGGATCACCAGCGCGGCCAGCATGCCCGCGCCCTCCGCGGCGCCGCCGGCCTCGCTCTCCTGGATCTCGCGCACGGCGTCGCCGGACAGCTCGATCCGGACCGTGTCGGACTCGTGCGCCTGGGCGGTGTCGAGGACCGCCTCCTTGGCCTCGGTGGGTACGACGCCCGCCTGGTCGTCGAGCACGACCGTGACCAGGCCGAGCTGCCCGTCCGGGGACACCGTCCCGCCCTGCGGATCCGGCGCCTGGACGGCGGCCACGTGGTCGAGCGGCTCCAGGTCGGCCACCAGCGCGTCGACCTCGTCGGTGACCTGGTCGATCCCGGCGTCGGACTGGACGACGACGGTGATGGCGTCGCCCTCACGGTCGGGCGCGTGCTCGGCGTACGCGTCGAGCAGCGCCTGGGACTCGGTGCCGGGAAGCGTGAAGTCGTTCTTGTAGTCGCTCCCGACGGCCGACGACGCGACCGAGATCCCGACCCATAGCACGATCGCCGTCCAGTGGTGCCGCTGCGACCAGGCGGCCAGCCGGGTCATCCGGGTCTCGGTCATCCTCGCTCCTCGCGTAGCCGGACTACATGTAGGCAGACAACGTAAGCAGAAGAAGAGTAGGCTGTCTACATGAAGGCCGACGCCCTGCGCGGGCACCTCGACGCGCTGATCCTGGCCGTGCTGGAGCGCGGGCCGCTGCACGGCTACGCGATCATCGAGGCGCTGGCCGCTCGCAGCGGCGGCGCGCTCGACCTGCCGACCGGCACCGTCTATCCCGCGCTGCGGCGCTTGGAGGCGGCCGGCCACCTGGACAGCTCGTGGTCGGACGCGAGCGGCCGGCGGCGCCGTACCTACACGCTCTCGCGCAGCGGCCGGAAGGCGCTCGCCGCCGAGCGCGCGGCCTGGGTCGACTTCACGCGCGTCGTCGGCGACGTGCTGGGACCGGCGACGTGAGCCTTCTCAGGGTCTTCCCCGATGGCGCGGCGCCCGTCGTCTCCGGCACGCTGGGCGGCATGACCGACGCCTACCTCCGTCGGCTCGACGCCACCCTGGCCGGCCCGCGGCGCGCGCGCCGCGACCTGCTGCGGGAGGTGGCCGACCACCTCGAGGACGCGACCGAGGCCTACGTCGCGGCCGGGTACGACGAGCCCGCGGCCGCCGCGCTGGCCCGCCGCGACTTCGGCACCGTGGCCGAGGTCGCCCCCGGTCTCCAGGCGACGCTGGGCGTCGCGGCCGCCCGCCGGTCGCTGCTGCTGTTCGTGCTGGCCTGCGTGCCCCAGGCCTTCCTGTGGGACGGCGGCCTCGCGCTGGCGCAGACGGCGCACTCGGAGGCGCCGGACACCCTGGTGTACCGCCTGCTCGACGCGCTGGTGGAGCAGGGCGGGTTCGTCGCGCTGCTGGTCGCGGTCGCCGGTCTGGTCCTCACCGGGATCGGCCAGCGCTGGGTCCGGCCGGCTCCCTGGATGCTGCGCACCGTCTCGGCCTCGACGCTCACGGCGGCGGTCCTCGTGATCGTGACCGGGGTGACCATGACCGCCATGTCGAACGGGGCGGAGCCGCTGCTGTGGCTCGAGCTCGCCCTGCTGATGGTGCTGCCCCTCGCGCTGGTGGCCCGGTCCGCACGGGCGGCGTACGCCGCGGCCTGATCCGGGACAATGGGCGGGTGCCCGCTCGACTCCGTCCCGCCGATCCCGCCGACGTCTCCGCCGCCCTCGCCCGGGTCGGCTCCGACACCGCCGAGCGCGGCGACCTCCGGCTGCTGGTCAAGCACTTCATGGCCGTCCTGGAGCAGCGGGCGCCGGGGCACTCCGTCGAGGTGCGGGTCCCGCCGTACGCCGCCGTCCAGGTCATCCCCGGCGTCCGGCACACCCGGGGTACGCCGCCGGCGGTGATCGAGACCGACGCCGCGACCTGGATCGCGCTGGCCACCGGCGAGCTCGCCTGGGCCGACGCGGAGTCGACCGCCGCGGTGCGAGCGAGCGGCGAGCGGGCCGACCTGACGCCGTACCTGCCGCTGACCTAGTGTCGAGCGCATGAGCGAAGAGATCCGCAACCGGGTGCAGGCCGTCCTCCCGTCCGTCCGGGCGGACCTCGAGGACCTGGTGAGGATCCAGTCGGTCAGCGCCGACCCCGAGCGGCTGAGCGAGGTCGAGAAGAGCGCCGAGCGGACCCTGGAGCTGTTCCGGGCCGAGGGCGTCGACGCCGAGATCGTGCGCGCCTTCGACGGTGCGCCTCCGGCCGTCGTCGGGGAGAAGAAGGGTCCCGCGGGCGCGCCGACCGTGCTGCTCTACGCCCACCACGACGTCCAGCCCGAGAACGACCCGGCCGACTGGGACTCCCCGCCGTACGAGCCCACCGAGCGCGACGGCCGTCTCTACGGCCGCGGTGCCGCCGACGACAAGGCCGGGATCATGGCCCACGTCGGCGCCCTCCGCGCGCTCGGCGACGACCTGCCCGTCACCGTCCGGCTGTTCATCGAGGGCGAGGAGGAGGTCGCCAGCGCGACCCTCCCGCAGCTGCTCGAGCAGTACCAGGACCGGCTGAAGGCCGACGTCATCGTGATCGCCGACTCGGGCAACTGGGACATCGGCGTACCCGCCCTGACGACCAGCCTGCGCGGCCTGATCCGCGTCGACGTCGAACTCCGCACGCTCACCCACGCCGTGCACTCCGGCATGTGGGGCGGCCTCGCGCCGGACGCGATCATGGCGCTGATCCGGCTGCTCGACACCCTGTGGGACGAGTCCGGCGCGCCCGCGGTGGCCGGTCTGGCGAGCGGCCCGGCGGCGGACGTGGAGTACCCCGAGGAGCGCCTGCGCGCCGAGTCCGGTGCGATCGACGGGCTGTCGTGGGTCGGGCAGGGTCCCGCCGTCGAGCGGCTGTGGACCCAGCCCGCCATCACCGTCACCGGCTTCGACGCCCCCAAGGTCGCCGGCGCCTCCAACACCCTCAGCCCGGTCGCCCGCGCCCGCGTCACGATCCGGATCGCCCCCGGCGACACCGCCGAGAACGCCGTCGCGCGCCTCGAGGAGCACCTGCGGGCCAACGTCCCGTGGGGCGCGTCGCTCTCGACCACCGTCGTCGACACCGGCGAGCCGATCGCGCTCCCCGCCCAGGGGCCGGCGTACGACGCCGCGCGCGCCGCGTTCACCGAGGCCTGGGACGGCACCGCGCCCGTCGACATGGGCGTCGGCGGCTCGATCCCGTTCATCGCCGAGTTCCTCGAGGCGTTCCCGGAGGCCAGCGTGCTGGTCACCGGCGTCGAGGACCCCGACACCCGCGCCCACGGCGCCAACGAGGGCCTGCACCTCGCCGAGTTCGAGCGGGTCGTGCTCGCCGAGGCGCTGTTGCTGCGGAACCTGGGCACCAACGCCGGTTGAGATGCGAGCGAAGCGAGCCTCGACACCCGGTGAGACGTACGACGTCATCGATCGAGGCCGACTCTCGGCTCGCCGGGTTTCGAGGCTCCTCCGCTCCTGCGTCGCTCCGGAGCACCTCAACCAGCGTCAGGGGACCCACCGGTGGTTGAGGTGTGAGGGCCTCCAGGCCCGTCTTGTCGAGAGTCGGCGTCGGCTGTCGGCTCGCTGGGTTTCGTCGCTCCGGAGCACCTCAACCAGCGTCGGGGGACGCGCCGGTGGTTGAGGTGTGAGGGCCTCCAGGCCCGAGCCTCGAAACCCGGTGAGTGGGTCGGTCGACCTCGGCCGGCTCAGGCGGACGGCAGGAAGACGCGGAACGTGCTGCCCTTCCCCAGTTCGGACTCGACCACGATCCGGCCGCCGTGGCGCTGGACGATCCGGCTGACGATGGCGAGGCCGAGGCCGGTGCCGGGCTGGGAGACGGCGGCGGGGTTGGAGGAGCGGAAGAACTCGGTGAAGAGCTGCTCCTGGTCCTCGGGGGAAATGCCCAGACCCTCGTCGGAGCAGACCAGCTCGACCTGGCCGTCGTCGGTGGAGGTGACCGAGACGGAGATGTGGCCGCCCTCGGGGGTGTACTTCAGCGCGTTGCTGACCAGGTTGGACACGACCCGGTCGAGCTCGGTCGCGTCGCCGTTCGCGAGCACCTGGTCGGCGCCGGCGAGTACGGCGACGCTGAGGTGGCGGCGCTCGGCCTCGACCGCGGTCAGCTCCACGACGTCCTCGACGATCGTGCGCAGGTCGACGGGGCGGGCGGCGACGGGGTGGTCGGGGTCGCCGACCTGGGCGAGCAGCAGCAGGTCGTCGACCACCCGGCCCAGGCGTCGCGCACCCCGCTCCATCGCGCTCAGCGAGGTCCGGACCGGCCCGGGGAGGCCGTCGACGGACTCGAGGATCTCCAGGTGGCCGAGCACCGAGGTCAGGGGGTTCTTCAGCTCGTGCGACAGGGTCGCGATCAGCTGGGTGCGGTAGGTGTCGAGCTCCTGCAGCTGCTTGACCAGCCGGTGCTCGCGCTCGTAGGCGCGCACGTTGAGGATGGCCCCGCCGAGGTCGCGGCCCACGTCGAGCGCGGCGGCCGCCTCGGTCTCGGTCCAGCCGGGGGCGTGCACCGGCCGGGTCAACACGAGGTTGCCGAGGCACTCGTGGCCGGCGCCGAGGGGGACGAAGAGGATCGAGCCGACGCCGATGGAGGCCAGGAAGTCGATGATCTGCTGCCCCTGCTGCTCGGTCAGCAGGCCGAACGACCGGCCCTCGGCGACGACGGTGACCTGCTGGTCGGTCCACAGGTCCCGGGCGGCGTTCTCCGCGATCGACACCAGCTCGTCGGGGAGGACGACGGTCGTCCCGTCCGCGGAGTAGACGCTGCCCTTGCCGAGGCCGTCCTCGTCGAAGGTCTGGATCCACATGCCCAGCGCGCGGAAGCCCTCGACCAGAGCGGGGCGCGAGGTCTCCAGGATGTGCTCGAGGGAGCGCTGGCCGGACGCCTGCCGCACGATCCGCCGGGCGGTGTCGGCGAGCCGGACCTGCGCGGCGAGCTCCTCCCGCTCCAACGCCGTGAGTACGGCGCGGGCGGCCTGTTCGGCGTACGTCTCGAGCACCCGCCGCTGGTCGGGGCCGGGGCGCCGGCCGTCGGCGGGGAGGTCGATGGAGAGGGTGCCGCGCAGCGTGCCGTCGTGGTCGCGCAGCGGGGCCACCAGCAGGTCCATCGGGTGCCAGGCGTCGGGGACGTCGAGCGGCTCGATGTCGGGCACCCAGCCCCACTCGCCCTCCCCGAGGTCGAGCCGCTCGTGAGGCACGAACTTCAGCAGCCCCCAGTCGTCGGCCTTCTCGAGCTCGGCGAGCAGCCCCTCGATGGGGGTGCGGCTTCCCTCGAGCTGGCGACGGGCGTCCTCGTTGCCGGCGACGGCCATCACCTGCATCTGGCCGTCGTCGCGCACGACGCTGATGGCGGCGACGCCCCAGCCCGCGATCGCCGTGATCCCCTCCGCGATCAGCTGGAGCGCGTCGTCGCCGGGGCCGGGCCGCGCGCCGCCGCGCGCCGCCGCTGGTGGGGGTGAGGGCACGGGGGGCCTCCAGGGAGGTGCCGGGAAGGGAGCAGGGACGATGGTACGGGCGACCACCGACGCCGGGAGGCCGACCGGGTGACCTTGGGCACGACGAAGCGGGTTCTGGGGTGCCTCGTCGGTACAGTTGCGGGGTGCCGTACCTCAGCAGCCATGGCAGCTCACGCAGGGGAGGCGACGGCCGGCTGACCGCCGCCCTCGATCCCCAGGACCAGGGTCCGCAGGACGCCTGCGGCGTCTTCGGAGTCTGGGCGCCGGGGGAGGACGTCGCCAAGCTGACCTACTTCGGGCTCTACGCGCTGCAGCACCGCGGCCAGGAGTCGGCGGGCATCGCGGTCTCGAACGGGCGCCAGATCCTGGTCTACAAGGACATGGGCCTGGTCTCCCAGGTCTTCGACGAGACCACGCTGGCCTCGCTCAACGGCCACGTCGCCATCGGCCACTCGCGCTACTCCACGACCGGCGCGAGCACCTGGCAGAACGCCCAGCCGACGTTCCGCCCCACCGCCGACGGCTCCATCGCGCTGGGCCACAACGGCAACCTGATCAACACCCACGAGCTCTCGCAGCTGGTCGAGGACCTCCCCGGCCCCGAGGACGAGCTCGACCTGCACACCCGCCCGCAGGAGACCTCCACCAACGACACCGGGCTGGTCACGGCGCTGCTCGCCCACCACCCGGACACCTCGCTGGAGCAGCGGGCGCTCGAGGTGCTGCCCAAGCTGCGCGGCGCCTTCTGCTTCGTGTGGATGAACGAGAACACCCTGTACGCCGCCCGCGACCCGCAGGGCATCCGTCCGCTCGTCCTGGGCCGCCTCGACCGCGGCTGGGTCGTCGCCTCCGAGGACGCCGCGCTGGCCACCATCGGCGCGAGCGTCGTCCGCGAGGTCGAGCCGGGCGAGATGATCGTCATCGACGAGCAGGGCCTGCGCTCGCACAAGTTCGCGGAGCCCGACCGCAAGGGCTGCGTCTTCGAGTACGTCTACCTCGCCCGCCCCGACGCCACCATCAGCGGCCGCAGCGTCCACGAGTCGCGCGTCGAGATGGGCCGCCAGCTGGCCCGCGAGTTCCCCGTCGAGGCCGACCTCGTGATCCCGGTCCCCGAGTCCGGCACCCCCGCCGCGGCCGGGTACGCCGAGGAGTCGGGCATCCCGTTCGGCCAGGGCTTCGTCAAGAACGCCTACGTCGGCCGCACGTTCATCCAGCCGAGCCAGACGCTCCGCCAGCTCGGCATCCGCCTCAAGCTCAACGCCCTGGAGCACATGATCCGCGGCAAGCGGGTCGTGGTGGTCGACGACTCGATCGTGCGCGGCAACACCCAGCGCGCCCAGGTGCGGATGCTGCGCGAGGCGGGCGCGCGCGAGGTGCACGTGCGCATCTCCAGCCCGCCGGTGAAGTGGCCGTGCTTCTACGGCATCGACTTCGCCACCCGTGCCGAGCTGATCGCCAACGGCCTCACCCCGGAGGAGATCGCCGCCAGCGTCGGCGCCGACACCCTCGGCTACATCTCGCTCGACGGCATGGTGGAGGCCACCGGCCAGCCGAAGGAGACGCTGTGCCGCGCCTGCTTCACCGGCGAGTACCCCGTCGAGCTGCCCGACGAGTCGCTGCTGGGCAAGCACCTCCTCGAGGCCACCCTGAAGTCCCCGACCATGGGCCGCGCGCTGCCCGTGCTCAACAACCCGTGAAGGACCGTCTGTGAGCAACGCCGTCCCCGGAAGCAACGCGTACGCCGAGGCCGGCGTCGACATCCACGCCGCCGACCGGGCCATCGAGCTGATGAAGGCCTCCATCGAGAAGGCCCGCCGGCCCGAGATGATCGGCGGCCTGGGCGGCTTCGCCGGGCTCTTCGACGCCTCCGCGCTGACGAAGTACACCCGTCCGCTGCTGGCCACCTCCACCGACGGCGTCGGCACCAAGGTCGCGATCGCGCAGGCGATGGACGTCCACGACACGATCGGCTTCGACCTGGTCGGCATGGTCGTCGACGACCTCGTGGTCTGCGGCGCCGAGCCGCTGTTCATGACCGACTACATCGCCACGGGCAAGGTCGTCCCCGAGCGGATCGCGGCGATCGTCCAGGGCATCGCCGAGGCGTGCGTCGAGGCCGGCTGCGCGCTGGTGGGCGGCGAGACGGCCGAGCACCCCGGCCTGCTGGCCCCCGACGAGTACGACGTCGCCGGGGCCACCACGGGCGTGGTCGAGGCCGACCGGCTGCTCGGCCCCGGACGGGTCCGCCCGGGCGACGTGGTCGTCGCCATGGCGGCGAGCGGCCTGCACTCCAACGGCTACTCCCTGGTCCGCCACGTCCTCCTGGAGAAGGCCGGCTGGGAGCTGGACCGCAACGTCGCGGAGCTCGGCCGCTCGCTGGGCGAGGAGTTGCTGACGCCGACCCGGATCTACGCCAAGGCCTGCCTGGCGCTGGCCGACCGGACGGCCACGCACGCGATGTCCCACGTCACCGGGGGCGGCCTCGCGGCCAACCTGGAGCGGGTGCTGCCCGTCGAGCTGACCGCCACCCTGGACCGCACCACGTGGACGCCCCAGCCGATCTTCGACCTGGTCCGCAAGGTGGGCGACATCTCGCAGGCCGACCTCGAGATGACGCTCAACTGCGGCGTCGGGATGGTCGCCATGATGCCGGCGGAGGACGTCGACGCGGCCGTGGCGCTGCTCGACGGCTTCGGGATCCGGGCCTGGGTGGCCGGCGAGGTGAGCGCCTCGGACACCGACGGAGGCCGGGTCCGGCTCATCGGTCAACACGCCGGTTGGTGATTTCAGCCGATTTCTCCCCGGGGTTCCGGCGTTCGGACGCCGAAACGGGCACTCGGTGTGCGGGAACAGCCACCGAACAGGTAGCGTTGGCCCCACGAGTGAAATACTGAGGACCAGCCCGGGAGCCACTGTGCCCCGGCCAACGTGCGAGGGGGCTGACCCTATGGGGCGCGGCCGAGCGAAGGCAAAGCAGACGAAGGTCGCCCGCGACCTGAAGTACCGCACTCACGAGACGGACTTCGGGAAGCTGGCACAAGAGCTGCACGGCGGTGAGGACCACGCCGAATCCGACCCGGTGGACCCTGAGGTCCTCGAGAAGTGGTCGGACTACTCAGAACCCCAGCGCGACTGACTCGCGGCCGTCGAGGCGGCCCGCGTGAGCGGACCGCCTCGCGGTGGGAGTCAGCTGATCCAGATCCCTCGCAACCGACCCACGTCGCGCATCCGCGCCTCGGCGAGTCGGTCAGCGGCGAGGGCAGGTGAGACGCCGTCGCGTGCGGCGAGCGCGAGTACGTCGCGGGTCGTGTCGTAGATGCGGCTCGCGCGCTGCTGGGCGCGTTCGAAGCTGAAGCCGACAGGGTCGAGCTCGTCGGCGACCTGCATCAGGCCGCCGGCGTTCACGCAGTAGTCGGGCGCGTAGACGATGCCGCGGTCCGCGAGTGACTTCTCGACCCCGGGGTGGGCGAGCTGGTTGTTCGCGGCGCCGCAGACGACGCGGGCCGACAGCACCTCGACCACGTCGTCGGTGAGCGCCCCGCCGAGGGCGCACGGCGCGTAGACGTCGAGCGAGCCCTCGACCAGGGCCTGCGTCGACGCGACGACGCGCACGCCGGGGTGCTCGTCGACGATGCGGTCGAGCGCGGGCTGCCAGGTGTCGGTGACGACGACGTCCGCGCCGTCCTCGACGAGGTGGCCGACCAGGTGTCGCCCGACCTTGCCGACCCCGGCGACACCGACCGTGCGGCCGGCCAAGGAGGTGTCGCCCCAGGCGGCCTCGGCGGCGGCGCGCATCCCCTGGAAGACGCCGTACGCCGTCAGCACCGAGCTGTCGCCCGCGCCACCGTGCGCCGTCGTACGCCCGGTGACGTAGTCGCACTCGCGGGCGATGTGGTCCATGTCCTCGCTGAACGTGCCCACGTCGCAGGCGGTGCGGTAGCGGCCGCCGAGGGACTGCACGAACCGGCCGTACGCGCGCAGCAGCGCCTCGGACTTCAGTGTGCGCGGGTCGCCGATGATCACGGCCTTGCCGCCGCCGAGGTCGAGGCCGGCGAGCGCGGCCTTGTAGGACATGCCGCGGGAGAGGTCCAGCACGTCGCGCAGCGCGGCGTCGGTGGTGGGGTACGGGTGGAACCGGGTGCCGCCGAGGGCCGGGCCGAGGGCCGTGGAGTGGATGGCGACGATCGCGCGGAGGCCGGTGGCCGAGTCGTGCGCGTAGACGACCTGCTCGTGCTCCGGGCCGAGCTCGAAGGGGTCGCTGGAGGGAACGGTCATGGTGGTGTCCGCCTGTTCTGATGTGGCCACGAGGTGGTGTGGCGCTGGGCTCTGCCCGCAGGGGTGGCGCGGGTCACATCCAGGTTAGGACATGCCGGTCGGGGCTCAGCGCGCGGCCGCGGTGACGGCGTACGCCGCGGCGAAGGCGGCGCCCAGGACGAGCAGCAGGAGCAGCGTGAACGCCGGGGTCAGCGCGCCGGTCGGGCGGGCAGCCGGGGGCGGGTCGTTGATCAGCGTCGGCGCCGGCGGCGGCCCCTCGGCGGCCGAGCGGAGCGCGGCGACGAACGACGCGATGTCGGGCCAGCGGTCCCTCGGATCGGGCTGGAGACCGCGCAGCAGGACGGCGTCGACGGCGGGTGACACGTCCGCGACCGACGACGGCGGAACCGGCAGGCTCGCCCCGAGGAGGTCGCTGAGCGTGGTGCTGCGCGCCAGGCGCCCGGTGAGCAGCTGGTAGGCGACGGCGGCGAGGGCGTGCACGTCGGCGCGCCGGTCGATGCCGGTGCCCCTCACCTGCTCGGGAGCCATGTACGCCGGGCTGCCCACCACCTGGGTGAGACCGCTGGCGTGCAGCATCGCCTTCGCGACGCCGAGGTCGGCCACCAGGACCCGGGTCCCGTCGCGGCTGCCGCGCAGCAGCAGGTTCTGCGGCTTCACGTCGCGGTGCACGATGCCGAGGTCGTGGAGCACGCTCAGCCCCGCCCCGGCCTGCGCGACGAGGTCGACGACCTGGTCCAGCGGGAGCTGCCGGCCGTCCTCCGCCAGGCCGGCGACGGTGCCACGGTCGGCGTACGTCATCACGAAGTACGGCGTCGCGTCGACCTCGCCGACGTCGTACACGCGGACGATGTGGTCGGAGTCGGCCCGGCGCAGGATGCGGGCCTCCTCCAGGAACCGCTCGCGGACGTCGAGTCGCTGCGCCCAGTTGTCGGCGAGTGCCTTGACCGCGACGTCGGACTCCAGCTCGGTGTCGCGGTAGAGCCACACCGTCGCGAACCCGCCGGCCCCGAGCCGCTCCACGCGCTCCAGACGGCCGAGGCGCTCGGGGAGGGACACGGTCGGTAGTCTGCCTCAGGTGCCGGACCCCGACGAGCTCGACGCCCTGGCCCTGCGCGCCGCCGGCGGCGACCGCGCGGCGCTGGAGGACCTGCTCGTCGCGGTGCAGCCGCGGGTGCGGCGGATCTGCGGCCGGATGCTGCTCTACCCGGAGGACGCCGAGGAGGCGGCCCAGGACGCGCTGCTGCTGGTCGCCACCAAGATCGGCCAGTTCGGCGGCCGCAGCCGGTTCACCACCTGGCTGCACGCGGTCGCGTCGAACAGCGCGCGGTCGACGTACCGGACCCTGAAGCGGCGGGCCGCGGAGCGACTCACCGAGGACCTCCCCGCCGCCCCCGACCCGCGCACGACCAGCGTGATCGCCGGCAGCCGCCTCGACCTGCTGGAGGCGCTGGAGGTCGTCGGCAGCACCCGCCCCGAGCTCGTCGAGCCCCTGGTCCTGCGGGATGTGCAGCAGCTGGAGTACGCCGAGATCGCGGAGCTCCTGGAGATCCCGCTCGGCACCGTGAAGTCCCGCATCCACGCCGCACGGACCGCCGTCCGCCCGTTGCTGGTCGTCTCCGACTGACGCTGGTCGAGAGCCGCGAAACCTGGTGCGTGGAGAGTCGGCGGTGGTTGCTGTTGCTTGTCGGCTTGGAGGGGTTTCGAGGCTCGCTTCGCTCGCACCTCAACCGGCGTGGGGGTGGCGGTGGTTGAGGTGTGAGGAGCGCTAGCGACGAGCCTCGAAACCCGGTGAGACAGGAGTCGGCGGTGGTTGCTGTTGCTTGTCGGCTTGGAGGGGTTTCGAGGCTCGCTTCGCTCGCACCTCAACCAGCGTCAGTCGGTGTTCGCTCGCACTTCAACCAGCGTCGGCGTTCGCTCGGTCCACGACCAGCGTCAACCGGCGTGGTGGGTCGAGCGCATCAGGACGACGTCGCCGTGGGTGCCGTAGCCGGCGATGCGGCCGCCGTACCCCTGGCCGTTGAAGGCGACCATCAGCCAGCCGCCGGGCTCGCGGACGACGGTGGGCCACGGCAGGTTGGTGGGGTACGGCGCGTCGAGGCGGCCGGTCTGGGTGAGGGTCAGGTCGTAGACGGGGTACTCGCCGCGGCGGTCGCTGGCCAGCACCTGCCAGTCGCCGGAGAGCGGGTCGCGGTGGAGCGTGGTGCCCTCGCAGGCGCGGCGGGACTCGTCGGCGCCGAGCATCCGCAGGTCGTCGAGGGTGGGGCCGGCGGCGAGCACCGGGTGGAAGCGGAAGTAGCGGCTGGCGCTGACGTACCCGACCAGCCAGCCGTCGTCGGTGCGGACCAGGTGCGGGTCCCAGACGGCGACGGAGGTCAGTCCGTCGGTGGGCAGCCCGAGCACTCGGGTGTCGAGCACGTGCACCCCCGTGGTCAGGTCGTCGGTGCTGGACGCGAGGAGCACCCGCACGGGACGCGACTTGTCGAAGTCGCCCCAGCTGCTGGTGGCGACTAGCCAGCGGCCGGCGTCGCGGACCAGGTGCGTGGCGTGGTCGCCGAAGACGCCGGGGGCGTCCGGGCGGCGGAAGAAGAGGTCGGCGCGGTGCGCGAGCTCCAGGGTGTCGGGGTCCAGTGACCACACCGACGTGTGCGCGGTCGCGAAGAAGCCCGGACCCGCACTGGTGGCGGTGAGCAGCAGCACCCGGCCGAGGCGGTACGGCGACCCGTCCGCGCGGGTCACCAACCGCAGGTCGCGCAGGCCCAGCTGCCCGAAGCGACCGGCCGTCCCGCCGCTCGCGCTCAGACCGGCCAGCCACTCCTCGTCGCGGGTGTCGACCCGGCCCTCGAGATCGACCCGGGCGCGCGCGACCCAACGGTCGGCCTCCCGGGTCAGCAGGGTGGCCTGGGTGCCGGTGAGCGTGAGTCCGACGGCGTCGACGGGAGCCGACGCCCGGCCGTGGCGCCGGCTGCGGTGCCGGGTCGGGCGCCGCCCGCCCGTGTCCACGCTGAGCCACCCGCGGCCGTCGTACCCGGCGCTGATCTCGACCGCGCCGCCGGCCAGGGTCAGGGGGCCGTCCGCCCCGGTGACGGCGACGTACGGCGCCGGCGGCAGGTCGCCGGGCAGGACCAGGTCGACCGGGCGGCGGCGGGCGACCACCTCGAACCGGGTGTCTAGCAGGTTCAAGACGTCGCGTCCCGCAGGGCCTCGACGGCCCGCCCGACCTCGCGGTGCAGGTCGGCCATCATCGGCTCGGTGCCGTCGGTGCGACCGCTCTCGGCGTACGTCTCCAGGGCCGCCGCGGCCGCCGCGACGAGGGGGAGGCCCAGGTTGAGGGCGCTGCCCTTGACCAGGTGGGCGGAGGTGAAGGCGCGGTTGGCGTCCCGGGCGTCGATCGCGTCCTGGATGGCGCGCACCTGTTCGTCGATGCGGCTCATGAAGGACGCGGCGGTGCGCTCGAAGAAGCTGACGCCGTCCTTGCGGAGCTCGTCGAGCATCCGCACGCGCGCCGGGTCGAGGACGACGCCCGTGCCGGGGGCGTCGTCGTCACCCTCGATCGACGGCAACGGCTGGGGCTCGGCCTGCGGCCCGGTCCAGCGCCGGAGCACCCGCTCGAGCGCGACGGTGTCGACCGGCTTGGTGAGGAAGTCGTCCATGCCGGCGGCGAGGCAGCGCTCGCGCTCGCCCTCCAGCACCGACGCGGTCATCGCGATGATCGGGACCCGGACGCCCTCGGGCTCGGCGGCCCGGACCTCCCGGGTCGCGTCGAAGCCGTCCATGCGCGGCATCCGGCAGTCCATGAGGACGGCGTCGAAGGTGTGCGGACCGGTCAGCAACGCGGTGGCCTCGACGCCGTCGGAGGCGAGCGCGACGGTGGCTCCGAGGCTCTCCAGCAGCCCGGTCGCGACCAGCTGGTTGACCGCGTTGTCCTCGACCACGAGCACCCGGATGTCGAGTCGCGGAGTGCTCGTCGCCTGCGTGGGCTCGGGTCCGGCGGGTACGTCGACGGCGAGCGTCGCGAGCAGCGCGTCGTACAGCTCGGCGTGCCGGACGGGCTTGCTCAGCACGTCGTCGGCGTCGACCTCCGCGGCGGCGCTGCGACCGGCGTCGAGGTCGGGGGAGAGCAGCAGCAGCCGCAGGCCGCCGAGGTCGTCGTCGGACCGGATCCGCCGGGCCAGCCCGAGGCCGTCGTCGCCGGGCAGGCCGAGGTCCACGATCGCGAGCGCGAACGGGCGCTCACTGCGGATCCCCTCGCGCAGCACCGCGAACGCCTCGTCGGTCGACGAGACGGCGAGCGGCTCCAGGTCCCAGGCGCGCAGCTGCTGGGCGAGCGCGAAGCGGTTGCTCTCGTTGTCGTCGACGACCAGGACCCGGTGGCCGCGGGGCAGGGCCGTCGTACGGCGCCGGGCGGACCGGACGCCGCGGGCGTGGCCGAAGCTGGCCGTGAACGAGAACGTGCTGCCGATGCCGGGCCGGCTCCGGACGTCGATGCGGCCCCCGAGCGCCTCGACGATCTGCTGGGAGATGGCGAGCCCGAGCCCGGTGCCGCCGTGCTGTCGGGTGGTCGACAGGTCGGCCTGGGTGAAGGCGTCGAAGAGGGTCGGGATGGCGTCGGGGGCGATCCCGACGCCGGTGTCGCTGACCTCGATCCGCAGCACGACCTCGCGCTCGCTCGCCGAGGCGACCGAGGCCCGGACGACGACCTCGCCGCGGGCGGTGAACTTCACGGCGTTGGAGCCGAGGTTGGTGATCACCTGGCCGAAGCGGGTGACGTCGCCGCGCAGGTACGCCGGCACCTCGGGGTCGCAGGCGACGACGAGCTCGAGGCCCTTCTCGTGGGCCGGTCCGGCGAACGCGCCCGCGATCCGGTCGAAGACCTGGCGGACATCGAAGTCGGCGTCCTCGAGCTCCAGCTTGCCGGCCTCGATCTTGGACAGGTCGAGGATGTCGTTGATGATCGCCAGCAGGTTCATCCCGGCGCTCTGCAGGCCGTCGGCCAGGCGGCGCTGGTGGTCGTCGAGGTCGGTGCGCAGCAGCAGCTCGTTGAGGCCGATCACGCCGTTCATGGGGGTCCGGATCTCGTGGCTCATGGTGGCCAGGAACTCCGACTTCAGCCGGGAGGCCTCCATCGCCTGGTCGCGCGCCACGGCCAGGTCGGCCGCGCTGCTCTCGCGCTCGGCGACCATGGACAGCTGGGCGGCGATCTGGGCGATCAGCTGGTGGGAGTTCTCGTCCGGCGGCACCTCGTCGGCGAGCAGCAGGATCACGCCCGCCACCACCGTGCCGACCAGGACGGGCATGGCGATCAGGCTGTGGGTCTCGGCGTCGCGCGCGGGCGGGCCGGTCGCCACCCGGCCCTCCCGTCGGGCTTCGGCCACGAGTCCGAGGTCGCGCGGGATCAGCGACTCGTCGTACCCGGCCAGCGGGGTGAGGGTGTCCTCGGGGCCGGAGTACAGGGCCAGCGCCTGCCAGCCCGGGGCGTTGGCCGGCAGCCCCGCCGCGGCGAGACCGACGGCCTCGACCAGCGTGCCGGCGCGGTTCGCGACCTCGGCCATCTGCTGCAGCAGGTGCAGTCGCCGGGTCGCCTCCGTCGCGTGCTCGTCGGCGGTCTTCAGGTCGGTGATGTCCTGGATCGCGCCGCTCATCCGGACCGCCGTCCCGTCGGGCGCGCGCTCGACCACCCCGAGGCCGCGGATCCAGCGCAGCTCGCCGCTCGGCAGCACCCGGCGGGCCGTCCAGGCGAACTCCTCGCCGTTCTTGACCGCGTCCCGGACCACCTGGCGGACCTGGTCGCGGTCGGCGGGGTGGAGGGTG
Source organism: Nocardioides sp. (assembly GCF_035503875.1). GTDB lineage: Bacteria > Actinomycetota > Actinomycetes > Propionibacteriales > Nocardioidaceae > Nocardioides. The sequence goes on from NZ_DATJTA010000033.1 coordinate 19,999, forward strand.
TCGAAGAAGCCACTCCAGGACACCGCGTACGTCGCCGGGTCGAGGCCGAGGATCCGGTACAGCTCGTCGGACCAGCTGCCCTTCTGCGCGCGCAGGTCGATGTCCCAGCTGCCGAGCCGGGCGACCTCCTGGGCGTGGGCGAGCTGCTGCTCGCGCAGCTGCAGGGTCGCGACCAGCGCCCGGCGCGCGGTGTGCGGCGTGACCCGGTGCAGCCAGCCGATCGGCCGGCCGTCGTCGTCGTACACGGCACTGTGGCTGGCCAGTGCCCACACGATGCTGCCGTCGGGCCGGCGGAAGGGGGTCTCGAGGTTCTCGAGCGGCTCGCCGGTCTCCTCCAGCTGCCGCATCCGGCGCGCGAGCTCGTGGCGGCCGTCCTCGCCGAGGAGGGACTCGATGTCGCGTCCGACGAGGTCCTCGGCCGGGCGCGCCACCAGCGCCGCCATGCGGGCGTTCGCGTAGACGGTCCGGCCTGAGGGGTCGACGAGCCACAGTCCGTCGGTGCTCGCCTCGACCATCCGCTGGAACAGGTCGGGGGGTCCGTGCATGCACGCCTCCTCTAGGACCATTCTCCACACCGGCCGAGCGTCGCGGGCGGGTTCCCCTCGGGATGACAGGCTGGGCAGGTGCCCGACCGCCCGCTGAACCTGCGACCCAGTACCCACCCCACGTTGGTGCGCTGGCTGACCTGGGTCGCGGCGATCGGCTGCGTGCTGGTGCTCCTGGGTGCTCCGGTCTGGTTCTTCATGCACGGCGACGCCGCGGGCTGGCAGGAGGGACGCGAGGTCACGGTGAGCGTCGAGCCCGACGCCTGGTGTCGCACCGGCCCACCGCCCGGCTCCCCGCGCACCTGCGAGGCCAGCTGGCCGGGTGGTTCCGGGGACGTCAGCGACAGGTACGGCGGCCCGCGCCCCGAGACCGGTGAGCAGGTGACCGCCCGGATCGTCGGCGACGACCTCACCCTGACCGGCTACAGCCGGATCCTGCTCCGCTGGGCGCTGCTGGCGCCGTACCTCACGCTCGTCGGGCTGGTCCTCGCCCTCGCCGCCGCCGCCGCCCTGGTCCGCCTCGACCCGCGCTGGTGGGGGCGTCGTACTGACCTGATCTGAGGCCGACCCGTCACTTCCTCGGGGGTTTTCGCGGTGTGTCGTTGCGGCATTGACGGGTCGGCCGGAGCTGCGTCGACGTAGGACGACTCTTGACGCCGTACGCCGGGGCAGGCAGCGTGCCGCCATGAGGCGCCCGCCGCACGAGAACGTCGCGACCGTCCTGGTCGACCCGCTCGTGCTGCGCGAGCTCGAGGTGCACCTGATGGGCCTGGACCTGCGGCTGTGGCCGGTCGCGACCTCCCCGGTGTACGCCGACGGCCCGCGGGCGGCGTTCCAGCTCCGCCGGCGGCTGCTGATGGCCCGCCGCGGGGCGTGGGACGACGCGGCCACCTGGACGCCGGTGTGGATCGCCTTCGGCGACAGCTGGTACGACGGCGCCGAGCCGCTCCCCTGGCGCGCCCACGACACCCTGTGGCGGACCCTCGAGCTGTACGCCGGGCACGTGCGCTACCGGCTCGGCCTCGGCGGGATCCCGCGCCTGGACATCCCGCGGGAGCGGACCGCCTGATCGCCGACCCGTCACTTTCTCGGCGGTTTTCGCGGTGTGTCGCGGCGGGATCGACGGGTCGGTGAGCGGACGCCCTACGCCGCTGATCGAACCGTCAATGCTGCAACGACACACCGCAGAAAACGCCGAGAAAGTGACGGGTCGCGCTCAAGGCAGGTCCAGCGTGGTGGTGGTTCCGAGGGTGTCGACGGCCAGCACGGAGCGGGCGGTGCGGAGGAGGGGGCGGGTGATGGGGGTCGGCTGGGCGCCGTGGACCCGGGCGGCGCGCTCCCATGCCCAGCTGGGTACGGCGCCGGCGCCGGGGTCCGGCGTCACCCAGCCGTCGGCGAGCTCGACCAGCAGGGGGCCGGCCGTGGAGGTGCAGAGCTCGCCGCGGTGGTTCCACCACAACCCGACCTCGGCGCCCACCTCGGTCAGGTGCCGGGCGGCGAGGGTCGCCTCCAGGGTGGAGATCGTGGGCAGCCCGGCCAGCGGCGAGTCGGACGACCAGTCCCACGGCAGGTCGACGGCCTCGGCGTCCCGGGTCGCAGCCCCCGGCAGCGGCATCGGCGCGACCCGGGTCCAGGGCACGCCGTACCCCCGCCGGACCGCGTCGTACGACGCCCCGCCGCTGATCTCGACGGCCCCCGAGCCGGGCAGCAGACCCCAGGGGACCTCGTCCCACCCGATCCCGAGGACGTCGAACGTCCGCCCGGCCTGCTCGCGGGCGAACTCGACGGCCTCCGGAAGGACCGGCACGACCACCCGGTAGCCCCCGCCGAGGAAGGACGCGGCCGCGACCGTCCAGTCGGCCTCCGCGACCTCGGCCGCGTCGTGCCAGGCGCGGACGGTCACGCGGGCACCACGGTGACGGCCATGAACCGGCCGCACGGCCGCTGGGCGCGGTCGGAGAAGAACGTTTCGGTGCCGGAGCGGGTGTCGACGGCCATCCGGTGCACGGTGCGGACGCCGAGGTCGGCGAGCTGCCGCTCGACGGCGCCGCCGACGTCGAGGTAGCGGTGCCCGGGCCGGCTGGCCTTCGTGAAGCCGGGCAGCACCGCGTCGAGCGCGTCCGCCTCGGCGTCGCCGACCTCGTAGCTGTCGTAGCCGACGCACGGCCCCACGCCCGCGACCAGGTCCGCCGCGTCGGTGCCGAATTCCGAGCGCATCCGGGCGACCGTCGCCGCCAGCACGCCTCGTACGACGCCCGGCCGGCCCGCGTGCGCGGCACCCACGGCGCGGCGCACCGGGTCCCACAGCAGCACCGGCGCGCAGTCGGCGACGAGGATCCCCAAGGCAACGCCGGGGACGTCGGTGACCAGCGCGTCGGTGGCCGGGAAGTGCTCCCGGGACTCCGCCACACCGGAGTGCCCCCGGCCCGCGAGCGAGGCCGTGACGACCGCGACCCGCGCGCCGTGCTGCTGGTCCGCGACGGTCAGGGCGGGTACGCCGAGGGCGGCGGCGACCAGGTCGCGGTTGCGGCGTACGGCGGCAGGGTCGTCCCCCACGTGGTCGCCCAGGTTGAGGCCCGCGTACACGCCCTCGCTGGTGCCGCCCTCCCGCGTCGTGACGACCGCGCGCACGGACGGCCCGTCGTACGGGAAGGGGCGGAGCATCACAGCGCCCGCATCGCCGCGGTGAACACCTCGGCCCGCTCGGCGTAGTCGCGGAAGACCCCGAAGCTCGGCGCCGCCGGGGAGAGCAGCACGACGCCGTCGGGCGCGGCGAACGCGTGCCCCCGTCGTACGGCGGAGGCCAGGTCGGTGCTCTCCTCGACCTGCACGATCGGCGCAATCGCGCGGATGGTGCGCGCGATCCGCGGCCCGTTGTCGGGCAGGGTCAGCACCAGCACGCGGTCGCCGTACGCCGCCAGCCCCTCGGCCAACGGCGCGTAGTCGATCCCGCGGTCCTGGCCGCCGACCAGCAGCGCGACCCGGCGCCCGGGGAAGGCGTCGACCGCGGCCAGGGTGGGCAGCACGTTGGTGCTCAGGCTGTCGTCGACGAACTCGACGTCGCCGACCCGGCCGACGCGGGTGAGTCGGCTCGGCAAGGGCTCGTACGACGTCGCGGCCGCCGCCAGCGCGGTCTCGTCCTCGGCGCCCGGCACCCCGAGGGCGACCAGCACCTCGCGGGCGAGCAGCGCGTTGCGCAGGTTGTGCCGGCCGATCAGCCCGAGCCCGTCGGTCCAGGCGGCCTCGACCTCGGCCACCCGCCGGACGTGGGGGCCGAGCTGGTCGGCGTACCGCTCCAGCTCGGGGTCGGCGGCGGGGGCGACGACGGTCTCGACGCCGGGGCGGGTGCACAGCGAGAGCTTGTCGCGGACGTACGTCTCGTAGCCGTGGTGCCAGGTCAGGTGGTCCTGGCTGAGCGAGGTGACCGCGACGACCCGGGGGCCGGTGGTCACGTCGTGGGCCTGGTAGCTGGACGTCTCGATCAGGTACAGGTCGGCGGGCGCGGCGTCCGGCTCCCAGGGCGCGCGGCCGATGTTGCCGCCGACGAACACGTCCTGCCCGAGTCCGCGCGCCAGGGCGCCGGCGATCGCGGTCGCGGTGCTCTTGCCCTTGGTGCCGGTCAGGCACGCGACCCGGTCGCGCGGCGCGTCCTCCAGCCACAGGCCGAGGCCGCCCGCGAGGCGTACGCCGGCCGCGGCGAGCGTGGTCGCGGGCTCGTCGTACGGGCTGATGCCGGGGCTCTTGACCACCACGTCGCAGTCGAGCAGCCGCTCCAGGCCGCCGTCGTCGAGGGCGAGCATCTCCAGCCCGTCCGGGGTGGCCCCGGATGCCCGGTCCACGACGGCGTACGGCGTCACGCCATCGGCCGCCAGCCGGCGCAGGCTCGCCGAGCCCTCCACGCCGACGCCCCAGACGCCGACCTTCAGGCCGGCCAGGCCGGCCAGGCCGGACCAGCCGGTCACCGGGTGTCGTCCGCCGGCAGGAAGTGCGGACCCTGTCGGTGGAGCAGCGCGTCCGTGGTGGGGACCGGCTTGCCGGCCTGCTCCAGGGTGGCGACCCGCTCGGCCAGTCGCACGAGCAGCGGCGTGCCGGCCCGGTCGGGGCGGGTGACCGCGAGCCGGACGGCCGTCCGGCACTCGCCCTCGTCACCGACGCACTCCAGCGGCTTGTCGAGGCCGGGCTCGCCCAGCAGCGACTCGAAGACCGGGGCCAGGCTCTCGTCGCGCAGCGGCTCCGAGCCGCGGAAGATCGCGTCGAGCTCGGCGGGCGGGAGGTACGGGCTCAGGATCAGGTCGATGAAGCAGCACTTGTCGCAGCGGCCGCACCACGTCGCGTGCCGGGCGCCGGCGTCGACGAAGAACGCCTTGTTGCAGCTGCGGAAGGCCAGGTGGTAGTCGGTCAGCTCGGCGAACCGCTCCGCCACCCAGAGCTCGCTGTAGGGGCGGAGCGCCGAGTAGTAGTCGACGCCGGTGACGTTCTCGGCGAGCACCTCGCGGAAGGCCCGCTCGAAGTCGAGACCCTTGCTCCACTGGTGGTTGACCGGCACGCCGTTGGCGACCAGGCCGGTGGGCTCGCTCGCCGAGTGCTCGTTGGACATCACGACCCGGTCGTGACCGTGGGCGACCGCGCAGAGGACCGCGGTCGCGGACAGGACGCCGGTCACCGGCACGTGGCCGTTGAGGTAGCCGCGCGCCTTCGACTCCAGCACCTTCGGGTCCAGGTGGCGACGGACGCGGCGGACGGGCAGGCCGGTGATCGCCGCGCTGTCCTCGATCGGCTCGAACGGCACGTCGGAGGTGTTGGCGACGAAGAGCGCTCCGCCGTCGCGGGTCGCCGGGGTGCCGTCGACGACCACGATCGAGTCGATCCCGCCGCCGAAGGGCACCAGCGGCCCCCGCCGTACGTCGGCCGCGGCGGGAGCGGGCGTGCGCGGCGTCGAGTCGATCCGCAGGTCGCTGATGTCGACGCCGGTCCGGTAGGAGAACTCCGCCAGTCCGTGCAGGTGGAAGTCCCGCAGGAAGTCGGCCTCGCGCGGGCTGAGCCCGTCGGCCGGGCCGACGACCAGCGGCGGGGCGCCGGTCTTGTAGTAGGAGATGCCGGCGAGGAGGAAGACCACGCGGGCCGCCCCGTGGGCGGCGGGCGTGGTGAAGTCGGCGCCCTCGCCGGCCTCGAAGACGAACCGCTCCGCGAAGGTCTCCCCGTCGAGGGAGTAGGTGCAGGTCAGCTCGCCGTCGGCGGTCAGCTCGAACCGCTCGTAGGAGAAGACCTGGCCCCGCTGCTTCGGCTCTGCACTCATCGACCCAGCCTAGCGAGGCAGCGGGAGCCGACGGTCACTGCGCGGCGTACCCGCCGTCGACGAGGTGGTAGCTGCCGGTGACGAAGGTGGCGGCGTCGGAGACCAGGAAGGCGACGAGCGCGGCGACCTCCTCGGGGGTGCCGAGGCGGCCGGTGGCGTGCTTGTCGGCGAGGGCCTGCTGGGTGGCGGCGTCGAGGTTGGCCTCGAGCAGCGGGGTCGCGATGAAGCCGGGGCCGACGGCGGTGACGCGGACGCCCTCGCGGCTGTGCTCCAGGGCGGCGTTCTTGGTCAGGCCGAGGAGGCCGTGCTTGGCGGCGACGTACGCCGAGGAGCCCTCGATGCCGACCGAGCCGAGGACGGAGGCCATGTTCACGATCGCGCCGCCGCCGTTCGCGGCGATCGCGGGCACCTGCGCGCGGACGCCGTAGAAGACGGCGTTGAGGTTGACCTCGACGACCTTCTGCCAGCTCTCGACGGGGTACTCGCCGACGGGCGCGTTGGCACCGCCGATGCCGGCGTTGTTGACGGCGATGCGCAGCGGGGCGAGCGCCTCCGCGGCGGCGACCATCGCGGCCTGGACGTCGACGTCGGCGACGTTCCCGACGAACGGCTCCGCGGTGCCGCCGGCGGCGGTGATCTCCTGCGCGACCGTCTCGGCCGCGTGCTGGTCCAGGTCGGCGACCAGGACGGCCGCACCGTTCTCCGCCAGCAGGGTGGCGACGGCCCGGCCGATGCCGGAGCCCGCGCCCGTCACGATCGCCGAACGGCCGGCGACGTCGTAGGTGGCCATGGTGTTCCTCCGATTCCGATTCTTATCCAACACTTGTCGGATACTTGGCTAACCTACAGTTGTCGCACTTTGTTCCGGAGAGGAGCCCGTATGGACGCCCGACAGCGCCGCTCGCAGGAGCGCCTGTACGCCGCCGTCCTGCGGCTCGCCGCCGAGCGGCCGGTCGCCGACCTGAGCGTGACCGCGGTGGCGAACGAGGCGGGGGTGCACCGGTCGACGTTCTACGAGCACGCCGCCTCACCGGCCGACCTGCTCGAGGCGGCCCTGCTCGCCGAGCTCGACGAGCTGCGCGAGGGGCTGCTCGCCGACGACACGGCCGAGGTGCCCGACGCGGTCCGCGGGGTGACCGCTGACGTCCTGCGGCACGTCGAGCGGCACGCGGCCATCTACCGGCGCGGACTCGGCACGGGCAGCACCGGCGGCAGCCTGCACGCGATGCTGAGCAACCACTTCCGCGAGACCAGCCGTCAGCTGCTCGACGCCGCCCGCGTGGAGGTCCGGGTGGAGGCGCCCGGCGTACCGGACGACGTCGTCGCCGATCTCGCCACCCGGTTCATCGCCGACGGCACGGTCGGGGTGATCGAGGGCTGGCTCGCCGGCGACCTGGACGTCGACGACCTGCTCACGGCGTACGCCGCCCTGCTTCCGCCGTGGTGGCCCAGCCACGCCGACCACCCGTCGACCCGGCGGTAGTTCTGCCGACTCGGCGCGCAAGTTCTGCCGACTCGGCGCGCAAGTTCTGCCGACTCGGCGCGCAAGTTCTGCCGACTCGGCGCGCAAGTTCTGCCGACTCGGCGCGCAAGTTCTGCCGACTCGGCGCGCAAGTT
>NZ_DATJTA010000034.1:0-21240 GCF_035503875.1 Nocardioides sp.
AGCGTGGGACATGAAGGTCTCCTTCGGTGCGGAGCGGTTTCTTAGACAGCTCCACTCCACACCGGGGAGGCCTTCACCCATCTACAAGTCAGACCGTGTCGTCACACGATCTCGACCAACGTGCCTGGTCATCACACCTAGTCGTCAATATCGAGTCGCAACATGCTTCCCCGGAGTATTCCTAACCGATATAGTCCGCGAGGTGCCGCCCCTGCCGAACGGGGCCGCTCGACCAGGAGGATGCGATGAAGCGACGCAGGATCGTGCTGCGGCCCGCGGCGGCGCTGGTGGTGGCGTTCGCGCTGCTCGCCGGCTGCGGCGGAAACGACGACTCGGGCGGGGGAGGTGGCGGCGGCGACGCCGAGACCAGCGGGGAGTTCGAGTACACCGAGGGCATGGTGGGCGCCCAGGACGACGGCGGCGAGCCGAAGGCCGGTGGTCAGCTCAGCTACGCGATGTACTCCGAGCCCCGCAGTCTCGACCCGGCCGTCTCCATCGCCGCGGTGACGACGGGCGGCACCGAGATGGCCGCCATCTTCGACGTGCTGCTGCGCTACGACACCGAGACGCAGGAGTTCGTCCCGCAACTCGCCGAGTCCGTGGAGGCCAACGGTGACAACACCGAGTGGACCCTGACCCTGCGCGACGGCGTGACCTTCTCCGACGGCACACCGCTCGACGCGGCGGCGGTCGTGGCGAGCCAGGAGCGGTACGCCGCGGCGCCCGCGCCGGAGGCCGCCCTGTGGAACGCGAACGTGACCAAGGTCGAGGCCACCGACGACAAGACCGTCGTCTACACGCTGAACAAGCCCTGGACGATGTTCCCGGCGATGCTCGCCTCCGGCCCCGGCATGATCGTGGCCGAGGCCGCCGGTGCGGTCGGTGACGGCTTCAAGCCCGTCGGTGCCGGCCCGTTCATCCTGGTGCACCAGCGCGCCGGCGAGGAGGTCTTGCTCGAGGCCAACGAGGACTACTGGAACGGCCGGGCCAACCTCGACGAACTGCGCTTCGTCTACCTCAACGAGCAGACCACCATCCAGGACTCCTTCGCCAACGGCAGCGTCGACATGGCGTTCTTCCGGGACCCCGACGTCGTCGACGAGGTGCTCGAGGAGGGCCACTCCGGCTACTCCAACCTCGTCGCGGTGAGTGACACGACCCTGATCAACGGCACCGAGGGCCGCCCGGGTGCGGACATCCGCGTGCGCAAGGCGATCCAGATGGCGATCGCGCCCGACATGGTGCGTCAGCGCGTGTACGACGGGCACGGCATGGCCAGCACCCTGATCTTCCCGGAGTACTCCCGCTGGCACTCCGACGGGATGACGGGCATCGACCCCGACCCCGAGGGCGCGAAGAAGCTGCTCGAGGAGGCCAAGGCCGACGGGTACGACGGCACGATCACCTACCTCGACTCCAACACCTCGGCGGCCCGCGACACCGGTCAGGTCGTCAAGGCGGCGCTCGAGGCGGTCGGGTTCTCGGTCGAGCTGGAGATGGTGCCGACGGTCACCGACCTGATCAACAAGCTGGCGGTCGAGCGCGACTACGACCTCGCCGGCTGGGGCATCAACTACCGCGAGGGCGACCCGTTCTCGAAGCTGTACGCCTCGCTGCACAGCACCGGCAAGCAGACCTACGGCATGCCCACCAGCCCGGAGATGGACGCCGCGCTGGAGGAGTTCCAGGGCGCGGCCGACGAGGACGCCCAGCGGGCGGCGATCGTCAAGGTCCAGGAGGCGTGGAACGAGAGCGTGCCTTACCTCGCCTGGATGCCGATGGCCGAACTGAGCGCGTGGAGCGACGAGGTCCACGGCGTCAAGGGCGCCGCGAACTCGATGACGCTCTTCGACGAGGCCTGGATCGGCTGATCCGCGCCTGACCCACAGCGAACCGCCCGGCGGACCGATCAGGTCCGCCGGGCGGTTTCGCGTTCCGGAGTGCGCGTCAGGCGATGACGAACCCCCGGTAGCCCTCGCGGGCGACCTGGTCGCAGTGGGCGCGGTAGTTGCCGACCCCGCCGATGTAGGGCAGGAACACCCGCGGCTTGCCCGGGACGTTGGCGCCCATGTACCAGGAGTCGGTGCGCGGGTAGAGCGTCGCGTTGCCGGCGACCTGGACGTGCTCGGTCCACTCCTTCTCGGCCTGGTCGTCGGCCTCGACCAGGGCGGCACCGCGCTCGCGCAGGTGGCCCAGCAGGTCGGCGACCCACTCGACGTGCTGCTCGATGGACACGACCGCGTTGCTCAGGGCCGAGGGGCTGCCCGGCCCGGTGAGCGTGAACAGGTTCGGGAAGCCGGAGACGCCGATCCCGAGGTAGCTGCGCGGCCCGTCGGCCCAGGTCTCGCGCAGCGTCCGGCCCTCGCGGCCCCGGATGTCGATGCCCAGCAGCGGACCGGTCATCGCGTCGTACCCGGTCGCGTAGACGAGGTCGTCGAGCTCGTGCTCGACGCCGTCGACGACCACGCCGCGGGCGGTGATCCGCTCGATCGGCGTGCGCCGCAGGTTCACCAGCGTCACGTCGTCGCGGTTGAACGTCGCGTAGTAGTCGGTGTCCAGGCACGGGCGCTTGGTGCCGTACGCGTAGCCCTGCGGCATCAGGTCCGCCGCGACCTGCGGGTCGTGGACGATCTCGGCGATCCGCTGCCGCACGAACTCCGCCGCGGTGTGGTTGGACTCCTCGTTGCGGACCAGGTCGTTGTAGGCCTGCAGGATGCCGGTGAGCGTGCCCTCGTCCCAGCGCTCGCGGTACTTCGCCTCCCGCTCGGCCGCCGGCACCTCCAGGGCGCTCTGCGTGGGCGGCTCGAGGAGGATGCCGTACGACGAGCCGCGCAGCTCCTCCTTCATCGCCGCGTGGTCCTCGCGCACCCGGGCGACCTTCGCCGGGTCCGGCGCCCCGTTCTTCGCCGGGAGGCTGAAGTTCGGCGTGCGCTGGAAGACCGTGAGGTGCTCCGCCTGCTCGGCGACCAGCGGGATCAGCTGGATGCCGGACGAGCCGGTCCCGATCACGCCGACCCGGCGCCCGGTGAAGTCCACGGGCTCGTGCGGCCACGCGCCCGTGTGGTACGTCGGCCCGGCGAAGTCGTCGCGGCCCTCGATCTGCGGCAGGTTCGTGCTGGAGAGCAGCCCGACGGCGAGCACGACGTACGCCGCCGTGAGCCGCTCGCCGCCGTCCGTGGTGACCGTCCAGCGGCCGGCCGTCTCGTCGAGGTGCGCCGAGAGCACCCGGGTGTCGAGCGTGATGTCGCGCCGCAGGTCGAAACGGTCGGCGACGTGCTGGAGGTAGGCGAGGATCTCGGGCTGGGCGGCGTACCGCTCGGACCACTCCCACTCGCGGGCCAGGTCGGCGTCGAAGCTGTAGGAGTAGAAGACGCTCTCGATGTCGCAGCGGGCGCCGGGGTAGCGGTTCCAGAACCAGGTGCCGCCCACGTCGGAGCCCGCCTCGACCACGCGGACGGACATCCCCTGCCCGCGCAGCCGGTGCAGCGCGTAGAGGCCGGCGAAGCCGGCGCCCACGACGACCACGTCGACGTCGGCGGGACGGGGATCGGTCGTGCTCATGCAGGCTCCTCGGTGGGGTGGGCCGGGGCGCCGGCGAGGTGCCGGTCGACCTCGGCGGCGACGTGGTCCAGGGCCTCGGCCGTGGCCGGCAGCAGGCCGACCATGGTGAAGAACCCGTGCATCTGGCCCGGGAAGCGACGGCAGCTCACCGGTACGCCGGCGGCGCGCAGCGCCTCGGCGTACGCCTCGCCCTCGTCGCGCAGCACGTCGTGCTCGGCCGTCAGCACGACGGCGGGCGGCAGCCCGCCCAGGTCGGCGGCGCGGATCGGCGAGACGTCGGGGTGGTCGCGGTGCTCCTCGGCGACGTAGTGGTCCCAGAACCAGCGCAGCGTGTCCCGGTTGAGGGCGAGCTGGTTGGCCGGGTCGGTGTACGACGCGGTGTCGAAGTCGTGGTCGACGACCGGGTAGACCAGCACCTGCAGCGCGATCTCCGGCCCGCCGCCGTCGCGGGCGTGCCGGGCCACGACGGTCGCGAGGTTGGCGCCGGCGCTGTCGCCGGCGACCACGAGCGGGGCGCCGGGGCCGGCCAGGTCGCCGCGGCGGTCGGAGACCCAGGTGAGCAGGTCCCAGGCGTCGTCGACGGCGGCCGGCCAGGGGCTCTCCGGGGCGAGCCGGTAGCCGCCGAGCACGACGGTGCACCCGGTGCGGTGGGCGAGCTCGCGGCCGAGCGTCTCGTGCTCGGCGGGGGAGCCGACCACCCATCCGCCCCCGTGCAGGTAGAGCAGTACGCCGCGCGGCGACGCCGGCGCGATCACCCGTGCCGGCAGCGGGCCGGACCGGGTCGGCACCGTGACGTCCTCGGCGCGGGCCGGCTCCGGGCCGGGCGGGTAGAGGCCGGCGAGACCGGCCATCCGGGCGCGGGCCTCGGCGGGGGAGACCTCGTGCATCGGTGGTCCGCCGGCGGCGGCGAGCTGTCGGAGCAGGGTGGTGGTGGCGGCGTCGAGCGCCATGGATCCTCCGGAGTGTGGGACGGGCGCGGGTCAGCCGCGCGGCGGGGGCTGGATCGACTTGACCTCGAGGAACTCCTCGAGGCCGAAGCGGCCGTACTCCCGGCCGAGGCCGGACTGCTTGTAGCCGCCGAACGGCGCGAGCCGGTTGCCGTTGATGCCGTTGACGTGGACGGTGCCGGACCTGATCCGGCGGGCGAGCGCGACGGCCCGGTCGGCGTCGGCCGCGAAGACCCCGGCCGAAAGGCCGTAGTCGGTCGCGTTCGCGAGCCGGACGGCGTCGTCGTCGCCGCGGTGCGTCTGGATCGCGAGCACCGGCCCGAAGACCTCCTCGCGACCGATCGCCATCTCCGGGGTGACCCGGCCGAACACGACCGGCGCGAGGTGGAACCCGCGCTCCGGCCTCTCCGGGGCGGCGTCGCCGTGGACGACCTCGGCACCCTCATCGAGGGCGCGCGCGAGGTGGCCGGCCACCCGGTCCCACTGCACCGCGGACGCCAGCGGCCCGAGGTTCTCCCCGGGCACGAACGCCGCGGCGGTCTCGCTCGCCAGGGCGACCGCGTCGTCGTACCGCTCCTCGGGGACGACGAGCCGGGTCCAGGCGGCGCAGGTCTGGCCGGTGTTCATCAGGCCGAAGCCGACGCTGGTGCGCACGGCGCTCGCGAACGCCTCGTCGTCGAGGTCGTCGAGCAGGACGCTCGGGGACTTCCCGCCGAGCTCCAGGGCCACCCGCTTCACGGTGCCGGCGGCCTCGCGCTGGATGGAGCGTCCGACCGCCGTGGAGCCGGTGAACGACACCATGTCGACGTCCGGGTGCCGGGCGAGGGCCGACCCGACCACGTCGCCGCGACCCGGGAGCAGCTGCAGCCGACCGGGTGGCACCCCGGCGTCGCGCGCCGCCTCGACGAGCAGGTACGCCGTCAGCGGGGTCGTCTCGGCGGGCTTGAGCACCACGGAGCACCCGGCCGCGAGAGCCGCGCCGACCTTCGCCAGCGCCTGGTGCAGCGGGAAGTTCCACGGCGTGATCGCCGCGACGACACCGACCGGCTCGCGCGCGATCGTCGAGTCGCCCAGGGTCTCGTCGAAGGCGTAGCCCTCCAGCACGTCGACGGTGGTGGCGAGCGTCGCCAGCGCCATGCCGACCTGGACCTGGCGGGCGAAGGTGGCGGGGGAGCCCATCTCGGCCGACATCGTGTCGGCGAAGACCTCGGTGCACTCGGCGATCCGGTCGTGCAGCGCCCGCAGCGCGGCCACCCGCTCGGCGACCGGCCACGCCGGGCCGTCGTCCGCGACGCGCCGGGCGCCCGCGACCGCGCGGTCCACGTCCGCGGCGTCCGCGAGGCGGACGACGGCGTGCGCCTCGCCCGAGCGCGGATCGATCAGCTCCAGGCGCTCCTCGCCGTGCGGCTCGACCCACTCGCCGTCGACGTGGATCCGGTCCCTGGTCTCCATCGTGTGCCCCCTTGACCCACTGGATGTATTAGGTTGAAGTATTCCTAGATGACATATTGCGACATGGCAAGGGTGCGACGCCGCTCCCCGCCTGAGGAGGGGGAGAACCGGGATGAAGGTCAGCCTGGAGGAGTACGTCGAGACCGAGGCGGTGCAGCTGTGACGACCTACCCGACCACCGACGCCTTCGCGCCCGCGGCCACGCCCGGCGCGACCCGGACCCGGGTCCGGGCCGCGGTGCTGAGCGCGGCGCCCGGTCACCTGGAGGTCCAGGAGCTCGACCTCGACGACTGGCTGGCTCCCGACGAGGTGCGCGTCCGGGTCGAGGCCTGCGGGCTGTGCCACTCGGACCTGCACATGATCGACGGCGACCTGCCGACGGCGATGCCGACGGTGCCCGGCCACGAGATCGCCGGCACCGTCGAGGCCGTCGGGACCGCGGTCTCCGACCTGGCGGTCGGCGACCGTGTGGTCGCCTGCCTGTCGATGTTCTGCGGCCACTGCGCCGAGTGCCGGGCCGGGCGGACCTTCCTCTGCGACCGGCGCAACGACCTGGGCCGGGCCGAGCGCCCGGCGCCGCGGCTGGTGCGCGACGGTCAGCCGGTGCACCAGGTCGCCGGCCTCGGCGGGCTGATCGAGCGGACCGTCCTGCACCGCAACTCGCTGGTGCGGGTGCCGGCCGACGTACCGGTCGACCGGGCGGCCCTGCTCGGCTGCGCGGTCCTCACCGGCGTCGGCTCCGCGCTCAACGGCGCCGGGGTACGACCGGGGGACAGCGTCGCGGTGATCGGCTGCGGCGGCGTCGGCCTCAACGTCGTGCAGGGCGCCCGGCTGGCCGGCGCCACGCGCATCGTGGCCATCGACCTCGGTGCCGAGAAGCTCGAGCTCGCCCGGCGGTTCGGTGCCACCGACGTCCTCGACGCCGGAGCGGGCGACCCGGTGGCGGCGGTCCAGGCGCTCACCGGCGGCGTCGACCACGCCTTCGACGTCGTGGGGCGCCAGGCCACGGTGGCGCAGGCCGTCGGCATGATCCGGGCGGGCCGGACGGCGTACGTCCTCGGCATCCCGCCCGTCGGTGAGCAGGTGGTGCTGTCCGGGCTGCCGCTGGTCACCGCCGCCAAGGGCGTGCGCGGGCTGCTGATGGGCGCCAACCACTTCCCGCGCGACATCCCGATGCTCGCCGACCTCTACCGACAGGGCCGCCTGGAGCTGGACGCACTGGTCTCCGGGCTGCTCCCGCTCGAGGAGGCCGACAGCGGGTTCGCGCAGATGCGGAACGGCCGGGCGGCCCGCGTCGTGGTGACCCCGACGTGAGCCCCGCGCCGCCCCGGTTTCGCTGAACAAGACCTCGCCGGACAACCGGCCCCACCGACTGTTTGGCTCGCACGCGCCGGACTCCCAGCCGTGCCTTCCGCCCCGAGAGGAACCCCATCGATGCTGCACACCCGCCTCGTTCGTCCCACCCTGGCCACCGCCGCCGTGCTCGCGCTCGCGGCCGGCTGCGGCGGGTCCGGCGGTGACGACGACACCGACAGGCCTCGCGCCGGGGCGGCCGCGAGCTACGAGACCGGGCTGGTCAACATCCCCGAGGCGGGCGAGCCCGTCGACGGCGGGACGCTGACGTTCGCGGCGTTCTCGGAGCCCGCCCTCCTCGACCCGGCCGAGACCATCGTCGCCGGCTCCACGGGCGGCCTGGAGATGGCGGCGATCTACGACGTCCTGCTCCGCTGGGACAGCGCGACCAACGAGGTCGTGCCGCAGCTCGCGGAGTCGATCTCCGCCAACGCCGACGCCACCGAGTGGACGCTCACCCTCCGGGAGGGCGTCACCTTCTCCGACGGCACCCCGCTCGACGCGGCCGCCGTGAAGTGGAGCCTGGAGCGGTACGTCGAGAAGGGCGCCGACGAGGCGATGCTCTGGTCCAGCAACGTCACCGGGGTGGCGACCCCCGACGAGCGCACCGTGGTCTTCACGCTCGCGGGCCCGTGGACCAGCTTCGACTACATGCTGACCACCGGCCCCGGGATGATCGTCGCGCAGGCCTCCGACGCGGGCGACGCGTTCACCCCCGTCGGCGCCGGCGCGTTCACCCTGGCCGAGCAGCGGCCCCAGGAGGAGATCGTGCTCGCGGCCAACCCGGACTACTGGGACGGCCGCCCCCACCTCGACGAGGTGCGCGTGAAGTTCCTCAACGACCCGACCGCCTCGCTGGACTCGCTGGAGTCCGACGCCGTCGACGCGGCGTTCCTGCGCGACGCCGACCTGGTCGACGAGCTGGTCGAGGCGAAGAGTCCCGGCTTCCTCAACCTGGTCTCGCTCGGCAACGTCGCGGTCATCAACGCGGCCGAGGGCCGGCCCGGCGCCGACCCGCGGGTCCGCCAGGCCATGCACCACGCGATCGACCCGAAGCTGGTCGCCCAGCGCGCCTTCGACGGAGCCGGGATCGCCAGCAACGCGGTGTTCCCCGAGCCCTCGCAGTGGGCGAGCGACGTCGCGCCGCTGCCCACCGACCCCGAGCGCGCCAAGGAGCTGCTCGAGGAGGCCAAGGCCGACGGCTTCGACGGGAAGATCACCTACCTCGACGCCTCGGACCCGGCTTCCCGGGCGACCGCGCTCGCGGTGCAGGCGTCGCTGGAGGCGGTCGGCTTCGAGGTCGAGACCGACCTGGTCCGCGACGTCCAGAGCCAGATCGCCAAGGTCGCGGTCGAGCAGGACTACGACGTCGCCGGCTGGGGGATCAGCTGGCGCGAGGCCGGGCCGTACGGCCGGATGTTCGCCACCCTGCACAGCGAGGGCAACCTCTCGGTCGGCATGCACACCGGACCGGAGATGGACGCCCTCTTCGACGAGTTCCGCGAGGCCGCCGGCCAGGAGGAGCAGCGTGACGTGATGGCGCGCATCCAGGAGCAGTGGAACGTCGACGTCCCCGCCCTGGTCTACGGCCCCACCACCGAGCTCCTCGCCTGGGACGACGACGTGCACGGCGTCGTCGACTCCACCAACACCCTGGTCCTGCTCGACGACGCGTGGGTGGCCGGGTCATGAGCACCACGGTCCAGGCCGGCTCCTCGCCGCCCCCGTCGGCACCGCCCGCGGCACCGGCGCGCCGGCGCCGCCGTCGGGGAGGTGGCCGCCTCCGCGGCCTCCTGGTCCGGCTCGCCGAGCTGGTGGCCGTCCTGCTGGTCGTCAGCTTCGGCACCTTCGCGCTGGTCTCGCTGATGGACACCGACCCCGCCGTGACCATCCTCGGCGAGGGTCACGAGCCGGAGGAGTACGCCCAGGTCCGCGAGGACCTCGGTCTCAACGACCCGCTGCTGGTGCGGTACGCCGACTGGCTCGGGTCGGCGCTCCAGGGAGACCTCGGCACGTCGGTGGTGCCGCCGTACCACGACGTGGCCGACCGGATCGCCGCCGCGCTGCCGGTCAGCGTCGAGCTGGCCGTGCTCGGCATGGCGATGGCCCTGCTGTTCAGCATCCCGCTGGCGATGTGGTCGGCGTACCACGCCGGCGGCCGGGTGGACCGGATCGTCAGCGCCGGCACGTTCGGCGTGCTGTCGGTCCCGAGCTTCCTCGCCGGTCTGCTGGTGATCATGGTGTTCGCCAACGGGCTGGGCTGGTTCCCGCGGGCCGAGTGGTCCCGGCTGTCCGAGGGTGTCCCCGACAACCTGTACCACGCGTTCCTGCCGGCGCTGACGATCGCGCTCGCCGAGACCGCGATGTTCACGAGGATCCTGCGCAACGACCTGATCACCACGCTCCAGGAGGACTTCATCCTGGCCGCCAAGGCGAAGGGGATGGGCACCGTCCACGTCCTGGTGAGCGACGCCCTGCGCCCCTCGTCGTTCTCGATGATCACCCTGATGGGCATCAGCCTGGGCCGGCTGATCGGCAGCACGGTGATCGTGGAGTACCTCTTCGCACTCCCCGGGATGGGCACGCTGGTCATCGGCGCCGCCAACACCGGCGACTACGTCACGGTGCAGGGCGCGGTGCTGCTGATCGCGGTCATCTACGTCGTGACCAACGCCCTGATCGATCTCTCCTACGGCTACCTGGACCCCCGGGTCAGGAGGTCCCATGTCTGAGCGCACCATGTCGCCCGTCGAGCTCCCCGCCGAGCCGGCCGCCGCCGTACCGCCCGTCGGCGAGCCGGGCCAGGCTCCGACCTCGCGCCCGCGGCCCTGGCGCGGGCTGCTGCTGACCGTCGCCGGCGTCGTCGCGCTGGTCGCCGTCGTCGTCGGCCTCCGGGAGACCGGCTGGACCCAGGCGGGCGCCGCCCTGGCCGCGTTCGTGCTCCTCTACCTCGGCCTGGCCGAGCTCGGCCGGCACCGGTTCGGCGCGTCCTTCGACCTCACCCTGTGGCTGTGCGTCGTCTGGCTGGTGCTGCTGGTCGGCTCGGCGATCGCCGCGCCCCTGCTGCCGCTGGGCGAGCACGAGGACATCGCCACGACGATGATGGACCCGGCCATGGCGCGTCCGGACCTGACCAGCGAGTTCCCGCTCGGGACCAACAACTTCGGGCTCGACCTGCTCTCCCGGGTCGTGTACGGCGCCCGCGCGTCGCTGGTCGTCTCGATCGGGGCCGTGCTCATCGGCATGGTCGTGGGCGGAACCGTCGGCATCCTGGCGGGCTACTTCCGCCGGAGCACCGACCGCGTCGTCGGCATCTTCACCAACTCGCTGCTGGCCGTGCCGCCGCTGATCCTGCTCATCGCGCTGGCCACGGTCCTGGAGCCCACCCTGCGCAACATCGCCTTCGCGCTCTCCCTGCTCGCGCTGCCGAGCATGATCCGGATGGCGCGGGCCAGCACGATGGCCTTCGCCCAGCGCGAGTTCGTGCTGGCCGGCAAGGCGATGGGCGCCTCCAGCTCCCGGATCATGTTCCGCGAGCTGCTGCCCAACGTGCTGCTGCCGCTGGCGTCGTACGGCATGGTCATCGTCTCGGTGCTGATCGTCGCGGAGGCCTCGCTGAGCTTCCTCGGACTCGGCATCCAGGCACCGGCGCCGTCCTGGGGCAACATGATCGCCGAGGGCGAGGGCCGGGTGTTCGAGGAGCACCCGCACATCGTCCTGGTCCCCGGCACCGTGCTGTTCCTGACCGTGTTCGCCTTCAACGCGCTCGGCGAGAAGGCGCGCAAGCGCTTCGACCCGCGCTCGGCGAAGCTCTAGGAGGACCCGATGACCGACACCTCCCTCCGCCTCGAGGAGCGCCCGGCCGCGCCGGCCGCCCCGCTGCTCGTGGTCGACGGCCTGCGCACGGTGATCAGCACGGCCCGCGGCGAGCTGAACGCCGTCGACGGCGTCTCGCTCACCCTGGCCCCCGGCGAGGCCCTCGGCATCGTCGGCGAGTCGGGCTCCGGCAAGTCCGTGCTCGGCCGGACGATCATGGGGCTGCACACCAGCGGACCCGGCATGACCGTCACCGGCTCGGTGCACTTCGACGGGCGCGACATCCAGCGGCTGCCCGCCCGGGGCCTGCGCGAGCTGTGGGGCGCCTCGATCGGGATGGTCTTCCAGGACCCGATGACCGCGCTGAACCCGGTCAAGAAGATCGGCACCCACCTCACCGAGACCCTGCGCAAGCACCGCGGGCTGGACCGCGCCCAGGCGCGCGCCCGGGCGCTGGAGCTGCTGGCGCTGGTCGGGATCCCGGACCCCGCGCGGCGCATCGACCAGTACCCGCACGAGATGTCGGGCGGCATGCGCCAGCGCGTCGTCATCGCGATGGCGCTGGCCAACGAGCCGAAGCTGCTGATCGCCGACGAGCCGACCACCGCCCTCGACGTGACCGTGCAGCGCCAGATCCTGGACCTGCTGGACCGGCTGCGCAGCGAGCTGGGGATGGCGCTGATCCTGATCAGCCACAACCTCGGCGTCGTCGCGGGCCGCACCGACCGGGTCGCGGTGATGTACGCCGGCCGCGTCGTCGAGACCGCGGACTCGCGCTCGCTCTTCGACCGCCCGCACCACCCGTACACCGAGGCCCTGCTGGCCGCGATCCCGCGCCTGGAGGAGGCTCCGCACCTGCGCCTGGAGGCCATCGACGGCTCGCCGCCGGACATGGTCCGCCCGCCCTCCGGGTGCCGGTTCGCCCCGCGCTGCCGCTACGCGCGCGAGGACTGCCTCCAGGTGGTGCCCGACCTGCGGCCCGCCGACGACGCGCCGCTCGATCCGGCGGGCGTCGTACCTCCGGGCCGGCACCTGCACGCCTGCTACCACCCCGTCGACCGATCTGGAGAGAGCTGATGGCCGGATCCGGCAGCATCCACCTGCGACCGCCCGAGGAGCGGGTGCTGAGCGTCGACGACCTCGTCGTGGAGTTCCCGGCGAAGGGCGGGCACACGGTGCACGCCGTGTCGGGGATCAGCTTCGACCTGGTCGACGGCGAGACCCTCGGCATCCTGGGGGAGTCCGGCTGCGGCAAGTCCAGCGCGGGGCGTGCGGTCATGCAGCTGCCGCCGCCCACCAGCGGTGAGGTGCGGCTGGGCGGCGACGCCCTGACCTCCAGCTCCGGCAACCAGCTGCGCAAGCGCCGCGCGCGGATGCAGATGATCTTCCAGGACCCGGTATCCTCGCTGAACCCGCGTCGCAAGGTGAAGGACCTGGTCGCCGAGGGGCCGCGCATCTGGGGCCGCAAGGTCGACGACGCGCAGATCCGCGAGGTGCTCTCAGCGGTCGGGCTCGACCCGGACGTGGTCTGGGACCGCCGCCCGCACGAGCTCTCCGGCGGCCAGTGCCAGCGGGTGTGCATCGCCCGCGCGCTGATGCTCGACCCGCAGGTGCTGATCTGCGACGAGCCGGTGTCGAGCCTCGACGTGTCGGTGCAGGCGCAGATCCTCAACCTGCTGGAGGAGACCAAGCAGCGCTACCGGCTCAGCATGGTCTTCATCGCCCACGACCTCGCGGTCGTGAAGAACATCAGCGACCGGATCATGGTGATGTACCTCGGCAAGGTCTGCGAGATCATCCCCTCCGGCAGCCTCGCGCTGCAGGCCCGCCACCCTTACACCCAGCTGCTGCTCGACTCGGTGCCGGAGGCGCACCTGCCGGGCGCGACCACCGACGCCGAGGGGGTGGCCGAGCAGACCCGCTCGGCCGAGCTGCCCTCGCCGCTCGACCCGCCCAGCGGGTGCCGTTTCCGCACCCGGTGCCCGCTCGCCACCGAGCTGTGCGCCGCGCAGGAGCCGCAGCTGCAGGAGGCCGGACCGGGGCACTACCTCGCCTGCCACCACGCCGACCTCGCCGCCATCCTCGGGACCCAGGAGACCCTCGCCTCGTGACCAGCACCAGCACCAGCACCGCACCCCAGCCCACCCCCGCCGGGGACGCGCCCGCGACCCTCGCCGGCATCGTCCGGACCCGGGTGGGCGACACGAAGATCGGCCTGCGCACCGCGGACCGGGAGTGGACCTGGGACGAGGTGGTCCAGGAGAGCGCCACCCGCGCCGCGGCCCTGGCCGACCTCGCGCCCCGGCCCGAGAGCCGACAGCTGCATGTCGGGGTGCTCCTCGACAACGTGCCGGACTTCGTCTTCTGGATCGGGGCCTGCGGTCTCGCCGGCGCGGTCGTCGTCGGCATCAACTCCAGCCGCAGCGGACCCGAGATCGCCCAGGACGTCCGGCACGCCGACGTCGACGTCATCGTCACCGAGCCGCGGTGGGCGCACCTCGTCCGCGGCCAGGACCACGGCGTCCCGGCCGAGCGGATCCTCGAGATCGAGACGGCGGCGTACGACGGGCTGCTGGCCGCGCACCGCGGCGCGGCGCTGCCGTCGGCCGAGCCCACCCCGGAGGACATCGCGCTGCTGCTGTTCAGCAGCGGCTCGACCGGCACGCCGAAGGCGGTCGTCGTCGGTCAGGGGCGGTTGGCCCGGCTGACCGCGACCGTCACCGGGCGGATCGAGCTCGACCGCGACTCGGTGACCTACCTGTGCATGCCGCTGTTCCACGGCAACGCCGTGATGATGAACCTCGTCCCGGCGATGGCCACCGGCGCCACCGTCGGCCTCGCGCGCAAGTTCTCGGCCAGCGGGTTCAGCGAGGACGTGCACCGCTTCGGCGCGACGTACGTCAACTACGTCGGCCGCGCGCTGTCGTACGTGCTGAGCCGCCCGGAGGATCCGCGGGACCGGACCAGCACCCTGCGCCTGGCGTACGGGACCGAGGCTTCCGAGGCCGACATCGCCCGCTTCTCCGACCGGTTCGGCTGCCGGGTCCAGGAGGGGTACGGCCTCAGCGAGGGCGTCTTCCGCATCAACCGGACCCCGGACACCCCGCCGGGCTCGCTCGGCAAGCCCGCCGGCGACGCCGACGTCCGGGTGCTCGACGAGGAGACCGGCGAGGAGTGCCCGCGCGCCGTACTCGACGCGTCCGGGCGGCTGCTCAACCCCGAGGCGGTCGGCCAGCTCGTGGCGGTCGGCCTGGCCCACACCTTCGAGGGCTACTACAAGAACCCGAGCGCGATGGCCGACCGGGTCCGCGGTGACGACTTCTGGTCCGGCGACCTCGCCTACCGCGACGCCGACGGCTGGTTCTGGTTCGCCGGCCGCTCCTCGGACTGGCTGCGGGTCGACTCCGAGAACTTCGCCGCCGCGCAGGTCGAGCGCGTCATCCAGCGCTGCCCCGGCATCGCGTCGGCACCCGTCTTCGCCGTCGCCGACCCGGTCACCGGCGACCGGGTGATGTGCGTGGTCGAGCTGGAGGCGGGCCGGACCTTCGACGCCGTCGAGTTCGGCGCGTTCCTGGCCGAGCAGGCGGACATGGGCGCGAAGTGGTGGCCGTCCTTCGTGCGGGTCGTCGACGCCATCCCGCTCACCGGCTCCGGCAAGGTCAGCAAGGCCCCGCTGCGCCGTACCGCCTGGCGCACCGCGGACCCGGTCTACGTCCGCGTCGGCCGCACGTCCGAGTACGTCGCCCTCGACGAGGCCGCTCGCGCCGCCCTCGAGGCGGAGTTCCTGGAGCACGGCCGGGCCGCGCACCTGCCCGCGGAGGAGTAGGCGGGAGCGGTTGCAGGCTCATCACGGTATGCAGACGAGCCTGCGGTTGCCATGGTGGGTACGCCGTGGCAACCGCGAACTCGTCTACATACCGTGATGAAGCCGAGCCTTCCGAGACTCTCGCCGATCAGGCCTTGTGCGAGCGCAGCTCCTCCGACGACCGTCGCTCGGAGGTCTTTCGCGAGGCCGAGCGCTTCCGCTTGGCGAACGCCTCGTCGAGCTCGGCGAGCATCTGGTCGGCGCGATCGCGCTCGTCGGCGTAGTAGCGCTCCGACCAGCGCAGGACCATCTCCGGGAACGCCCACCCGGGCTCGCGGCGCGCGCCCTCGGCGTCGACCTCCGCGCGGACCCGCATCTTCTCGCTCTGCTCCTTGTGCTCCTCGAGCTTGGCGCGCAGCAGCTCCGGGTCGCTGGCGTGGCCGAGCCACATCCGCAGCATCACGCCGTGCTTGAGGACGACGGGCTCGACCGGCGCCTCCGCTGCCCAGCGGGCCACGGCGCGCTCGCCCTCGGGCGTGATCTGGTAGAGCCGCTTGCCGCGGACGTCGTCCTTGTTGACCACCCGGGAGGTGGCGAAGCCGAACTCCTCGAGCTTGCGCAGCTCGCCGTAGATCTGGCTGTACGACGGGGACCAGTAGAAGAACCGCAGGCTCCAGTCGGCCCACTTCTTCAGGTCGTAGCCGGAGAGCTCCTCGCCGAACGAGAGCAGGCCCAGGACGGCCCAGCTGGTCGGGCGCAGGTCGGGCAGGGCATCCGGAGCGTCGCTGGTCATGCCTCAGCGTAACCGCGAACATGCCCTAGGTATGTTCCTGCTCGGAACATTCCGAAGGTGATCTCGGTCGCGCCGACCCGATTTCGCAGGGTGGGAACTCGTGGCAGTGCCCCGGGTGCCTTTGTTTTGATGCGGACATGGTGGAGGAGCAGGGCATCCAGACCCTGGGGGAGCTGTGCGGGCTCCGCGCCCGCACGCACGGCGACCGTCCGGCGGTCCGCGACGACGCCGCGACCCTCACCTACGCCGAGCTGGCCGCGCGCGCCCGCGCCGTCGCCCGGCTGCTCCGCGAGCGAGGCGTCGTGGCGGGGGACCGGGTCGTCGTCCAGGGTCCGAACCGCGTGACCTGGATCAGCGCGGCGTTCGGCGTGCTGATGGCGGGCGCGACCGTCGTACCCCTCGGCCACCGGGCGCCCGACGCCGAGCGCCGACGGCTGCTCGACCAGCTCGAGCCGTGCCTGGTCCTGCAGGACGAGTCGCTCGATCCGCTGCCGGGCGCAGTGTCCTTCGCGGAGCTCGAGGACCTGCCCCCGGAGCCCGAGCAGCGCCACCCGGAGTGGGGCGACGCGGCGACCGCGGCGCTGGTGCTGTCGAGCTCCGGGACCTCGGGCACGGTCAAGGCGGTGCCGATGACCCACCGGCAGCTGCTCCGGGTGTACGACGACGTCCGGCTCGCGCTCGACGCGACCGCCGACGACGTGTGGCTCGCGACGGTGCCGCTGACCCACTCCTTCGGCTTCAACGGGATCCTGCTGGTCGCGCTGCTGGCCGGTGCGACCGTGCGCCTGCTGCCCGACTACGACCCGGCCCGGCTGACCCGGCTGCTGCGCGAGGAGCGGATCACCGTGCTCGCCGGTCCGCCCACGATCTACCACGACCTGGCCGGCCTCGGCGTCCGGGCGCCGGCCCCGCACACCCGTCTCGGGATCGTCGGCAGCACCGAGGTGTCCGCTCCGGACATGACGCGGCTCGCCGAGCGGCTCGGCATCCCGCGGATCGTCGCCGGCTACGGCATGACCGAGACCTGCGGGACCGTGGCGCTCGGCGACCTGCCGACGGTGCCGCCGGGTCCGCTGCCGTGGATGGTGCCGCTGCCGGGCACCGAGGTACGCATCTGCGACGAGCTCGAGCGCCCCGTCCCCCCGGGAGCGCGCGGCCGGGTCCAGGTGCGCGGCCACCACGTCTGCCGGCCGTACGCCGACGCTCCGGACCTGCGTCCCGGCGGCTGGTTCGACACCGGGGACGTGGGCGAGCTGGACGCCGCGGGCCGGCTGGCCGTCGCCGGACGGGCCAACGACACGATCATCGTCTCCGGGTTCAACGTCGACCCACGCGAGGTCGAGGCCGTGCTGCGCGAGCACCCTCGGGTCGAGGAGGCCGCCGTCATCGGGGTGCGTGACGCTCGTTCGGGTCAGCGGATCCTGGCCTGCGTGGTCGCGCGGGGCGCCGCGCCCGCGGCTGCCGACCTGGCCGAGCACGCCCGCGCGCGGCTCGCGCCGTACAAGGTGCCGGGCCAGGTCGTCGTGCTCGACGACCTGCCGCGGACGCGCACGGGCAAGCTGTCGCGAGCCGCCCTGCGGCTGATGGTCGAGGAGGGACCGGTGAGCAGCACGTGCTGACCCGACGTACCGCACTGGTCACGGGCGCGAGCCGTGGCATCGGCCGCCAGACCGCGCTGGCCCTCGCCCGCGCCGGCTTCGACGTGGCGTTCACCGCGCGCACCCTCCGCGAGGGCGAGGGGACCGCCCCGCCCCGGACGCAGCGGGAGGGCGACCGCGCGATCCCGGTCCCCGGCAGCCTGGAGCGCACCGCCGCCGAGGTCGAGGAGTACGGCGTCCGCGCGCTGCCCGTCCCGATGGACCTCACCGACCTCTCGAGCGTCCGCGCCGCGGCCCGCACGGTCCTCGACGCCTGGGGTCGGGTCGACGTCCTGGTCAACAACGCGGTGCTGCACCTCCCGCACGCCCGGGTCCTGGAGCTCGAGCTCGACACCCTCGCCCGCAGCCTGGAGGCCAACGTCCTGCACCAGCTCGCCCTGGTGCAGGAGGTGCTGCCGCACATGGTCGAGAACGGCGGCGGCACCATCGTCGACCTCTGGTCCGGCTCGATCGTCAACGACCCGCCCGCGCCGCCGGGCGAGGGCGGCTGGGGCCTGAACTACTCGGCCGCCAAGGCGGCATTCGGCCGGATCGCCGGGGCCGTCAACGCCGAGTACGCCGGCGCGGGCGTGCGCGCGTTCAACGTCGATCCCGGCTTCGTGGTCACCGAGGCCGCGACCGCCCGCGGCGGCACCGAGCAGATCGCCGCCCACGGCGTACCCACCGTCGCCGACGACGCCGCCGGCCGCGCCATCGTCTGGCTGGCCACCGACCCCGACGCCCATCGCCTCCTCGGGAGGACGGTCCGCGCCGCACGCCTGGTGACCGACCTGAACCTCATCTGACCCCCAGGCGGGGATGAGGGGTCCCGCAGGGTGGGAACGCGGGTGACCGGGGTCACAGGCGCGTCCAGGGTGTCGGCATGGCCCTCCACATCGCAGACCTGGTCGAGCACGCCGTGGACGCGGTGCCCGACCGCACGGCGCTCGTCATGGGCGAGACCCGGATGACGTACGCCGAGCTCGAGGCGCGCGCGAACGCGTTCGCCCACCACCTGCAGGCCACCGGCGTACGCACCGGCGACCGGGTCGGCCTGCTGGCGCGCAACGTCCCGGAGCACGTGGTCGCGATGCTGGCGGTGTTCAAGGTGCGCGGGACGCCCATCAACCTCAACTACCGCTACGTCGAGGCCGAGCTCGACCACGTCCTCGGCGACGCGGGTGTCACGGCGCTCGTCCACGAGCGCCAGTACTCCGGCGCGCTCGGCGACCTCGTCGCGCGGCACGGCATCGGGTCGGTGACGGTCATCGAGGACGGCTCGACCGAGGAGCCGGCCCACCCCGTCACCACCTGGGCCGACGCGCTCGCCGGCCGTTCCGAGGAGCGCGACTTCGGTCCGCGCAGTGCCGACGACGTCTTCATCGTCTACACCGGCGGGACCACCGGCTATCCCAAGGGCGTGATGTGGCGCCACGAGGACGTCTGGCGGACGCTCGGCGGCGGCATCGACTTCGTCACCTACGAGCCCATCGAGGAGCACGACCAGTCCCGCGCCGCCCTGACGACCGACCCGTTCGTCGCGGTCCAGCTCGGCCCGATCATGCACGCCAACGGTCAGTGGGGGATGCTGCTGCGCCTCTTCGGCGGCAACACGCTGGTGATGTTCCCGAGCTTCGACCCGCCCCAGATCTGGCGCGCGGTCGAGGCGGAGCGCGCGCACGGGATCTCCGTCATCGGCGACGCCATGGCCCGGCCGCTGATCGAGGAGTACGAGCGCGAGCTCGCCGCCGGCACGCCGTACGACGCCCGCTCGCTGCGGACCGTCAACAGCGCCGCGGCGATCTTCTCCGCCGAGGTCAAGGGGCGCTGGCTCGACGCCTTCCCCGAGGTGATGCTCACCGACATCATCGGCGCCTCGGAGACGGGGTTCACCGGCAACGGCCGGATCGACCGCGACAACCTGGCCGACAAGGGCAGCGTCGTGCGGATCGGTCCCCAGACCGTGGTCCTCGACGATGACGACCGGGTGATGGACCCCGACAGCGAGATCGGCGCCGTCGGGCGGATGGCGCGCCGCGGCAGCATCCCGATCGGCTACCTCAACGACCCGGAGAAGACCGCGCGGACCTTCGTGACCGTCGAGGGCGAGCGGTACGCCGTCCCCGGGGACTGGGTGCAGATCGAGCCCGGCCGCCGGCTGACCCTGCTCGGCCGCGGCTCCAACTGCATCAACACGGGCGGCGAGAAGGTCTACCCCGAGGAGGTCGAGGTGGCGCTGAAGTCCCACCCCGCGGTCTTCGACGCCCTCGTCCTCGGCCTCCCCGACCCGCGCTACGGCCAGCAGGTGGCGGCGCTGCTCGAACCGCGTCCCGGCGTCGACCTGGACGTCGACGACGTGCAGCGGCACCTGCGCACCCGCATCTCGGGCTACAAGGTGCCGCGGACCGTCCGGGTCGTGGGCTCGGTGCCCCGGCACGTCACCGGCAAGGCGGACTACCGGAGCGCGCGGGAGCTGATCGACCAGCCCGCGGGGATCGCCCCGTCCGCGGCGGGAGGTGCCCGATGACCGACTTCGTGCTGGTCGACCGGCCCGACCCCGGCGTCGCCGTCGTCACCCTGAACCGGCCGGAGCGGATGAACGCGATGGCCTTCGACGTGATGGTCCCGTTCCGGGACACGCTGGTCGACCTCGGCCACGACAACTCGCTCCGCGCGATCGTGCTCACCGGCGCCGGGCGCGGCTTCTGCTCCGGCGCCGATCAGGAGTCGGCCGGCCGGCCGCCCCACGTCGACGGGCTGACGCGGCCGACGTACGCCCTGCGCTCGCTGGAGATGCTGGAGGACGTCGTCCTCACCATCCGGAGGCTGCACCAGCCGGTGATCGCCGCGGTGAACGGCGCCGCGATCGGCGGCGGGCTCTGCCTGGCCCTCGCCTGCGACATCCGGGTGGCGTCCGCGGACGCGTACTTCCGGGCCGCCGGCATCAACAACGGCCTGACCGCCAGCGAGCTCGGGCTCAGCTACCTGCTGCCCCGTGCGGTGGGCGCCTCGCACGCCGCCGACATCATGCTCACCGGGCGCGACGTCGGCGCCGAGGAGGCGCAGCGGATCGGCCTGGTCTCCCGGCTCGCGGACCCGGTGGTGGACGCCGCGGTCGAGATCGGCCGCGGCATCGGACGTTTCTCGCAGCCCGGCATCGAGCTCACCAAGCGCTCGCTGCAGGCCGGTATCGCCGCCTCCTCGCTGTCCGACCACATGACCTCGGAGGGGATCGGCCAGCTCTACCTGCGCCTGCTGACCGACAACTTCGAGGAGGCCACCCGCGCCCGCCGCGAGGGCCGCCCCGCGGTCTTCCGCGACACCCGCGACCCGGGCTGACACGCCGACCCGGCGCGAGTTCGCGCCGGGTCGGCGTGGTGTTGGGTGGGTCAGACGACGGTCCAGGTGTCGCCGCTGTTGATGAGGTTGGTGAGTCGTTCGGTGGGGGTGCCGGGGGTGGCGTCGGTGGCGGTGGTGACTTGGGCGCGGGCTTGGTCGTCGTAGGTGGGGCGGGCGACTTGGCGGAAGATGCCGATGGGGGTCTGGTTGAGGTAGCCCATCTCGGTGAGTCGGCTGATCGCGAACGCCTGGGAGGGGTCGGGGTTGTGGGCGTCGTGGACGAGCAGTGAGTCGGCGGGTACGTCGGCGGTGTCGATGATCTTGACGCCGCCGGTGCGGCTGTCGCGGATCAGTCCCTTGGTGCCGGCGGAGAAGGTGATGGGTTCGCCGTGGACGAGGGGGATGATCGCGTCGGCCTTGGTGTCGTTGTTCTTGATGGCGTCGAAGGCGCCGTCGTTGAAGATGGGGCAGTTCTGGTAGATCTCGACCAGGCTGGTGCCGCGGTGGGCGGCGGCGGCGGAGAGCACGGCGGTGAGG
>NZ_DATJTA010000035.1:0-3680 GCF_035503875.1 Nocardioides sp.
CCCGCCGCGCGCGGTGGACCGACCTGCGACTGCAACATCGCACCCCTGTGCCGGCGACATCACCGGGCGAAGACCCATACGCGATGGCGCTACGACAAGGTCGACGACACCTCGTTCGTCTGGCGAAGTCCGAACGGGCTCGTCTTCGGACGCGACCACCACGGCACGATCCCGCTCGACACCCTGCAGCCCTGACCGGCACATCGCCCGGCAGGGCTACAGGCACGCCCTGCCCACGCTGGTTGAGGTGCGAGCGGAGCGAGCCTCGAAACCCGGTGAACCGAACGACCGCGTCGACCAGAGGCTGCTTCTCGGCGCGCCGGGTCTCGAGGCTCAGGACTCCGTCCTTCACACCTCAACCACCGACGGTGCCCGCCCTCCCCGGACGCCGGTTGAGGTGCGAGCGAAGCGAACCTCGAAACCCGGTGAACCGAACGACCGCGACGACCAGAGACTGCTTCCCGGCTCGCCGGGTTTCGAGGCTCAGGACTTCGTCCTTCACACCTCAACCAGCGGGGGCGCGACGACTTCGTCCTTCACACCTCAACCACCGACGGGGCCTGCCCTCCCCGACGCTGGTTGAGGTGCGAGCGGAGCGAGCCTCGAAACCCGGTGAACCGAACGACCGCGACGACTACAGGCTGCTTCGTGGCTCGCCGGGTTTCGAGGCTCAGGACTTCGTCCTTCGCACCTCAACCAGCGGGGGCGCGACGACTTCGTCCTTCACACCTCAACCAGCGACGGGGCCTGCCCTCCCCCGACGCTGGTTGAGGTGCGAGCGAAGCGAGCCTCGAAACCGGGTGAGCCGAACGACGGCGACGCCCAGAGGCTGCTTCTCGACTCGCCGGGTTTCGAGGCTCAGGACTCCGTCCTTCACACCTCAACCAGCGTCAGGGCCGGCCTCCCCGGACGCCGGTTGAGGCTAGGGGTCTGGTGTCCAGGCCCACGCGTGGTTGGTCAGGCCGGCGGGGTTCTCGTAGGCCGTCTCGCTGTCGTAGCCGCCGACGACGACCAGGTCGCCGTCCGCCCAGACCGCGGACTGCTGGGCGTCGACGTCGGTGCCGTGCGGCTGGTCGAGGGGGGTCCAGCGCTCGGTGCGGTCGTCGTACGCATAGCCCCAGCCGGCCATAAGCTGGCCCTCGGCGGCGACGACGGTCCAGCGCAGGTTGCTCGGGCTCGGCGCGTGCGGGCCGGGGGCGTTCGGGAGTGGAGTCCACTCGCCCGTGGTCGGATCCAGCCGCCCGCCGAAGGGTGGCCGGCCGTCGAGGCCCGTCGCGACCTGGGGGTCCAGCTCGACGAGGCGCTCGCCCGTCCAGTGCCGGAACGGGCCGACCTGGTCCGTCGGGGGCAGTCGGGTCCACCGGGAGCCGTCCCAGCGCTCCACCACGGTGAACTCGGGGGTGTCGCCGTCCCCGGTGGGCTCGGCGGTGGTGCCCGAGACCAGGACGCCGTCCTGCGTGGCGAGCGCCGAGCTGAGGCGCAGTGCGGGGCGGTGCGGGCTGGTCGGCAGCAGCGACCAGGACTCGCCGGCTACGTCGAGGACGAGGATCCGCCCGGAGCGGGCGACGGCGTACACCCGGCCGTCGCGCGCGGAGAGTACGCCGGTGTCCTCGACCCGCCGGGGCGGGGCGGGCAGCGCGCGCCACGCGTCGTCGCCCACGTCGTAGGCCCACCAGCGATCGTCGCCGAACAGAACCAGGACGTCGCCGACGACGACCGGGCGGAACCAGTAGCCGACACCGGTCGGCGCCTCGGCGATCGGGCGCCAGGCATCGGTGTCCGGGTCGTACGCCGCCCCGTCGCGCGCCATCACCTCGGGTTGCGTGCAGCTCGCGTTCGGCGGGCAGGGCGAGCCGGTGCCGCCTCCGACGACCAGCACCTCGTCGCCGGTCCACACCGCCACCGGGGAGTACCGCGGTGCCAGCGGCATCGGCGCCAGCTCGCGCCACTCCCCTCCGGATGACGGCCGGGAGTCGTCGCGCTCACCGCCGAGCCACACCGTGCCGAGCAGGGCGCCCGCGACCACTGCGACCACCAGCGCGGCCAGACCGGCGCGTCGCCCGCCCAGCCGGATCAGCTGCCCTCGGCCAGCTCGCGCGAGCGGTCGCGGGCCGCCTCCATCGCGGCGAGGAACGCGGCACGGACCTTGTGGACCTCGAGCTCGCGCAGCGCGGCGGCGGTGGTGCCGGCGGGCGAGGTGACCTGCTCGCGCAGCACGGTCGGGTGGGTGCCGGTCTCGCGGAGCATCTTCCCGGAGCCGACGACGGTCTGGACGACGAGGTCGGTGGCGGTCGCCCGCGGGAGCCCGAGGTGGACGCCGGCCTCGATCATCGACTCCACGACGAAGAAGACGTAGGCCGGGCCGGTGCCGGAGATCGCCGTGACGGCGTCCATCTGTCGCTCGGGCACCCGCAGGACGCGGCCGGTCGAGCCGAGGAGCCCCTCGGCCACCGAGAGGTGCTCGTCGTCGCAGTGGGTGCCGGGGGCGATCGCGGCCATGCCCTCGTCGACCAGGGCGGGGGTGTTCGGCATGACCCGCACCACCGGCACGCCGTCGGGCAGCCTGGACTCCAGGAAGCCGGTGGTGATGCCGGCGGCGAGCGAGACGACCAGCTGTCCGGGACGGACGGCGGGCCCGATCTCGTCGAGCAGCGCGCCCATGTCCTGCGGCTTGACGACCAGGGCGACGGTGTCGGCCCGGGCGGTCGCGTCGAGGTTGGACACCACGGAGACGCCGTACCGCTCCTGCAGCTCGTGGGCGCGGTCGGCGCGCTTCTCGCCGACCAGGAGCTCGTCGACGGGACGGCCGGCGCGGACCAGTCCCGACAGGAGGGTCTCGCCCATGACGCCGGCGCCGATGATCGCGGTCGTGCTCACGGTGCTCACGGTGCGGGAGCCTCTACTTCTTGGAGATCAGGGACCGGACGAAGAATGTCAGGTTCTGCGGTCGCTCCGCGAGACGTCTCATGAGGTAGCCGTACCACTCGGTGCCGTAGGGCACGTAGACGCGCATCCGCTCGCCCTTGCCGGCCAGGCGGCGCTGCTCCTCGGGCCGGATGCCGTAGAGCATCTGGAACTCGTAGCTGCCCGCAGCCCGGCCGTTGCGGGCGGCCAGGGACGAGGCGATCCTGATCATGCGGGGGTCGTGCGTGGCGATCATCGGGTAGCCCTGGCCGGCCAGCAGCACCTTCAGGCAGCGGACGTAGGACTTGTCCACCTCGAGCCGGCTCTGGAAGGCGACCTCGGCCGGCTCGTCGTACGCGCCCTTGCACAGGCGCACGCGCGAGCCCTCGTAGGCCAGGGCGCGACAGTCGGCCTCGGTGCGGTGGAGGTAGGCCTGGAGCACCGCACCGGTCTCGGGGAAGTCCTTGCGCAGCTCGCGCAGGATCATCAGCGTCGAGTCGGTGGTGGTGTGGTCCTCCATGTCGAGGGTGACCGTCGCGCCGACGGCCTCGGCGGCCGAGCAGATGTCGCGCGCGTGCTCGAGCGCGATCTTCTCGCCGTCCGCGCCGAGCGCCTGCCCTACCGCGCTGAGCTTGACGCTGACCTCGGCGCGGGCGCTCAACGGTCCGAGCCGGCCGGTGAGGCCCGCGTCGTGCAACTGGACCAGAAGGGTGCGGTAGGCCTGCACCACCTCGCCCGCGGCGGCCGCGTCGGTCGTGTCCTCCCCGAGGTGGTCG
>NZ_DATJTA010000036.1:0-73564 GCF_035503875.1 Nocardioides sp.
CTGGCAACGCGGCACGAACGAGAACACCAACCGGCTCCTGCGGTTCTGGCTCGAGAAGGGAACCGACCTCTCGATCCACACCGCCGAGGACCTCGAACGCATCGCCGCGACCCTCAACAAGCGACCCCGCCCTACCCTGGGACTCAAGACCCCAGCCCAAGCGCTGGCCGAGCTCCTGTCGAACCCGACAGCAGCATGAACGTTGCTTCCACCGGTTGACCCCGCCACGGCCGGGGCGTGCGAAACGTCAGGGACTATCCCTCAGGGCTCCACCAGCCCCGCGCGGATCGCGTACCGGACCAGCTGGGTCCGGTCGCGCATGCCGAGCCGGGCGAGGATGTTGGCGCGGTGCCGCTCGACGGTCTTCACGCTGATGGTGAGGGCCTCGGCGATCTCCTTCGACGACAGGCCCTCGGCGATCAGCTTGAGGACCTCGTTCTCCCGCTCGGTGAGCGCGGTCATCGGCACGCGCTCACCGCGCCGCAGACGGTCGAGGTAGTCGCGCACCAGCGCGCTCATCGCGCCCGGGTAGACGAACGCCTCGCCGCGCATCGCCGAGCGGCAGGCGGCGACCAGGTCCTCGTCGGCGACCGACTTCAGCACGTAGCCGCTCGCGCCGACCTTCAGCGACTCGAAGAAGTACTGCTCGTTGTCGTGCATCGACAGCATCAGCACTCGCGGCGGCTCGCGGCGCCGCGCGATCTCACGGGCCGCCTGCAGCCCGGTCATCCGCGGCATCGCGATGTCGAGCACGACCAGATCGACCTCCACCTCGCGCAGCAGCGCCACCGCCTCCGCGCCGTCGCCCGCCTCGGCGACCACCTCGAGGTCGGGCTCCTGGTCGAGGATCAGTCGTACGCCGCGGCGGACCAGCGCGTGGTCGTCGGCGAGCAGGATCCGGACGGTCACGTCGCCTCCACGGGCACGCTCAGCCGGACCCGGGTGCCCTTCCCGGGCGAGCCGGTCAGCTCCAGGACGCCGCCCACGGAGCGGGCGCGCTCGCGCATGCCGCGCACGCCGGCGCCGCTCGCGCCGGCGGGCAGTCCGCGGCCGTCGTCCTCCACGCCGAGGACCACCCGGTCGCCGAGTCGCTGCAGGGTCAGCTCCACCGAGGTCGCACGCGCGTGCCGGGCCGCGTTGGTCAGCGCCTCCTGCGCCACCCGGTAGACCACGA
Source organism: Nocardioides sp. (assembly GCF_035503875.1). Lineage (GTDB taxonomy): Bacteria > Actinomycetota > Actinomycetes > Propionibacteriales > Nocardioidaceae > Nocardioides. The sequence goes on from NZ_DATJTA010000036.1 coordinate 1,175, forward strand.
GCTCGGTCGCGGGCGGCAGCGCGGGCAGGCCGGGCGCGATCGAGCGGCGTACCGTCGCACCGCCGTGCGCGGAGAACCCGGTCGCCAGCGCCGCGAGCGCGCTGTGCAGGCCCAGGTCGTCGAGGACCCCCGGGCGCAGCTCGCGCGCCACCCGCCGTACGTCGTCCAGCCCGGCGCGGGCGCTCTCGCGGACCAGCTCCAGCTCGTCGACGAGCTCGGCCGGGGCGCGCTGCTGCACCTGCTTGAGGCCGAGGAGTACGACGGTGAGCTGCTGGCCGACCTCGTCGTGGAGCTCGCGGGCGATCCGGTGCCGTTCCTCCTCCTCGGCGGCCAGGGCGCGGGCGTCGCTGCTGCTGCGCTCGCTCTCCAGCCGGTCGAGCATCGCGTTGAAGCTGGCGACCAGGTGGCCGCCGGGTCCTCCCGCGCCGCCGGGCAGGCGCTGCCCGGGCTCGAGCAGGTCGACCTTCGCCATCTGCCGCACCACGCGGTCGATCGGGGCGAGGCTGGCGCGCAGCAGCAGCGCGTTGAGCACCAGCATCACCGTCAGGCCCAACGTCAGCACGACCGCCTCGGAGACCAGCGGGCGGCGCGAGACGCTCACCGGGAAGAACAGCAGCGCGACGGTCCCGGCGAGGAACACCGCGCCGTTGATCAGGCACACCTTCCAGTAGAGGGGCACCGTCTGAGTCCGCACGTCGCCACCCTGCCACGCGCCCGGACGGACCAGCGGCCCCGGACCGAAGATGGGTGGTAGCCCCCATGGTCGCGATGCGCTCCTCCGCGAAGACTCGAGGCGCCGGACGAGCACGGGGCAGGAGGGGACATGGAGGAACCCCAGGGGACGGTCGTGGTGGTCCTTCTTCTGGTAGCCCTCCTGGCCCTGCTCGCCGGCGCCAGTCTTCGCTGGGCGCCGCCCGGCCACGTGCTGGTCGTCAGCCGCCGGGGCGTCGTACGCCGTGTCGTGGGCGGTGGCCCGACCTGGCGCTGGCCGGTGCTGGACACCGTCCGGACGCTGCCGCGCGAGGGGGAGCCGCTCACCGTCAGCGTGCGCGCCACGACCCGCGACGGCCACGAGGTGCGCCTGCTGGCCGAGACGGCCGGACCCACGAGGCCGCTCTCGCCGGGTGACCCCGCCGACGCCGCCGACCGCGCCCGCGCGGCTGCCGAGGCCGACCTCGAGGATGAGCTGGCGCGTGCCGTCGGCGCCCGTGACGTGGCCGACCTGGAGCGACTGGACGTGTGTGGTCTGGAGGTCGTCGAGCTGGACGTGGTGCTGAGGCCCTCCCGGTGACGACCGCGGAGCTCAACGTCGTCGTCCTGGTGGGCGCGGCGGTGCTGCTGGCCGCCGTGGCGGCCGTGCGCCTCGTCAGCCGGGCCGGGCTGCCGAGCCTGCTGATCTACCTGGCGATCGGACTGGCCATCGGCGAGGGCGGTCTCGGCCTGAACTTCGAGGACGCCGACCTGACCCAGGTGCTCGGCACCGTGGCGCTCGCGGTAATCCTGGCCGAGGGCGGCTTCACGACCGACTGGCGCACCGTCCGGCCCGTGGCCCCGCTCGCCGGGGTGCTGGCGACGGCCGGGGTGTTCATCAGCGTCGCGGTCACCACCGGCCTCGTCTACCTGGTCCTCGACGTCGACCTGCGCACCGCCATCGTGCTCGGCGCCGTGGCCTCCTCCACGGACGCGGCCGCGGTGTTCTCGGTGCTGCGCCAGCTGCCGGTCCGCGGCCGCCTGCGCGCCACCGTGGAGGCCGAGTCGGGATTCAACGACCCGCCCGTCATCATCCTGGTCACCGTCGTCACCTCCGACGCGTGGAACTCCTCCGGCCCGCTCGGCATCGCCGGGCAGATCGGCTTCCAGCTGGTCGTGGGCGTCCTGGTCGGCGTCCTGGTGGCCTGGGCCGGGACCTGGGTGCTGGTCCGCAGTGCGCTCCCGGCCTCGGGGCTCTACCCGCTGGCGACCCTGGCGATCGCGTTCCTCGCCTTCGCCGTGTCCGGGGTCATCGGGGGCAGCCCGATCATGGCGATCTACGTCGCCGGGCTGGTGCTCGGCAACGCCCGGCTGCCGCACCGGTCCACGACCGAGTCGTTCACCGGGGGACTGGCCTGGCTCTCCCAGATCGGCCTGTTCATCCTGCTGGGGGTGCTGGCCAGCCCCTCCCGGCTCCTCGACGCGCTGCCGACCGCGCTGGTGGTCGGCGCGGCGCTCACGCTGGTCGCCCGCCCGGTGTCGGTCGTGCTCTGCGCGACCCCGTTCCGGATGCCCTGGCGCGACCAGGTGTTCGTCAGCTGGGCCGGGCTGCGCGGCGCCGTACCCATCGTGCTCGCCACCATCCCCATGAGCGTCGGCCTGCCCGGGGCGGAACGGGTCTTCGACGTGGTGTTCCTGCTCGTCGTCCTCTTCACCCTGCTCCAGGGGCCGACGCTGCCGTGGGTCGCCAAGCGGACCGGAGCGGCACGCCCGCACAACCCGCGCGACGTCGCCATCGACTCGGCGGCCCTGGACGACATCGACGCCGCGCTGCTGCAGTTCACCGTCCCCGAGCGGTCCCGGATGATCGGGGTCGAGATCGCCGAGCTGCGGCTGCCGCCGGGCGCCGCGGTCTCGCTGCTTGTGCGGGACGGGGAGATCTTCGCGCCCACCCTCACCACCGACCTGCGCGCCGGCGACCACGTGCTGCTCGCCGCGCCGCGCGAGGACGGCGAGGCGATCGAGCAGCGGCTGCGCGCCGTGAGCGACGGCGGCCGCCTGGCGGGCTGGCTGGCCGCGGTGCCGCCGGCGAGTGCGCCGGGGCGCGCTGAACGACCCCGGGGAACACCGGGCCGCGCTGCGTCGTGATCTGATCGACCGGTGCGACCACTCACCCTCGTCACCGGCGGCACCCGCGGCATCGGCCGGGCGATCGCGCTCCGGCTCGCCGCCGACGGCCACGACCTGGTGCTCGGCTACCGCGGCGACGCCGAGGCGGCGTCGTCCTGCGCGCGCGAAGTCGAGGCGCTCGGTGCGTCCGTCGCGCTGGTCGCAGGCGACCTCACCGACCCGGACGCCGTCGACGCGCTGTTCGACTCCGCTCCCGGCCCGCTGACCGGCGTCGTCAACAACGCGGGCGCCACGCTGCACATCGGCCCGCTGGCCGAGACCCCCGCCGACGTCGTACGGCGCACGGTCGACCTGAACCTCACCAGCGCGCTGCTGGTCGCGCGGGCCGCCGTACGAGCCCTCGGCCGGTCGTACGGCGGCCCCGGCGGCGTGCTCGTCAACATCAGCTCGGGCGCGGCGACGCTGGGCTCGCCGGGGGAGTACGTCCAGTACGCCGCCGCGAAGGCCGGCGTCGACGCCCTCACCCTCGGCCTGGCCCAGGAGGTCGCCGCCGACGGCGTGCGGGTGGTCGGCGTCGCGCCGGGCATCGTCCGCACCCGGATCCACGAGGACGCCGGCGAGCCCGGCCGGCTCGACCGGGTCGGCCCGCTCGTGCCGCTCGGCCGCGCCGGCGAGCCCGACGAGGTGGCGTCGGTGGTCGCCTTCGCACTGAGCGACGCCGCGTCGTACGTCACCGGCACGACGCTGCGCGTCGCCGGTGGCCGATAACGGCAGATCGGCCCTTCCGTTGGCAAACTCTGCCAGTGTCCGCCCCGGGGAGGACCCCTAGGTTCGACGCATGAGAGTCCTGCTCGCGCTCGGCGGAAACGCCATGACCAGCGCGGACGGGCGAGCCCGGCCGGAGGACCAGATCGAGGCCGCGTCGACCGCGGCCGCCGCCGTCGCCGACCTCGTCGCACACGGCGACGAGGTCGTCATCACCCACGGCAACGGCCCGCAGGTCGGCAACCTCCTGGTCAAGAACGAGCTCGCCGCCGCCGTCGTACCGCCCGTCCCGCTGGACTGGTGCGGTGCCCAGACCCAGGCCACGCTCGGCTTCGTGCTGATGAACGCGCTCGATGCCGCGCTGCTCGAGCGGGGCATCGACCGCCGTACGGCGGCCGTGGTCACCCGCACGCTCGTCGCCTGGGACGACCCCGGGTTCACCCGGCCGACCAAGCCGATCGGGCGGTACCTGCCGGCCGCCGACGCGGCCCTGCTCGTCGAGCACGGCGAGACCTGGGAGGACCGCGGCGAGCGGGGCTGGCGGCGCGTCGTCGCGTCCCCCGAGCCGCTGGCGATCGTCGACCTGGCCCCCGTCGAGGCCCTGGTCGCGGCGGGTCTCGTCACCATCGCCGCTGGCGGGGGAGGCATCCCCGTCGTGGCCGACGCGGAGGGTCGGCTGCGCGGCGTCGAGGCCGTCGTCGACAAGGACCTCGGCGCGGCCGTGCTCGCTCGGGACCTGCGCGCCGACGTACTCGTCGTCGCGACCGACGTGCCGAACGCCGTGCTCCGCTGGGGCACGCCCGAGGCCGAGCCGCTCGGCGAGCTCACGGTCGCCGAGCTGCGCAAGCACGCCGCCGACGGCCACTTCGCGAGCGGCTCGATGGCCCCCAAGGTCGAGGCGGCCTGCCGGTTCGTCGAGCAGGGGGGCCAGCGCGCCCTGATCACCAGCCTGAGCCACATCACCGATGCCCTCGACGGCGCCGCCGGCACCGTCGTCGTACCCGAGAGGAAGACCGCCTGATGCCCAGTGCCATCGAAGTACGCAAGGTCCCGATCCACTCCGTCTCCGACGCCAGCGAGCTGGCCAAGCTCATCGACGACGGGGTGATGGAGGCCGGCCGCGTCATCGCGATCATCGGCAAGACCGAGGGCAACGGCGGGGTCAACGACTACACCCGGATCATCGCCGACCGCGCGTTCCGCGAGGTGCTCGTCGAGAAGGGCGCCGACCCGGCGGCCGTCAAGGAGATCCCGATCGTCTGGTCGGGCGGCACCGACGGGGTGATCAGCCCGCACGCGACGATCTTCGCGACCGTCGACGCCGAGCCGAGCGAGGAGTCCCGCCTGACCGTGGGCTTCGCGATGAGCGAGGTGCTGCTGCCCGAGGACATCGGCCGCGCCGGGATGATCACCAAGGTCGCCGACGCCGTGAAGGTTGCCATGGAGCGCGCCGGCATCACCGACGCCGCCGACGTGCACTACGTCCAGACCAAGACCCCGCTGCTGACGCTCTCGACGATCGCCGACGCCAAGTCGCGCGGCCAGGACGTGTTCACCGAGGACACGCTCTACTCGATGGACGTCTCCAACGGCGGTACGGCGCTCGGCATCGCCGTCGCCCTCGGCGAGATCGACATGCCCCGCGACGAGGACGTCCTGAAGGACCGCTCGCTCTACTCCTCGGTCGCGTCCTGCTCGTCCGGCGTCGAGCTGGACCGCGCGCAGGTCGTCGTCGTCGGCAACGCCACCGGGGTCGGCGGCCGCTACCGCATCGGCCACTCCGTGATGGACGACGCCCTCGACGCCGACGGCATCTGGGACGCCATCAAGGACGCCGGCCTCGACCTGCCCGAGCGACCGCGCACCGCCGACCTCGACGGCCGGCTGGTCAACGTCTTCCTCAAGTGCGAGGCGTCCCAGGACGGCACCGTCCGCGGGCGCCGCAACGCGATGCTCGACGACTCCGACGTGCACTGGCACCGCCAGATCAAGGCCGCGGTCGGCGGCGTCACCGCCTCCGTCACCGGCGACCCCGCCGTCTTCGTCTCGGTCTCGGCGGCCCACCAGGGGCCTGACGGGGGTGGCCCGGTGGCGGCGATCGTCGACCTGGGCTGAGGCATCTGGCTGGGTGGGCCGGGTCTGCAGGCTCATCACGGTATGCAGCCGAGTTCGCGCCTCCCACGGTGGGTACGCCGTGGAACCGCAAGCTGATCGACATACCGTGATGAGCCTGCACCCGGCTCGCCTTCCCGACCCTTCCGTCCAGCGGAAGCACCCCCGTGCCCGCCCCACCCCGGCGCGCGAACCTGGCGGAATGAGCCTCCTCGACGCGCAGACCTGGACCGGGAAGATCCTCCTCGACGGTTGGACCGCGGGCGGCGGCGGGACGGCGCCGGCGTACGAGCCCGCCACCGGCGCGGTCCTGGGCGAGACGGGCGTGGCGACGCCGGACGACGTACGACGGGCCGCGACCCGGGCGGCCGAGGCGCAGGCCGAGTGGGCCGCCCGCAAGCCGACCGAGCGGGCCGCCGTGCTGCGCCGGGCCGGCCTGCTCTTCGAGGAGCACGCCGCGGAGATCCAGGACTGGATCGTGCGCGAGTCCGGCGCGATCGCGCCGAAGGCGCAGCTGGAGACCCACGTCGCGGCGCAGGAGTGCTTCGAGGCGTCCGCGCTGTCGACGCATCCCCACGGCGAGGTGCTGAGCACCGACGAGGACCGTTGGTCGATGGCCCGCCGCCGGCCGGTCGGGGTGGTCTCGGTGATCGCGCCCTTCAACTTCCCGCTGATCCTCAGCATCCGGGCCGTCGCGCCGGCGCTGGCGCTCGGCAACGCCGTCCTCCTCAAGCCCGACCCGCGCACCAGCGTCTGCGGCGGCGTCGTGCTGGCCCGCGTCTTCGAGGAGGCCGGACTGCCCGCCGGCCTGCTCAGTCTGCTGCCCGGCGGCGCCGACGTCGGTGCCGCGGTCGTCGAGGCGCCGGAGGTGTCGGTCATCGCGTTCACCGGCTCCACCGAGGCCGGCCGCAAGGTCGGCGAGGCGGCCGCCCGCCACCTCAAGCGCGCGCACCTCGAGCTCGGCGGCAACAACGCGCTCGTCGTCCTACCGGGCGCCGACGTCGCGCAGGCGGCCAGCGCGGGCGCGTTCGGCTCCTTCATGCACCAGGGCCAGATCTGCATGACGTCCGGCCGCCACCTCGTCCACGAGTCGATCGCCGAGGAGTACGTCGCCGCGCTCGCCGAGAAGGCCCAGCACCTGCCCGTCGGCGATCCCGCGTCCGGCCAGGTCGCGCTCGGGCCGATCATCGACGAGAAGCAGCTGAAGCGGATCGACGCCATCGTCCAGGACGCCGTGGGCCGGGGTGCGCGGCTGGTCGCCGGTGGCACCAACGAGGCCCTGTTCTACTCGCCGACCGTGCTCGCGGACGTCGCCGGCGACAACCCGGCGTGGACCGAGGAGATCTTCGGCCCGGTCGCTCCGGTACGCACCTTCGCGACCCTCGACGAGGCGGTGGCGCTCGTCAACGAGAACGCCTACGGGCTCTCCGTCGGGATCCTCGGGGACGTCGGGCTGGCGATGCGGCTCGCCGACCGGGTCAGCTCCGGCAAGGTGCACATCAACGAGCAGACGGTCTCCGACGAGGCGACCGCGCCGTTCGGCGGGACGAAGTCGTCCGGCAACGGCTCGCGGGTCGGCGGCGCCACGGCCAACCTGGAGTCCTTCACCGAGGTGCAGTGGTTGACGGTGCGGTCCGAGATCGCGCCGTACCCGTTCTGAGGGGCTAGGTGTCGTACTCCAGCCCGTCCCAGGGCGCGTAGTAGACCATGAAGTCGCCGGGGACGATGCTGACGTAGTGCTCGCCCCCGTCGGGGTAGCGCCCGACCTTCCAGCCGAACCGGGTCCTGCCGACCTTCGTCAGGAACGGCTCGACCTCGATCGGCTCGAGGACGTAGTCGCCGAGCCCGGCCAGCCGCTCGGCGACGAGCCCGTCGGAGCCGGAGGGAGCAGGGTCCGCACGCACCTCGTCGAAGGTCCCGTCGGCGTGCCAGAGGAACAGCCCGACGTACGACGTGCCGCGGGCGTAGAGCTCCTGGCTGAGGAAGAACCGGCGACCGTCCTCGGCGGTTCCGGCGTACGGCACGTGGTAGTCGTCGGGGACGATCGTGAAGCGGGCGGGCGGGCCGTCCGCCGGTTCGGGCGAGGTCCCGCTCGGGCTCTCGGCCGGGGCCGCGCAGGCCCCGAGGGTCGCCGCAGCCAGCAGGAGTGCGAGGAGCAGTCGCGTCACGAGCGCCAGCCCCACTCCATCTCCGCGACGGCCACGTCGTGGGTGCGCTGGTCGGTCAGCAGCCGGACGACGTGCAGGGAGCAGTCGACGCCCGCGGAGACGCCGGCCGAGGTCAGGACGCGCTCGGCCGAGCGCACGAAGCGCTGTCCGCGCACGACGGTGGTCGTGGGGGAGAGGGCGGCGAGCTCGTCGAAGGAGTCGTGGTGCGTCGTGGCCGGGCGGTCCTCCAGGAGGCCGGCGGCGCCGAGCACGAGCGCGCCGGTGCACACCGAAATCAGCATCTCCACCTCGCCCGCCCGGTCGCGCACCCAGGACAGCACCCGGTCGTCGTCCAGCAGCGCCCGGGCGCCGGCGCCGCCGGGGACGACGAGCAGGTCCGAGGGCGGCGCGTCGTCCAGGAGGTACGTCGGCAGCACGGTGAACCCGCCCCGCCCTACCGTCGGGCCCGGCTTCAGCCCGACCGAGAAGACGTCGAACGGCCGGCCGTCGCCGAGCTCGCCGGCCACGTTGAACACCTCGTAGGGGCCCGCGAAGTCGAGGACCTCCATGTCGTCGAAGGCGAGGATCGCGACGGTCCGTGGGGTCATGGGGCCATCCTCGCGGGTGCGGCGTCGGAATGTCGGCGGAAGGTGTTGAGATGGACCCATGAGCGCGATCACCACTCCCGAGACGCCGGCCTTCCGCCTGCGCCCCGCGGCGGCCGCGCCCGCAGCGCCCACGCTCGACGAGCACCAGCAGCAGGTCGTCGACCACCCGGGTGGTCCGCTGCTCGTGCTCGCCGGCCCCGGCGCGGGCAAGACGACCACCCTCGTCGAGGCCATCGTGGCCCGGGTCGAGGCCGGTGCCCGCCCCGACCAGGTGCTGGCGCTCACCTTCTCCCGCAAGGCCGCCGAGCAGCTCCGCGACCGGGTCACGGCGCGGCTCGGCCGCACCATGGCGACCCCGCTGAGCTCGACCTTCCACTCCTTCGCCTACGCGCTGGTGCGGCGCTACGCGCCCGCCGAGCTGTACGCCGCGCCCCTGCGGCTGCTGTCGGCGCCCGAGCAGGACGTCGTGCTGCAGGAGCTGCTGACCGACCACCCCGAGTCGGTCCGCTGGCCCGCCGGGCTCCGGGCCGCGGTCGGCACCCGCGGCTTCGCCAAGGAGGTGCACGCCGTCCTCGCCCGCGCCCGGGAGCGCGGGCTGGACCCCGACGAGCTGATCGAGCTCGGCGAGCGGGAGGGGGCGCCCGAGCTGGCGGCGGCCGGCTTCTTCCTCGCCCAGTACCTCGACGTCCTGGGCGACCAGAGCGCGGTCGACTACCCCGACCTGGTCGCGCGTGCCGTGATCGAGGCCAACCTGCACCGCGACGAGCTGCGTCGCGAGCTGCGCCACGTCTTCGTCGACGAGTACCAGGACACCGACCCCAGCCAGGTGGCCCTGCTCCGGGCGCTGGCCGGCGACGGCCGCGACCTGACCGTGGTCGGCGACCCCGACCAGTCGATCTACGGCTTCCGAGGAGCGGACGTCCGCGGCATCCTCGACTTCCCGCGCCAGTTCCCGCAGGCCGACGGCTCCCCGGCCCGCGTGGTCGCGCTGGCCACGACCCGCCGCTTCGGCTCGCGACTGCTGCGCGCGTCCCGCTCCATCGCGGCCGGCATCGGCGTCACCGGGTCGATCCCCGCGTCGGCGTACGCCGCCTTCCGTGACCCGGCGCCCGTCGCCCACGAGCTCGGTCCCGGCACGGTCCAGGCGCTGACGTTCGACACCGCACGCGCCGAGGTGGAGCACATCGCCGACCTGCTGCGCCGGGCACACCTCGAGGATGGCGTCGCCTGGTCCGACATGGCCGTGCTGGTGCGCTCCGGTCGCGCGGAGATCCCGGGGCTGCGCCGGTCGCTGGTCGCCGCCGGGGTGCCGGTCGAGGTCGCCAGCGACGAGACGCCGCTGGTCCGCGAGCCCGCCGCGGTGCCGCTGCTGGCGGCGCTCGCGGTGGTCGGCGACGCGACGGTCGACGACCCCACCTCTCAGGACCACGTCGGTGCCGACCGTGCCGAGGCGCTGCTGACCTCGCCCCTGGGCGGGCTCGACGCGACGGACGTGCGTGCGCTGACCCGTGCCCTGCGCGAGCGCGAGCCCGAGGCGGCCCCGCGCGAGCTGGTGCGCGGGTCGGTGCTGGAGCCCGCGCTCCTGGTCGGCGTCGACGGCGAGGCCGCCACCCGCGCCCGCCGGCTCGCGCTCCTCGTGGCGCGAGCCCGCGCCGAGCTCGACGCCGGGGCGACGGTCGAGGAGGTGCTCTGGACGCTGTGGGAAGGCTCCGACTGGGGGCGCCGGCTGCGGCACGCGACCCGGGGCGGCGGCCACGGCGCCCGCCTGGCCCACCGCGACCTCGACGCGATCTGCGCCCTGTTCGAGACCGCCGCCCGCGCCGAGGAGCAGCGTGGTCACACCAGCGTGCGGGCCTTCGTCGACACCCTGCGGGCGCAGGAGATCCCCGCCGACACCCTGGCCGACCGCGGGGTCCGCGGCGACGCCGTCCGCCTGCTCACCGCCCACCGGTCCAAGGGGCTGGAGTGGCGGCTCGTGGTGGTCGCTCGGGTCCAGGAGGGTGCCTGGCCCGACCTGCGCCGCCGTGACACGCTGCTGCAGGCCGACCGGATCAGTCGCGAGGGTCTGCTGCCGCCGCTCACCCGGGGCGCGATCCTGGCCGAGGAGCGGCGCCTGTTCTACGTCGCAGCGACCCGGGCGCGCCAGCGGCTCGTGGTCACGGCCGTGGCCTCCGCCGACGAGGAGGGCGAGCAGCCCTCGCGGTTCCTGCACGAGCTCGGGCGCGACCCCGTGCACCTGGTCGGCCGGCCGCGACGCCCGCTGTCGATGAGCGGCCTGGTCGCCGAGCTGCGCCGGACCCTCGCCGACCCCGAGCAGCCGGAGCCGCTGCGCGCGGCGGCGGCCCGCCGGCTCCGGCGGCTGGCCGAGACCGACGTGCACGGGCGGCCGGTCGCCGTCGCAGCCGACCCGGCGTCCTGGTGGGGGCTGCGGGCGCCCACCCGGGCCGCGCAGCCGGTGCGGCCCGGCGAGGCTCCGCTGACGATCTCCGCGAGCACCCTCGAGGGCCTGATCACCTGCCCGGCGCAGTGGTTCCTCAGCCGCGAGGCCGGCGGCGCCGTGGTGAGCTCGGCGAGCCAGGGCTTCGGCAAGGTCGTGCACGCGATCGCCGACCGGATCGCCAAGGGCGAGATCGCCTCGCCCGTCGACGTCGACGCCGACCTGATGCCGCTGGTCGACGAGGTCTGGGCGCGCCTGGAGTTCCGCACGCCGTGGTCGCGGGCCCGGGAGCGGGCGGCGGTCCGCGACGCGCTGGTGCGCTTCGTCGGCTGGCACGAGCGGCCGGGGGCGCGCACGGTGCTGGCGACCGAGCCGCGCATGCAGGCCCAGGTGACCCTGCCCGACGGTCAGGTGGTGCGGTTGAACGGCTACGCCGACCGCCTCGAGCTCGACGAGGACGGCCGGGTGGTGGTCATCGACCTGAAGACCGGCAAGTACCCTCCCACCGGTCCGCAGGTCGAGCGGCACAGCCAGCTCGGCCTCTACCAGCTGGCCGTCGAGCACGGTGCGGCCGACGAGTGGCTGGCCGAGTCCGCCCGACCGGGACGGACGGGCGGAGCCGAGCTGGTGCAGCTGCGCCACGGCACCGACCAGCCCAAGGTGCAGCGGCAAGCCCCACCGCTGGAGGGAGCGGGCTTCGTGGAGGACCAGCTCGTGGCGGCCGCGACGGTGCTGCGCAGCGAGGAGTTCGTGGCCCGCCCCGGTGCGCACTGCGACCGGTGCACGTTCCATGCCGTGTGCCCCGACAAGTCGTCGGGATCGGTGCTCTCGTGACCGCCACCATGGATCCCACCGCCGAGGGGACCTCGCCGGTCCCGCCTCGCGACATCACCACGCCCGAGCAGCTGCGCGACCTGATGCGCGCCGAGTGGACCTTCAGCGACCAGCAGTTCGCGGCGATCACCGCGCCCCTGGAGCCCGCGGTCGTGATCGCCGGCGCCGGCTCCGGCAAGACCACCGTCATGGCGGCCCGGGTGGTGTGGCTGGTCGCCACGGGCCGGGTCCGCCCCCACGAGGTGCTGGGGCTGACCTTCACGACCAAGGCGACCGCCGAGCTGCAGGGCCGGATCCGCGAGAGCCTGCGGCAGGCCGGCCTGCTGCCCGAGCGCGGCAGCCGCCCGGTGGACCCGGGACAGGACGAGCCCGAGGAGCTCGAGGAGCCGACGGTCGCGACGTACCACTCGTACGCCACCAACCTGCTCTCCGAGCACGGCCTGCGGATCGGTCACGAGCCGGACACCCGCCTGATCGCCGACGCCAGCCGCTACCAGCTCGCCGCCCGCGCCGTGCAGCGCTACACCTCCACCGTCGACCAGCTCACGGACTCGCCGAGCCACGTCGTCCAGTACCTCCTCGCCCTCGACGGGGAGATGAGCGAGCACCTCGTGACCCCGCCACAGGTGCGCGCCTACGACGCGTCCCAGCGCCCGCTGTTGGAGGTCGGGATGGCCACCGAGCACCGTAAGACCTACCGCGCCGTCAACGAGAAGGCGATCGCGGCGATCGACAAGCGGGCCGAGCTGCTGGGCCTGGTCGAGGCGTACCGCCGCCTGAAGACCCACCACGGGCTGATGGACTTCTCCGACCAGATCGCGCTGGCCGCACGACTGGCCGAGGAGTGTCCCGAGGTCGGCGAGATCGAACGCGGGAAGTTCAAGGTCGTGCTGCTCGACGAGTACCAGGACACCTCGGTCGCCCAGGCCCTGATGCTGAGCCGGCTGTTCAGCGGCCCCGACGCCGACCACGGCCGGGGGCACCCGGTGACCGCAGTGGGCGACCCCAACCAGGCGATCTACGGCTGGCGGGGCGCCTCGGTGTCGAACATCCTGGAGTTCGCCCAGGACTTCCCGAGCGTCGACGGCGAGGGCCGGACCTACCCGCTCACCGTCAACCGCCGCTCCGACGAGCGGATCCTGGCCTCGGCCAACCACCTGGCCGCCGGGTTGTACGCCGACCGGCCCGAGCTGCGCCCGCTCGAGCCCAAGCCCGGGGCCGATCCCGGCGAGGTGCGCGCGATCGTGCACGAGACCTGGGACGACGAGCTGACCTGGTTGGCGACGGAGGTGATCGCCACCCACGGCGTCCTCGCCGCCCGCACCGAGGAGCCCTGCTGGAAGGAGATCGGGGTCCTGGTGCGCGACAACGCCCACGCGGCCGCGGTCTTCGATGCGCTCTCCGCCCAGGAGATCCCGGTCGAGATCGTCGGCCTGAAGGGGCTGCTGCGCCTGCCCGAGGTGGCCGAGGTGGTGGCGACGCTGACCCTGATCCAGGACGTCACCGCCAACGCCGCCCTGCTGACCCTGCTCGCCGGACCGCGCTGGGCGATCGGCCTGCGCGACCTGGCCCTGCTGGGCCGGCGTGCCCGCGACCTCGCCGGCGGGGGCGCCGCCGTGCGCGCCACGACGTTCGCCGACCTGCAGGCCGAGCTGGGCGCCGCGGTGGAGGGGGCCGACCCCAGCGAGATCGCCGCGCTCTGCGACGCCCTCGACGACCCGGGGGAGCCCGGCGACTACGACTACTCGTCCGAGGCGCGCGAGCGGTTCGCGCTGCTCGCCACGGAGCTGCGCCGGCTGCGCGCGTCGATCGGCGAGCCGCTGCTCGACCTGGTCCGCCGGATCGTCGACGTGACCGGCATCGACGTCGAGCTGGCCTCTTCGGTCAGCCCCGCCGCGGCCGCCCGCCGCGAGAACCTCGACCTGTTCGTCCAGGCGGTGGCGGAGTTCCAGGCCGTCGACGGCCAGGTGACGCTCGCGGCGCTGCTGGCCTGGCTGGAGGCCGAGGACGAGTTCGGCCAGGGCCTCGACGTCGCCACCCCCTCGGAGGCCGACTCGGTCAAGCTGCTCACCGTCCACCGGGCCAAGGGGCTGGAGTGGGACGCGGTGTTCCTGGTCGGGGTGGCGGAGCAGAAGTTCCCGACCAACCGCACCCGCTCCAGCTGGCTGACCGTCCCGTTCGTGCTGCCCACCCCCCTGCGCGGCGACGCCCGGGACCTCCCGACGCTGGCCGGGCACACCCCCGACGACCTGAAGGCGCTCGCGGCGCAGGCCAAGGAGCACCAGGCGCTGGAGGAGCTGCGGCTCGGTTACGTCGCCTGGACCCGCGCCCGGCACACGCTCCGGGTCTCGGCGTACTGCTGGGCGCCCCAGCGCAAGAGCGGCCTCGGCCCCTCGGCGTACCTCCAGAGCACCCGGGAGGCGATGGAGGGCTGGGGCGCGCTCCCGGACGCCTGGCTCGACAAGCCGGCCAAGGACTCGCCCAACCCGTACGCCGAGGCCGCGACGGACCTGGCCTGGCCGATCTCCCACCACACTCGTGAGGTCGAGCGGCGGATCGAGGCGGCGGCCCGGGTCCGCGCGGCCGACCCGGAGGCCACCGACGACCTCGAGGACATGCTGCTGCTGGACCGGGTGGCCCAATGGGACACCGAGATCGACCGGCTGCTGGAGGAGGCGACCCGCGACCGCGCCACGGTCGTCGAGGTGCCGCTGCCCTCCAGCCTGTCGGCGACCTCCCTGGCCCGGCTGCGCGACGACCCGGAGGCCTTCGCCCGTGAGCTGGCCCGGCCGATGCCGCGCAAGCCGTCGTCGGCGGCCCGCTTCGGCACCCGCTTCCACGCGTGGGTCGAGAGCCGCTTCGGCCAGCAGCTGCTGATCGATCCCGACGAGCTGCCCGGACGTGCCGACTCGGGCATCGCCGACGACGCGGAGCTCGCCGAGCTCGTCGAGCGCTTCGAGACCGGTCCGTTCGCCGACCGGGTGCCGCACGCGGTGGAGCCGCCGTTCGCCCTGGTGCTGGCCGGCCAGGTGGTGCGCGGGCGCATCGACGCCGTCTACCGCGACGGGGAGGGCTACCTGCTGGTCGACTGGAAGACCGGTCGGCACCTGGAGCCCGACCCGCTGCAGCTGGCGATCTACCGCGTGGCCTGGGCCGAGCTGCACGGGGTGCCGCTGGAGGACGTCCGGGCGGCGTTCTTCCACGTGCGCTCCGGCGAGCTGGTCGAGCCGCCCGGGCTGCCCGGCCGGGCGGAGCTGGAGGCGCTGTTCACCGCGACGTGAGCCTGACCTGGACGGCGGGTCGCGCGTCTCAGGGGTGCGCTGGCAGGGTGGAATGGCACCGCACGTCCTGACACCTGCCGAAGGAGAACCTCATGCTGAAGAAGCTCGTCCTCGTCGTCGCCGTCGTCGCCCTGGGCGGCCTCGTCGCCAAGAAGGTCGGCGGCAAGTAGCCGCAGCCCCTCTCAGACCTGACGGCCCGCGGGCTGGCCGAGCGACTCGGCCACTCCGCGGGCCGCGGTGCGTCCGGCCCGGTTCGCGCCGATGGTGCTGGCCGAGGGGCCGTACCCCACCAGCTGCACCCGCCGGTCGGCGACGGCCGTCGTCCCGTCGAGCCGGATCCCGCCGTGCGGGGAACGCAGCCGCAGCGGGGCCAGATGGGTCACCGCCGGGCGGAAGCCGGTCGCCCACACGATCACGTCGACGCGTTCGAACCGGCCGTCGGCCCAGCGCACGCCGTCCGGCTCGACCGCGGCGAACATCGGCAGCCGGCGGTAGGCGCCGAGTCGCTCCGCCTCCCGCTCCTGGGGTCGCAGCGCCAACCCGGTCACGCTGACCACGCTGGCGGGCGGCAGCCCGCGGCGTACTCGCTCCTCGACCAGGGCGACCGCCTCGCGCCCCGCGTCGGGCGTGAAGTCGTCCGTACGCCACACCGGCTCCCGGCGGGTCACCCAGAGCGTGTCGGTGACGGGCGCCAGCTCGCCGAGGTGCTGGACGGCGGACGCACCCCCGCCGACGACGAGGACCCGGCGGCCGCGGAAGGGCAGCGGCCCCGGGTAGTCGTGGGTGTGCAGCTGCTCGCCGAGGAAGGTGTCCATGCCGGGGTAGCGCGGCACGAACGGGTGGGTCCAGGTGCCGGTGGCGTTGACGAGGGTGCGCGAGACCCACGACCGGTCGCCGGCGGACGTGCGCAGCAGCCCGTCGTCGTCGCTCACCCGGTCGACGCGGACCGGTCGCAGCACGGGCAGCTCGTGCTCGCGCTCGTACGCCGCGAAGTACGCCGGCACGACGACGTTCGCGCGACCGGCGTCGTCCGCGGGGGCGACCGAGTCCGGCAGCGCCGCCACCCCGTGCACGTCGTGCATGGCGAGCGAGTCCCAGCGGTGCTGCCAGGCCCCGCCCGGAGCCGCGTCGCCGTCCAGGACCACGTGGGACAGACCCCGCCGCCGGAGGTGGTACGACGCCGAGAGCCCGGCCTGGCCGGCGCCGATGACGAGCGAGTCGAGGACCTCCATGCCGGTGGAACATCCGGGACCGGCTGCGGCTTCCGTTCCCGGGAGTGACATCCTCGACACGTGACGGAATCCCGCGGCATCTCCTGGCCGCTCCTGGTACTGGCCCTGATGTGCGCGATCCCGGCCGTGGTCGGCGGCCTCTGGGTCCTCGGCGGCGACGAGGACTACCAGGGCCTCGGCTTCGCCGTCCTCGGCTTCTTCGGCGCCGGCGTGGTCGTCCTCGGCCGCAAGGCCTTCCGCCCCGGCCCCTGAGCGCGACCCGTCACTTTCTCGGCACTTTTCGCGGCGTGTCGACGAAGGATCGACGGGTCGGCCGCCCCGTTCAGCCCGCGGCCAACCCGGCCGTCAACGCGATCTCGACCATCGACCCGAAGGTCTGCTCCCGCTCCAGCGCCGTGGTCTGCTCGCCGGTGACCAGGTGGTCGGAGACGGTGCACACCGCCAGCGCCTGCCGGCCGAAGCCGGCCGCGATCGTGTAGAGCGCGCTCGCCTCCATCTCGACCGCGAGTACGCCGTGCTCGACCAGTCGCCGGGTGAGCTCCGGCCGGGCCGGGTAGAACGAGTCGCTGCTGTAGATCAGCCCGACGTGCACCGTGGCGTCGCCGGCGAGGCCCTGCCCCGAGCGATCGGCCGCGTCGTACGCCGCCCGCAGCAGGCCGAAGTCGGCGACCGGGGCGTAGTCGAGTCCCTCGAACCGGATCCGGTTCATCGACGAGTCGGTGCAGGCGCCCGAGGCGATCACGATGTCGCGTACGGCGACGCTCTCGGTCATCGCGCCGCACGATCCGACCCGGATGATCCGCTGCACGTCGTACTCGCTGAACAGCTCGTGGGCGTAGATGGCCAGCGACGGCTGACCCATGCCCGAGCCCTGCACCGACACCCGATGTCCGCGCCAGGTGCCGGTGTAGCCGTACATGCCGCGCACCTCGGTGTAGCACCGCGCGTCGTCGAGGAAGGTCTCGGCGATCCACCGCGCCCGCAGCGGGTCGCCGGGCATCAGGACGAGGGGCGCGATCTCACCGGGGCCGGCGCCGACGTGCGTGCTCATGGCGCCAGCCTAGGGATCGCGGGGAAGAGTCACCCCGTCACCGCGACGAGCTCGTCGGGGACGACGTCGAGCCGGTGCGTCGCCGTCGTCTCCATCGTGGCGAGGTCGACGACGTGCAGCTCGCGCGTCGCGGGCTCGGTGACGTACGCCGTGTCGCCCGCGACCTGCAGGGTGGGACGGGGCTCCTGCCACTCGGTCGGCTCCTGCCAGGCGGCAATCACCTGGGTGGAGCGCACGAGGCGGCCCCGCCGCGCGTCCAGGACGTGGAGCGCGCCGTCGGTCCCGAGCACGAGGCCGTCGCCGTCGGGCATCCGGCCCAGCGAGCGGAAGGTGTAACTCGCCGGCAGGTCCACCAGTCGGACCGTCGCGTCGCGGGTGTCGATCAGCGACACCCGGGTCGGCCGCTCGAGCTCCGCGTCGGGATCGGTCTTGTAGTCCCCGAGGACGTACGGCGAGCTCTCGTGGCCGGCCTGGTTGCCGATCCGGCCGTACGGGTCGGGACTCGTGACCTTGCGGATCTCGCGGCCGTCGACGACCAGCACGCCGTCCTCGCAGCCGAAGACGGCCACGTCGCCCGCGAAGGCCTCCCCATGGACGCCGGGGCAGTCGTCGCTCGCCGCGAGCTCGGCGCCGGCGGCCGTGGCGACCCGGACGCCGGAACGGGAGTCGTGGTCGCCGACGGTGTGCACGAGGTTGCCGTGGCCGTCCTGGACGGCCACGCCGTGGTGGGCCTCGGGCAGCTGCCAGGTGTCGAGCGCGGGCGCGTCGTCCTCGAGATCCTCCAGGTCGTGCGGGTCGAACGCGGTCACGGTGCCGGTGCCGTCGTCGAACAGCGTCGTCCGTCCGGCGTGGGGCACCACGTGCCCGGGCTCCTCGGCGGGCACGGTGAAGTCGGTGAGCCGGGGGTCGGCGGTGAAGGAGTGCCCGTGGTCGCCGTGCTCGTCGGTCCAGGCGCCGAGGTCGAGGGCGGTGAACGTTCCCGCGGCCGCGACCATCGCGTGCCGCTCGTCCCCGGCGGGGCTCAGCCGCGCGTAGCCCTCCAGCGGCTGGTCGAGGAGGACCTCGCCGTCCTCGGCGCGGAGCACGAGGACGCCGCCGTCGTACGTCACGGCGACGCGGGGCTCGGCGCCGGCCGACTCGGTGGCGGAGCTGGCCGAGGGGGCAGCGGAGCTGGGGGAGGAGGCCGGTGCGGCGTCGGGAGCGGGGTCGTTCTCGGTGCCGCACGCGGTGAGGGCGAGGGCGGCGAGAGGGAGGAGGGGGAGGGTGCGTCGAAGTCTGAACATGAGAACGAGTCTCAACGTAAATGAGAATCGATGTCAAAAATCCTCGCCGGTCCTCGGCTGAGCGGGCATCGCGTCTAGCCTGCGAACGTGACCCAGCCGCACCTGAGGATCGTCGAGAACCCGCACGACCGCGCCGCCGTACGACGCAAGGACGAGGGGTGGCTCGCGGACCGCTGGGCCGACCCGACGACCCGGGTGCTCGTGGTCGCCGGCACCCGCGTCCAGCCGCGTGACGGCGCGCTCGACTGGGTCTCGCCCGCGGCGGCGCCGGAGGGCCTCCGGGTGCTGCTGGGGGAGCGGGACGGGACGGCGTGGTTCGCCGTCGTCGCGGGCGTCGAGCTCGCGCGGGAGGGCGGCGAGTGGGCGGGTCTGCGCGACTTGCTCATGCCGCTGTCCGACGGATCGCTCGAGGGTGGCCCGCTGCTGCTGCACGCACTCGGGTTGGCGGAGTGGCTGTTCGTCACCCGGTTCTGCCCACGCTGCGGTGGTGCCCTGGAGCCGCGGGCCGCGGGCCACGAGCTCGTGTGCACGCAGTGCGGCCGGTCGCAGTTCCCCCGCACCGACCCCGCCGTCATCATGATCGTCGCTGCGGGCGAGCCGGGGGCCGACGACGAGCGGTGCCTGCTGGGCCGTCAGGCGGTCTGGCCCGCGGGCCGGTTCTCGACGCTGGCCGGGTTCTGCGAGCCGGGCGAGACGCTCGAGGACGCCGTACGCCGCGAGGTCGCCGAGGAGACCGGCGTCCTCGTCGGCGACGTCGAGTACTTCGGCAACCAGCCCTGGCCGCTCCCGGCCAGCCTGATGCTGGGCTTCGTCGGCCGGGCGGTCTCGACCGACATCGAGGTCGACCGCGACGAGATCGAGGAGGCGCGCTGGTTCACCCGCGCCGAGCTCCGCGCCGAGGCGGAGGCGGGGCGGGTGCGCCTGCCGCAGGGCGTCTCGATCAGCCGCTCGCTGATCGAGCACTGGTACGGCGGGCCGCTCCCCGGGCAGTGGTGATCAGGAGGCCAGCGCGGCCAGTTTCTCCTTGACCTGCGCCAGCGACGGGTTCGTCTGCGCGGTGCCGTCGGAGTAGACCAGCGTGGGCACCGTCTGGTTGCCGTTGTTGGCCTCCTCGACGATCTTCGCCGCCTCGGGGACCTGCTCGATGTCGACGATGTCGAAGGTGATGCCCTCGCGGTCCAGCTGGCTCTTCAACCGGTGGCAGTAGCCGCACCACGGGGTGCTGTACATCGTGAACGTGCTCGACATCTGAACTGTCGCCTCCGGCGTCTAGGGTCTGGGCTCTACCCGATCCAACCACCGGTCCCCAGGAGATGTTCCTTCGATGCCCCCCGCGCCCGACGACCTGCTGGCCGCCCTCGATCCCGAGCAGCGCCGGGTCGCGGAGGCGCTGCGCGGTCCGGTACGGGTGCTGGCGGGGGCCGGCACGGGCAAGACGCGGGCGATCACCCACCGCATCGCCCACGGGGTCGCCTCCGGCGTCTACGCGCCGACCGAGGTCCTGGCGGTCACGTTCACGACGCGGGCGGCCGGGGAGATGCGGGGCCGGCTGCGCCAGCTCGGCGCGGGCGGCGTCCAGGCGCGCACCTTCCACTCCGCCGCGCTGCGCCAGCTGCGCTACTTCTGGCCCAACGTCCACGGGACCGAGCTGCCGCAGCTGATCGAGTCCAAGATCGGGCTGCTCGCCTCGGCGGCCCGCCGTCAGCGTCTCTCCTCCGACCAGGCGCTGCTGCGCGACCTGGCGTCCGAGGTCGAGTGGGCCAAGGTCAGCAACGTCCACCCCGACGACTACGCCCGGGTGGCGACCGCCCGCGGCCGCTCGGTGACCGGCCACGACGCGGAGACCGTCGGCCGGGTCTTCGGCAGCTACGAGGAGGTCAAGCGCAACCAGGGCCGGATGGACATGGAGGACGTCCTGCTGCTCACCGCCGGACTGCTCGCCGACGACGAGCGGGTCGCGGCCCAGGTCCGCCGGCAGTACAAGTGGTTCGTCGTCGACGAGTTCCAGGACGTCTCGCCGCTGCAGTCGGCCCTGCTCGACCTGTGGCTCGGCGGTCGCGACGAGCTCTGCGTGGTCGGCGACCCGGCCCAGACCATCTACTCGTTCGCCGGCGCCAACGCCGACTACCTCCGCGACTTCCCGAAGAAGTTCCCCGGCACCACCTCCGTCGAGCTGGTGCGCAACTACCGCTCCTCGCCCGAGGTCGTCGGCGCCGCGAACGCGCTGCTCGCGGGCTCGCCGAGCCAGGGCGTGAAGCTCCAGGCGCAGCGCCCCTCCGGGCCGACGGTCGCCTACACGCCGTACCCCGACGAGGTGGCCGAGGCCGAGGCCGTCGCCGCCAGGATCAAGGCGCTGCGCGACCGGGGCCGCGCCCTCGGCGAGGTCGCGGTGCTGTTCCGCATCAACGCCCAGTCCGAGTCCTTCGAGGAGGCGCTCGCCGCCCGCGGCCTCCCGTACGTCGTCCGCGGCGCCGCCCGCTTCTTCGACCGGCCCGAGGTGCGGGAGGCGGTGACCCGGATCCGGGGTACGGCGCGCTCGGGCGGGGGCGCCGCCACCGGCGACGAGCTCCTCGAGCACGTGCACGGCACCCTGGCCGGGATGGGCTGGACCTCCGAGGCGCCCACCACCCGGGGCCAGACCCGGGACCGCTGGGAGTCCTGGCAGGCGCTGGTCGACCAGGCGACGGAGTTCGCGGCCGGCGGGGGAGACCTCGGCGGGTTCGTCGACGATCTCGACCGCCGCGCCGCGGAGCAGCACGCTCCGGTGGCCGACGGCGTCACCCTGGCGACCTTCCACGCCGCCAAGGGCCTGGAGTGGGACTCGGTCTTCCTCTGCGGCCTCCAGGACGGCACGCTGCCCATCACGTACGCCGACACCCCGGCCGCGGTCGAGGAGGAGCGCCGGCTGCTCTACGTCGGCATGACCCGCGCCCGCCTCGAGCTGTCGCTGTCGTGGGCGCTGGCCCGCAACCCGGGCGGCCGGGCCGGGCGCAAGCCGTCGCGGTTCCTCGATCCGCTGCTGCCCGACGACGCCCGGGTGGAGCGGACCCCCGCGCGCAGCCGCAAGGTCGCCGGCTGCCGCGAGTGCGGCCGGCCCCTCGACACCGGGGCCGAGAAGAAGCGCGGTCGCTGCAACGATTGCCCGGCGTCGTACGACGAGGAGCTGTTCGAGCGCCTGCGGGAGTGGCGCAAGGCGCGCGCCGCCGACGAGAGCGTGCCGTCGTTCGTGATCTTCACCGACGCCACCCTGCAGCTGATCGCCGAGCACAAGCCCCGTTCGCCCCAGGCGCTGCTGAAGATCAGTGGTATAGGCCGGTCGAAGGTCGAGCGGTACGGCGAGGACGTCCTCGAGCTGGTCGGCTGAGGTGCTGCTTCCCGCTCAACAGAGCGGGAAAGTCGTCGTGGTCCGACGCCCGGACCGGTCGTCGGCGAAGGCGCTGGGAGAAGTTGAAAAAGAAACCCACGAAATAGTCATAAAATCGTTTGCTCCTTACCAACTGCCCGCGGTAACTTTCCGTCACCAACAAGTTCCGCGCATCACGGTCCTGGCACGACCGGCGCACCACACGCACCGAAGGAGGTGGCCTCAATGAACAGCACCAAGCTCATGACGACGGTTCAGACCCCGTCGCGCTTCGCCGTGCCCGCGTGCGGTCACGCCTTCGCAGCGACCCGTTGGGGCGTCGATCTCGGCCTGTTCGCCGGTGCCGGCACGACCGTCGTGGAGCGCGACCGCTCCGCCCAGATCACGGAGATCAAGGGCGGTCGGGGTTTCGTCCCGACCTACGCCCCGGGGACCACTGCCTGGAGTCCACCGACCAGTTGAGAAACACTGCGTCGTCGCCTCCAGGCCGCGGATCCCACACCGGGATCCGCGGCCTTTCTGTTGTCCGCACATCAGACACACAGCGATCAGATTCGAAGGAGGTGAAACATGACCATCAGTGTTCTCGACCGCACCGATGCAGCCAGCCTGGGCCAGCTGCACGACGAGGCGGAGCGGGTCGACGACGAGCTGCTGCCGTGCCGGGTGAAGAACCCCGAGCTGTGGTTCGCCGAGTCGCCGGCCGACGTGGAGTTCGCCAAGGCCCTCTGCCAGGAGTGTCCGGTCCGGTCCCGGTGCCTCGACGGCGCGCTCCAGCGGCGCGAGCCGTGGGGCGTCTGGGGCGGCCAGCTCTTCCTCCAGGGTGCGGTGATCCCGCGCAAGCGGCCCCGCGGGCGTCCGCGCAAGAACGAGACCGCCGCCTGAGCGGCACCAGCACCACCTCCATCCGACGTACCACCGAGAAGGACCACCGAGATGAAACTCATGACCGACGACCTGGCCCGCGCGCAGATGTCCGCGCGCCTGGGAGAGGCGCAGCAGCTGCGTCGCGGCTACCACCTGGCCCGCGCGCACCGCATGACCCGCCGCGCGGAGCTCGCCGCGTCGCAGGCTCGCACCGCCCTCGCCCGCGCGCTCTGAGCGCCTGATCGACCAAGGAACCACATCGCCATGAACACCTACCTGAACCGGAGCACCGAGATGAATCTCATGAACGAAGATCTGGCCCGCGCACAAATGTCCGCGCGCCTGGGAGAGGCGCGCCAACTTCGACGCGGCCACCACGTGGCCCGTGCCGCTCGTCTCTCCCGCAAGGCCGAGCGGGCCGCGCAGCAGGCGCGGCTCGCCCTGGCCCGGGCACTGTGACGGGCCGACCCGAACGCACCCTGATCGCGGGTGTCTGATGCAGGAGCCGGGCACGACCACCGAGGTCGTGCCCGGCTCCTGGCGTTCCGGGCCGCCTATCGTGGGCAGGTGCGCACCTGTGACTTCTGCGGGCGCCGGGAGAGCGAGGACGACGACCCGGCGACGGCCCTGACCGGGACGACCGCGGTCGAGCGCGGCCGCGCCCGGACCTTCTGCCCGACCTGCTCGCGCGAGCACCTCCGGTCGATGGAGGGCAAGCTCGACAGCGAGTGGTGGTGAAGACCTAGGACACGCCCTAGCCGACCAGTGCCTGGTCCCAGGCGCAGCCGCAGCCCGGGTGTCGCTCCCACCGAGTGCGTCGTACGCCGAGGTCCGCGTCGAGCCGGACCGTCGCCGACCAGGTCGACGGCACCCGGCCCTCGGCCCACGAGACCAGATCGGCGACCGCCCAGGCCAGGGCGACCGCGTGCAACGCAGGCTCGCGCGGCACCCGGGTCGTGGCCTGCTCCAGCAGGAGCGCACGCCGTGGATCGACCACGCCGAGGTGGGCGTCCACGCACCGCACGCAGGCGGTCCGGCCGGGTTCGACGAACGGCCCCAGGACCATCCCTCCGGGCTCGGTGCAGACCAGGAGGTGAGGGGTGCCCTCGCGGGTGTACGGGTCCAGGTGGGCGCGGGGGACCGGTCCGTCGCTCAGGACCAGGAGGACCTCGGCCCGGTCCGGGTCGGTCGCGACGGCGAGGCCGGCGGCGCGCAGCCGCTCGGCGGCGGGGCGGCCCAGGTCGGCGGGAGCGTCCAGACCCACCGCCGTCGCGAGACGAGCGGCCTGCCGGCGCTCGAGCTCGTCGAGGTCGTCGAGGAGACCGGCTCGGGCCAGCCGGTCGAGCGCCTCGACGCCGACCCGGGTCCGGGGGAGCGGCGGCCGACCCGCGCGCAGTCGGGCGAGCACGTCCCGGACGTCGGGATGGTCGGGGAGCACGGCGTACCCGGGGTGGTCGAGACCGACCTGCAGATGCTGCTCGTCGCGTCGCAGCACGGGGAGTCCGGCGCGGAGGACGGGCCGGGCGGGAAGCATGGCGTCAGCCTCACACGCGGCGGGCAGCGGCTGCGGAAGTCGTCCACAGGCGCCGGGGAGCGGTGCCGGGAATGCCGACGGCGGCGTCCCCGTGGGGGACGCCGCCGTACGCAGATCAGGGGGTGCGGATCAGGCCTTGCCGAGGATCCGGTTCAGGTTGGTGCCGCAGACGGGGCACACGGCCTTGGCCATGCGGGTGCCCTTGTCGTTGACCTTGACCTCGCCCTCGGCCTCGCGCTTCTCCTTGCACTTCACGCAGTAGAACTCGCCGCTCCAGGTCTCCGCCATGACGGCCTCCTTGCTTCTGTCTCACGTGGGTCGTCGCGGCGGGGTGGGTGGGGAAGCCCGCCGGAAGCCCCGCGGCGGATGCCGTCGGGCCGATCCGACCCTACGACACGCCCGAGCCGCGGCGCAGCAGGCGCACCGCCGCCTCCGGCGGGGTCTCGAGGGGCCGGATCCGGTGGGCGGTCTAGGGTCCGGACATGACCGACCTCCCCCACCTGCGTCTCGAGCGCCCCGCAGCAGGCGTCGCCCTCATCACCCTCGACAACCCCGACCAGCGCAACGCGATGTCGGCGGAGATGACCTCCTCCTGGGTCGCCGCCGTCGACGAGCTCGCCGCCGACCGCTCGCTGCGCGCGCTGGTCGTGACCGGCGCCGGCTCGGCGTTCTGCTCCGGTGGGGACACCAGCTGGATCGCTAGTGAGCCGGACGCGTCCGTCGACCACCTGCGGACCCGGATGCTGACCTTCTACCGCTCCTGGCTGTCCGTACGCCGGCTCGAGGTGCCGACGATCGCCGCCGTCAACGGCGCCGCGATCGGCGCGGGGCTGTGCATCGCGCTGGCCTGCGACCTGCGGTACGCCGCCCGCGGTGCCCGGCTGGGCGCCCCGTTCGTCAAGCTCGGCATGCACCCCGGGATGGCCGCGACCCACCTGCTGCCCGAGGCGGTGGGCGAGGCGCACGCCCGGGACCTGCTGCTCACCGGTCGCCTCGTCGACGCCGACGAGGCGCTCCGGCTCGGCCTGGTGTCGCAGGTGCACGAGCCGGACACCTTCCTCGACGACGTGCTCGACACCGCCACCCAGATCGCGGCGAACGCCCCCATCGCCACCCGGCTCACCAAGCTCGCACTGGCCGACGGCGGCCACCGCGACCTGGAGAGCGGCCTGCAGTGGGAGGCGATGGCCCAGCCGATCACGCTGGCGACCGCCGACCTCCAGGAGGGCATCCGGGCGGCTCGGGAGAAGCGCCTCCCGGTCTTCACCGGCTCCTGATCGTCCGACCGTTCACGACGACGCCAGCACCTGGGTGATCAGGGCCTGCACCCGGCCCCGGGTGCCGGCGTCGTCGCGCCAGCGCACCCGGCGTCCGAGGTCGGTGACCGTGCTGATGGCGGCCATGGCCAGGAACCGGGCCTCGGGGAGACCGAGACCGGGATCGCGGGCGCGCAACAGGGTCACCCAGAGCCCGACGTGCTCGCGCTGGAGCGCTCGGAGGCGGGCCTGGTCGGCCTCGGGGAGGCTGGCGACGTTCGCGTAGTAGACCCACATCTGCTCGTGGTGGGAGAAGGAATGGGCGACGTACGCGCGGGCCAGCCGGTCCAGGGCGACGTCCGGCGGTGCGCCGCGGAACCCCGACGCCTCCACGGCCGCGTCCAGGTGCTCCGAGGCCTGGAGGCAGGCCGCGAGCAGCACGTCGGACTTGCTGGCGTAGTGGCGGTAGAAGCCGGACGGGGTCAGCCCTGCCTCGGCCGCGATCGCCTCGACGGTGACCTCGGCGAACCCGACCTCGGAGAACTGGTGGACCGCGGAGTCCAGCATCACGGCCCGCCGTGAGCGGCGCGCGGGGTCGTCCGGGTCCCTGGTGGACTCCGCCGGCCTCGGCCGCTCCTCGGCCGGGGGCGCAGCCAAGCGGGTGAACGCCGCCCGGGTGGCGGCCGCGACGATCAGCGAGGTGATCCGCGCGGTCGGCAGCGAGGTCCGGTGCGCGGTCAGGCTCGCGACCACGCTGAGCGAGCCGGCGGTGAGGACGTCGACGTCCTCCGGAGAGAGCTCGGGGCGGATGCTGCGGACGAGGGCCGCGACCCGGGCGATGATCTCCTCGAACATCAGCCGCACCGTCTCGCGGTCCTCCGGTGCGAGGTAGCGGCCCTCCCAGCGGTAGATGCTCCCCGAGCGCCGGGTGCGCAGGGTGGTCCGGGCCAGGGCGGTGTAGACCGCGTCCAGGTGCGCGAGCGCGGGCTCCGGCAGCGCGAGGTCGACGCCCAGCGGAGCGGGGGGCCACTCCTCCAGGAGGTCGCCGGTCAGGGACGTCGCGCACTGGGCGAAGACGGCGTACTTGCTCGGGAAGTGGCGGTAGAGGGCGGGTCCGGAGACCCCGACCGCGGCCGCGATCTCCTCCATGCCGACCTGGCGGTAGCCGCGCTCGGCGAAGGCCAGGGCCGCGGCGGCGAGGATCGACTCCTTGCGGCTTCCGCGGCGCGACGCGGCGCCGGGCGCTCGTCGGCTCGCGGCACTCTCCGGACTCGCCACGTGCGTCCACCTCTCCGATCGCGGTGCCGACAGCGGCCGGCCGCCGAGGCGACGCCGCCGACCCAGTGTGAGGGACGATTAACAAAAATGTGAATTGCCACTAACAAATCTCTTGTCAGCCGCGGGTCGGCGACGGCATGCTGTGCCGCACCTCACATCGGCCGGACGCCGGTGTGGCCGCGACGAAGGAGGCCTCCGGATGGAGCTCAGCGCCAAGCAGCGGGCGATCCTGGCGACCATCTGCGACACCTTCGCGCCCGGGGACGGTGCCGGCCTCCCGTCGGCGAGCGAGCTCGGTTCGGTCGAGGTCGTGGAGGCCCTCGCGGCGCACAACCCGCGGGCCGCGGAGTTCGAGCAGCTCGCCCGGCTGCTCTCGGTCTGGGACTCGCCGCTGGCGGGCCTCGCGCTCGGTCGCGGACCGCGGCGCTTCTCCCGGCTGAGCCCGGGGGAGCGGGAGGCGGCGCTGGTCGGTCTCTCCGACTCCCGACTCCCGCAGAAGCGGGCGCTCTTCCAGGCCCTCAAGGGCGCGGCCACGATGGGCTACTACCTGGCGCCCGGGCCGACCGGCCACTCCCCGC
This sequence comes from Nocardioides sp., assembly GCF_035503875.1. Classification (GTDB taxonomy): domain Bacteria; phylum Actinomycetota; class Actinomycetes; order Propionibacteriales; family Nocardioidaceae; genus Nocardioides. The sequence continues at coordinate 28,622 of NZ_DATJTA010000036.1, forward strand.
TGTGGGAGGCGATGGGCTACCCCGGCCCGCTCGGGACGCTGCCGAGCGCGCCGGCGCCGCCGCTCTCGCCGGTCACGCCCGGTGCCGACGTCGACTGGGAGTGCGACGTGGTGGTCGTCGGCTCCGGCGCCGGCGGGGGTACGGCGGCCGCGGTGCTCGCCGCCGCCGGCCTGCACGTCGTGGTGCTGGAGAAGGGGCACTACCTGGACGACCGGGACTTCGACGGCGGCGAGCTCGCCGGGCTGGGGCGGCTCTACGCGCCCGGGCCGTCCTCGACCGCGGAGGGCCAGCTGTCCCTGCTCTCGGCCCAGTGCCTGGGCGGCGGGACGGTCGTCAACTACAGCACCTGCTTCCGGACCCCCGACCACGTCCGCGACGAGTGGGCCGCCCACGGCGTACCCCAGTTCGCGACGGCGGAGTTCGACCGGTCCCTGGACGCGGTGTGGACGCGGCTGGGCGTCAACGGCGACCACAGCGCGATCTCCTCGCGCGACGCGATCATGGAGCGCGGGCTGGAGAAGCTCGGCTGGCACGTGGGTGCCCTGGACCGCAACGTCGTCGGCTGCGACACCGACGTCGAGTGCGGCCGGTGCGGGCTGGGCTGCCGCATCGGGGCCAAGCAGTCGGTGACCAAGACCTGGCTCGCCGACGCCGAGGCCGCCGGCGCCCGGCTGGGTACCGGGGTCGACGTACGCACCGTGACGCGCGAGGGCGGCGCCGCCACCGGCGTGGTGGGTCGCACCGCGAACGGTCACACGGTCACGGTCCGGGCGCGAGCCGTCGTCGTCGCGGGCGGCAGCCTCCAGACGCCGGCGCTGCTGCGCCGCTCGGGCCTGCGCAACCCCAACATCGGCCGGCACCTGCGCCTGCACCCGGCGACCGCGGTGTGGGCGGAGTTCGACGAGACCGTGCGGCCGTGGGAGGGCGGGATGCAGACCCGCTACTCCGCGGAGCACGCGGACCTCGACGGGACGGGGTACGGCGTGGTCTACGAGACCGCGGCCGCCAACCCCGCGCTCGCCGTGGCGTTCATGTCCTGGCGCGGAGCGGCCTCGCACCGCGAGCGGATGCTGCGGCTCTCCCGCCTGAGCAGCGTCGGTGTGATCACGCGCGACCAGGACTCGGGGGAGGTGCGCACGGGCCGCGACGGCGAGCCCGTCGTGCACTACACGCTCTCCGAGCGGGACGAGCGACGCGTCCGGGCCGGCGTCGCGGGGGCGGCCCGGATCCTCGAGGCGGCGGGGGCGGAGAGCCTGTTCTCCGGGCACCAGGCCGACGTCACCTGGCAGCGGGCCGGCGGCACCGGCATCGAGGACTTCGTCGCCCGGTGCGACGACGCCGGCTACGGGCCGGGACGGTGCGCGATGGCCGCGCTCCACATGATGGGGTCCGCGCGGATGGGCGGCGACGCCGCCACCAGCGCGGCGAACCCCGACGGCGTCACCTGGGACGACCCGCACGTGGTCCTGGCCGACGCGTCGTGCTTCCCCACGGCCTCGGGCGTGAACCCGATGGTCTCGATCGAGGCGATCGCCCACCTGAACGCCTCCCGCCTCGCCGCTCGACTCTGAGCGGCGAGCACGCACCACCCACCGCGCTCGGGCGCACTCCGAAGAGAGGTAGCCATGCGAACACGACCGTCAACCTGGAGGACCGTCGCCGCCCTGGCCGCGGCAGCCCTCGTGCTGAGCAGCTGCGGGGCTGACGGCACCGACGACAGCGAGGCCGACCCGGGCTCGGGCGGGTCGGACCCCGCCGCCGCCCTGGACGGCCCTCCGGTCCGGGTCGGTTTCCTGAACCCGTCCGGCGGCGCCGTACCGCAGCCCGGCGCCGACACCGGTGCCGAGGCGGCCGTCGACTACATCAACGGCGAGCTCGGCGGGATCGGGGGACGGCCCATCGAGGTGGTCAGTTGCGACACCGACACCACCCCGGAGAAGGCGACCTCCTGCGCGAACACGTTCGTCGAGGAGGGCGTCGTCGCGGTCATGGACGGCTTCAACCTCTCCTCCAGTGCGACGCTGCCGGTCCTGAAGGCGGCCGGGATCCCGCTGGTCGGCATGATCCCGTTCGACTCGGTGACCGGGGCCCAGGCCGACGGCCGGGTCTTCTTCGCCGGGCCGCAGGCGGCCTTCCTGGTCGGCGCCCTGCAGGCCTTCAAGCAGACCGGCAAGGACTCGGTGGTGCTCGCGCTCGTCGACACCCCCTCGTCGCACCAGACCATCGACGGCCTGCTGCCGCTGCTGGCGGAGGCGCTCGACATGGACGCCAGCGGCGTCTACTTCTCGCCGACCAACCCGAACTTCACCGCGCTGGCCGCGGCGATCGCGAAGGACGACCCCGACGCGGGCGGCCTGATGGCCTCGCCGAACGAGGCCGCCTGCACCGCGCTGGTCCAGAGCCTGCGCAAGATCCGGTACGACGGCACGATCTTCACCGCGGCCTGCACCGACTACATCGAGACCGCACCGGCCGACGCCGCCGGCGGTGCCCTCTACTCCTCGACCTGGCTGCCGGCCGCGATGGACCACGCGCCGGAGGAGGTCAAGGCGGACCTGAAGGCGGCCCAGGACGCCATCGAGGGCGTGGACGGCGGGACCGGCGGCTTCTACGCGTACGCCGAGTTCGCGCAGTTCGTCACCTTCGCCCAGGCGCTCTCCGAGGTGACCGGCGAGCTGACCGGTCCGACCGTGCTCAGCACGCTCAAGGGGCTGAAGGACTTCCCGAGCTTCCTCGGACCCGAGATCACCTGCGGCAGCAAGACCTCGCCGAACTGCACGAGCGAGACGCTGCTCTTCGAGGTCCAGGAGGACGGCACCATCGAGCCCGTCGGCGGGGACTTCCTGCAGCCGGCGCTCGAGATCCTCGGCCAGATCCCCGGCGCGGTCTGAGCGACGCCGATGGAGAACGTCGTCCTGTTCGTGAGCCTCGGCTTCGCGGTCGGCGCCGTGTACGCCGTGATCGCGGCCTCGCTGGTCGCGGTGCACAGCGCGACCGGGGTGCTCAACTTCGCCCAGGGCTCGATCGCCCTGTGGGGGGTCTGGGTGGCGGCCGAGCTCGGGGCGACGGGACGACTGGTGCTGCCCGTCGGTGAGCTCCAGCTCACCGACGGGCCGGCGCCGGTCGTCCTCACCGTCGTCATCGCGGTCGCCTGCTCGGCGCTGCTGGCCTCGCTCACGCACCTGCTGGTGCTGCGTCCGCTCCGCTCGGCACCGGCGCTGTCCCAGGTCGCCGCGTCGGTGGGCGTGATGCTCCTGGTGGCCAGCCTGGTCCCGCTGCGCTTCGAGACCACGGCCACCCTCGCGCGGCCGATCCTGCCCGAGGGGTCGGTGACGATCCTGGGCGCGGAGGTCGCGGTCGCCGACCTGCTGATGCTCGGGCTCGCGGTCGCGATCGCGCTGCTGCTGGCGGCGTACCTGCGGTTCACGCGGTGGGGGACCGCCACCCGGGCGAGCGCCCAGGACGAGGTCGCGGTGATGCTCACCGGGTACTCGCCCGACCGGCTCGCCGCGGTCGTGTGGTTCACGACCGGGGCCGCGACCGGCCTGGTCGCGGTCCTGGGGTCGCCCACGATCGGCCTGGACCCGCTGAGCTACACCTTCTACGTGCTGCCCGGGCTCGCGGCCGCGCTGATCGCCCGGCTCCGCTCGGTCCTCGTCGCCTGCGCGGCCGGCCTGCTGATCGGGGTGTTCCAGTCGCTCCTGCTGCTGCTCAGCACCTACGACTTCTGGCCGGTGTGGGCCCAGGCCGGCTTCGGCGACACGGTCCCCTTCCTGGTGGTCGTGGTCGCGCTGTTCGTCAACGGCCGCAGCCTCCCCGAGCGCGGCGGCCTCCTCACCACCCGGATGGCGGCGGTCCGACCGCCGCGGATGCGGGCGCGGCCGGCGCTGCTGACCCTGGCCGCGGTCCTCGCCGCCGTGCTGCTGACCGACGGCACCTGGCGCTTCGGCATCGTGACCTCGGTGATCATGTCGCTGATCGCGCTGTCCCTGGTCGTGCTGACCGGCTACCTCGGGCAGATCTCGCTGGCGGCGATGGCCTTCGCGGGCACGGGCGGCTTCCTGCTGGCCCGCGCCACCACGGAGTGGGGAGTGCCCTTCCCGCTCTCGATGGTCGTGCCGGCGCTGGCCGCGACGATCCTCGGGGTCCTCGTCGGCGTCCCCGCGCTGCGGATCCGGGGCGCCCACCTCGCCGTCGTCACGCTCGCGGGCGCGCTGGCGATCCAGAGCTTCGTGTTCGGCAACCCCTCGTTCACGCCGTACGAGGGCAACCTGATCGCCGACCCGTCGTTCCTCGGCATCGACCTCGGCGTCCGGGACGGCACCGACCTGGCCACCGTCGAGTTCGCCGTCATGGTCGTCGTCGTGGTGGGGGCGCTGATGTGGGTCACCGCGCGGCTGATGAGCGGCCAGACCGGCCGGGCCTTCCTGGCGGTGCGCTCCAACGAGCGGGCGGCCGCGTCCTCGGGCATCGACGTCGCCTCGACCAAGTTGCTCGGCTTCGCGCTCGCAGCGCTCCTGGCCGGCATCGGCGGCTGCCTGATCGGCTACAGCCGCTCGCAGCTCTCGGTCGAGTCGTTCAACGTGCTGGTCGGCCTGGCCCTGCTCTGCACCGTGTACGTCGCCGGCATCACCAGCATCCCCGGCGCCATCCTGGCCGGGCTGCTCGCCCCGCTCGGCCTCGCCGAGACGTTCCTGGAGAGCTCACTGGGGCTCGGCGACACCTACAACCTGATCGCGGCGATCGCCCTGGTCGTCACCGCCGTGCTCAACCCCCACGGCATCACCGGCAGCGTCGGGGAAGCCGTCACCCACGTCCGGACGAGGAGGTCCCGTGTCGCATCGGCCTGAGGCAGGAGGGGGCGCGCCGGTCTTCGAGACCCGCGGCCTGTCGGTGCGCTACGGCGGCGTCGCCGCGAACGTCGACGTCTCGCTCGACGTACGACGAGGCGAGGTGGTCGGCCTGATCGGCCCCAACGGTGCCGGCAAGACGACGTTCGTCGACGCGGTCACGGGCTTCACCCGGTCCACGGGGGAGGTGTGGCTGGACGGCGTACGGATCGACGGGCTGGCCGCCCACCAGCGGCGCCGGGCGGGCCTGGCCCGCACCTGGCAGGCCGGTGACCTCTTCGACGACCTGAGCGTGGCCGAGAACCTGGCGGTCACGACCCAGCGGGGCGGCCTGCGCGGCGTCCTCGCCGACGTGCTGCGCCGCCGGGCGGACACGGTGGGCCACGACGCCGTGGTGGACGACCTCGGTCTCGCCGACGACGCGGCGCGGCGACCCCCGGCGCTGAGCCTGGGCCGGCAGAAGCTGGTCGGCGTCGCGCGGGCACTGGCGGGCGGGAGCCAGGTCCTGCTGCTCGACGAGCCGGCCGCGGGCCTGGACTCCCAGGAGAGCATCGGCTTCGGCGAGGAGGTGCGGGCGATGGCCGGGCGCGGGCTCGGCGTGCTGCTCATCGACCACGACATGAACCTCGTGCTCGGGGTCTGCGACCGCATCTACGTGCTCGACTTCGGCCGGGTGATCGCCTGCGGGACCGCCGACGAGATCCGGCGGGACCCTGCCGTGGTGACGGCGTACCTGGGTGCGGAGGTGGCGCCGTGAGCGTCCTCGAGCTGCGCGGGGTGAGTGCCGGGTACGGCGCCGCCGCGGTCGTGCGCGACCTGGACCTGAGCGTGGCGGCGGGGGAGGTGGTCACGCTGCTCGGCCCCAACGGCGCGGGCAAGACCACCACCCTGAAGACGGCCGTCGGCCTGTTGCCCGCGCGCTCGGGCGAGGTCACGGTGCTCGGCCGCCCCGTCGGCCGGCGGGTCGACCGGAACGCCCGCGCCGGGCTGGTCCTGGTGCCCGACTCGCGTGCCCTCTTCCCGGGACTCACGGTCCGCGAGAACCTCTGGCTGGCGGCCCGGCGCGGCGGCCCCGGCTGGGCCTCCGCCCTCGATCGGCTGCCGCGGCTGGCGCCGCTGGTGGACCGCCGAGTCGCGCTGCTCTCCGGCGGCGAGCAGCAGATGCTGGCGCTGGCCAAGGCCCTGCTCGCCCAGCCCCGGGTGCTGCTCGTCGACGAGCTCAGCATGGGGCTCTCCCCGGTGGCGGTCCAGGAGCTGCTGCCGATCGTGCGCTCGCTGGCCGACGACCTGTCGGTCGCCGTCCTGCTGGTCGAGCAGCACGTCGACCTGGCCCTGGGCATCGCCGACCGGGGGCTGGTCCTGCACCACGGCCGGGTCGTCCTGGAGGGCGCGGCCGCGGACCTGCTCGCCGACCGGGAGGCCGTGCACCGGGCGTACTTCGGGGGCACCGACGCCGCCCACGCATGAAGGAGGCCTCCGGCCACCTCGCGACACTCGCCTTCCCCTTGCGAGTGTCGTTCGGTGCCCGGAGGCCCTCTGCGCGCAACGCTAGGGACCGTCGTCCGCGCGGGTCAACGCTCGCGCGTCCAGGCCTGTGGACGAACCTGTGGAGAACGTTGTGGACGAACCGCCGGTTCCGTGGAGGAACCGGCGCCTGGCCGGGAGAGGCCTGTGGAAAACGGGCGGCTGTCGGCGGCGTAACCTGCCCTGACCAGCCAGAACGTCGATCCACCACCTGTGGAGGAGAAACAGTGACCGAGGAGAAGCCGTGACCGAGCCGTACGACGGCGGCCCGCTCGCCGCGCTGCGCCGGATCGCGTTCCTGCTCGAGCGCGGCCGCGAGGACACCTACAAGGTCAAGGCGTTCCGCGGCGCTGCGGCGGCGGTGCTGCCGGTGCCCGAGGACGAGCTGCGCGAGGCGGCCGGGGCGGGGACCCTGACCGAGCTCCCGGGGGTGGGGGCCAGCTCGGCGAAGGTCATCGCGGACGCCCTCGCCGGACGGCTGCCCGAGCGGCTCGCGAAGGCCGAGCGTGAGCACGGCGGCCCGCTGACGGCCGGCGGTCACGAGCTGCGAGCCCGGTTGCGCGGCGACCTGCACTCGCACTCCGACTGGTCCGACGGCGGGTCGCCGATCGAGGAGATGGCGTTCACGGCGATGGAGCTGGGCCACGAGTACCAGGTGCTCACCGACCACTCGCCGCGGCTGAAGGTGGCGCGCGGGCTGAGCGCGGAGCGGCTGGCCCGGCAGCTCGACGTCGTCGACGCGGTCAACGAGCACCTGGTCGACGGCGGCAGCGGCTTCACGTTGCTCAAGGGCATCGAGGTCGACATCAACGAGGACGGCACCCTCGACCAGTCCGACGAGCTGCTGGGGCGCCTCGACGTCCGCGTCGCGAGCGTGCACTCCAAGCTCCGCTCGGACGCGGCGACGATGACGAAGCGGATGCTCACGGCCATCCGCAACCCGCGGACCAACGTGCTCGGTCACTGCACCGGCCGGCTGGTGACCGGCGGGCGCGGCAAGCGGCCGCCGTCGGAGTTCGACGCGCGGGCCGTCTTCGAGGCCTGCGCCGAGCACGACGTGGCGGTCGAGATCAACTCCCGTCCGGAGCGGCGCGACCCGCCGACGAAGCTGCTGGAGCTCGCCCGCGACCTGGGCTGCCTGTTCTCGATCGACACCGACGCGCACGCGCCGGGCCAGCTCGACTTCCTCGTGTACGGCGCGGAGCGGGCCGAGCAGGCGGGGATCGACCCGGAGCGGATCGTCAACACCTGGCCGAAGGAGCGCCTGCTGGCATGGGCGGCCAAGTGACCGATGCGCGCCCGCGCGGCGCCGAGATGGCTTAGATTCCCGTCATGGCCGGTCCGGACGTCGAGGTGCGCCGCTCCAAGCGGCGCCGCCGGACCGTGTCCGCCTACCGCGACGGCGACAAGGTCGTGGTCCTCATCCCGGCCTCCCTCACCCGGCAGGAGGAGCGGGACTGGGTGGCGACGATGGTCGCCCGCCTGGAGAGGTCCGAGCAGCGCCGCGCTCCGTCCGACGACGACCTGCTCGGCCGGGCCCGGGACCTGAGCGACCGCTACCTCGGCGGCATCGCGGTCCCCGAGTCCGTGCGCTGGGTCGACAACCAGCAGTCGCGCTGGGGCTCGTGCACGCCGGGGGACCGGACCATCCGGCTCTCCCACCGGCTGCAGGGCATGCCGTCGTGGGTGCTCGACTACGTGATCGTGCACGAGCTCGCCCATCTCTTCGAGCCGGCCCACGACGAGCGGTTCTGGAGCTGGGTCGACCGCTACCCCCAGGCCGAGCGGGCCAAGGGCTACCTGCTGGGCTGGTCGGCCGCCGCCCAGGTCGAGTCGCCGGCCGGGAGCGCCTCCGAGGTCGACTGAGCCAGCGCGTGCGCCACGAGGTCGGCCAGCTCGGCGTCGGGGAGGTCGTCGACCGGCCACCACCGGACGTCGAGCGACTCCTCGCTCGTGTGGTGCGCGACGCCGACGGGCGCGACGGCGAGGAAGCGCACGTCGAGGTGGTGGACGTCGGCCGCCGGACCGCAGAACGGCACCTCGTGCTCGTCCAGGTGGACGGGTCCCGGGAGGAGCCGCAGCCCGTCGATCCCGGACTCCTCCGTGGCCTCGCGCAGAGCGGCGCCGGCCAGGGTCGCGTCACCGGGCTCGCAGTGCCCGCCGAGCTGGAACCAGCGCTGCGCCTTCGCGTGCAGGGTCAGCAGCACCTGGCTCCGGTCGGCGCTCAGCACCACCGTCGAGGCGGTCAGGTGGACGGGTCGGCACTCCCGGGTCAGGCCGCCGGGGTGGGCGCGCAGGTGCGCGACGTACCGGTCGCGCAGCGCCGCCTGGACCGCGGAGGGCGGCTCCCAGGAGAGCAGCACGGCCAGGGCGTCCGTGTGCAGGCGCGCGCGGTGGTCGGTGCTCACTCGCCGTCGAGCATCTTCTTCAGCTCGGCGTCGAAGTCGTCCTCGCTCAGGCGCTCCGGCGCGGTGGCGTCCTCGCGGAAGCCGAGCGGGTCGTCGAGGTCGGCCGGCGTCGGCAGCAGGTCGGGGTGCATCCACACGCCGTCGCGAGCCTCGACGCCCTGCCGGGTGCGCAGCGAGCCCCACAACGTGGATGCGTCGCGCAGGCGGCGCGGGCGCAACTCGAGACCCACGAGGGTGGAGAAGGTGTCTTCGGCCGGACCGCCGGCGGCCCGTCGGCGGCGGAAGATCTCCTGCAGTTTCGCCGCGGCGGGCATCCGCTCGGCGGTGGCCTGGCTGACGACCTCGTCGACCCAGCCCTCGACGAGGGCGAGGACGACCTCGAGGCGCTGGAGGGCAGCCTCCTGCTCGGGCGTCTTCGGCATGTCGAACATGCCGCCCTCGAGCAGCGCCTGCATCGCGGCGGGGTCGGTCGGGTCGATGGCGCGCAGCTGCTCGTCCATCCGCTGCTGCATGCTCTCGGCGTTGATCTCGATGCCGCGGGCGAAGTCGGTGACGGCGCCGAGGACGTGGTCGCGCAGCCACGGGACGTGGGCGAAGAGCCGCTGGTGCGCCGCCTCGCGCAGCGCGAGGTAGAGGAGCAGGTCGTCCTCGGTGACGTCGAGTCCCTCGGCGAAGGCGGTGACGTTGGTCGGGACCAGGGCCGCGCGGCCGGCCGGCCCCAGGGGGAGGCCGATGTCGGAGACGCTGAGCACCTCGCCCGCGAGCGCGCCGAGCCCCGAGCCGAGCTGGGTGGCCAGGATGGCGCCGACCGCCTTGGAGAGGATGCCGAGCAGCGGGCCGGCGTTCGGGTCGACATCGGTCGGCAGCGCGCCGCCGATCGCGCCCACCGACTTCTCGGCGATCGGCTCGACCAGCACCTTCCAGACCGGGAAGGTCTCCTCCACCCACTCCGCGCGGCTCCAGACGGCGGTCAACTGCACGCCGGAGGGGAAGTCGGTGGTGGCGTCGAGCCAGTGGTCGGCGAGCCGGACGGCGTCGGCCACGGCGTCGCGCTGACGCTGCGAGGGCGTCGGGTCGGGCTCGGACGCGACCTGCTGGCGCGCGAGGTCGGTCGCCAGCTTCCAGTTGAGCGGGCCGTCGTACGGCTGCATCATCTGCTGGAGCTGGCCGAAGAGCTGGGAGAGGTCCGGGAAGCCCGCACCCCCGCCGGGGCCGCCGAGGCTGCCCATCGCGCCGCTGAAGAACTGCTCGAAGGGCGTGCCCTTGAACGGGTTCTGGCCGTCGTCCGGCCGGTCCGACGGGTCGTTGGTCATGGGGACAACGGTACGCCGTCCCGGCAACCGGCACCGTCACGTATCGTCGCGACGTGCCCCATCCCGCCGTGCGCCTGGTCGAGCTGCGCGAGACGCCCCTGGACCTCGCGGAGGTGACGGCCGCCCTCGACGACGACGCCTCCGGCGGCCTGACGCTCTTCGTCGGCCGGGTCCGCGACCACGACGGCGGCAAGAGCGTCACCGGCCTCGACTACAGCGCCCACCCGAGCGCGCTGGACCGGCTGGTGCAGGTCTGCGACCGCGTCGCCGAGGAGTACGACGTGCAGGGGGTCGCCGCCGTCCACCGCACGGGGACGCTCGCGATCGGCGACCTCGCGGTCGTCGTCGCGACGACCGCGGCCCACCGCGGCGACGCCTTCGCCGCCTCCCGGGCGCTGATCGACACCCTGAAGGCCGAGGTGCCGATCTGGAAGCACCAGCGCTTCGGCGACGGCACGGAGGAGTGGGTCGGCGCGCCCTGACCCGCCGACGCGGCTTCGCCACCTACCCTCGAGGGATGGAGATCCTGCTCTGGCTCGTGCCGCCCGCCGTGGTGACGCTGGTCGCCATGTGCTGGGTCGGCTGGGCCGGACGCGAGGGGCGCGGCGAGGTCGACCGCGACGTCGCGGCGAGCCGGCTCGAACGGGCGCTCCAGCACCAGCACCCGCGCCGGTACGCCGCTCCGGCGCCCGAGCGCGATCGCAGCACCGGGGTCGCCGTACGACCCTCCCGGCGCGCCTCCTGAGCACCTGACCTCGCCCGGCCGAGGCTGCCGACGAGAGCCGCAGGGGTCGGCGATTGGGTCGTGATGAGAGGCTGTGCCGCATGACGCAGCGCACCGTGGCCGCCCTGGTGGCCGTGCCGCTGCTGCTGGCATTGCTCACGGTCGCCTTCGTGGTGCCCCTTCCGTACGCGACGTACTCCCCGGGACTGACGGTCGACGTGCTCGGCAAGGACGGCGACCGGGAGATCATCTCGGTCACCGGGCACCCGACGTACCGCGACGGCGGGCACCTTCGGATGACCACGGTCTACGTCTCCCTCGCCGGCCCGGACGGCGAGAAGCGGCTGCCCGAGCTGATCACGACGTGGCTGAACGACGACGACGCGGTCTACCCCTACGACGTCGTGCACCCCGACGGCCAGACCCGCGAGCAGGACCAGCGCGAGGGCGCCGTCGACATGGTGACCTCGCAGGACACCGCGACCGCCGTCGCGCTGACCGAGATGGGGGAGAAGGTCGAGCCCGAGCTCGGCGTTTCGTACGTCGAGAAGGGGATGCCCGCCGACGGCAGCCTCCAGGTCCGCGACCTGCTCCTGGCCGTCGACGGCGAGCGGATCACCGACGCCGAGCAGGTCACCTCGGCCGTCCAGGCCGCGGTCGACGAGCCGGTCGAGTTCACCGTGCTCCGCGCCGGCGAGCGGATCACGGTGAAGGTGACCCCGAAGCTGGTGGACGGGACCCGGCAGATCGGCATCAGCCTGGGTCCGGCGTACCGCTTCCCGTTCGACGTGTCGGTCAACATCGACCCCGCCATCGGCGGACCCAGCGCGGGGCTGATGTTCTCCCTCGCCATCTACGACACCCTCACGCCCGGCCCGCTCACCGACGGCGGCGACGTCGCCGGCACCGGCACCATCTCCGCCGACGGCCGGGTGGGGCCGATCGGGGGCATCGAGCAGAAGATCGCCGGTGCCCGCGACGCCGGTGCCGAGCTGTTCCTGGTGCCGCCGGACAACTGCGACGACGCGAGCCGGGTCGAGAACCCCGGGCTCCGTCTGGTCCGCGCCGACACCATGCACGACGCACGCCTCGCCATCGAGGCGTGGGCCGAGGATCCCGACACCGACCTGCCGAGCTGCGAGGCCTCCTGAATGACCTCTCCGACCGACACCAGCGACTTCGACGTCGATCCCGCCCTCGCGGCGGCGGTCCTCGAGATCGAGACCCACATCGCCGAGGGCGGCTGGGACCAGCCCGCTCGGCTCTACGCGCTGGTGGACACCGCCCAGCTGGTGGAGCGGGAGCCCGCGCTCGCCTCGCTGATGGGGCTGGACGCCGCTTCGGCGCAGGGGTCGCTGACCCCTGTCGAGCAGGACCAGCTGACGCCGGGCCAGCCGCTGGAGCAGGTGCTGGAGTCGATCACCTGGCCGCCCGGCGTGGCGGGCTGCGCCGCGGTCGTGGAGCGGCTCGTGCTGCCCCCGGGCGCCGACGACGCGATCCCCGACGACCCGGCCCGCGCGGAGGAGTTCGCCCGCGAGCACCCCGACCGCCAGGAGGTGCGGATCGTGGCCGGGGTGACCCGCGCCGGCTCGGCGTACTGTGCCCTCCGCCTGCGCGCCCACGACGACCCCCAGTCGGTCGTCGGCGGCTCCGATCTCGTTCCCGGCCTGCTCACGCTGCTGGGAGACACCCTGCACGACGACCCCGACGGACCCGAGGTAACCCAGTGAGAGAGATCCAGTGAGCGAGCTTTTCGACCAGGACCCGCGCGCCGCGGCGCCACCACCGCGCAGCGCACGCTCCCGAGCCCTGATCATCACCGCGGTGGTGCTGGTCCTCGCGTTCTTCGGGCTGACCACCTTCGCCTCGGTCTACACCGACCGGCTGTGGTTCAACGACCTCGGGTACGGCGAGGTGTTCTCCACCCTGCTGTGGACCCGGATCGTGCTGTTCGTGGTGTTCGGGGTGCTGATGGCGGCCGCGGTCGGCGTGAGCATGTACGTCGCGTTCCGCACCCGGCCGCTGTTCCACCCGAACTCGCCGGAGCAGACCGGGCTGGACCGGTACCGCGAGGCGGTCACGCCCATCCGCACCTGGCTCCTGGTGGGCACCGTCGTGGTGCTCGGGGTCTTCGCCGGCACGTCGGCCGTCGGCCAGTGGCGCAGCTACCTGCTGTGGCGCAACGGCACCGACTTCGACACCAAGGACCCCTACTTCAACCGCGACGTGGGGTTCTACGTCTTCGACCTCCCGTGGCTGCACTACCTCGTCGACTTCGTGATGGTTCTCGCGGTGGTCGCGCTGCTGGCCTCCGTGGTCGTGCACTACCTGTACGGCGGCATCCGCCTGCAGTCGCCCGGTGACCGGCTCAGCGGAGCCGCGCAGGTCCAGCTGTCGGTGCTGCTCGGGATCTTCGTGCTCGCGAAGGGCGGCGACTACTGGCTCGACCGCTTCGACCTGACCTCGGACTCCGGCGGGCTGCTGACCGGCATGGGCTACACCGACGAGAACGCGGTGCTGCCGGCGAAGAACATCATGATCGGCATCGCGGTGATCTGCGCCGTGCTGCTCTTCCTCAACGTCTGGCGGCGCACCTGGATGCTGCCGTCGGTCGGCATCGCGCTGCTGGCGCTCTCGGCGGTCCTGCTCGGCATGATCTGGCCTGCGCTGGTCCAGCAGTTCCAGGTCAAGCCGACCGAGGCCGACAAGGAGGAGTCGTACATCGCGGCCAACATCGAGGCGACCCGCGCCGCCTTCGACATCGACGACGACAACGTCGACATCACGGCCGTGCCCGACCAGCAGAGCCAGGGCGAGCAGCTCGCCGCCGAGATCGCCGAGACCCCGGTCCGGCTGGTCGACCCGAACGTCGTCCCGGCCGCCTTCGAGCAGGCCCAGCAGATCCGCGGCTACTACAGCGTGGCCGACGTCCTCGACGTCGACCGGTACGACGTCGACGGCACGCCGCGCGACGTCGTGATCGGCGTGCGCGAGCTCAACCAGGCCGGCATCAACCAGAGCAGCCAGAACTGGGCCAACCTGCACACCGTCTACACGCACGGCGACGGCGTGATCGCGGCGTACGGCAACCAGCGTGGTCGCGACAACCAGGAGATCACCACCAACCAGGAGCAGGACCCGCAGTGGGCCGACCCCACCCGGGGTGACCTGACGGCCGTCGTCGGCGAGTTCGAGTCGCGGATCTACTTCGGCGAGAACAGCCCGGAGTACTCCATCGTCGGCAAGAAGTCCGACGAGTCCCCGGACCTCGAGCTCGACGTCCCGATCGGCGTCGCGGAGGGCTCCGAGCCGACCTCGACGTACGACGGCGAGACCGGCATCGGCGTCGGCAACCTGTTCCGCAAGGTCATGTACGGCATCAAGTTCGGCGAGCCGAACCTGGTCCTCTCCGACCGCGTCCACGAGAACTCCCGGATCCTCTACGACCGGGACCCGGCCGAGATGGTGGAGAAGGTCGCCCCGTGGCTGACCGTCGACGCCGACCCGGTCCCCGCCGTGGTCGACGGCAAGATCGTCTGGATCATCGACGGCTACACCACCACCGACCGCTACCCGCAGTCGCAGAAGGAGTCGTTCGAGGAGATGACCGACACGTCCATCCAGGACGAGACGGCCTTCCAGACCCTGCCGACCGACGAGATCAACTACATCCGCAACGCGGTCAAGGCCACGGTCGACGCCTACGACGGCACGGTCACGCTGTACGCCTGGGACGAGGAGGACCCCATGCTGAAGGCGTGGCGGGGGGCCTTCCCCGACACGGTCAAGGACCGCTCGGAGATCTCGCCGGAACTGATGGAGCACCTGCGCTACCCCGAGGACCTGTTCAAGGCGCAGCGCTACCAGCTGGCGCGCTACCACGTCACCGACGCGGGCGACTGGTACCAGGACAACGAGCGCTGGGAGGTCCCGACCGACCCGAACAGCGAGACCAGCCTGCAGCCGCCGTACCGCCTGACGATCGGGAACGTCGACGGGGGCACGGACTTCGCCATGACGTCGACGTTCGTCCCGTACAACCGGCAGAACCTGGCCAGCTTCATGTCGGTCGTGGCGGACGCCACGAGCGAGAACTACGGCCGGATCCAGGTGCTCGACGTCTCGCAGGGCGCCCAGGTCGCCGGCCCGGGCCAGGTGGCCGCCTCGATCGCGGCCGACACCGAGCTCCAGGACGCCCTGGTGCCGTTCACCAGGGGTGGTGAGGCGCGGCCGGTCCGCGGCAACCTGCTGACCATCCCGGTCGGTGGGCGGCTGCTGTACGTCCAACCGGTCTACACGATCCGCGAGACCGGCAGCGGCCGGTTCCCGGTCTTCCAGTACGTCGCCGTCGCGTTCGACGACAACGTGGGCTTCGGGCGCAACCTGAGCCAGGCCGCCGCCGACCTGCTCGGCGTCGACCTCGGCACCGGGACCGGTGGCGGAGGTTCCACCGGCGGCGGTGGCGGCGAGGACGACCCGTCGACCGAGCCCGAGGGCACGGTCGAGGAGCAGATCCGTTCGCTGCTCACCCGCGCCGACCGGAAGTTCACCGAGGCCGAGGCCGCCCTTGCCGAGGGCAGGCTCGGTGACTACCAGACCGCCGTGGAGGAGGCCCAGGACCTGGTCGGCCGTGCCCTGCAGCTCGACGAGCAGCGCGCCACCGGCGACGAGCCGGCACCGGACGAGGAGGAGACGCCCCCCGCCGAGTGACCCCGATTTGGTGCGCCACCCCGCATGACGTAATGTTCTGTTCACCGACGCGGGGTGGAGCAGCTCGGTAGCTCGCTGGGCTCATAACCCAGAGGTCGCAGGTTCAAATCCTGCCCCCGCTACCAATCGAGAACCCGGATCTACATCGAGTAGATCCGGGTTCTCGGTATTTCGGTGGTCTGCGTGGCCCGGGCATGCGCTGGGTGCAGGCTCATCACGGTATGCAGATCAGCCGGCACCTCCCACGGTGGGTACGCCGTGGGGAGTGCCACATCGTCTGCATACCGTGATGAAGCAACGGAAGCCCGCCCCGCTCACCGGCTGGGCAGCCCGCGCCGCTGCAGGACCTCCCGCAGCAGGTGCCGCCCGGCCATCGACTCCGGCCCGCGGAGGCGGGCGAGGACGCGGGTGGTCCAGTCGCCGCTCAGGCCGTACGACGCGCGGTACGCCGCGAGCCGTCGGTCGTACGCCGGCAGCTCGGCGTCGGCGGTGACGGCGTCGTACTGCTCGTGGTGGAGCACCGCCTGCTGCGGCAGGCGGGGCTTGATGCCGGCCGGCGCGTCGGGGTCGGGGACGCCGAGGGCGAGACCGAACGCGGCGACGGTGTGGGGCGGGAGGGCGAGCTCGGCGGCGACCTGCTTGGGGTGGTCGCGGATCGCGCCGACGAAGACCGTGCCGAGGCCGAGTGACTCGGCGGCGACGACGGCGTTCTGGGCGGCCAGGGCGGTGTCGATGAAGGCGATCAGCGTCGTCTCGAGGTAGTCGGCCGCGGCGAGGTCCGTGCCGTGGCGGCAGGCGAGGCGGCGGGCGCGGCCGAGGTCGGCGACCCAGATCAGCAGGAGCCCGTTCTCGGCCACGAACCGCTGGTCGGCGGCGAGGTGGGCCAGCCGGGCCTTGCGCTCGGGGTCGCGGACGGCGACCACGCTCCACGGCTGGAGGTTCGACGAGGTGGGAGCCGACTGGGCGGCCGCCACGATGGTCCGCAGCTGGGCGTCGGCGACCGCGTCGGGCCGGAAGCGGCGTACCGACCGGTGCCGCAGCAACAGGTCGACCGAGTCGCTCGTGACGTCGAGCGCCACGCGCGGGTCGGCGTACCGCTGGGCTTCGGGGCTGGTCGTGGTCACGGTCCTCGGTCACGGAGCGGATGCGGTCGAACAACATCAATATGACTGAATTACTATAGTAAATGTGACCGACGACCTCCGCGCCGAGCGCGCTGCCCGATTCCTGCGCTACCTGGGTCCCGACCCCGCCTCCTGGGTGCGGCCCAGCGACACCGACCACGACGTGCTGGTCGTCGGCGGGGGACAGGCCGGCCTGACCGTCGGCTTCGGGCTGCGACGGGCGGGGGTCGCGCGCACCTCCGTGATCGACGCGGCGGCGCCCGGCGGCACCGGCGTGTGGACGACCATCGCCCGGATGCGCCACCTGCGCACCCCCAAGCAGTGGCCCGAACCCGAGCTCGGCTTCCCGGAGCTGAGCTTCCGCGCCTGGTACGAGGACGCGCACGGCCCCGCGGCGTACGACGAGATCGGGCGCATCCCGCGCCTGGTGTGGGCCGAGTACGTCGCCTGGCTCGAGCAGGCCCTGGCCGTGCCGGTGCGCCACCGCACCCGCCTGGTGTCGGTGGAGCCGGCCGCGGACCACCTGGTCGTCCGGCTGGACGTCGACGGCGTCGCGGTCACCGAGACCACCCGCTCGCTGGTTCTCGCCAACGGGGTGGAGGGCACTGGCGGCGCTCACCTGCCGGACTTCCTGCGCGCGCTCCCCGCCTCGCTGGTCGCGCACACCGGCGACCGCATCGACTTCGCCGCCCTGGCCGGCCGCGTCGTCGGCGTCCTCGGCGCGGGCGCCTCCGCCCTGGACGCCTGCGGTACGGCGCTGGAGGCGGGCGCTCGCGAGGTGCATCTCTTCGTACGACGCCCGGACCTGATCGTCCAGGGGCCGGGCGCCGTCCACGGTGCCGGTCTCGGCGCCCGGGAGAACTTCCACCGGCTGCCGGACGCCGACCGCTGGCGGGCCAAGGCGCTGCTGGGCCGGGCCGGCCGGTCGTGCACCCTCGAGTCGGTGCAGCGCGCCGCCGCCCACCCGGGGTTCCGCGTCCACCTCGACGCGGGCTGGCACGACGCCGCGGTCGACGGCGACCTCCTGCGGGTCACCGCCGCCGACGGCGAGCATCTGCTCGACTTCGCCATCGCCGGCACCGGCTACCAGTACGACCCCCGCACGCGGACCGACCTCGCCGGCATCGCCGACCGGATCGCGCTCTGGGGCGACGTCCACAGCCCGCCGGCGGACCTCGCCGATCCCGGGCTGGCCCGGTTCCCCTACCTCGGTGACGGCTACGAGCTGACCGCCAGGGACCCTGCGGACGCCGGGTGGGCGAGTCGGATCCGGGTCTTCTCGGCCGCGGCCGGCCTCAGCTTCGGGCTGCCCGTCGGCGACACCCAGGGCCTGCCGACCGGAGTGCCTCGGCTGGTGGACGCGCTCGCGCGCGACCTCTACCTGGAGGACCGCGCCGTACCGCAGGAGGGCACCCCGCCGGCGGCCGCGCCCGGACCCGCTCCGCACCGCGACGCCTACGCGCACGCGATCTGGAGCGGGGACCCGGACGCCGAGCTGGTCTGACCGGCTCCGGTCAGGAGGCCTCGTCCGCCCGCTGCCGGTGCGGGTGGGCGAGGCCGAGCCGCTCGCGCAGGGTCACGCCGACCGGTGCCGGGGCGAACAGCCCCCGTTCGACCAGGAGGGGTACGACGCGGTGCGCGAAGCGGTCGAAGTCGACCGCGGTGTCGGCGTACATGATCGTGAAGCCGTCGGCGGCGCCCGCCCGCCACCAGGCCTCGAGGTCGTCCGCGATCTGGGCGGCCGTGCCGATGAGGAGCCGGTGCCCGCCGGCGGCGCCGGCGCTGTGCCGGACCAGCTCGCGCGCCGACATCGGGTGCTCGGCGACCAGCGCGCGGGTGCTGACCTGGAAGCCGACCGAGCCCGTCTCCGAGACCGGGATCTCCGGGAGCTCGGCGGCCGTGATCGGGTCGTCGAGCGAGTGGTCGGGGAGGCCGAGGGCGGCGAGGGTCGAACGGGCCAGGTCGTCGATCGGCAGCGTGGCGTACAGCTCCTCGGTACGGCGAGCCGCGTCCTCCTCGGAGTCGGCCACCAGCACGATCACGCCGAGCGAGACCTTGACCTGGGACGCCGAGCGGCCGGCCGCGACCGCCCGGGCGTGGACGTCGTCGCGGAACGCGACCGCCTTGGCCTGCGTCTGCGCCACGGTGAAGACCACGTCCGCGAAGTCGCCCGCGAGCCGGAGCCCGCCCTCCGACCCGCCGGCCTGGATGACGACCGGCCGTCCCTGCGGGCCGTGCGGCAGCGGCAGCGGACCGGCGACCGAGAAGAACTCGCCCTCGTGCGCGGGACCGTGGATGCGCGCGGGGTCGGCGTACCGCCCGGACGCCTTGTCGGGCGCGAGCGCGCCGGGCTCCCAGCTGTCCCACAGCCGGGTGACCACGGACAGGAACTCGTGCGCGCGCCGGTAGCGGGTCGCCTTGTCCAGCGGCTCCGGCAGGCCGAAGTTGGCCGCCGCCGCGGGGTTGTAGGTGGTCACGATGTTGACCGCGGCCCGGCCGCCGGTGACCAGGTCGAGCGACTGGAACCGGCGGGCCAGGTTGTACGGCGAGTTGTACGTCGCGGAGGAGGTGACCAGGCCGCCGACCCGCTCGGTGCCGGCGAGCAGGTGGCCGACGAGCACCAGCGGGTCGATGCCGTTGGCGGGCTGCGCGCCGATGTCGGCGGCGATCGCCGGGGCGTCGCCGAGGAAGATCGCGTCCAGGCCGACCTCGTCGGCCGTTCGGGCCAGGCGCCGGAAGTGCGCCACGTCGAACGTCGCGAGCGGGTCGGCGTGCGGGAGCCGCCAGGCGGTGCGGAAGTGGCCGGGCGTCTGCAGCGACGCCACCAGGTGGAAGGTCATCGGGACTCCTGAGGAGGGAGAGGGGCGCCGCCGTACGACGCGGCCCGGTCGTCGCCGGCAGAACGGCGCAGACCGGGCCGCGTCATCGTGCTCACGCCATCGGGGTCACAGGTTCAGGCCGGTGCCGTGCACGCCGTGCTCGTCGATGATGGCCAGCTCCTCGTCGGTCAGCGGCGCCGCGTCGAGCGCCGCGACGTTGTGGTCGAGCTGCCAGGTCGAGCTCGCGCCCACCAGCGCCGAGGAGACCTCGGGCTTGCGGAGCACCCACTGAATCGCCAGCTGGGCGAGCGACTGCCCGCGCGACTCCGCGAGCTTGTTGAGCTCCGCGGCCCGCTGCCGGTAGGTGTCGTCGATGGAGTCCTGCGAGAGGAAGCGCGAGTTCGCGGCCCGGGCGCCCTCGGGGATCGACTCGAGGTACTTGTTCGTCAGCAGGCCCTGGGCGAGCGGCGAGTAGACGATGAGCCCGAAGCCCTGGGCGGCCGAGAGCTCCAGCAGCCCGTTGCGCTCGATGCTGCGGTCGAAGATGGAGTAGCGCGGCTGGTGGATCAGCAGCGGTACGCCGGCCTCGCGCAGCAGCCCGGCGATCGCCTCCGCGCGGTCCGGCTGGTAGTTCGAGATGCCGACGTACAGCGCCTTGCCCTGCTGGACGGCGCTCACCAGCGCGCCCGCCGTCTCCTCCAGCGGTACGTCGAGGTCGGGGCGGTGGTGGTAGAAGACGTCCACGTAGTCGGTCCCGAGGTCGCGCAGGCTGTGCTCGAGCGAGGTGAGCAGCGACTTGCGCGACCCGCCCTTCGTGTAGGGGCTCGGGCCGATGTCGCCGCCGGCCTTCGTGGAGAGGATCAGCTCGTCGCGGTACGGCGCGAGGTCCTTCTCCAGCACCCGCCCGAAGGTGAGCTGTGCGCCGCGGATCGGCGGGCCGTAGCGGT
The DNA here is from genome assembly GCF_035503875.1 of Nocardioides sp. Taxonomy (GTDB): domain Bacteria; phylum Actinomycetota; class Actinomycetes; order Propionibacteriales; family Nocardioidaceae; genus Nocardioides. Next base: position 49,041 of record NZ_DATJTA010000036.1, read on the forward strand.
CGGCGTTGTCGAAGTGCGCGATGCCGAGCTCGAAGGCGTGCAGGATGATCTCGCGCTGGGTCTCGAAGGAGTAGTCCCGGCCGAACTTCTGCCAGAGGCCGAAGGACAGCGACGGCAGCGTCAGGCCGGACGCGCCGGTGGGGCGGAAGCCGATGTGCTCGTAGCGCTCGTCGGCGGCGAGGAACGGCTTCTCGAGGGGGCCGTGGGTCATGGGAGGGTCCTTTCGGGGAAGGGTCAGTGGTCGCGGTGCGAGCGGGCGGGCACGGGCCGCGAGGCCCGCAGGGCGGCCGGCTGCAGCGAGGCCGTGTAGGCGCCGGTGTCGCGCTCGAGGAAGTGCGTCCCGGGGTCGACGATCTCGTCGACGCGGTCCAGCACGTCGTCGGTGAGCTCCACGGTCGCGGCCTTCAGGTAGGCCTCCAGATGCTCCTGGGTGCGCGGGCCGATGATGACGCTGGTGATCGCGGGGTGGTTCAGCGCGAACGCCACGGAGAGCTCGATCAGGGTGAGCCCGTTGTCCTCGGCCAGCCGGGCCAGGGCGTCGGCGGCGGCCAGCTTGCGCTGGTTGCGCTCGAGGTCGATGTCGAAGCGGCCGGGGATCATGTCGGCCCGCTTCGACTCCGGCTGGTCGACGCCGATGCGGTACTTGCCCGACAGCCAGCCCGCGGCGAGGGGTCCGTAGCTGATCACGCCGACGCCGTACTTCTGCACGACCGGGAAGACCTCGCGCTCCGCGCCACGCACGAGCAGCGAGTACGGCAGCTGCTCGGTGTGCGGGGCGATCAGCCCGTGCTTCTCGGCGAGCCAGTGCGCCTCCACCTGCTGGTGCGCGGGAAAGGTCGAGGTGCCGTAGTAGAGGATCTTGCCCTGCCGGATCAGGTCGTTGAGGGCGTGCAGGGTCTCCAGCAGGCTGGTCCGGCTGTCGGGCCGGTGCGCCTGGTAGAGGTCGATGCGGTCGGTGTCGAGACGACGCAGGCTGTTCTCGACCTCCTGCACGATCCAGCGCCGCGAGTTGCCGCCGTGCAGCGGGTTGTCGCTCATCGGGCCGTGGAACTTGGTGGCCAGGAAGATGTCGTCGCGGCGGCCCTTGACGGCCTTGCCGATGATCTCCTCGGACCCGCCGTGGGCGTAGGTGTCGGCGGTGTCGATCGACACGATGCCGGCGTCGAGCGCCGCGCCGATGATGCGGATGCTCTCGTCCTCCTCCTGGAAGCGGCCGAAGTTCATGGTGCCGAGGGTGAGGGGGCCGAGCCGGACGCCGGTGCGGCCGAGAACGCGGTTGACCTCGATGGTCACGGGTTTCCTTTCGTACGGTGAAGCAGGGGGCGGATGCTCAGAACAGACCGGTCGTGGGCGGCTCCTGTCCGGTGAGGTGGTAGGCGCCCGCGACGGCGTGCTTCCACTGGCGCGGGTTGTGGTTCGCGGCCGTCCGGGCGTTGCGCCAGTGCCGGTCCAGGCCGAGCCGGCGGTCGGTGAGCGAGCCGCCACCGACGTCGAAGAGCAGCTCGGACGCCGCCAGGGACGCCTCGATCGCGGCCGCGCTCGCCTGGGCGACGGCGACCGCCGCCGCGGCGCCCGCCGTACGCGCGGCCGGGCCGGTGAGTCCCGCGACCGCGCCCAGCTCCTCGGCGGCCAGCAGGACGACGGCGCGCGCGGCCTGCGCGCGGGTCGCGATCTGGCCGACGGTCTCCTGGACGTACGGGTCCTCGGCGCTGGTGCTCGCCGTGCTGTGCTTGATCGGGCGGGCGGTCTCGCGCACCACCCGGACGGCGTCGTCGAGGGTGCGCGCGGCGATGCCGGCCTGGACGGCCGCCAGGTAGAGCTGCGCCCAGCTCCCGCGCCAGGGGTTCTCGGGCTCCACCTCGTCGGTGAAGACGACGTCCTCCTCGGGCACGTGCACCGCCCGCAGCCGGGTGGTGCCGCTGGCGGTGAGCCGCTGGCCTACGGCGTCGAAGTCGTCGAGCCGCTCGACCCCGTCGCGGTCGAACGGGACGCTGAACCGGATGATCCGGCCGTCCTCGGTGCGGGCCGCGGTGCTGAACCAGGACGCGTACAGGCCGCCCGTGGAGTAGTACTTGTCGCCGTCCACGAGGTAGCCGCCCGGCACCCGGCGGGCCGTGGTGCCGACGGCGCCACTGGCCCCGCCGGTCCGCTCGTTGGACGTCCCGGCGAACAGGTCGCCGGCGCGGAGCCTCTCCAGGACCCGGTCGCGGTGCGGCACCGGGGCTCCGCTCGCGACCGCGTGGGCGGTCAGGAACGTCGTCCGCAGCGCCTGGGCCACGCTGGAGTCGGCGCGCGCGATCTCGACGACCAGGTCGGTGACGTCGCGCAGCGTGCCGCCCGCGCCGCCCTCGGCGCGGGCGATGCCGGTGAGTGCGATCCGCTGGTCGGCGAGCTCGCGCACCTCCGCGAAGGCGTAGTCGCGGGTCTGCTCGCGAGTCGCGGCCGAGGCCGCCAGCCGGGTCAGGACGGGACGTACGCCGGCCCGGATCCCGCTCAGCGTCGGGGCCGGGCGTACGTCGAGCGGCCGGTCGAGGTCGTGACCGGGATCGAGGGCGGTCATGCGACGGCCTCCGTCAGGCGTGCCGCCACCGGGGTCAGGCCGAGCCCGGCCCGCAGCGTCGGCTCGGCGGGGCTGGGGGAGAGCTGCGGGACCAGGTGGCGGATCACCGCCAGCGCGCCGTCGGCGCCGCCGGGCGGCACCAGGACCAGCCCGTCGAGATCGTGACCGGCGAGCCGGTCGAGCAGCCGCCCGGCGCCCTCGGTCGCGGCCACCGGGATCCGGCCGAGCAGCGCGACGTCGCTGCGCCGGCGACCGACGCGCTCCAGCGCGGCACTCAGCGCGGCGGCGCCGTCGGCCCGGTCGGCGTCGACCACGACCACGTCGGCACCGGTGGCCAGCTCGTCCCAGCCGAGCTCCCGGGCATCCGCGGCCACGACCGGCCGTCCCTGCAGCGAGGTCGGGCCGTCGAGTGGCCCGGCGACGCGGTAGTAGCGGCCCTCGTGCCCGACGGCGGCGATCAGGGCGTCGTCGACGAGCAGGGCGCGCTCGGCGTCGCCGAGCAGCGCCTCGCGGGGGAAGGACTCCCACAGGCGAGCCAGGAGGCCGGCGTACTCCGACCAGCGCTCGCCCGCCACGGTGGCCGTCGTGTCGGGCGTCGTGGCGTCGCTGACCTCGTCGCCGCTGCCGGGGTGGAGCAGCAGGCCGAGCCGGCCCGCCGCGGCGCGGTCGACGGAGAGCACCCTCCGGGCCAGGTTGTACGGCGCGTTGCGCGTCGTGCTCGCGTCGGCCAGGAAGCCCAGGCGGTCGTGCCGCCCGGCGAGGTACGCCGCCGCGAGGGTCGCCTCGACGGTGGACCGCTCGCCGAGCGTGTCGAGCAGCCGCAGCGCGGTCACGCCCGCCTCCTGGGCGGCCTCGGCGACCCGGTCGGCCTCGGCGACGGTGAGGGCACCGCCCCCGACGGCGACCTCGACCAGGACGGGGATGGTCTGCGTGCTCATCGCGCGGCCTCCAGGGGGCTGCGGTCCCACACCCCGCTGGGCACGCCGGGCAGACCGAGGCCCAGGTGCTCGCGGAGGGTGGTCCCGGTGTACTCGGTGCGGAAGAGGCCCCGGCGCTGCAGCTCGGGGACCAGGTGGTCGACGAACTCGTCGAAGCCGGAGGGCAGCACGTCGGGCATCACGTTGAAGCCGTCGGCCGCGCCCTGGCGGAACCAGGTCTCCAGGTCGTCGGCGACCTGCTCCGGAGTCCCGACCACGATGCGGTGGCCGCCGCCGCCCCCGAGCTTGCGCAGCAGCTGGCGCAGGGTCGGGTTCTCGCACTCGATGATGTCGCGCACGATGCGGTAGAAGGTCTGGGTGGTGCCTCCGACGCGGTCGGGGTCGTGGAGCAGCTCGGCCGGGATGGACGCGTCGTCGTCGAGCCCCTCGAGCGAGAAGCCGAGCTGGCCGGCCAGGCGCTGGCGGGCGTACGCCTGGGGCAGCACGTCGTCGAGCACCTCCCGCCGTTCCCGCGCCTCCGCCTCGGTGCTGCCGAGGACCGTGGAGACGCCGGGCAGCACCACGAGCTCCTCGGGGGACCGGCCCCACTCGCGGGCGCCGGCGCGCAGCTCGGTGCGGAAGGCGACCGCCTTGGCCAGGTCCTGCTCGGCCGAGAAGATCACCTCGCCCACCCGCGAGGCGAGGCGCTTGCCGTCGGTGGAGCCGCCGGCCTGGACGACGACCGGGCGGCCCTGCGGGGAGTCGGCGCGCTCGTCCCAGGTGGCGACGACCTGCTCGACCATCTCGGCCGCGCGCCGGTAGCGCAGTGCGTGCTCGGGCTCGCCCAGCCGGCCGAAGTTCGCGGCGGCGACCGGGCCGGCGGTCGTGACGACGTTCCAGCCGAACCGTCCGCCGCTGAGCAGGTCGAGGTCGCCGAGCCGACGGCCGAGCTCGGCCGGGTCGTTGTACGACGAGGAGAGCGTCCCGATCAACCCGATCCGCTCGGTCTGCGCCGCGATCCGCGCCAGCACGGTGGTCGGCTCGAAGCTGTTGCCGGGGCGGTGCCGCAGCTGGGGGTCGAGGACGGGGGTGTCGGCGAGGAAGACCGCGTCGAGCTTGGCCGCCTCCGCCTTGCGGGCGATCGAGGTGTAGTGGTCGATGGAGAAGCTGGCGAGCGGGTCGGTGCCCGGGAAGCGCCAGGACCCGCCGAAGACGCCCGCGTTGAGGATGTTGACGTTGAGGTGCAGCTGCGCGCTCACCGGCTCGCCTCCGATCGGAAGGAGGGTCGGTCGCGGTAGTAGCCGGAGACCGGGGCGACGTCGTTGACCAGGAAGTCGCCGACCACGCGGGGCTTGTAGACGACCGGGTTGTGCGAGGCCAGGGTCCGGGCGTTGCGCCAGTGCCGGTCGAGGTGGGCGGCCGTCCGCACGGCCGACGACCCGAGGGCGTCGTACGCCGAGGACGCGGCGTCGAGCACCGCCTCGATGACGGCGACCTGGGCCGTCGACGTGACGACGTACGCGCGCTCGTAGTCGGCTTCGACGCCGGAGGCGTGCGCGGCCTCGAGGGCCTCGGCGGCCGCGCGCAGCAGCGTCTCGGCGCTCAGCCGGCGTGCCTCGATCCGTCCGACGACGGCGAGCACGTCCGGGTCGCGGCGGGCCTCGTCGCTCTGGGCGTGCAGGCTGGTGCGGGTCCGGGCGCGGACCTGGTCGACGGTCTCGTCGACCAGGTTCCGGGCGATCCCGACCAGGTTCGCCAGGTGCACGACCTGGACGAACGAGTCGAGGCCGCGCAGCGACTCCTTGAACCGGCCGATGTCGCCGTGCTCCTGGACCGGGACGTCCTCGAACAGGGTGGTGCCGCTGCCCGTCTGGCGCTGCCCGAGGCCGTCCCAGTCGTCGACGTGGGTGACCCCGGGGTGCCGCGCGGGGAGCACCACGAACCCGCGGTGCCCGTCGTCGTCGGTGACGGCCGCCCGGATGTGGTCGGCGAACCGGGCGCCGGTCGAGTAGAACTTGGTGCCGGTGACCAGGCGGGTGCCGTCGTCCGCGACGCGCACCCGCGTCGTGAGCGTCGACTGCGCCTGGGTGCCCTGCGCGGAGGGCTCCGACTGGGCGTTGCCGAAGACCGCGCCCCGGCGGATCCGGTCGAACCAGGTCGCGCGGACCGTCGGGTCGATCTCGAGCCGCAGGATCTCGGTCGTGGTGAAGTGGCCGCGCCAGATCTGCGGGACGTTGGAGTCGGCCGCCCCCGCCTCGGCCAGCAGGCCGAACAGGGTGGGCAGGTCGACGTCGAAGCCGCCGTGCTCGACGGGGACGCGGAGCCGGCCGAAGCCGGCGTCGGCGAGCTCCTGGACCAGGGCGTCGGGGTGCTCGTGGTGGACGTCGCGGTCGGCGGCGCCCACGGCCAGCTCGGCCAGCACGGCTCGGATGCGGGGGAGGGCCTCGGCGAGGGTGGCGGGCTGCCCGGTCCCGGCGACGGTCGGTGCCGGGGGGCCGGCAGGGTCGGTGGTGAGGGTCATCGTGCTCCTGCTCGGGTGGAGGGGGTGGCGAGCCGCTGGCCGGCGATGGCGCCCAGCAGCCGCTCGGTGTAGGGGTCCTGCGGGTCCTCGAAGACCCGCGCGACGGGTCCCTGCTCGACGATCCAGCCCTGCTGCATGACCGCGACGCGGTCGGAGATCGCCCGGACCACGGACAGGTCGTGGGAGATGAAGACGTAGGTCAGGCCGAGGTCGCGCTGCAGCGAGTCGAGGAGCTCGAGGATCTGCGCGGCGACCGAGACGTCGAGCGCGGAGATCGGCTCGTCGAGCACCAGCACCTGCGGCTCCAGCACCAGTGCGCGGGCCAGCGCGACCCGCTGCCGCTGGCCGCCGGAGAGCTCGCGCGGATGCCGGTCGGCGTACGACGCCGGCAGCGCGGCGGCCTCCAGCGCCCGGCGTACGGCGGCGACGTCCTCGGGCCGCCGGCGCAGCGAGCGCCGTCCGCTGCGGAAGGAGCGCAGCGGCTCCTCGACCACGTCGTAGACGTCGAAGCGCGGATCGAAGGACGCGTAGGGGTTCTGGTAGACGAGCTGGAGGTCGCGGCGCAGCGGCCGGAACTCCTTGCGGGTCAGCGAGGTGATGTCGGTGCCGAGCAGCCGGACCCGACCGGAGGTGGCCTCCGTCAGCCCGCTGAGCACCCGCGCGGTGGTGGACTTGCCGCTGCCGGACTCGCCGACGATCGAGAACGTCTCGCCGCGGTGGACCTCCAGCGAGATGCCGTCGACCGCGGGGACCTCGCCGTACTCCTTGACGAGGTCGGTGACCTGCACGACCACCTCGGGTTCGCGGGGCACGCGGCCGGCGGGCCGGTCGCGGACCAGCTCGAGCCGGGCCGGCACGCTGGCCAGCAGCTGCCGCGTGTACTCGTGCTGCGGGTCCGCGAGCACCTGGGCGGTCGGCCCGACCTCGACGAGCCGGCCCTGCCGCATCACGCCGACCAGGTCGGAGCGGTCGGCGGCCACGCCGAGGTCGTGGGTGATCAGGATGGTGCTGGTCCCGCTGCGGGCACGCAGGTCGTCCATGAGGTCGAGGACCTGCTTCTGCACGGTCGCGTCCAGGCCCGACGTGGGCTCGTCGGCGATGACCAGGTCGGGCTCGACGGCGATCGCGGAGGCGATCAGCACCCGCTGCCGCATCCCGCCCGAGAGCTCGTGCGGGTACTGCCGCGCCCGGCGCTCGACGTCGTCGAAGCCGACGAGCTCGAACAGCTCGTGCACCCGCGCGCGGCGGGCGTCGGCGTCGAGGTCGGTGTGCAGGCGCAGCACGTCCTCCACCTGGACCCCGACCCGGCGGACCGGGTCGAGCGAGACGGTCGGGTCCTGCGGGACCAGGCCGATGGCGCGGCCGCGCAGGTCGCGCCAGCCCCGGGCCGACAGCTCGGTGAGGTCCTGGCCGCGGAACCGGATGGACCCGTCGAGCACCTCGCCGTTCTCGGGCAGCAGCCCGAGGACGGCGTGGCCGGTCGTGGTCTTCCCCGAGCCGGACTCGCCGACGAGGGCCAGCACCTGGCCGGGCAGCACCCGGAAGGAGACGTCGTGGACGACGGGGCTCAGCGTGCGCCGTACCCGGTAGCCGACACTCAGCCCCTCGACCTCGAGCACCGGCTCGGGTGCCTCGGCCGAGGACGGCTGCTCCTCCGGGTGCGGGCGTGGTGCGGTGATCGTCATGCGTGCCTCCGCGAGGTGATGCGGTGCGAGATGTGGTTGGTGGACAGCACGACGGCGACGATCGTGACGCAGGGCCACAGGGTCAGCCAGCCGCGCGTGGCGATGTAGCTGCGTCCCTCGGCGACCAGCCGCCCCCACTCGGGGTCCGGCGGCTGGGCGCCCAGGCCGAGGAAGCTCAGCGAGGCGATCCAGATGATCGCGGTGCCGAACTGCACGGTGATCAGCGACAGCGTGGGCGCCAGCGAGTTCGGGACCACGTGCCGGCGCAGGATGTCGGACGTCGAGGCGCCGCTGGTGATCGCGGCCTCGACGTACGTGCTGGCGCGGGCGCGCAGCACCTCGGAGCGGATCAGCCGGGCGAAGGTCGCCGAGGACGTCAGCCCGACCGCGATCGCGGCCTGGAAGATGCCGAAGCCGAGCAGCACCACCAGCGTGATCGCGAGCAGGAAGCCGGGGATCGACAGCACGACGTCGATGAGCCGCATGACCACGCTGTCGACGAACCCGCCGAACCAGCCGGCCAGCGCCCCGAGCAGCGAGCCGACCAGGACGGCCACGCCGACCGCGACGGCCGAGCCGATGAGCGAGGCCCGCGCGCCGTGGACCACGCGGGAGTAGACGTCGCGGCCCAGCTGGTCGGTGCCGAACCAGTGCTCGCCCGAGGGCGGGAGCAGCTTGGCGCGCGGGTCCACGGCCAGCGGGTCGTGCCCGGTGAACAGGCCGGGGACGACGGCCCACAGCAGCACGACCCCGACCACGGCGACCGACAGCGCCAGCGCCCAGTTCCGCGCCGCCGCGCGCACCAGCGAGGTGCGCTCGCGTCCCGGGACCGCGAGCGGTGCCTCGGGGGTCTGCAGGAGAGCGCTCATGGCATCGACACCTCCACCGGCAGCCGCCGCGGCGGTACGGCGGCGGGGGCGACCGCCGCCGCGACCGGGGCCGGGACGGCCGCCGACGGCGCGGTGCGCGCCGCCGGCCGGCCGGCGGTGACCCGGCGGGTCCGGCCGTCGACCAGGATGCGCGGGTCGATGAACGGGTAGGCCAGGTCGACCGCGAGGTTCACCGCGACGTACGCCGCCGTGCAGAGCAGCACCACCGCCTGGACGACGGGGAGGTCCTGGGTGTTGACGGCACCGACGGTGAGCTGGCCGAGACCCTCGCGGGCGTAGACCGTCTCGGTGACGACCGAGCCCGCGACGAGCTCGCCGACCGCGAGGCCGAGCAGGGTGAGCACCGGCAGCGAGGAGTTGCGCAGCACGTCCTTGCGGAAGATGTAGCCCTCGGTCGCGCCCTTGGCCTGCAGCACGTGCACGAACGGCTGGGCGCGGGTGCTGCGGATCGAGGTCGCGAAGACCTGGGCGAGCGGTGCGGCGATGACCAGCCCCAGCGTGGCGGCCGGGGCCACCAGCGCCAGCAGGGTGCCGTCGTCGACGGCGGGGATGAGGTGCAGGCGGAACGAGAGGTACTGCAGGGCCAGGATGCCGACCACGAACGTCGGGATCGAGCCGAACAGCGCCGGCAGCGAGCCCGCCGCCTGGCGCAGCCAGCGCCACGGGCCGTAGTTGATCGCGAGCGCCACCACCGCGGCGAACGCGATCCCGAAGACCAGGGCGAGCCCGGTGAGCTGCAGGGTGCTCGGGATGACCTCGACGACCATGTCGGCGACCGGCTTGCCGGTCGACAGCGAGTAGCCGAAGTCGCCGCGCACGGCGCTCCCCAGGCCGTGCAGGTACTGCTCCCACAGCGGCCGGTCCAGGCCGTAGTAGGACAGCAGGGTCTCCTGCGCGGCCGGGGAGATCTGGGCGTCGGGGTTCTTGATGCGGTTGCTGACCGCGTCACCGGGCAGCGCGCTGAGCAGGAGGAAGGCCAGGGTGTAGGCGGCCCAGAGGACCAGGACCGCCTGCCCGAGGCGTCGGGCGACGTATCTGCGCACGGGACTCCTTCGTCGGATGGCGTAGGGAGGGGGAGGGACCGGCTACTCGGCGAGCCAGGTGTCGTAGAGCCAGGTGCGGGCGACGGCCTCGGTCTGGAAGCCCTGCACGCTCGGCGCCAGGCCGTAGACCTGGGTCTCGTCGTACAGCGGGATTTGCAGCGCCTGGTCGAACACGTAGTCGTCGATCGCCTGGACCGCCGCGGCGCGCTCGGTCGGGTCGAAGGCGAGGGCCTGGGCACGGACCAGCTGGTCGAGCTTGTTGTCCACGGGGTCGGCGTACGTCGTGTTGTTCGCGGTGCTGTCGAGCGAGGCGCGCAGGACGTCGGCGTCGGCACGGGAGGTCTGGCCCTGCTGGAAGACGACCGCGGCCGGGTCGTCGGCGAGCAGCGCCTGGTACTCGGTCAGCGAGGGCGTCGTGAGCTTCACCTCGATGCCGGCCTCCTTCCACTGCGACTGGAGCAGCTCGAGCACGGCCTGCGAGACCTGGTAGTACGGCGTGACGTAGAGGGTGAACGCGAGCCGCTGGCCGTCCTTCTCGCGCACGCCGTCGCTGCCCTCGACCCAGCCGGCGCCCTCGAGGAGCTCCCGGGCGCGGTCGAGGTCGTAGGTGAGGTACTCGCTGGCGTCGCCGCGCAGCGGGGTGCCCTCGGCGAGGGTTCCGGTGGGGACGGGGTAGCTGGGGGAGAGGGCGACCTCGTTGATGCTCTGACGGTCGGTCGCGGCCTGCAGGGCGCGTCGGACGGCGACGTCGCGGGTCGGGCCGGGGGCGCCGATCGAGATCTGCAGCTTGTTGGTCTGGCCCTGCACCGGGAAGGCCTCGATGACGCCGCCGCCGGCGGTCACCGTCTCCTCGTCGTACGGCGCGATGTTGCGCGCGACGTGGGCCTCGCCGGACTGGAGGGCGCCGACGCGGGTGCCGGCCTCGGGCACGGTCTTGAAGACGACACGGTCGAGGTACGCCGCCCCCTCGTGCTGGGCGCCGTCGGGCGCCCAGTCGTAGTCGTCGCGCTTGGCGAGGACGACCTCGGAGGTGCCGCTGACCGACTCCAGGACGAAGGGGCCGGAGCCGATCACGTTCTCCAGCTGGCCCTGCTCGTTCCAGTCGGCGTCGAGGTAGGACTGCGCCAGGATGCCCGAGCGGTAGACGGACGTGACCTGCAGGAAGCCGGCGTTGGGCCGGGTGAAGGTGAACCGCACCGTCTGCGGGTCGACGACCTCCGAGCCCTCGTAGTCGGAGAAGAAGGTGTCGGGGGCGATGCCGCGGGCCTCGTCGCCGAACCCGTGCTGGTCGTAGTTGGCGGCGACGATCGCGGCGTCGACGGGCTCGCCGTTGCTGAAGGTCACGCCCTCGCGCAGGTGGAAGGTGTAGGACAGCTCGTCCTCGCTGATCTCCCAGGACTCGGCGAGCCAGGGCTTGATCTCGCCGGACTCGGGGTCCTGCCAGGTCAGGCGGTCGACGAGGTTGTTGGTGACCTGGGTGTTCGACCACAGCGTGTTGGTGATCTGCCAGGCGGAGTACTCGACGGGGTCGTAGAAGGTCAGGGTGCCGCCCGTGACGGGGTCACCGCCGCCGCTGCTGCTCGCGGGCGACGAGGAGCCGCCGCATCCGGCGAGGACGGTGGCGAGTGCGGTGGCGGCGGCCGTGGCGGCCAGGAGCTTGCGGAACCGGATCGTGCTCATCGGGGTGGGTTCGTCCTTGCTGTTCGTGTCCACGTTTCGGGGCCGTGGACGGGAGGCGCACCGGGTTAAGTAGAGTAAACGTATCAAGAATGCTTACTTGAGCGACAAAGTGTTCAAATGGTGGCGCGTCGCCCTCGTCACCCCCGGGCGGACCGCCGCAGATCCAGGCCGACGTAGGAGGAACAGCGCATGACCCTGACCACCGAGCCGGCCCCGCCGGACCTGTCCGCCGCCGCCCGGGCCGTCGACGCCGCCGACCGGCACGCGTTCGTCGCCCGGGTGCGTGAGCTCGCCGAGCAGGTGCTGCGACCCGCGGCGCTGGAGACCGAACGTCGCGGGGTCGACGCCGAGCGGATCAGCCGCCTCGCGGAGGTGGGGCTGCTCAACCACGCCGCCCCCGCGACGTACGGCGGCGCGGGCCTGGCCCGTCCCGAGGACCGCCGCCTCCACGAGGTGCTGGCCGGCGCCTGCTTCAACACCTGGCTGGTCTGGGCGCAGCACGCGCCGCTCGTCGGGCGGCTGGCCGCCGCCGGCGCGCCACGCTCGGAGCTGGCCGACCGGGTGCTGCGCGGCGAGGTCCTGCTCGGTGCCGGCATCAGCGACGTCCGCCGCTACCCCGAGCGGTACGTCACGGCCGTGCGGGTCCCGGGCGGCTGGCGACTCGACGGGGTGCTGTCGTGGGTCAGCGGCTGGGGACTGCACGCCGCGCTCACCGTCGCGGCCGTCGATCCCGGCAGCGACACCGTCGTGACCGCGCTGGTCCCGGTCGGCACGGGCACCCGCGCGACCCCGCTCGCGCTCGGCGCCGTCGCGGGCAGCCGCACCGAGCGGGTCCGCCTGGTCGCGGTCCACGTCCCCGACGAGCACGTGATCGCCACCGACTCACTGGCGCGGTGGCGCCGCAACGACCTCGACGTCGCGAGCGACGCCCGCCCGCACCACTTCGGGCTGGCGCAGACCGTCCTCGCCGAGCTCGCCGGTTCCGGGGACCCCCTCGCCGCCGCGGTCGCCGACCGCTGGGCGCCCCGGGTCGCCGACCTGCGCAGCCGCGCCTACGCCCTGGCCGACCAGGTCACCGCGGGCACGCCCGCCGGCGACGCGCCGTACCGGCTCCGGGAGCGGCTGGCGCTGAAGGTCGCCTCCGGCGAGGCGCTCTCACTGCTGACCCGGGCCCTGCTGGTCGCCCGGCGCGGCCACGGGCTGGCCGGCGACGACACCGCCCAGCTCCATGCCCGGTCCGCCCTGTTCTGCCAGGTCCAGGGGCAGAGCAGCGACGTCCGCCGGGCGCAGCTCACCCACCTGGCCGCGCTGGCCGGCTGAGCCGGCACCTCCCTCCACCCGAAACCCCGACAGGAAGACTGCGATGAGCTCCGAGTTCCTCTGGTACATCCCCAACACCGTCGAGCCCGGTCACCGCGGTGACACGGTCACCGACGACCACCACAGCCTCGACACCCTGACCGCCCAGGCGGAGGCGCTCGAGCGCACCGGTTGGACCGGAGCCCTCCTCGGCACCGGCTGGGGCCGGCCGGACACCTTCACCCTCGCCACCGCGCTCGCCGCCCGGACGCGGACCTTCGAGCCGCTCGTCGCCGTCCGGCCCGGCTACTGGCGGCCCGCGAACTTCGCCTCCTCCGTCGCCACCCTCGACCACCTGACCGGTGGCCGGGTGCGCGTCAACGTCGTGTCCGGCAAGGACGACCTCGGTGCGTACGGCGACAGCGAGGGCGACCAGGCCCAGCGGTACGGGCGCACGAAGGAGTTCATGCAGCTCGTGCGCCGGCTGTGGACCGAGGAGCACGTCACGTACGACGGCGAGCACTTCTCCGTGACCGACTCCACGGTCATCCCGCGGATCACGCCGCGGCTCACCGCGCAGGGCGAGCGGCGGCACCCCACCCTCTACTTCGGCGGTGCCTCCGAGGCCGCGGAGCGGGTCGCGGCGACCGAGGCCGACGTCCAGCTGTTCTGGGGGGAGCCGCTCGACGGCGTCCGGGAGCGGATCCAGCGGCTCCGCGCGCTGTCCGAGGAGCTCGGGCGCGAGCACGCCCCGCTGCAGTTCGGGCTGCGGGTGACGACCTTCGTGCGGGACACCACCGAGCAGGCCTGGGTCGAGGCCGAGGCGCGGGTCGCCGAGATGGCGGCGCAGGCGGACCGCCGGCAGGAGGACTCGCCGGCGTACAACCCGCACCGGCGTACGGCGGTGGGGCAGCAGCGGCTCTTCGAGCTGGCCTCGCGCGGCGAGGTGCTCGACGACAACCTCTACACGACCCCCGGGCGGTACGGCGCCGGGGGAGCGGGCACGACCTGGCTGGTCGGCTCGCCGCAGGACGTCGCCAAGTCGCTGCGCCGCTACCAGGACCTCGGCATCACGCACTTCGTGCTCTCGGACACGCCGTACCTGCGCGAGATCGAGCGCCAGGGTGAGCAGCTGCTGCCGCTCCTGCGCGGATGAGCGGCGATCCGTTCGCCGACAACCGCCGCCTGGTGGCCGTCTTCGCGGTCACCATGAGCACCGGGTTCATCGCGATGTCGCAGGCCCTGCCCGTCGCGCTGATCCCGATCTCGGAGTCGCTCGACGTCTCCCGTGCCGCGGTGACCGCGGCGACCTCGATCTCGACGCTGGTCGGCGCCGCGGTCGCGTTCCCGGTCGGCCGGCTGCTCGACCGCCATGGCGGCCGCTGGATCATGACTGTCGGGTCCGCGATCGGCGTGCTGTCGATCGTGCTCTGGTCGCAGGCCACGTCCCTGACCCACCTCTACCTCGCGTTCGCGGCGATGGGGCTGGGGACGGCGATGTGCACCTACGAGGCGGCGTTCGCGGTGCTGGTGGTCGCCAGCGACCCGAGCCGTCGGGATCGGTCGATCCTCACCGTCACGATGATCGCCGGGCTGTCGACGTACCTGGTCTACCCGCCGCTGGGCTGGCTGGTGTCCGAGCTCGGCTGGCGCCACACCCTGCTGGTGCTCGCCGGGCTGATGCTGGTCACCTCGGTGCCCGGGCACCTGTGGTCCATCCCCGACCGGGCCACGCACGTACGACGCGTGCGGGCGCGGGCGAGCGTCTCGGTGCGGGTCGCCCTGCGTCAGCGCCGGTTCTGGCTGCTGGCGATCGCGTTTGTGGGGCAGGCCGCGGCGACCTCGGCGGTGCTGCTGCTGGTGTTCAGCTACCTGCTCGACGTCGGGCACTCGCTCGCCGTGGCCTCCACGATCCCGATGGCGGTGGGCCTGCTGCAGATCCTGTCGCGGCTGGCGCTGACCACGTTCGCGAGACGGCTGCCGCTCGCGACGGCCGCCGCGGGCGCGTTCGCGATCCAGGGGATCGGCCTGCTGGCGCTGCCGCTGGTGGGCCTCTCGATCCCGCTCACCTTCCTGTGCGTGTCGGCGGTCGGGCTGGCCAACGGCGTCAGCGTCATCGCGCGTCCGTCGATCCTGGCCGACACCTTCGGCGCGGCCCAGTTCGCCTCGATCATGGCGGCGATCGTCGTCCCCATGGCGCTGGCACGCGCCGGCGCACCGCTGGTCGCCGCCTGGCTGGCCGACTGGCGCTTCCTGGTCGCCGGGGGTGTGGTCTCGCTCGGCGCGTCCGCCGCATTGCTGCCGCTCGTCCCGAGGCGGCGCCGGGGAGGCTCCGCCGACGCGGTGACGGGGGAGGCGGTGCTCGCGCGGTGATCCCCGCGACTCCAGAGACGTAGAGAATATATTCTCTATACTGGATCCGAGTGGATTCCCCCTCGTGCCTACCAAGGAGCCGCCATGAGCGCTGCCGTCACCAAGGGGCGCAAGTTCGCCCTGGTGCTTCCCTCGACCAACACCTCGGTGGAGCGCGAGTTCCACCACCTCCGGCCGCAGGACTGCTCCTGGCACACCGGCCGGATCATGATCAGCGCGCCGGCGCTGGACTCCGCCGATGCGTTCGGCGCGTTCCGCGAGTGCCTCAACGAGGCGCTGCCGGGGGCGCTGGAGGTCGTGATGACCTGCGAGCCCGAGTACATCGTGATGGGCATGTCGGCCGAGACGTTCTGGGGCGGGGTGCAGGGCAACGCGGCGTTCGAGCAGAACGTCCGCGACCTGACCGGTCGCGAGGTCACCACCGGCGCGACCGCGGCGGGGGAGGCGCTGAAGGCGTTCGGCGCGAAGCGGATCGGCGTGGTGACGCCGTACCAGCCGGTGGGCGACGAGCAGGTGGTGGCCTACTTCACCGAGCTCGGGTACGACGTGGCCGCGATCCACGGGCTGTGCTCGGCCTCGGCGACCTCCATCGCCGACGAGACCCCCGAGACGCTGCGCGCGGCGTTCCTCGCCGTCGACGGGCCGGACGTGGACGCGCTGATCCAGTGCGGCACCAACCTGGAGTGCATCGCGGTGGCGGCGGAGCTGGAGAAGGAGCTCGGCAAGCCGGTCATCGCCATCAACCTGGCCACCATGTGGCACGCCTTCCGGGCCAACGGGATCGACGACAAGATCGCCGGCTACGGCCGGCTGATGGAGGAGTTCTGATGTTCAACCACGTCGGTCACCTCACCCTGGCCCCGGACGCCGGCGACGCCCGGCTCGACGCGATCGCGTCGGGTCTGCTCGGGCTGCCCGGCGTCGTCGACGGCCTGGTCGAGGCCCAGGTCGTCCGGGACGCGGGGCTCGTCGAGGGCAACGCGAGCCTGCGCTTCCAGATGCGCTTCGAGTCGCAGGCGGCCTGGGAGGCGTACAAGACGCACCCCGCCCACGTGGCCGTCGTCCAGGACCACATCGGTCCGGTGCTCGTCGCCAAGGCGTTCGTCCAGTACGACGACTCGGACGTGCGCGTGAGTCGCTGACCGGCGGTTCCCTCTCCGCAGCCGTCGGCGGGCGAGGTCACCTCTGCTGTTGCGTGACCCGCTTGCGGTGCCGGGCCATCCGCTTCCAGACATGGTGCTGCACGGCCAAGGTCAGCCAGCCGGCGAGGATCATTCCGCTGACGTTCAGCGCCAGCTGGACGGTACTGCCCCGCACCTCGTCGAAGGCGCCGAAGGCGAGGCCGAGGGCGACGTTTCCGGCCGCGGGAACGGTAGTCACGGAGATGAAGACTCCTGAGAGCCCGCCGATCTTGGCGGAGGTGAGGGAGAGGACCCCCGCGGCGGCCGCGATGAGGGCGACGATGAACGACCACCTGTCGGGGGAGTAGATGAAGTCCGTTCCCGGCCGTGGCCCGGTCACGTCCTCGGCGAGGATCCACCCCAGTTCCCGGCCGATCAGCGCGGCCGCCGTTGTGATGGCGATAGAGACAGCGAACCCGAGCACGAGCGTGCGTGCGGCCCGCTGGAAGAGCCGTCGGCGGCGTCGGACGAGGGCGAGGCCGAGGGCGGCGACGGGGACGAACTCGGGACCCAGGACCATGGCGCCGATGACGAGCACCTGCGAGTCGAGGACGATGGCGATGCTGGCCAGCATCGTCGCCAGGACCATGAACGAGAGATAGGTCCAGTTGAGCTCCGACTCCTCGTAAGCCCGCTGGGTCACGTCTGCCCACACCACGGCGTCGGCGCCGGAGCCAGGAGTACGGCGGGCCGCGTCGTACCCGGCCCGCGAGACCCAGGAGGCGACCGGGGTGAGGTGGATCGTGCCGACCTCGGGGATACCGAGCTCGTTCAGCCGGTCGACATGCTCGTTGACGGCCTCCCGAGCGACATCGACGAGCACGATATCTCCAGGTGGCGCGAGGGATGCGCCGCGCATCACGGCCAGCTGGCTGACGGCGGGATCGTCGCCAAAGACGGCGAGCACCTCGTCGGTGAGGTCGGCGGGAGAGGTGATCCTCAGGTGGAACATGGCGAGATTCTGACTCCTCGGTGGCGTTTGGCGCTGGGTGCCACCACCCCGACCACCCTCACCTGGCGCGTCGTCGGTCGATGACGGTGCCGAGCTGGTCCGCCAGGAGAGCCGCCACGCGGCGCTGCTCCACCGTGGGGTAGACCGGCAGGACCGCGGTGATCACGAAGTGCCCGTCGATCCCCGGCCGGCCCCGGATCGGCAGGGCTGTCTCCTCCAGGTTCGGAAGTCCGACCCGGTTGACGTCGACCTCGTGACCGTCGCGGATCAAGGTGCCGTCGGGCTCGAGGACGGCGTTGCGCGGATCCGGGCGTCCGTGCTGGACGAAGCGGCAGTCGGACACGCCCAGCACGGAGCGGATCTGGTCGGCGACCTCCATCCCCAGGTCCTCGACCGACCGGTCGTGGACGGCGATCAGGCCAGCAGCCCGGACGGCACCATCGAGATACCCTGCTCGAAGGCTCGCCCGTTCCTGCTGTCGCCTTCCCCACAACGCGAGCTCGGAGACTGCGGCACCGATGACGACGAGCAGCACGGTGATCTCGACGTTCTCACGATGGTCGATCGTGAAGCTGAGATAGGGCCGGGTGAGGAAGAAGTCGAACCACAGCCCGCTGGAGAGGGCGGCGAGGAGTCCGGCGGCACGGTCCCCGGCCGCCGCCACGGCGACCACCATCGTGACGAGCACCAGGCAGGACGTCGCAGGTGCCACGGACTCGCGTGCCCCGGAGAGAACGGCGGCGGTCGCGAGCGGGAGGAGCACAGCCAGGCCCACCAGCCAGGGTCGGAGCCTAGTCTGCCGTTCTCGCATCGAGCGGCCGAGCTGCTCGTCCATCACGTCAGTAACCGCATGATGATGGCCATCACACTTGCGACGAGCATGGCGATGCCGACGAGGACGATCCCGCCCACGCCGGCCGGTCGACGGTGCGTCCGCCCCAGCGGGGCGCCGGGTCTGACTGACATGCCGTCGACGTTAGGACGTCCCGGGACGGCAGCGGGAGACTCTTGACGCGATCCTGACGGTGCCCCGACGCGAAATTGACCCTGCGCGTGCGTGGGTGGGCAGGAGGCTCGGCTTCGGGCACCTGGTGGAGATCGAAGGAGTCACTGCGCGGGGGTGGGATGATCTCCGGCGTGTGGGGTGTGACGGACCTCGGGTCCTACCTGGTCGGCCTGGTCCTCATCATCCTGCTGCCGGGACCGAACTCGATCTACGTGCTCTCGGTCTCGGCCCGGCGGGGGATCCGGGCCGGCTACCAGGCCGCCGGCGGCGTGTTCACCGGCGACGCCGTGCTGATGGTGCTCTCGGCCGCCGGGGTCGCCTCGGTGCTGCGGACCAACGACCTGCTCTTCGGCGTCGTGAAGTACCTCGGCGCGGGCTACCTCGGCTGGCTGGCCGTCGGCATGCTCCGCGGGGCCTGGACCGCCTGGCGGCGCCGCTCGGTCCCCGAGATCGAGGACGCGCTCGACGACGGCGTGCCGACGCGCGAGTCGGTCGAGCGTCCCTACCGGCGTGCGCTGGTCATCAGCCTGCTCAACCCGAAGGCGATCCTGTTCTTCATCGCCTTCTTCGTGCAGTTCGTGGACCCCGGGTACGGCCGCCCGGCCCTGTCGTTCCTGTTCCTGGGCGTGCTGGTCGAGATCGCCAGCTTCCTCTACCTCAGCGCCCTGATCCTGTGCGGGGCGCGACTCGCCGCCGTCGTACGGCGGCGGCGGGCGCTGGCAGCGGGCGGCACCTCCCTGGTCGGCGCCGTGTTCCTGGCGTTCGCGCTCAAGCTGGCCACCACCAGCGCCTGATCCGGGGCAGGTGCCGAGGGTCGGGCGGCGCGCCGGGGCGCGCCGTGGTTGACGCGAGGCCCCGGGGCCGTAGGCTCGGACGGACGTGAAACGGTCGACGACCGGGCGCGCTGACTGCCGGACGGCGGGCGCGATCACCTACGATGTCGAAAATTCGACAATCGTTCTCAGCACAGAGGAGCTCAGATGAACAAGGCCCAGCTTCGGGACGCCATTGCCGAGGCGACCGGTTCGAGTGCCGCCGAGGCCGACCGTGCGCTGGAGGCGACCCTCCAGGCGATCACCAAGGCCGTCGCCGGTGGCGACAAGGTGACCATCCCGGGCTTCGGCACGTTCGAGGCGCGCGAGCGCTCCGCGCGGACCGGTCGCAACCCGCAGACCGGCGCGGAGATCCAGATCGCCGCAAGCAAGGCCCCGGCCTTCAAGGCCGGCTCGGCGTTCAAGGCGGCCGTCGCCGGCTGATTGCCGACGTCCCGCGCAGGGTCCGACCCGTGAGGGTCGGACCCTGCGTCCATTTTCTCCGAAAGTTTCTGCACAGAACTCCTCAGGTCCGTCCACGGGCTGCCGAGGAATCGAGGAAGGTCCTCCGGGACCGCTACCGTGTGCTCGGTTCCATCGAGATATCCAGGGAGTTCGCTCGTGTCCGTCTTCCCTCGCCGCCCCCTCCGACCCGCCCAGGCCGCGAATCGCGACGCCCGGCTCAGCCTGCTCGGCCTCTGCCTCGGCGCCGGCGTCTTCACCGTCGCGGCGGTCGGCCTGCACGCCACCGGACTCGACGAGCGGATCCCCGGGTTCCCGGACCTGCCCTTCGTCGGTGCCGAGCCCGAGGGCCAGTCCCTGGTGAGCGGCACCCACGTGCCCGAGGAGCTCACGACCGACCCGAGCGGCGACGGGTCCACCGGCGCGACCGCGTCCGACCTCCCGACAGCGGGCGGCACCCCGGCGCCGGGCGCCGGGGGACTCGGCGGCGTCGGGGGTGCCGTCCTGGCGGCCTCGGACGACGCCGCTCAGGTCCTGCTCGCGGGGTCCGGCGCGACCTCGTCCACCGGTCTGGCCGACCCGGCCGCTCCGGTCCAGCCCGCCCCCGGCGTACCGCTCACGCCCATCACGCCCTCGGTCCCGCCGTCCGCGCCCCAGCCCGCGCCGGGGGCGACTCCGTCGCCGTCGCCGAGCGTCGGCAACGGGTCCGGCAAGTCGAGCAGCCCCACCAAGTCGAACAGCCCGGTCAAGACGAGCCCGAGCGCCCCGAGCGCCCCGAGCGGCTCGGCCAGCCCGAGTGCCGACGCCTCCGAGGACACCCCCGAGACGCGTCCCGGTCGCGGGCCGCGCGGTGGCCGCGACCACGATCACCGGGGCCGGGACCGGGACGGCCGGGGACACCACGGCGGCGACCGCGGAGACGGCCGCGGAGACAGCCGCGGCGAGAGCCGGGGCGACCGGGGTGGGTCCGACGAGTCCCGTGGCGGTCGTGGGCGCGGCGATGACCGCGGGCCGGGGAACGACTCCGGCGGCAGGCCGGAGGGCAAGCCGGACAGCAGGCCCGGAAAGCCGGGCAAGTACGGCGACCGGCCCGGTCAGCAGGGCCAGCAGCACGACGACAAGCGCGGCAGCGGACGCGACGGCCGGGACGGCCGGAACGGTGACGCTCACGGCTCGCGGGGCCACGGCTCCGGCAAGCACCGCTGAGGCGCCCCGCTCCTCGGCACGCACCTCGACAAGACGGACGCCCGGCCGGCTCAGGAAGTGAGCCGGCCGGGCGTCCGGTCGTTTCGCGGACCTACGGCCCGGTGGGGGAGCTCAGCGCTTGACCACGCCGAAACGCAGGGCGAACGCCTGACGGTCGTCCCGCGGGATCCCCTGGCAGCTGTACCGCGGGTCGGCGGGAGCGTCCGGGCGGTTGCAGGCGAACCGGGTGGAGGCGTTGACGGCGGTGACCGTCACGCTGCGGATCCTGCGGCTGCTGAAGGTCACCTTGGTCTGGCCCTTGCCGTTCCGGTTCAGGCGGATGTTCTTGCGCACCAGCTTGCCGTTGCGCAGCTGGGTGGTGACGACCACGCCGGGCGAGGCCTTGCGGGAGGGGCCGTCGACCTTGACCCGCAGCTTCCAGCTCTTGCCGCGCAGGCTCTTCTCCGGCCGCAGCCGGACGTGGTGCGAGGAGAGGTGGTTGAGGGTCAGGGTGCCGGCCTCCGTGCGCTTGCTCTTCGACAGCCGGAGGTTCGCCGCGGGCTTCGGGGAGGGCCAGCGCCGGCCCTCGGGGTAGGCCCGGGCCGGGAAGGCGTTGGCGGCGGCGAAGGAGCGGTAGACGTTCGCGAAGCCGCCGCGGCGCCGCAGCTGCTGCTTCAGCGCTCCGATGGCGTAGGTGTTGCGCTTGCCGCGGGGCGCGGTGGCGGTCCACACGTTGCGCACGATCTTGGTGCCGTAGCGGTTGCTGAGGTACTCCCAGAAGGCCCAGTTGCCGTACTGGAACGAGCCGGCCGTGGTGAATGTGTCCAGCGGGATCCAGGGGGCCCGGACCTGGCTGGCGGCGAGGTACTGCCGGTTGTCGTTGACCGAGTCGAAGACCTGCTCCTCCATCCAGGTGGCGGTGGACTCCATGAACCAGCGGTCCTCGCCGTAGTCGTAGGAGAACTGCACCGCGTGGAAGAACTCGTGGGCGGCGGTGGCCTTCAGGGTCGGCTTGGGCGCGGTGCCGAACTGGGCGCGGGAGAAGTCGTTGTCGAGCGCGCAGTAGGAGATCGCCCGCCACCGGTACTTCGCGCCGATCAGCGTGGCCTCCGGCGCGCAGTAGCCGTACAGGCCCGCCGACCCGAGGTCCTTGAGGTAGACGTCGAACTTGCCGTTGCCGCCGTTACGGGGCAGGGGCCGGTCGGACAGCGGCTTGCGGTAGCCCATCCGGTTGATCTGGTGCTTCCAGACCCGGTTCAGCTGGCTCAGGGTGTACCGGACCCAGGCCGGCTTGGCGGCGTCGGCGCCGCTGGTGACGTAGTGGACGCAGAAGTGTCCGCTGCACCTCTTGGTCGACGGGACGGTGTACCCGTTGCCCTGGGGGTCGGAGGACCCGTCGGTGGGCCGGGCCAGGAGCGCCTCGGCCTGCTGGCGCTGGTCGGCGTCTAGCCGCGGCAGCGCGAGGTAGAGGTCGCGCAGGGCGAGGGTGAGGTCGGGGGCCTCCTCGGCCGCCTGACGCGCGGCACCGGACTGCGGTGCGGCCGTGCCCTCGACCAGCTCGCTCACGGTGGTGAGGGCCTCGGTGGCCTGCTCGTCCGTCGCGATCTGGGGCACGTCCTCGGTGGGCAGCGTGACCTGCTCGTCGACAGCGGTCGCGGACTGGGCCGGAAGGACCGTGAAGGCGGTGGCCATGGCCGCGACAGCCGCGGCGATGGTACGGCGCATGCAAGTGCCTTATCTGTGAGGCGGCACCCCTGAGGTACCGCGGTCTGGATCAGCCTGCCCCAGCCCCTGGTCGAACCAAACCCGCCGAACCAAAGCCCCGAGACGGCGTGCGGTCAGCCGGTCGAGGAGATCTTCTCGATCAGGGCTGTGGTGGAGATCGCGGGCGTGCGCGGGAGGTAGACGACCTCGCAGACGTCGCGGAACTCGTCGAAGCGGCCTGCCCAGTCGTCACCCATGACGAGGACGTCCGCGCCGTACTTCAGGATGTAGTCGCGCTTGAGGTCGAGGCTCTCCTCGACGAAGACCTCGTCGACCGGCTTGAGCGCGGCGACGATCTCGAGCCGCTCGCCCTGGCTGAACACCGGCTCGCGGCCCTTCTTGCTCACGTTGAGCTGGTCCGCGGACACGCCGACCACCAGCCGGTCGCCCAGCGCCGCCGCCCGCTCGATCACCCGGAGGTGACCGACGTGGAAGACGTCGAAGGTGCCGAACGTGATGACCGTGCGTGCCATGCGGGTGATTCTCGCAGTCACCGTGCCTCGGCAAGAATCGCCGGATGGCGACCATCGAGATGATCACGGGCGACCCGGCGGCCGACGAGGTACGCCGCCGCGCCCTGCGCCGGATGCGCACCGTCGCGGTCTCGCTGCTGCTGCTCGCCGCTCTCGTGTACGTCGCCACGCTGGGCAGCGACGGGTTCCTCGGGTTCGTGAACGCCGGTGCCGAGGCCTCGATGGTCGGCGCCATCGCCGACTGGTTCGCGGTGACGGCGCTGTTCCGGCACCCGCTCGGACTGCCGATCCCGCACACCGCGCTGATCCCGCGGCGCAAGGACCAGCTGGCGCAGGGGCTGGAGGAGTTCTTCGGTGAGAACTTCCTGCAGGAGGGGATCATCCGGGACCGGATCGCGGCCGCCACGGTCTCGCTGCGGATCGGGCGCTGGCTGCGGGTCCCGGCGAACGCGCGCCGCGTCGTCGAGGAGGCCTCGGACGTCGCCGCGATCGGTCTCGGCAAGATCCGCGACGAGCACGTCGAGAGCCTGGTGCGCGACGCGCTGGTGCCCCGGTTCCACGAGGAGCCGATCGCGCCGCTGCTGGGCAGCCTGCTCGACGAGACGCTCCGCGACGACCTGCACCACGGGCTGGTCGACCTGGCGCTGCGCGAGCTGCACGACTGGCTGGTCGCGAACCCGGACACGGTCTCGGACGTGCTGGTCGAGCGCGCGCCCTGGTGGACGCCGCCGCGACTCAACGAGCGGGTCAGCAGCCGGATCCACGTCGAGCTGGTGCGCTGGGTGGCCGACATCCGCGACGACCCGCGACACCAGGCCCGGTTGGCCTTCGACTCGATGCTGGCCCAGCTGGCCCGGGACCTGCTCGAGGACCCCGACACCCAGGCCCGCACGGAGCGCTTCAAGGACCGGCTGCTCGACCACCCCCAGGTGCTCGCGTCGGCGACCTCGCTGTGGAACGCGCTGCGCCGGGTGCTCACCTCGTCGCTGAAAGACCCCGACGGGGCGCTGCGCCATCGGCTGCTCAGCGAGGTGCTCGCCTTCGCCGAGCGGCTCGTCGAGGACCCGGCCCTGCGCGAGCGGCTCGACGGCATCGGCGCCGACGCGGCCGTCTTCGCCGTCGAGCGGTACGGCGAGGAGCTCACCGCGGTCATCACCCACACCATCGAGCGCTGGGACGGCCGGGAGGCGGCCCGGCGCATCGAGCTGCACGTCGGCCGCGACCTGCAGTTCATCCGGATCAACGGCACCATCGTCGGCGGCCTGGTCGGGGTGCTGATCCACGCCGTGTCGGTGCTGGTTCACTAGTGGTGTGAGCGAGCCGTTCGATGTCCCGATCCGCGACGAGTCGATCCGGCTCGGCCAGTTCCTCAAGCTCGCCAACCTCGTCGAGTCCGGCGCCGACGCCAAGCCGGTGATCGCCGCCGGCGAGGTCACGGTCAACGGCGAGGTCGAGACCCGCCGCGGCCGCCAGCTGACCCAGGGCGACGTGGTCGTCCTCGGCCCCCAGGCCGCCCGCGTGGTCGATGCGGCGTCGTACGAGGACGACCTGCCCTGGTGATAGTCCCTGACGTTCCGCACCAGCGGGGTCAACCGGTGGAAGCAACGTTCATGCTGCTGTCGGGTTCGACAGGAGCTCGGCCAGCGCTTGGGCTGGGGTCTTGAGCCCCAGGGTAGGGCGGGGTCGCTTGTTGAGGGTCGCGGCGATGCGTTCGAGGTCCT